>MBRE01000055.1:250017-301968 GCA_001698425.1 Oscillatoriales cyanobacterium USR001 | reverse complement strand
TTGAAAACTGTCCGGAGTATTGGATTGAGGGAAAACTTGTAAATTGATTCTGGGTTTTGTGTGTCCAGTGTCCCAGTAAAATTCAGATTTCCTGGGCTGAGTAAGTCTAAATTTTGAATCATGTTAAGACACCCTAATTTTGTGAGATTTCGAGTTTTTGAGCGATCGAAATTTGTGAGATTCCATACATCTCTCAGTCTTTCCCCCGGTTTTTACGCCGAATTGGGAATTTGTTACTTTTCTTGAGAAATCTACTGCTGGCTGGGTTGGAATGGGGTTTTAAACTGGATTTGCGGTCTGAAACCCCTCAGTTGTTGTAACCTTTCTTCTGCACCAGTTAACGTTTAGTATCCACAACTTCTGGGCAAAGTCACAATACCTAAAGTTCATAAGTTTTTGGGGCGATCTTCTATAAATGCCCGAAAAAAGTCCATAAAGTTCATAAGCTCTGAGACTTATTTAAAGTTTTATAAAGTTGATAAGATTTATTTAAAGATTGGGTAATCTACAATTATTATGACCTGACGCTTTTAGCGATCGGATCGATTTAGTATGCAATTATGGTGGAACAAAAATACGGCTCTTACGTCGTGCTTCTCAGCCATTAAGCATCGTTTTTGGTAATGTCTAATCAAGAACAAAGATTTAGATTAGGGGCGTGCTACTATGAATTTTGAAATTGCGCTAAGTTCAATAAATAGTTGGGTTGCTGAAACCAAATCTCAAAGTTTGAGTCCTTGGGAAAGGGAGATTTTTCGACATTCCTGGGATGGTGATAAGTATGATGACATGAATATTTCTGGCTATAGTGTTGATTATATCAGGAAAATTCTAGCACCTAAACTCTGGAAGCTACTTTCAGAAGTAATAGGAGAAACAGTAACTAAAAAAAATCTCAAAATGGTGATTGCAAGTGCATTAGAGAAGCGAAATAGCCAAAAGTTTAGTTACCGCTTAAAATTGACTATTTCCTATCGGAATGATACCTCCAATGTCGATGAAAGTAGCGTTCACAAAGTTACGGGCAATTATTACAAGAGTTTGAGCTTATCTTTGCAATATGAAGATGTTGAATTTGATTGCATTGATCGTCGATTAGAAAATTGTGTAAACAGATCCGCTGGTATCAATGATAATGGCGTTAACAGCATCAGGGAGTCCTACACTACCAAATTGGGTAATGGAACTGCGATCGTTATTAATGTACCTGTGGATCAAAAAATCGACAAAATTATGACCTAACGCTTTTGGCGATCGATTTAACTAAATCCTCCTCAAATTCTGGCTGCTGAAGACCACTTCGCCACAAAATTAAGGCATCTTCTTCTGGTTCTTGATAATAGCCGCGTCTGCGTCCGGCCTCTTTAAAACCAAATTTTTGATAAAGAGATATTGCTGCGAAATTAGAGGCGCGTACTTCCAAAGTTGCCCACTCTAATTGTCGTTGATGAGCTAACTTTAATAAACTATAAAGCAGCGTTTTTCCGAAACCTTGACCTTGATAGTCAGGATGAATACCCAACATGGTAATATGACCTTCCCCTAAAATTGCCCACAGACAAGCAAGGCCAATTAGAGTGGGTGAGTGGGGGAGTGGGGGAGTGGGGGGAAGAGAGGCAAGACTTGTTTGTTCCTGATTTTTACCTTGAGCGAAGTCAAAAGGATCTCTTCCTTCTTCCCTCTTCCTTCTTCCTTCTTCCTTCTTCCCTTTTCCTTCTACCCACAAACCGAGTAAATCGCTGTTGGGACTCTCTAATTCTCGGCGATAACCTTCCAGGGTCCAAAGTCCGCCAAAACAAAGGCGGTCAAGTTCAACGGCCGCTGATAAGTCTTCTAGGCTAAGATGTTTAATTTCTATCAAAACAACTTAAATACTGCGAGAAAAGCTAAAGCAGTCAATTGTACACTGGAATAGGAGATGTCCACAACTAACAGTTAACAGTTAACCGTTAACAGATTTTTGGCGTAAGTCCCAATCAATACCCTAAATAATCCCACAATGTTATTAACTCAGTCAGTGGAAGTTCAAAATTCAGGACTTCAGTATCTATCTAAATCTCAAAGTAGCCCCGAAACTCGATCGCCTAATCAGGAGATTTTACCGCTCTCAGCTAGGGTTAACAGTCAAGATCGCTTAGAAATAGGTGGTTGCGATGTAGTTAGTCTAGTGGAGCAGTTTGGTTCACCGATTTACATTTTAGATGAACTAACATTGCGAACAGCTTGCAGTCAGTACCGGGAAGCCTTAAAACGCTACTATCCGGGTGAGTCCCAAGTGCTGTATGCTTCTAAGGCGTGGAATTGTCTGGCGGTTTGTGCGATCGCGGCGGACGAAGGCTTAGGTATTGACGTAGTATCCGGGGGCGAAATCTATACTGCTCTCCAAGCTGGAGTTAATGCCGATAAACTTTATTTTCATGGGAATAATAAATCTCGGAGCGAATTGCAACTGGCGATCGACTGCGGTTGTAATATTGTCGCTGACAACTGGCTAGAATTGTCAACCCTGGTTGAGCTTCTGGAAAATCAAGCAAGTCAACCTGTCCGTGTGATGCTACGCTTTACTCCGGGGATCGAATGTCATACCCATGAGTACATTCGCACAGGCCACCTCGATAGTAAATTTGGCTTCGATCCTAACGATCTCGATCGACTTTTTGCCTTCATCAGCCAACAACCAACTCTATCCTGCATTGGCTTACACGCTCATATCGGCTCGCAGATTTTTGAGCTACAACCCCATGAAGATTTAGCAGGAGTAATCGTCGAAGCCTTAGCAAAAGCAGCAAGTTACGGCTTACCTGTGGCAGAACTGAACGTTGGCGGCGGCTTAGGCATCAGTTATACTGAAGCGGACGATCCTCCCAGCATTGAAGCTTGGGTAAAAACGATCGGTCAAGCAGTAGCCGCAGCTTGCGAAAGAGTAGAAATACCTTTACCAAAGTTGCTTTGCGAACCAGGGCGATCGCTAATTGGTACAGCTTGCGTCACCGCTTACACCGTTGGCTCTCAAAAAGTCATCCCCGGAATGCGGACTTACCTAGCTGTAGATGGCGGAATGTCAGACAATCCGCGTCCAATCACTTATCAATCAGTATATCGAATTGTCGCAGCTAACCAGATGTCCGCTCCTTTAACCGAGACAGTGACAATTGCTGGTAAACACTGCGAATCAGGCGATGTTCTGATTAAAAATGCTCAATTGCCAGTATCAAAACCAGGCGATGTTCTGGTAGTTATGGCTACTGGTGCTTACAATTACAGCATGGCTTCTAACTATAATCGGCTGCCAAAACCAACAGCAGTTTTAGTTAGAGATGGGGAAGCAAACGTGATCATACAACGTGAAACTTACCAAGATTTAGTAAGGCAAGATCGCTTGCCAGAAAGACTCGTCAAATAAGTGGAATAAAAGACGATTCATGGTTCACGGTTCATGCTTCATGGTTCACGGTTCATGGTTAGCAGCGAACGATGAACCATGAACAATCAACAATCTGGTTTTAATTCTGGTATTGCCGGCTTTTTGCAATATCCCTCTGCATCTTTTTTAATTCAAGGACTCGATCTCGGATTAGTCTTTGCCTTAGCGTATATGGTACTGGTAATTATTGCCGAACGCCGAACGCTATGGATGGTAAGGGGGTTTATTGTTTTGATGTTAGCCGCAGCCATAAGTAACTGGGCTGGATTGAGGCTGCTGCATATTGCCCTCAACAGCTTGGTGACTGGTTCTGCTGTGGCAATGGCGGTAATCTTACAGTCGGAATTTCGCCGATTGTTAGAACAATTAGGTAGGGGTGAAGTTCTACAATTATTTGGTCCGGGTCGTCGATCGAATCCTGAGCCTGATAGTGTAATTGATGAAATTGTGGACGCAGTTAAAGAGCTTTCACAGAATCGGACGGGGGCTTTATTAATTCTGGAAACTGATGCTCCGATTGACGATCGCGATTTTTCGGTTCCAGGTGTGAGGCTGAATGCGGAAGTTTCTAAGGAACTTTTGCAAACTATTTTTCAACCTAAAACTTTGCTTCACGATGGAGCAACTTTAATTCGTGGTTCTCGAATTGTTTCTGCGGGGGTGATTTTGCCTCTTTCCGATCGTACTGCGTCTCGCCAGTTGGGAACTCGCCACCGGGCGGCTATGGGCATTACGGAAAGAGTTCAAGCCTGTATTTGTGTGGTGGTTTCTGAGGAAACTGGCTCTATTTCTTTGGCAGATAAGGGTGGATTAAACCGACCTTTAACGAGTAGTAAACTGAAGGAGTTATTAGAGGCTCATCTTGGTCCGGCTGAGGGCGATCGAGTTGCGCCTGGACTCCCTATCGGTAATCTGGGGCGGCAGATTGGTTTGAAGGGTGCTGCCTTGATTTCGCGGATATTACGCCGTCCACCGAATAATCGGAATAAATAATGAGGAGTTGTTCCGCTTTTATTCTGAGAATTTGGGAAGGAGTAATTAACTTTATTTTAATATTCACAGGACTTACAAAAGTGTCACACTTAAATCAAATTGATTGCAATTTTTATATTGATTTATTCTCTCTTCTTTCTTCTCATAGCTCTTAGTCCCTAGCCCATCTTCCTTATTCCCTTATTCCCTCTTCCCTCTTTCCTCTTCCCTCTTCCTTCTTCCTTCTTCCTTCTTCCTTATTCCCTCTTCCTTCTTCCTTATTCCCTCTTCCTTCTTCCTTCTTCCTTCTTCCTTCTTCCTTCTTCCTTCTTCCTTCTTCCTTCTTCCTTCGCTATTATGAGTGCAAAATTAAGTGTTTTACAACAGTTGCCTGCTGATTTAGACCGGGAAAGATTGCCTAAGCACGTAGCTGTAATTATGGATGGAAATGGCCGCTGGGCTAAACGTCAGGGTTTACCTCGAATTATGGGCCACCGTCGAGGGGTAAGTGCTCTGAAGGATTTGCTGCGGTGTTGTAATGATTGGGGGATTCAAGCTTTAACTACTTATGCTTTTTCGACTGAGAATTGGGGTCGTCCTCTGGAGGAGGTGGATTTTTTAATGAGTTTATTTGAGGGGAAGTTGCGTCAAGAATTACAGGATATGGTGGATGAGGGTGTAAAAATTAAGTTTATTGGTAATTTAGCGGCGTTGCCTCAATCTTTGCAGGCGGAAATTGAGCGTTCTGTGGCTGCTACTCAGGATAATCAAGGGATTCGTTTTACTGTGGCGACGAATTATGGTGGTCGTCAGGAGATTGTGCAGGCGGCGCGGGCGATCGCGCTTCAGGTACAGGAAGGTAAGTTACAACCGGAGGAGATTGATGAGGCTTTATTTAAAAGTTATCTCTATACTGCTGATGTTTGCGATCCTGATTTATTGATTCGTACTAGCGGGGAAATGCGGATCTCGAATTTTATGTTGTGGCAAATTGCTTATGCGGAAATTTATATTACTGATACTTTTTGGCCTGATTTCGATCGCGCGGAGTTTCACCGTGCTTTGTATGCTTATCAACAGAGAAGTCGGAGATTTGGGAAGGTTTGAATATTGGTAATTGGTAATGGGTAATTGGTAATGGGTAATTGGTAATTGGTAATCCGTTAAATCCGTGTTCGTAATGGGTAATTGGTAGAGCGATCGCGTTTCAAAGATGACTTGTAATTGCCATCACTCTACAAGCAACAACTAATAACTAATAACTAATAACTAATAACCAACAACTAATAACTAATAACTAATAACTAATAATTTTATTCATCATCCCAGCCTTCTTCATAAAGTTCTTCAAATCTGTCTAAAAAGTCAGCCAAAACATCTGCCGATATCGCAAAATTTACCCCTTTTCTGTCATCCCATCCCCAGGTATTGATTCCTACTACATCACCCTTCATATTAATTAGCGGACCGCCAGAGTTGCCGGGATTAATTACCGCAGTAGTTTGTAAAACTTTAACTTCAGTTGTGGCTGCAATTTCCTCATCTTCTCCAGATTTTTCTGAGATTAAAATGTTGCTAATCATACCTTGATTCACGGTTGAAGCTTTCTCTCCCAAGGGATAGCCAACTGCAATGACTCGATCGCCTTCTTTTGCTTCCAAAGATAAGGTTAAAGCTGGATATTCTTGGGGTAATTCTATTTCTTGACCTGTTTTGCGATCGATGATAGAATCTGTAATAAATAAAACAGCAAAATCTTCATCTGAATTTCCCGTAAAAACTACCTCGGCAATTCTCAATTGTTCATCGGAAGTTTGCACTAATATCATTTCGCTTTCGTCTTCTTCATAGAGGGTATCTTCTTCTGTAATATCTGCTACGATGTGATAATTAGTGACAATGACATCTGGCTCAACAAAGAAGCCACTACCGACAGCAATTTTTTCCTCAGTTTCCCAGTCAATAACATAAATTGAAACCAGAGAAGGTAAGATTTTTTCTATTGTGGATGAGGTTTCTGGTGATTGGGTTTTAAGTTCATTTAGTTGTTGTTTAAAGGTTTCGCGAACCGTCTGCATTTGGCGAGAAATTGCCTTAGCTTTTGATGGTTTTAACTGTAATTTTTCTTCTGCATCACTCATAATTTTACTTTCCTCGATCTTGATTGAGTTCTGTTAATTTTGGCAATTGTTGTGTAGGATAAACTAATGGCTAATCGCAATTTTTTATATTTAACTATTAGCCATTGCCCTTACTACTAAGAGCCCCGTTGAATTTGAGCAAAAATCTCTTCTAAGATTTCATTTGCGCCTTTTGTTCGTAAGCAGTGAGCGAGTTTAATTCCTAAAGTTTCAGCAGTGTCGGCTGCACCTGTTACGGTGTCTTTTACTAATCGCTGACCATCGAGACTTGCTACTAATCCTGTTAAGGTTAGTTGACCGCCTTCAATTTTAGTATTAACACCGATAGGTACTTGGCAACCGCCTTCTAATTCTCGTAAAAATGCGCGTTCTGCATGACAACGTAAAGCCGTTTCAGTATGTTCAAGGGCTTTAATTAGTGCTAAGATTTCCTCATCTCCGGCACGACATTCGATGCCAAGAGCGCCTTGTCCGACGGCGTGAAGAGAGATTTCTGGGGCGATGATTTGATGAATGCGATCGCCCATTCCTAGCCTTTGCAATCCTGCTACTGCTAATATAATACCATCATATTCGCCTTCATCAAGTTTAGCAAGTCTAGTGTTAAGATTGCCTCGAATATCTTTAAATTCAAGGTCGGGAAAATGATGTCTGAGTTGGGCAAGTCGCCGCAAAGAAGATGTGCCAATAATAGCACCTTTTGGGAGAGTTTCTAATTGTTTATCTTGGTGCTTTTCGTGAACTACGAGAGCATCAGCGGGATTTTCCCGTTCGCTCACGCATCCTAACATTAATCCTGCTGGTAAATTAGTGGGTAAATCTTTGAGGGAATGTACCGCTAAATCAGTTTCATTGTTCAGCATTCCCACTTCGAGTTCTTTGGTGAATAGTCCTTTGTCTCCAATTTTGGCGAGGGGAACATCAAGGATTTTGTCGCCTTGGGTAGACATGGTGTGGACTTCAAAATTGCAGTGGGGAAAGCGTTGCTTTAGCTGTTCTTGCACCCAGTAGGTTTGAACGAGGGCGAGTTGGCTTTTGCGGGAACCGATGCGGATGGTACGGGTGGGTGCAGATGTGGTTGAGGACATAGAGCGATCGCGTTAAAAGTAGCCAATAAAGTCATTTGACTAGATTACCGCAGGTGGGGACTCTTATATGCTGTTGCATAGAAATAATTAGTTGCGGGATAGGGCAATGGTTGAGTCAAATGATGTGAAGACAAGTTGGGAGATTTACAGCACTGCGGAGCCAGAGTATGAGCGTTATTATTTTGACATTGATAGTGGGGGGTTTGTACTGATTCACCGAGAACATAGCACAACTGCTTCTGAGATATTTGTAGCTGAATCTTTGGCAAAGCAGGGAAAGCAAGTTAAATTTTTGAGTGAAAGATCAGAACTTAGGGAAAAGACAGCGGATGCTGAGGTTGATGGTGAGCTTTGGGAATTTAAGGAACTTCGGAATGCAACAAATGTGAGGGGTGCAGTTCAGCGCGATATTCGAGACGGGAAGAAACAAGCGCGAAATATCGTTTATCATATTAATCAGCATTACAATATCCTTGATATCAATGAAGGTATTCGCAGTGCTGTCAGGATGGATAGCAAAAGGTTAATTGGTAAAATAACCTTGATTTATAATAGCTGTGAAAGGCAAACTTTTACTAGGGAGCAATTAAAAAATGGACAGAATTTTCGATAATTTTGAGTATACAATCAAACTAGGACTTGAGAATAATATGCCCCTTGAGTCTAAATTGATTCTTGTCGGTCAGATGCACTATGCAATGGAACGGGGTGATTTAACGATTAAGGAAGTGGATAAGTTAGAGGATTTATTGGGTGTAGGAGTAAAAACCCATAAGCGAGAAATGGAGTTTGCTGTATTTGGTTATCCTGATGATGAGGACTAAATTGCTTTGATAGTGTTAAAAAATGAGATAATAATGAGATAATTGAGATAATATGGAACTCCAAGATTATTTACGTCAATACGGTTTAGATAGATTATGCAGCACTTATCATATCAAATCTACGCGACATCAGAAATATCCTCACTTAGTCTGTCTGAAATATTCTCAGATTGAGTCGCCAATGGGGGAAAAAATAGTTCAACAATGTCGAGGGATCATTTTAGATTCCTCTCAAGATTGGCAGATAGTTTCTTATCCATATAATAAATTTTTTAATTATGGAGAACATCATGCTTCTACAATTGATTGGAGTAGCGCTAAGGTTTATGAAAAGCTAGATGGTTCTCTGATGGTACTCTATTTCTATGATGGGGAATGGAGGGTGCAATCTAGTGGAACTCCTGATGCGGGTGGTGAGGTTAATGGTTTTGGTTTTACTTTTGCAGAACTATTTTGGAAGGTGTGGAATGAGTTAGGATATCAGTTACCGACGGAAAGCGAATACTGTTTTATCTTTGAATTAATGACTCCTTATAATCGGATTGTTGTACAACAAAAGAATAATCAAATTATTTTACATGGAGTGCGTAATGTTGATACATTGATGGAATCTGAACCTAGTTTGTGGGCAAATAATTATGGATGGGAGTTAGTGCAGTCTTATCCTTTGACTAGCTGGACAGAGGTTATTAAAGCTGCTGAATTGTTAGATCCGATGGATTCTGAAGGGTATATTATCTGCGATCGCAATTTTAATCGAGTTAAAGTTAAGTCTCCTCAATATGTAGCTATTTCTCATCTGAGGGAAGGATTTTCTACCCGTAGAATGATTGAAATTATCCTGACAAATGAGGGAGAAGAATTTTTAGCTTATTTTCCTGAGTGGACGGAATTATATCAAAAAATTAAGGATAAATATCAATCCTTAATTCAAGAAGTAGAGGAGGTTTATCGGCAATATCAACATATTGAAACTCAGAAAGATTTTGCTTTAGCTATCAAGCATTTACCTTATTCTGGGATTTTATTTTCTTTGCGATCGGGAAAAATTGCTAGTGTGAAAGAAGCTCTCCGCAGCACTACTATCCAAAAAGCTGAAGAACTTTTAGGCTTAGATTACATTAATCTGGGATTATAATAGTTGTTAACGGTTAACGGTTAACGGTTAACGGTTAACCAATAACCAATAACCAATAACCAATAACCAATAACCAATAACCATGAAAAAAGTCATTGTTCTTATCGGTTTACCCGCTTCTGGAAAATCTAAATTTGCGAATGAATTATTGTTGTCTGAACCCGGTAGATGGGTGCGGACAAACAAAGACCTATTGCGAGAAATGGCTCATGCTTCCTATTGGTCGCCAGGGAACGAAAAGTTTATTCTTCAACTCAGAGATGCCATAATTTTGATGGCTTTAGAATCTGGGAAAAATGTGATTGTTGATGATACAAACTTTGGTCATCATATAGATCGTATTAAAGAATTAGTTAAAGATCAAGCAGTAGTAGAAGTTAATGATTCCTTTCTCCAAGTTCCCGTAGAAGAATGTATTAAACGAGATTTAAAACGTCTCAATTCTGTTGGCAAAGATGTAATTATGCAGATGTATAATAAATATGTTCGAGTGCCTATCCCATCTCCAGAATATAACCCAGAATTACCAGATGCCATAATAGTTGATATGGACGGAACGCTATCTTTACTTAATGGTAGAAATCCTTACGATGCGTCTAAGTGCGAAAATGATTTGCCCAATCAACCAGTGTTAGATACTGTTCACAAATGGCAATCAAGTATTAAGATAATTGTGGCATCTGGTCGAACTGATGACTGTCAACCTCAGACTGAAAGATGGTTACAAAAATATGGCGTAAACTATACTGGTCTTTATATGCGAAAGACTGGAGATCAGAGAAAAGATTCAATTATTAAAGAAGAGATTTACCGCCAAAATATCGAAGGAAAATATAATATTCGCTTCGTATTGGATGACCGTCAACAAGTTGTTGATATGTGGAGATCCTTGGGTTTAACTGTGTTTCAAGTCGCTGAAGGTGATTTTTGATCGTCAAGATACACGAAGGTATGTAGTTGCGCTTTAGCGCTCTTGGCATATCAAAGAGCGCTGAAGCGCAACTACATACCTAAATTTTAACCCCTATTTTGTGACAGTTGCGTAATTCCTGTTATAGTTATCGCGTCCAAGTTAGCCACTGAGAAAATAGTTTTTTCACCAAAGGTGTTAAGCGAGTACGATTATAAGCATCCGCCGCCTTACGAATTGCATCTGCTTGAGTTGGATAAGGATGAATTACACTAGCAATTTTTCCTAAACCAATATTGTTAACCATTGCCAAAGTAATTTCGCTAATTATATCTCCGGCGTGGGAAGCGACAATAGTTGCACCTAAAATTTTATCTGTGCCTTTCTTAACGTGAATTTTGACAAATCCTTCCTCTTCACTGTCAGTAACAGCCCGATCTAACTCATTAAAAGGAATAAAAAATGTATTGATATCAAGTCCTTTTTCTTGAGTTTCTTTCTCAGACATTCCTACATGAGCAATTTCTGGATCAGTGTAAGTTGACCAAGGCATTGTTAAACCACTAAGTTTTTTATTGCCTAAAAATAGCGTATTTTGGATGACAATTCTCGCGGCAAAATCAGCAGCATGAGTAAATTTCCAGTTCATGCAAACATCACCTGCTGCATAAATTTGAGGGTTAGTAGTTTGGAGATTATCATTGACAAAAACACCTTTTTTTGTATCGTAATTAACGCCAACAGCTTCAAGATTTAAGGTTTCAACATTGGGGGCTCGTCCGGTACTAGCTAGAATTTCATCTACTATTATGGAATTTTCTTTGCCATTGATTTGATAATAGAGAACTTTTCCAGCACTTGTTAACTCCACTCGCTGAATATTGCATTGTAAAATTAGCTCAATTCCCTCTCGGATAAAGGTTTGCTGGACAATTTCTGCTGCATCGACATCTTCCCTATCTAAAATGTGAGCGTTTTTGTGCAGTAATATTACTTTTGTTCCCAATCTTTGAAATGCTTGGGCTAATTCGCAACCAATGGGGCCACCGCCAATTACTGCTAAACTTTTTGGTTGTTTGGTGAGGTTAAAAATTGTTTCATTGGTGAGATATCCAGTTGCTTCTAAACCAGGAATTTGTGGTTGTAATGCTCTCGCACCTGTGGCAATTACGGCTTTTTTAAAACGCAGTTTTTGACCTGCTACTTCTATGGTATCGTGACTGGAGAAATGACCGGAACCTAGAAAAACATCTACTCCTAATTTTTGTTGGTAACGTTGTACGGAATCTATCGGACTTAATTTTGTTCTGAGTCGTCGCATTCTTTCCATGACTGCGGCAAAATCAACTTCTATTTGTTCAGGAATATGAACGCCAAAAAGATTAGCTTTATGAATATTAGCAACTACACGGGAGGAACTAATTAGACATTTTGAAGGTACGCAACCGACATTTAAACAATCACCTCCCATGAATCTTTTTTCAATTAAAGCGACTTTTGCACCTAAACCGGCTGCACCTGCGGCTACTATTAATCCGGCTGGTCCGGCTCCAATTACGACTAAATTATAACGGCTTAGGGGCTGAGGATTTACCCAATCTGAGGGATGTAAATATGAAACTAAGGTTTGATTATGTATGTCTATTGGTGATATATTGAGGTTGTCGTTTTTTAAGTTTGACATGGCAATTTTCCTAATTAAATATTTATTTCTAAACTTTTACGAGCAATCCGAGCTATATAAATGGTAATCATTACAGTTGCAATAAAACCCAAGATATTGATGATAAACTTGGCGGCTGCGGCTTGGGTATCTGCGAGATTGCACGCTGTTTCGATTATAGCAAATTTCCCGCCTAAAGAACCGAGATAGACGTACATAATAGTTCCGGGAATCATGCCAAATGAACCGAGAATATAGTCTTTTAAGGAAACTTTGGTGATGCCAAAGGCATAGTTTAAAAGATTGAAGGGAAAAATAGGGGAAAGGCGGGTTAAAAAAACTATTTTCAATCCTTCTCTAGCTACAGCTTCATCAATAAATTTGAACTTTGGGTGCTTTGCCATTTGTTTTGCTACCCAGTTTCGAGATAAGTATCGCCCTATTAGAAAAGCTAAGGTAGCGCCTAATGTGGCGGCGATGAAAACGTATATAGAACCCCAAAAAACTCCAAAAATTAGGCCTCCTCCTAATGTGAGTACGGAGCCTGGAATAAATAATATTGTGGCTAGGTTGTAGATGGCAATGAAAGCTAGTGGTCCCCAAAAACCAAGCTGATTAATCCAGGTTAATGTGTTTTTTAAAAGTTCTTGAGTGTTGAATTTTTCCGCTACTATGGTTACGATCGCAACTAATAATGATACTAGCAGAAATCCCAATATTCGCTTGATTGATAGATTTGTTTTCTTGGGTTTTGGTTCATCTAGCATGATTGTTTTCTCTTGATTATTAAAGGTATTTGTTGTTATTGAAAGTATGGGGGGAGTTTTTACATTTCCTTTCCTTATACTCCTTTAAAGCCAACTTCCATATTGTTTTCTATGGCAGGAATTTTCTGGGATAAAATTGGAGTTTGAGTGTTTTGTTGAAAAACTCCGATTTGGGTTAAGATGATGCCAACCATAACAATACTACCACCGATATATTGAGCGATGTTAGGCAATTCTCCTAAGATTAAGTAAGAGGATAAGATGCCAGCGATCGGACCAAAAGAACTGGCTAAGGAAACTTCTGATGCTGTAGATTTCTTTAATCCGGTGAAAAAACATAATTGACCGCCGACAACTACTACAGCGCCATAAAATAACATCCATTGCCATAATAAAGGTGAGAAAATATCAATAAAATGGATGGCTCCATATTGCTGAATGACAATTACAAAAAAGATCGTAGTACCGATCGCAGTTCTAAATATGGTAAATATTCCCAAGGGTATTTGACGAAGTTTACTTTTACTAATAATTGTAGAAATGGCGATACAAATAGCCCAACCTGCGGTCATTAATTCGCCTTTTCCTACATGAATTACTCTTGCCATTTTTACCATGTTATCACCGGAATTTTGTAGCAGCAATATTGTGAGGATAACGCCGGCAAATGAAACAATAGCACCGCCGACAACCCATTTATTCACTCGTTCCCGCAGCAACCATACTGATAAAGCTAAAGTCAAGGGTGGTTCAATGCGTCCGATGATAATAATATTGTTGACCATTGTTAAGCTAAGAGCGGTAAAAATTAAGGTGGGGGCTAAGGCTCCTTCGAGAATAGCTACTATGCTTAAACTTATCCAATCTTTTCGAGAGATTTGTTTTAATGCGGCAGTATTCCATTGTTGATGATAGACAAAAATTAGAAAAGCTAAAGCACAAATGTTACCAGCAAATAAAATATTACAGAATGAAATTGGGTTTCTACCATTAATTAAGTTTGCGGCTCCAATATCTGTCAATTTGTGAATTACAGATCCCGAAATGGCGAAGATAATAATGGCGGTCAAAAGATAGGCTCTTGCCGGAATTGAATTGAAGAATTTTGATACCTTAGTTAATCCGATCGAACTCATCTTAAGTTACCCCCAAGGTTGATTTAAGTTATTATAATTCAAAATTAAATCCTTTGTCTTTGAATTTACGATATTTCTGTTCGTCAAATTGATAAAATCTCGCGGCGCGATGGGCGACGGCGGTTTCAGTTTCATCTAGTGCGACTAAAAGCTCCATTTTAAGAATTTTTTTGCGAAAGTTGCGTTTGTCTAGTTTTTGCCCTAAAATTGTTTCGTAAAGCTTTTGCAGTTGGGTGAGGGTGAATTTTTTGGGTAATAGTTCAAAGCCGATGGGTTCGTAGCGTACTTTGTTTTTTAGTCTAGCAAAAGCTGTGGCTAAAATTTGTTCGTGGTCGAAAGGAAGTGAGGGTTTTTTCAGAAGAGGAAACCAAGCGGCGGCGCTGGCATCTGTTGCGGCTTCGATGCGGTATTCCCACAAATTTATTAGGGCATAATAGGCAACGCTGATGATGCGATCGCGCGGATCTCTGTTAACATCACCGAAGGTATAAAGTTGCTCGAAAAATACATTTTCAAGGCCAGTTTCTTCCCGCAATTCTCGCTGTGCTGCGGCTTCGAGAGATTCCTCCAGCCGCACGAAACCCCCAGGTAGGGCCCACTGTCCCTCAAAAGGTGGCAAGCATCGCTGAATCAACATGATTTTCAATAAATTGTCTCGATCTAATCCGAAAACAACGCAATCGACGGTAAGTGCAGGTCTGGGAAATTCGTAGGTGTAAGACATAAGTATTGTAGTGTAGATTGAGAATTTTCTCGTCACCCTTGACAATCTATTTTAGCAAGATTAATATAAAAGTGTACTGATCACACTAAATGTACAGTCATGCAGGAGCAGTTTGAACTAGCCGGTGGCTCTGTAACTGGCAGATTCCATCTGCGAAGTGGGAAAAATAATCAAGATGCCTATTACAGTATGTGTTGGGAAGATTGGGCGATCGCGGTGGTTTGCGACGGTTGCGGTAGTGGCGATCGCAGCGAAGTTGGAGCCCAAATTGGCGCTAAATTAGTAGCAAGCGCGATCGCCAAAGTCGCCCAAAAAATTCCATTTTCCTCAGAGGAATTTTGGGAAAACGTGCGGCAATACATACTAGATACATTGCAAAATTTAGCCTTAGCAATGGATAGTAACGGCACACTTTTTAAAACCATTATTCGTCAGTATTTTTTATTTACAATCGTCGGCGCATTGATCGCCAAATCTGGTGTAATTCTTTTCTCTATAGGAGACGGAGTAATTATCGTTAATGGTAAAATAAAGCAGTTAGGACCATTTGCTGGAAATGCGCCACCTTATCTAGCTTATAGTTTATTAAACTGGCAAAATAGTCAATCAAAAATCGATCGTTCTCAATGGCAATTTCAAATCCATGACCGATTGCCAATTAATGAAGTTAAATCAATTTTGATCGGCACTGATGGGGTAATTGATTTGATTAAACTAGCCAAGTCAAATTTACCTGGATATTCAGCTTATGTAGGCGCGATCGATCAATTTTGGGAAAAAGATAGATACTTCAAAAACCCAGACATGGTGAATCGCCACTTATCTCTAATTAACCGAGAAACACAAAAATTTGATGAACAAAACCAGCAGATATTAAAACCAGTAGGTTTATTACCAGACGATACAACATTAATAGTAATTAGAAAAAAATGACAACAAAAACTCAACTCCCAATTCCCGTACACTTCGATCCTCAAAAAGTAGGAGAAGTCTGGCGAGTCCCCTACCAAGATCGAGCAATAGAAGCTAAAAACTGGGCAAAACAAAATAACATTCAACCAGCAGCAGCAGACAAAAATCGCATTTGTCTAATGATAATAGATGCTCAAAATACCTTCTGCATTCCTACCTTTGAATTATTTGTTGCTGGAAATTCTGGAGCAGGCGCAGTTGATGATAACCTCCGACTTTGCCAATTTATTTATCACAATTTAGGCGTAATTACCACCATTGCCCCCACAATGGATACCCACACCGCCATGCAAATTTTTCATCCTATATTTTGGATAAACGATGTAGGAGAACATCCCCTTCCAGCCGCCACAATGATTACACTAAATGATGTCCAACAAGGTATTTGGAAAGTTAACCCAGCCGTTGCCGATAGCATTGCAGATTGCAACTATTTAGCATTAGAAAAACACGCATTATACTACGTTAAAAAATTGAGCGATGATGGCAAATATCCCCTGACAATTTGGCCCTATCATTCAATGTTAGGCGGCATTGGACACGCCTTAGTTTCAGCAGTGGAAGAAGCAATATTTTTCCATAATATCGCCCGCGATCGCCAAACACTTTTTGAAATTAAAGGCGGGAATCCCTTAACAGAAAATTATTCAGTTTTGCGCCCAGAAGTGTTAGATAGTGCAGATGGCAATCCGATTGCTGAAAAAAATGTGCATTTTATTCAAAAATTGTTAGAATACGATGCAGTGATTATTGCCGGACAAGCCAAAAGTCATTGTGTGGCCTGGACAATTGACGACTTACTAACAGAAATTATGGCGCAAGATCCCAAATTAGTGAATAAAATCTATTTATTGGAAGATTGCACTTCACCCGTTGTTGTTCCTGATATAATTGACTTTACAGAGCAAGCTAATGCTGCTTTTGTGCGATTTGCAGCTGCGGGAATGCACATTGTAAAATCAACGCAACCTATTGATACCTGGCCTGGCATTTCTTTTTAAGCTGACTCATCAAAATAAATGTTAAGAATTGTAGATAATTAGAAAGTGAAAATACTTGATTTTTCAAAATTCTGTCACAAATTTTAATATAATTATTTGAAATCGATCGAAAATTTGGGTTATTTTAAGTTTTAAATTAAGAAAAATTCCGAAAAACAATAATTTAAGGAGATTGAAAACATGAGCATAGAACAAGTGATCCAATTTATGGAAAAAACTGCTCAAGATCAAACATTACAGCAACAGCTTCAAAATGTGATAGGAACTGGAGACGGTGATATTAGTAGTATCGATCAACTTGATGCTTCAGAAGCAGCAGCACTGAAAGGCCAAAGGGGGGCTGCCGTCGTAGAGTTAGGGGCTAAAAATGGGTTTCAATTTTCTCCAGAAGAGTTAATTAAAGTAATTGATGTTTTTGAAAAAAAACAGTCAGGAGAACTTTCGGAATCTGAATTTGCTAACTTTATTAGTTCCGCAAATCTGCATCAAAATACCAAAGATCGCCTTGTTTCAAATGCACAAACGACACAAACGATCGAGTTAGTGTTTTTGGGTCGGCGCTATACTAAAAAAGTCGCACCGACAACTCAAACCATTACCACAATTAGTGCCATCACACCGGACGATCTCCCATCTTCTAGCGCGATCGCACAAGTGATTGAGTTTATGGAAAAAACAGCTAAAGATGAGGCATTACAAAAACAGCTTCAAACAGCAATAGGAGTGGGAGATGGAAATATTAGTAATATCCAAGAACTTGATGCCTCAGAAGCTACAGCACTCAAGGGTAAGTATGGGGCTTCAGTGGTAAACTTAGCCAAAGAAAATGGCTTTAACTTCTCCAGCAATGACTTAATTAAAGTCATTGATATTTTTGAAAAGCACCAAGCTGGAGAAATTTCTGAAACGAAATTTTCTGAGTTTTTGGCTTCATCAAATCTGAATAAATATGCTCAAGATCGCCTGTCTTCCGCAGGAAAAACCATAGACTTGATATTTCAAGGTCGTCGCTATCGTAAAACTGTAACGACTCAAGTACCTGCAAACAACACACATCAAGCCACAGCACAAGTGGTGCAGTTTATGGAAAAAACTGGTGATGACTCACAATTGAAACAAGAACTAAAACAAATTTTGGGAGTTGGAGATGGAGATATTAGCAGTGTTGATGAATTAGACGCGGAAGAAGCCCAAGCACTGAAAAGCCAGAAAAATTCGTTAGTTATCGAATTAGCGAGTAAATATGGGTTTCAGTTTTCTGTAGAAGATTTGAACAAAGTGATTGATATATTTGGACAGCAAAAACTAGGGGAAATTTCACCAGAAGATTTTTCTCTGTTAACGGGTATTGCTGATGCCAAAAAAGCCACCACTGTAGAGTTGATGTATTTAGGTCGTCGCTACCGCAAAACTACCCTACCTAACGGAGAAATCAAAATTGAATATGTGGATAATAAAAAAATGCGATCGGCTAAATCGAGCGCCGTGATTTCCTTTATGTTAAGAACCGCTGAAGATGCGGCACTCAAACAAGAAGTGAAAAGCGTACTTGGGGTCGGTGATGGTGATATTAGTACCATTACTGAACTGGATGATGAAGAGGCAATCGCTCTCAAAGGTAAACAGGGATCTGCGGTAATTAAACTGGCGGCAAAATACGGTTTTCAGTTTTCTGTAGATGACTTAATTATGGTAGTAGACGCATTTGAACAGCGTCAGGCTGGTAAAATTTCCCAGAAAGAGTTTGCCTTAAAAACAGGCTTATCTGAGTTAGAAAAACAATCAGATCAGGGCTTATCCTTATTCCAAAAAACTGTAAATTTTTTCTCAGGTAAACGATAAGTCGGTGTAGGGGTAGGCACGGGGCACTACCCCTACAAAATCTTCATTCTTTAAAATAAAACTAACAAATACTAACTTAAAAATATGACAGATCAACCACGTACCCGTCAAGAATTATACGATCGCATTCGAGAAATTGGTAGAGAAGAATTCATCCTCGAAGAAATGATCCGTTATGGATTTTGGCCGGCTCAAGGCGAAATTCCACAAGATCCCGCCGATGAAATTCGTCGCCAAGGAGAAATTATACGAGAACTTAATGAGTTGCGGCAACAAAGTCGCCAACTTCAAAACGAAAAATTCCTTCGCAAACAAGCACTTCAGCAACGCCTTGCAGAATCGCGGCAAAAACAGCAGGAAACTAAAGAGCGTCGGGAAAGAGAAAGGCAAGAAAAATCGGCAAATTGGCAACAGAGAAAACAACAAGAAATTCTTTATCTTGGCGATGGTGTATCGGCAGGATTAAATAACAGTAACTCCGAAGTTGAACGCTTACAAAATTATGGATTACCCATTTGTAATACACCCGAAGAAATTGCCGCCGCGATCGATATTAGTATCGGACAATTGCGTTTTCTAGCATTTTCCCGTAAAACTTCCACAATTTCCCATTATATTCGTTTTAAAATACCTAAAAAAACCGGGGGCGATCGTCTCATTTCTGCACCCATGCCACGCCTGAAAAAAGTACAGCATTGGCTGCTCACCAACATATTAGAAAAAATGGCACTGCATACAGCCGCTCATGGCTTTCGCACCCAACACTCAATAGTCACAAACGCCCAACCTCATGTCCAAGCAGAAGTAATCATCAATTTCGATCTTAAAGATTTTTTCCCCTCAATTTCTTATCAACGAGTCAAAGGACTTTTCCAATCCTTCGGCTACTCAGAAATCGCCGCTACAATTTTTGGTTTACTATGTACAGAACCAGAAATTGAAGAAGTAGAAATAGACGGCAAAACTTACTTTGTAGCATTAACAAATCGCCATTTACCCCAAGGTTCTCCTGCCAGTCCAGCCATTACTAATTTACTATGTCGTCGTCTGGATAAACGCCTAACTCAAATGGCTGAAGACTTAGGATTTGTTTATACTCGTTACGCCGACGACTTAACTTTTTCGGCTTCAGGTAACAGTTTGCGTCATATTTGTAACATCCTCAAACGCACAGAATCAATTGTTAATCACGAAGGATTTAAAATTAATGAACAAAAAACCAGAATCCTGCGGAAAAATCGGCAACAAGAAGTTACAGGTATTGTAGTCAACGAGAAAATTAGTCTTTCTAAAAAAGAATTAAAACGCTTTCGTGCTACTTTATATCAAATAGAAAAAGATGGCCCAGAAGGTAAACGCTGGGGTAATTCTGCCGACGTTATAGCATCAATTCAAGGCTTTGCTAACTTTGTCGCAATGGTTAACCCAGAAAAAGGTGCAGAATTTCAACAACAGGTAAAACAAATTAAAGAACTATACCGTCACCGCAATTAGATTTACCAATTAGATTTACATTTATGGCACCAAATTTTCCAGGCATGAATCCTTATCTTGAAAATCCTTCTTTGTGGTCAGAGGTTCACTCCTGGCTAATTGTCGAACTGGCGCGATCGCTCAATCCCTTGCTCATACCAAAATATCGAGCCGCCGTAGAAAATTTGACTGAAGAAATTACCGAACGCTATTTGGAGATTCGGGAGATTAAGACTGGAAAGGTGATAACAGTCGTAGAATTCCTCTCACCCAAGAATAAACGAGTGGGTGAAGGTCAAGAAAAATACCTCACCAAGCGACAAAAAGTGTTGAATAGTGTAACTCACTTAGTTGAAATTGATTTACTGAGAATGGGAAACTTTATGCCAATGGACGCTTCAATTCCCTCAGATTACCGCATTCTGGTTAGTAGGGCTAATCTCCGTCCCGAAGCTGAATTATATCCCTTTAATCTGCGTGAATCCATTCCCCAATTCTTGTTTCCTTTACAACCACTAGAGTCAGAACCTATTGTGAATTTATCTGAGGTTTTGGCACAAATTTATCAAGAAGCAGCCTTAGATTTGGCAATTGATTACTCACAGCAGCCTGTCCCACCGCTGAGTGAGAGTGATTTTCAATGGGTGCGATCGTTAACGGAATCGTAGGAGAGCGATCGCGCATTCGCGATTTCTGCCCTCCTATTTATATCAACTTGAGAGTTATAATATAGCCATGAGGATTTGCGATCGCCTCAACTTCTTGTAAACTTAAAACTAATTGACACTCCCAGGGCGAAAGCCTCAGAGTTTTCTACTTCCCACACTTTACTTGATAAATTTTTACTCACACTAAATCATGTCCTACCAAGACCAAAAACACGCAAAAGCCGCCGACTTCTTCAAAACTGGCAACAGTAAAGCCAGTAGCCTCGAACTCAATGCACCAGAAGCACTAATGGCCATTTCCATATTAGCCGTCAGTGCCGATGGCAAAATGGCCGAACAAGAAAAGCAAACCCTGGCTGCAAACCATGTTCGCCTTTTTAGTGCTTATTCCCGCGAAGAATTCCAAGAACTTTTTAAGAAAGTTTTAGGGTTGGTAAATAAATACAAACCTTCGGATGTATTCGTAGCCGCTAAAAATGGACTCACACCAAAATTGCGACAAACAGCTTTTGCTCTCGCCGCAGATTTAGTTTTAGCTGATGGAGTTTTTACCCAAGAGGAACAAGACTTATTAGTTGATCTCTGGGAATCTTTAGAACTTAAAGACGAAATTGGTCAAAAAATCATGGAGGTAATGATCATTAAGAACTGCACGGATCACAATTAGCTGTTAACTGTTATTTGTTAACAGTTAACTGTTAACTGTGAACCGTTAAAACAGCAAGAGGGGTCTAAATCCGTGTTTTAGAGAAATCTTGCCAATCATCTCCATTTTTTCAATAGTAATCTGATTTCGCCCCCAGGAAAAGTTCGTGTACCACTTTTCAAACTCTAGTAACATTGATTCAGCAAAACAAGCAAACAACTGACGCGCCGGTACATCCATACTGACTATTTTCATAATTTTCCAGTCAATATCTAGGGAATGTTCGACTATGCCACCCTGAAGCACATAAATGCCGGGATGTTGAACTTTGCTTGCCAAATTTTTCGGATAGCCGCCATCAATCATCAAACAAGGTTGCTTTAATTCCTTGAGATCGATTTCCACGCCTTTAGGCATACTTGCTACCCAAACCACAATATCTGCTAGAGGTAAAGCTTCCTCTAAATCCATGATTTTCCCTCGCCCTAGTTCTAATTCTAAGGCTTGTAAACGTTCGCGATCGCGAGCCACTAACAGCAACTCTTTCACATTCGTCCGATGATTCAACCACCGACAAACCGCACTCCCAATATCACCAGTCGCCCCACAAACTGCCACAGTTGCCTGTGACAAATCTATCCCCAATTTAGGCGCTGCCTCCTCCACCTGGCGGCAGATAATATAAGCAGTATGAGTATTCCCCGTTGTAAAACGTTCAAACTCCAACTTAATATTGCGAATTTGTTGAATTTGTTGCAAATTAAAATTCTCAAAGATAATCGAAGAAAAACCGCCCAAAGCCGTAATATTAATGCCATGCTTTTGAGCATGAGCCATTGCATTAATAATTTTGCGCGTGGCTGCTTTAATCCGCCTACTTGCTAACATTTCTGGTAGAAAGCAAGATTCCACATAGCGACCTTCTATTTTTTGACCCGTGATGCTAGTAACAGTGATATTATCAACGATTTGAGGGGGAGCGCTGCACCAAAAGTCAAGTCCCTGATCGGCATATTCTGGATAACCCAAATCTTTGGCAACTGATTGGGCGTGTTCTAAGCTAGTTAAGTGACCGATTAAACCAAACATTAAATAAAAAATCTGTTTTTGTTAGGTGGAATTGTTAACAGTTAACAGTTAACTGTTAACTGTTATCTATTTCTATGCAGCAGTAAGGCCATAAGCAGACATTCGCATAATGTCGCGTGTGGTAAATCCGATATTGTTGAGGGCTTCGCCGTAGGCTATCATAAAATCCTCAACTAGAGCGTCTTTTTCCATACCCAAAACGTGGGCATCGTCCTCAACTTCGTTCAGCATCCGCCAAACTAGGGGTAAATTTTGGCGGTTGGCTGCTTCAATTTCGGCTTTTGATTCCTCAAAGTGGGCTTTGAGCCATTCTTCGCCAAAATTGAGGTGGCTGTATTCGTCTTTGACTACGCCTTCGGTGATTTTACGGGCAAAATCGTCGGCAACGGGGATGTAGATATTGTAAGCGGCGATCGCGAAGCACTCGATAATCAATGATTGAATCACCAAACAAGTGACTACCTTATGTGCGGCGGCTGCTTCTTGGAAATTGCCATGCAGTCCGGCAAAGAAGTTTTTAGCAAATTCCATATCCGGCGTTACACTCAAATTGCGACCGCAAGCTTGAAATCCTTTCTTATGGCGGTGTTCCATCTTGGACAAGTCAATCAACACCTCGTTTTGTTCGGGGAGCATTTGACCGAGTTGGATGTAGTTCTCGTAGGCCTCCTGTTCGCCTTCGATTACAATGGCGTTAATCCGGCTGTAGGCATCCTTGTAGGTTTCCGTTTGAAAGTCGATTCCTGGTTTAGCCTCAAGCTGCTGCATAGGTCTGTTGTCTCCTCATCACAAAATGGTAAATACTTAAATAGAGCTTTGGATCTGGGAACAAAGGGTAAAGTTATTTGAACTTAACTTAGCTTATAGTTTATTGTACTTTTTAGCAAGATTACCAAATCAATGGTTTCAAGCTTTGGCTGTAAAAATTCTAGTACATCTATACTATATTAGCCTTTTAAAGCTGGCGATCGCGAGAAAGTTGTCTCTGTTGGACTTACCAGTTGTTACCCCCGGTGGGTTGAACGGCGACTGCTTTTCTAGTAAAATTCTCTGGTTAAATAATTTATTTAGCCTCGATCGCGCACAAAATGGGATTGAAAAAAAGTTTTTTATCTATGACAGTGCAACTAATTAATTTAATTTTGCACGACTTTTCCCATATAATTCCCCCATAATTGAGCCGCATTACTACTACCTCCCGCAGTCGCACTATTATCATCATTTCCCAACCAAACCCCCGTCACCAGATTCTGACTAGGAAGATAACCAATAAACCAAAGATCGACATTATTATTAGTTGTTCCAGTTTTCCCCGCCTCACCTAATCCTAAAAAAGCCGCTCTTCCCGTGCCATCCCGCACTACACCTTGCAATAATTCAGTCATCGTATCCGCGACTTCAGGCGATAAAACTCCCCGATCGCGTGCGGGATCTTTCTGGTAGTCATAAATCACCCGACAAGTATCAATATTATCTCGAACTTTGCAATCACTACTATCAATAATTCGCTTAATTGCGTGGGGACGATTGGCAACTCCACGATTAGCTAAAACCCCAAAAGCTCCAGTAATTTCTAACACATTTACCTCACTTTGACCTAACACTAATCCAGGGACAGGATTCAGATTAGACTTAATCCCCAAACGCCTTGCCATTTGTACTACATTATCTAAACCAACATCCTGAGCAACCCTCAAAGCGATCGCATTTTCCGACTGCGCCAAACCCCGATAGATATCCGCACTACCACCACTTCTTTCACAACCATTAAAAGTTTGTCCTCCCCAACTTAACGGCGCACAAGAATACACCTTGCTAGGGGAAATTCCCTGCTCAATTGCGGCCGTATAAGTAAAAATTTTAAACGTCGATCCAGGTTGTCTTAACGCTTGCGTTGCCCGATTAAATTGGCTTTTTAAATAATCTACACCCCCAACTAATGCTAAAATTTCACCAGTGCTAGAATTAAGCGTTACCATCGCTCCCTCGGAAAAACCCGCCGCCCCTCCTGAATTATTTACTGCATTTTTTAACGAACTTTCCGCCACCCTTTGAAACTGAGGATTTAAGCCTGTTTCCACAATAAAATTCCCCTCTCTCGCCAATTGTTCCCCTAACAGAAACTCCAATTCAGTAAAAATATAACTGTAGAAATAAGGGGCAATTGTACTTTGCAAAAATTCCCGTGCTTTCGGGTTAATTTCAATGCGCGATCGCCTCGCTCGATCCGCTTCTTCCTGAGAAACCATCCCCATCGATCGCATTCTTTCTAAAACGCGATCGCGATATTCCACCGCCAACTGATAATTCTGAATCGGATTAAAACTATTAGGAGCCGGCAAAATTCCCACCAAAGTCGCAGATTCTGACAAAGTTAAATTTTTCGCCGACTTACCAAAATAAAACCGCGCCGCATCCTCAAATCCGTAAAGGTCAATACCTAGAAAAACTCGATTCAAATAAGTTTGCAACAGTTCTTTTTTACTATAAAAAAACTCTAATTTCAGCGCTACTATTGCCTCCCGTAACTTGCGGCCAGCAGAATCTTGAGTACCTACATAATCTCGAAATAAACTCCTTGCTAATTGTTGGGTAATTGTACTTGCACCTTCTCTAATTCCCCCACCTCTAAGATTTGTCAATACTGCTCTGAGAATCCCCACTGGATCGACTCCTAAATGCCAGTAATAGCGCGAATCTTCAGAAGCAATTACCGCCTTTGATAAATAAGGAGAAAAATCATTTAACCGCTTTAATTCTAAGTGTGCATTATTATTAGGTGGTCGTAGCGGTGTTTGTCCATCGCGAGCATAAACAATTACCGGTCCTGTCACGCTTCTAGGAATTGGTCGGACATCAAATTTTGTCCATTCAATCCCTACAAATGTCGCCGCGATCGCCGTTAATCCAGTCACACCATAAAAACCGTAACGAATCGCTTTTATATACCAAGCAGGCGGGTTTACATACTTAATAGTCACCGCCTCGGCTAATTCCGGCGGTCCTAGCGTAAAAACATCACCATGACGAAGAGAAATACTTTTAATCTTGCGTTTACCGCGATAAATCCCATTAGTAGAATCTTCATCTCGGAGCACAAAAGGCGATCGCCGCGTCGCGTCTCGCGACAGCGACAAATGCACCTGACTCACCACAGGATTGCGAATTAAAATATCACATTTAGAAGAACGACCTAATAAATAGCGATCGCCCAACAGCGGAAACTTTTCCGCCCCCGGCCCATTAGCATCCTGAACCCAAAGTTCCGGCACTTTCGCATTAGGTTTAAGCGCCAACTGTCTAAAATTAACATGAGCGATCGTCTGGACTGCTTGAGTAATTGCGCCCAGAATAGTTCGAGGTTTTTGTGGTGGCTGGGGTGGAGTCATAATTTAGCTATTTAGCCTGAATTCAGATTAGCTATCGCTCATTTTACTCGCAACTTCAAGAATGCTATCAAACATTCCTGAAATGTTAAGTTATAATTTATTCCTCTCGATGATTCTTGAGGATTGGTGGCGCGGATCGAGGTGGATTTTGGAAAGCCGCAATTAGCAAACAAATAATTCCTATATTGATAAATACATCAGCTAAATTGAATACCGGAAATCGAATCAGTCGAAAATCCAGAAAATCCACTACTGCACCTGAGACAAAGCGATCGATTCCATTACCCAGCGCGCCACCCAAAATCAACCCGTAGCCCATCTGTTCCCAGAGAGTTAGTCTCGGTCCAAACCAAGCTAAAATTATTAAACCTATACTAACAGCCAAGGAAAGCCAGCGCAACCAATTTACACCGCCGTTACTAAATAAACTAAAGGCCGCCCCAGTATTAGTAACATAAGTAAAATGAAATACCCCCGGCCACAACGCCATTGTTTCAGGAGGAATTTTTAGCGCAAAAGTTTGTACTACCCAAAGTTTAGTCAGGCGATCCAACACCAGACTAACAGGAGCAGCGACCCAAAAAATAGAATTTTTCTTAAAACGCATCACAATTGTTATTTGTTATTTGTTAACTGTTTGTAGTAAGCGCTTTAGCGCTAAAGCGCTTACTACAAACTAATTATTTAATTTCTATTCCTAACTGTTAATAAAACATCAAACATCGGAGTATAAATGCTAACACAGTTACCGCACAAACTAATGCCAACTGACCCGGTAAAGGATAAACCGAGTATTTTAAAATTGCTGGTATTAGAGGCAAACTATCATCATTCGTAAAGTGTAAAAAGTGTGCTGCAACCAAATAAATTAAACCTATAATATGAATACTCAACAAACCACACAAACAACTAAAAGCTAGAGATTCCAATCGCGGCGACATCTTAAAAGCAAATCTGCCACATAGCCAAGCACCAGGAATAAAACCTAGCAAATAACCAAAAGTTGGCTCTCTCAAATAACTAAAACCTCCGCCTTGGGTAAAAACTGGTAATAACGTTAAACCTAACGCTAAATAGGCGATTTGAGATAGTGCAGCCGCAGTTTTTCCACCTAAACAGCCTATTAACAAAACGGCTCCAATTTGATAAGTAACTCCGAGTGCTTGGGGCTTAATTCCCTGCTCCCAAATCAATGCAGGATTGGCGACAAATGCAGGCAAAAAAGTGCCGCCAATCGTGATTAGCAAACCAATAACAGCCCACAATAATTCAATGGGAGCAGGCATAGACAGAATTAATTTTTAATTCTTAATTTACCAGGAATTGGTGCTTCACCACCAGAGAGTCCGAGAGATTCTAGCATAGCTTGGTCTTGCTCTGGAGATTGACCAAGGGTAGTGAGATAGTGACCAATCAGCATAGCATTGATTCCAGCTTTTAAGCCTAAAGCTTGAAATTCTCCCATGACGGCTTCTCTGCCTCCAGCGTAGCGGATGATTTGCTCTGGGAGTAACAGGCGAAAAATGGCGATCGCCTTCAAAGCTTCATAGACATCTAACTTAACACGATCGCCCAAGGGAGTTCCCTCTCTGGGATTTAACAAATTTAGCGGTACAGACTCTACCTCCAACTCCCGCAACGCCAAAGCCAAATCCACGCGATCGCTCCAACTTTCACCCATACCAATAATACCGCCAGTGCAAGCTTGAATCCCAGCCGCCTTGATATGTTTCACAGTTTCCACGCGATCGCGCCAGCTATGAGTACCCACAATTTCCGGGAAAAACTCTTCAGACGCTTCCAAATTGTGATTATAGCGTGTCACCCCGGCAGCCCGCAAAGCTTGCGCCTGTTCCGCCGTCACCTCACCCAAAGCACAACACGGCTTAATACTCGTTTCCGCCATAATCTGCCGTACCGTCGCCAAAATTTGCTCAAATTCCGTTGATTTCGGGCTATTGTATTTAATTCCTCTGCCTTGAGAAACTAGACAAAACCGTTTCGCCCCCGCCGCCTCCGCCGCCTTAGCCTGAGCTAAAATCTCATCAGGCGACTTTAAACCATAAATCGGTGAATTTTCCCCCGGATGGTGTGACGATTGAGAGCAAAAACCGCAATTTTCCGAACAATTCCCAGACTTAACATTGACAATACTGCATAAATCCACAGTATTACCGCAACAAGCTTGACGAACGCGATCGGCCGCTTCGCACAGCAATAAAATATTTTCATTACCCTCAATCTCAGTCAAAGCCAAAGCTTCCTCCCGACTGAGGCGATATCCATCAATAATCTGCTCTACAAGGCTGTTGAGCCTTATTTGTAGCGACATTTCAGTTAGCCCTTCGGCGATCGCTAAATTAGAAAAATTAGAAGAAGATAATAACTCTGCTGGCACTACACCTACTCCTCATTGAAATAATCACAATTTTATTAGAGAATTAATAATTATAGACTAACGTCGATACTCCATAATAAAAACTCGACCCAAATTGCCGAATAATATTTATTTCCTCCCAAACCAAACTCATCAACACATAAAAAATTTATAAATTGTCAAAAAATTTAACCTAATTTTTACTTTTACGATATATCCTCTTATGGGATATCCCCTAAAAACGCTTACAAGCTTTATCATCATGCTTTTTCGCATCAATCTCATCAATCCTTATCATTTAGGCGTATCAATTTCCGCCCTCGCCCTCACCGTCAGCCTAGCCGCTTGCGGTAGTAGCAACACTGCCACAACTGAAAGCCCATCTCCCACCGCCGGCGGCGGCTCTCCTAGCGCCTCCCCTGTGGCCACTTCCTCCAGCGCCGCCAATACCAAACTAGCCCTCACTTCCGACGTAGCTTTGACAGCGGCTGGCGCTTCATTTCCCGCACCCCTTTATCAACGATGGTTTCAAGATTTCAACATAGCCAATCCCAAATTACAAATCAATTATCAATCAGTGGGTAGCGGCGCAGGTGTGGAGCAGTTTACCAAAGGTACTGTAGACTTTGGAGCCAGCGACACCGCGATGAAAGACGAAGAAATTGCTAAAGTACCAGCAGACAAAGGCGTACTCATGCTCCCC
Organism: Oscillatoriales cyanobacterium USR001; assembly: GCA_001698425.1. GTDB lineage: Bacteria > Cyanobacteriota > Cyanobacteriia > Cyanobacteriales > Microcoleaceae > Kamptonema. The sequence continues at coordinate 273,021 of MBRE01000055.1, read as the reverse complement.
ATGTCCGCAGGTGGTATCGTAATTGCTTACAACTTGCCAGATGTCACCGAATTAAAGTTGCCTAGAGAAGTTTATGCAGATATCTTCCTGGGTAAAATCACCAAATGGAACGATCCTAAAATTACCGCAGCTAACCCCGGTGCTAAGTTGCCCGACCAAAATATCACAGTTGTACGTCGCTCTGATGGTAGCGGTACGACAGATGTATTCACAAAACACCTCAGTGCGATTAGTCCAGAATGGAAAGAAAAAGTAGGAGAAGGCAAGACCGTAGAGTGGCCATCGCCTGGTAATGTTGGTGCTAAGGGAAATGATGGTATTACTACTTCTCTTAAACAAACTGTTGGGGCGATCGGCTACATTGAGTACGGCTATGCCAAGACCAATGATGTCAAATTTGCTACCCTGCAAAATAAAGCAGGTAACTTTGTTGCTTACAGTGATGCAACGGGAGGCAAAACCCTGGAAGCAGTGGTACTACCAGAAAATCTCCGAGCTTTCATTCCCGATCCCGAAGGCGCTGATTCTTATCCTATTGTTAGCTACACTTGGATGTTAATTCCTAAGAAAGTTGCCGATCCTAACAAGGCAAAAGCTATAGAAGCCATGATTGAATATGGCTTAAATGAAGGTCAAAAGGTGAGTGCGGAATTAGGTTATGTTCCTCTTCCCCAAAGTGTTAAAGCTAAAGTAGCCGCCGCCGCTGATGGCATTAGCCCTGACTACAAAATTGAAGTTAAATAGCTAATTGTTAACGGTTAACGGTTAATGGTTAACGGTTAACCGTTAACAAATAACAAATAACCGTTAACAGTTAACAGTTAACAGTTAACAAATAATCATTCTTACTTTCTGTTTATGATTCAAGAAGCCAACAACATCGGTAAAAGCGATCGCTCCCGTTCGGAAGCAGAAAAGTCATTGGATAATGGCTTTATCTTACTAACACGCATCTTGGGAATAGGAGTTGCTGTAATATTGCTGTTCATTGCTCTCACAGTTGCTTTTAGAGCTTTACCCGCGATCGGACAATACGGTTTGGGATTTCTATTTTCAAGTAGTTGGAACCCAGTTAAGAATGAATATGGGGCACTGCCAATGATTTATGGAACTATTGTTAGTTCCGCGATCGCCCTAATTTTAGCCGTACCATTAGGAGTAGGAACCGCAATCTTTTTAAGCGAGGACTTTCTCCCCCTACCAGTACGAACAATACTGGTGTTTTTAGTAGAGCTTTTAGCCGCTATTCCCAGTATTGTTTACGGATTATGGGGAATTTATGTTCTCATTCCCTTTATCCGCCCCATTGGAGCTTTTCTTAATACTAACTTCGGTTGGTTTCCCCTGTTTAGCACTCCTTTAGTTGGCCCAGGAATGTTACCCGCCGGGATGATTTTGGGAATTATGACCTTGCCTATTATTACCGCTATTTCCCGCGATTCCCTGGCTAGTCTTCCTCCCGAATTACGTCAAGCATCTCTCGGTTTGGGAGCCTCCCGTTGGACCACAATTTTTAGAGTGCTAGTACCCGCAGCTTTCTCTGGAATTGTCGGCGGAATTATGTTAGGGCTTGGCCGCGCAATGGGAGAAACAATGGCAGCTACACTGTTAATTGGTAACTCCAATCAATTAAGTCTTTCTCTTCTAGCTCCTGGTAATACTATTGCTTCTTTACTTGCCAATCAATTTGCGGAAGCTTCTGGCTTGCAAGTATCAGCTTTAATGTATGCTGGGTTAGTTCTATTTGTTTTGACGTTCATAGTTAATATCCTCGCTGAGTTAGTTGTTTCCCGCGTCAGAGCTAAATACAATTAGAAGTCTGCCCTATCCTTGAGAGTCTTAACTTTATGTCTACTACCGTCGAAAATTCCAACTCTTTTGGTTCCGGTCCAGTTAACTTGAAAAAGTCGAAAAGCAGCCCGCGAGCAATTTTCAATATTGGGATGACAATTCTCGCAGGTGCTTGTTTAGCAATTGCCCTTTTGCCATTATTTGCAGTGTTGTTCTATGTCATCAGTAAAGGTGCAGCCAGCATAAATTTGAACTTGTTTACTAAGCTACCACCGCCCCCTGGATTGTCAGGAGGTGGGGTAGCTAACGCGATTATTGGCACTTTACTAACTATAGGAATTGCCACTTTAATTGCTGTTCCTTTTGGGGTTTTAGCGGCCGTTTATTTGTCAGAATTTAGCCGAGGTGAAATGGCTCGCTGGATTCGTTTTGCTACTAACGTTTTAAGTGGTGTACCTTCAATTATTGCCGGGGTATTTGCTTATGGTTTGTTAGTAGTAACTATGGGTGGTTTCTCCGCTGTAGCTGGGGGAGCGGCACTATCTGTGCTGATGTTACCGACAATTATCCGCACCACAGATGAAGCGTTGCAAATAGTCCCTCAAGATATTAGATGGGCTTCCGTTGGGATTGGAGCTTCCAATTATCAAACAATTTTGAGGGTAGTGATTCCGGCAGCAATTCCGGCTATTTTAACCGGTGTAACGTTAGCCATTGCACGGGCGGCTGGTGAAACTGCACCTTTAATTTTCACAGCGCTTAATTCTCCTTTTTGGCCAAAAGGATTATTCGAGCCAACTCCATCATTGTCGGTATTGGTTTACAATTTTGCTACTGTTCCTTTTAAGGGACAACAGGATTTAGCTTGGGCGGCTTCTTTGATTTTGGTGTTTTTAGTTTTGCTTACGAGTGTATTGTCTCGTTTGGCAACTCGGAGAAAAGTCTATTAAGTAACAATTGATTGGAGAATCATTTTATGCACGTAGAAAAAGAATCAGAAACAATTCTGCAAGCAGACAATATCAATATTTATTACGGTGATTTTTTGGCAGTTAAGGAAGTTTCCCTTAGTATTGCTAAGAATGAGATTACGGCTTTTATTGGGCCTTCTGGTTGTGGTAAAAGTACCATTTTGCGCTGCTTTAATCGCCTCAATGATTTGGTACACGGTTTTCGTTTGAAGGGTCAAATTTATTACGACAATCAAAATCTTTACGATCCTGATGTCGATCCGGTGGAAGTGCGTCGTAAAATTGGGATGGTTTTCCAAAAGCCTAATCCTTTCCCCAAATCAATTTACGATAATATTGCTTATGGGGCGAGGGTGAATAATTATCAGGGAGATATGGATGAGTTGGTGGAGCGATCGCTTAGTCAAGCTTATCTCTGGACTGAGGTGAAAGATAAGCTGAAACAAAGTGGTTTTTCGCTTTCTGGGGGCCAACAGCAACGTCTTTGTATTGCCAGGGCGATCGCAGTTAATCCTGATGTGGTATTGATGGATGAACCTTGCGCTTCTCTTGATCCAATTTCTACTCTGAAAGTTGAAGAGTTAATGCGGGAATTGAAGGAAAAATATACGATTGTGATTGTTACTCACAATATGCAGCAAGCTTCTAGGGTATCTGACATGACTGCATTTTTTAATGCCAAAATCTCTGATGATGGCAAGCGTTTTGGCTATCTAGTTGAGTGTGACAAAACTGAAGTTATTTTCCAAAGTCCGAAGCAAGAAGCTACTTTGGAGTACGTTAGTGGGCGATTTGGTTAAAGTTTGAACGCAATTAAATATTGGCAGTTAAAAACGCTGTTACATAAACAAAACCCCTTTTTGGGTTTATGAGTCCGCAGAGGCGAACTTTGTTTATGTAGCAGCGTTTTTCGATTTGCAGTGGTACTCAAGCGTTTTTCAACCAATTCTTATACAAATTGTCCTTAACCATACTTTGCCTCAGTACCTCGATTAAATATTCCTGAGCTTGTTCTAGGCTCAGGTTTTTGATTTCATCGCGCAAAACTTGCAGCTTGAATTGCTGTTCTAAGCTTAGACCTATGGGCATTTCCATAATTCACTCCTCCAAATTTATTCTTAGAGATATGAAAGAACGACGCAGAATTAGATTCTTTGTATCCCGTCTATTGTAAATTATAATTACATTCTATTGACAATCTGTTCAAAATAAACACTTCTCGGACTCATCTATGTAGCAAAAGTACATACAAGCAGAGGAGTTGTATTATAAAAAAGTTAAAAACGGCACAGTATGAGCTAAGGGAGCTAATCTAATGGATGCAATGGAGTTTTTTCAACAGAGTGCGGGGATGTGGCGATCGCAACGCAGCATTCATCACCTCGCTTTCCGACAAACAGAAATGGGAGATTCTAGTATTGAAGTGATCGCGCTAACCGCCGACGATCCGCGAGTTATCGAAATTTGTGAAATGCACGAAGTTGACCCCAGTAAAGCGGCGGGTGGCGCTTTTGTAACTTGGCAGGGTTCAATGGCATGGGACAAAGAAGAAGAGAATCATAAAGGCTCTACAGTATTTGCGATCGTGCCCAATGACAACAATCCCAGACAAGGACTGATGTTAAGGGAGCGGGGCTATGCAGAAATTATCCCCGTTGCTGGAAGTTACGAGATGGATGCTGAGGATGGATTAGTGTTAATTACAGAATATGAAACCATGAGTTCGATCGAGCGTTTTTGGTTTGCCAACCCCAACGTGCGGATGCGGACAAGTTCAGTGAAGCGGTTTGGCGGATTCAGCACCTCTACTTTCTGCACAGAAATCCGCGTCGAACCCAATACAGAACCAGCGGAGTCGACTGGAGATCCGATCGCAGCCCAACAGTTTTATTCAGCACTAGGCTGGTAACATCAATAAATATTACAGATTATTGCGAAACTTCAGAAAAATCAGATTTAGATTACTGGAATCCCCTAATCTGTAATGATGGCTGGTTGTACCACTACGCTAGTCGTTAGTGTCAACAACTTCTGAACATTTAAGATAACGGAGATTGTAACGTGGCGCTTCCTTTGTTAAGCTACGGCCCTAAGAGCCAAAACCAGCGTGTTTCTGGTTATGAAACAGGCAGCGACGAACAGCCCAGAGTTTTTACAACTGAAAATGTCCTTGACTCAGGGGACATTGACGGTTTGATTTGGGCAGCTTATCGCCAGATTTACAGCGAACACCAGATTCTCAAGAGCAATCGCCAGAAGGCCTTGGAATCTCAGCTTAAGTTAGGTCAAATCACAGTCCGAGATTTTATTCGCGGTTTGGCGATTTCCGATCCTTTCCTTCGCCGGAACTATCAAACCAATAGCAATTACCGCTTTGTAGAAATGTGCGTCCAACGCATTTTGGGCCGCGATGTTTACAGCGAACGCGAGAAGATTGCTTGGTCAATTGTGGTTGTCAACAAAGGGCCTCAAGGCTTTATTGATGAGTTGCTGAGTAGCGAAGAGTATCTAGGTAGTTTCGGCTATGATACGGTTCCTTATCAGCGGCGACGGGTGCTACCTCAGCGTAATGTAGGGGACACTCCTTTCAACCTGAAGACTCCCCGCTACAACGAATATCACCGTTCGCAGTTGGGCTTCCCTCAAAGCATCTGGCAAACAAGCGTCCGTCGTTTTGTTCCTCAAGATAAGCAGCCGAAAGCTGGAGATCCGTCGAATTATTTGACTATGGCGCGATCGATGCCGGTGCCGGCCAATTTCCCCTCCCGAGTTCCTTTGGCAAATCTCAATATTGAAGCTACGGTTCCTTACCGCCGCCGATAGGATTTGTTTTTAAGGTACTGTTACCTTTTACCAGAAATTTAACTGCACGTTATCAGTGTTTAGTTTCTGGATTTTGAGTTTTGAGTTTTGAGGTTTGAGTTACTGGTTAACTCATAATCCAAAATTCAGAACTCATAATTTTGGGCGAAGGAAGAAGGAAGAAGGAAGAAGGAAGAAGGAAGAAGTAGAAAGGAATTAAGGGAAAAACTCATACTCATTTTGGCAATTTAGATGAAATTTAGGATTAGTAAGATTACAGATTTGTTGAAATATCAAGGAAAACGAAAAATCCTAGTTTTGGTGCTGTCACTTTTATGGCTGTTGGCATTGAGTTGGTTAGGGTTTTTGTGGAATTTGGGTAGTGTGGGTTTAGTTGATGAGACGGAACCTTTATTTGCGGAAGCCGCTCGTCAAATGACTGTTACAGGAGACTGGATTACGCCTTATTTTAATGGTCAGACTCGCTTTGATAAGCCGCCTTTAATTTATTGGCTGATGGCGATCGCTTATCATGCGATCGGTGTTAATTCTCTGGCCGTGCGTCTGCCATCAGCGCTTGCCGCGATCGCTCTTACCTGTCTAGGATTCTATACCATAAACTATTGCACCCAGCCAGAAACCATTAAAAATTCCGAACAAGAATTTAGTTATTTAACAGAAGACAAACCCACAAACAATCGCCCCTTTTCCCTGATTTCCCTATATACTGCTTGGATGGGTTCCGCTTTAATTGCCTTAAACCCAGAAACTCTTGCTTGGGGTAGAACTGGCGTTTCAGATATGCTGCTGACAGGTTGTATGTGTTCGGCATTATTCGCATTTTTTATCGGCTACGTTAAGGAAGAAGAAAATAGAAAAAACCGAGAAGAAATAGAAAAGGAAAAAGTGAAAAATCTGCCTCTATCTCCTTGGTATTTAGCTTTTTATATTTTAATAGCATTGGCAATTCTGGCTAAAGGACCGATCGGGATTGTCTTACCAGTAATTATTATTGTTAGCTTTACACTATATCTAGGAAATAGTCGAGAAATTTGGCAAGAAATGCGCCCCCAGATTGGCATATTAATTATTTTAGTCATCGCTTTACCTTGGTTTATTCTGGTAACATTAGCCAACGGTCAAGATTACATTAACTCCTTTTTTGGCTACCACAATTTTCAACGATTTACACAGGTAGTTAACCGCCACGCTGCGCCTTGGTATTTTTACTTTTTGGTAGTGCTAGTTGGTTTTGCTCCTTGGTCAATTTATTTACCAGGAGCGATCGCCCATCTAAAATTTTGGCAGCGTCGTTATTGGTGCAGACAACCTCGCAAAGCACAACTAGGTTTATTTGCCCTATTTTGGTTTGTTTGTATTTTTGGTTTCTTTACCGTTGCTGTCACCAAATTACCCAGTTATGTGCTACCTTTAATGCCAGCAGCGGCGATATTAGTAACGTTACTATGGAGCAAAATTATTAGCATTAAAAAGGCAGAAATAGGAATAAATCAAAAGTCTTTCCCTCTTTACATTACCATTTCATTCATTGTTAATGTGATATTTTTGCTAGTTTTAGCCGGAGTTATTTTCTACAGTTTCAATTGGTTAGGAAAAGATCCCGCCATGCCCAATTTCGATCGAATCTTCCGAGAATCAGGTTTAGGAGTTACTGGTGGATGGCTTTGGATAATAACTGCTGCAATGGTGACTATGCTAATTTGGCTAAGGCAAGAAAGTGGAATTTTAACTGTTAATTTGATTGGATTAGCTGCATTTATTATCTTTGTAATTACTCCAGTTTACAATCTAGTCGATGAGCATAGACAGCTACCGCTAAGACAATTAGCTAATACCGCCGTGCAAGAAAAATTACCAGGGGAAGAGTTAATTATGGTGGGTTTTCCTAAACCAAGTCTGGTATTTTATACGCAACAACCTGTAACTTACTATCGGATGGAAAAAGATGTCATAAAATATATCCAAACGTCTCAGAATAAAGCTCCCGCCTCTGTGTTAATTTTGGGACAACCTAAAAAGTTTACTCAAATGAGTCTGCAACCTAATCAATATCAAATTTTAGATGATAAAGGAGCTTACCAATTGCTTAGAGTTCCTAAACAAGCATTTAAGAATATCGATCTTAAGTCTCGTTAATGAGACATTACATTTTTATCACTCTTAATCTGTTTTAAGTTTAGTCTTAACCTACATTAAATTTATGCCTTCTTTGTGTCTTTGTGGTTCCTGACAATTTAATATGCAAAAACAGAAAAGTATGCGATTATAAATCTTTTATGGTCATCAACTTTGGACGGGAAATCTGCGGGCATCTCGAAACGGCTGAGTCCCGCGAGTGGTTAGTTACAAACGGTATCGGTGGTTATGCTTCCGGCACGATCGCCAACCTCCTAACTCGCCGCTATCATGGCTTACTCATCGCCGCCCTCAACCCCCCTCTGGGGCGCACTTTGATGGTGGCAAAAGTCGACGAAACTGTATTGTATAACGAAATCACCTATCCCCTTTATACAAATCGCTGGGCTGATGGCATTGTAGAATCTTCAGGCTACAAACTAATCCAAAACTTTTACCTAGAAGGAACAACGCCTGTTTGGAACTATGCGATCGCCGATGCTATCCTCGAAAAACGCATCTGGATGCAGCAAGGCGCAAACACTACCTATATCCGCTATCACCTACACCGCGCCACCAAACCCCTAACCCTCGCCCTCAAAACCCTGATCGACTATCGCGACTATCACCACCTTACCACCAGCGATCGCTGGCCGATCGAGATCGTTCCTATACAAAAAGGTCTTTGTATCACCGCCTTTCCCACCGCCACCCCCCTCTATCTACTCATAGATACCTCTCCAAACAACAACTCGATCGTCTCTCAACACCTCAATGATTGGCATTACGGCTTCAATTTAGCAATAGAAAAGTATCGCGGACTTGACCATTGTGAGAACCATCTCCACGCCGCCACCTTTCACATCACCATTGAACCCGGAAAATCTCTCACTTTAGTAGCCACTACCGAGAAAAATCCCAACTTAAACAGCGACTCAGCCTGGGAATTGTGCCGCACTTACCAGCAAAAAATACTAGACAAATGGGGAAAAGTGAGGAAAAGCCCCGATTGGATCAACCACTTAGTCCATGCCGCCGACCAATTTATTGTTAGTCGCCCCCATCGTGATGACCGCGAAGGCAAAACCATCATCGCCGGATATCCTTGGTTTAGCGACTGGGGACGCGATACCATGATTAGCTTACCAGGCCTCACAATCTGTACTGGAAGAACCAAAGTAGCCCGGTCAATTCTTCGCACATTTTCTCGGTATGTAGATCGGGGAATGTTACCAAATCGCTTTCCTGATACGGGCGATGTTCCCGAATATAACACTGTCGATGCTACACTTTGGTACTTTGAGGCAGTTCGGGCTTATTGTGAGGCCACTGGGGACACCCAACTTTTAGCAGAATTGTGGCCTGTATTAACGGAAATCATTGATTGGCATCAGCGGGGCACTCGCTACAATATACATCTCGATCCCGATGATGGTTTAATTTATGCTGGCGAAACCGGAAGCCAACTCACTTGGATGGATGCCAAAGTTGACGATTGGGTAGTCACGCCCCGTATTGGTAAGCCAATTGAGATTAACGCTCTTTGGTACAATGCTCTACAGGCAATGATCTACTTTGCTCAAAGACTGGGTAAATCTAATGTAGAGTATAAGAAATTAGCCCAAACCAGCGCCAAAGGATTTGCTCGTTTCTGGAACGATCGCGCCGGTTATTGTTACGATGTGTTGGATGGACCAGACGGAAACGATGACTCGTTAAGACCTAATCAGTTATTTGCCTTGTCATTGCCGATCGCTTCACATACCCGAATAAGTGATATGAATCGTTATACTCCTCTGCTTACATCGAATCAACAGCGCTGCATAGTTGATATTTGCGGTCAGCAGCTTCTCACTTCCTACGGTTTGCGAAGCCTCTCGCCACAACATCCACAGTATAAAGGTAGTTATGGTGGCAATCCATTAAGCCGTGATGGGGCTTATCATCAGGGTACTGTCTGGGGTTGGCTGATCGGACCTTATGTTTTAGCTCACTTACAAGTATATAAAGATCGGAAACAAGTGCGAGAAATGCTAGAACCAATGGCTAATCATTTATTAGCGCATGGTGTGGGGAGTTTAAGTGAGATTTTTGATGGTGATGCGCCGATGCAGCCCAGGGGTTGTATAGCCCAGGCTTGGACGGTGGCTGAGGTGCTTCGGGCTTGGTCGATCGCTTCAAATTAGGCTAAAATCTTCAAGGTAACGCCGTTTTCTAAGGGGCGTTACCTTGGGCTAAGGAATAGAAATTAAATAATTAGCTTGTTTGTAGTAAGCGCAAAGAGCGCTAAAGCGCTTACTACAAACTAAATCATCAATTTATTTAATTTTCATTCCTAAGTATTCATCAACTCCAGCAAAAATTACTATGAAGTTAAGCACTGGAACACAAAATTTCTGGAATCAACTGAAGAATTATATCTTATCATCTGGTTTGACAATTGTAGTTGCTTTTTGGTATTTTGGCCAAAAGGTAGGGATCGTAATTACTTTTTTTCTCTTCCTTTGTTTTCTGTGGCTATTATCCGATACTAAATCTAAAGTGCTGATGGCATTACCTGATGAATTTCAGTATGAATCAGCCAACCTAAATGATTTCCCTTTGCTAAATTTTACTTGGTTACAACAGCAAAGTAGCGAGTTAGAAGCTTTGGGATTTGTACAATTAATAGATTATAAACTTGTTGGTGGTAATCCAGGTTTTGCCAGGTGTTTTTCTCATCCTGAAAATTATTGCTATGCTGAAGTATTTGAGGTTTTTCAAGCAACAGGAGAGTCATTTGCAAGACAGACTGTAATCTTAAGTAATTTAGCTGAAGGTTGGCAGTTATCAACGATTAATCGGGAAGCTAGTATTAAAGATGGTATTTCCTATGGTTTTTGGCGCAACCCAAAATCTTTGCGTACTCACCATCCTGAAATCAGTTTAGCAGAATTATTAGAGAAGCATTTAGCATTTCGTCAGCGGATGATTATGGATTTAGGAATTACTGTATTGACGGATGTTTCTTGGGAAAATTATGTGCAGCTTCAACAGGAGGGATGTGTTTATCGGAAGCGATCTTTAAGGGGAAAGATTATGTTGTTGGCAATGATCGAGGTTACTCAGTTTGAATTAAATCCTAAGTCGGAATGGCTGGGGGATTATGCTAAGTTTGTTACGCAAAAATGATTAACATTGTGTCTTTGTGTCTTTGTGTCTTTGTGGTGGGATCATCCCTACGGATATATAATTTCATCTACACCCCAGATAGGCCAGCATCCATAATCAGCCCACAACTTAATCTTGATTGCCATTATTATTTAACCTTGAGTAAATTTATCGATCAGCTGGGTAAGGTCAATCGTTTTAACCTCGATTAAGTTTGTATTCGTAGCTGCATCATATCAGCTTGTACCCCGCTAATAGTAGCTAAAACTTTACCAGTTGTAGCGATCGCGATTAAACTACCATTAACATCTTGAGTAATACTTAATTGCTCAAAAGTCAAGTTACTTGGTAAAATTAATAAATCTTCTCCTGGGGTAAAATCTGCGATCGCGCATTTTCCTCCTAAGTTTAAAACAAAGCGATCGCTTCCACTTTCCCCCCTCAAAATATTATCCCCTAAATCTCCACAAAGCCAATCATCTCCACTTCCTCCTATCAAAGTATCGTTATCTTTACCACCGTAGAGAGTATCATTTCCCCGATCGCCCTCTAGCTTATCTTCCCCCTCACTGGCAAAAATCAAGTCATTACCGCTACCACCGCAAATACAATCTTTTTCACCGTTAAAACCAACTGCGATCGCATTACCAATATCGCCAAATATGGTATCATTTCCATCGCCACCACAAATACTATCATCACCGCGATCGCCCCACAAGAAATCGTCACCATCGCCACCCAAAACTACATCATTATTCTTACCACCGTGTATCGTATCATTGCCATCGTCACCAGAAAGAGTATCTTCCCCTTCTTCCCCATTCAAAAAGTCGCTGTCAATACCACCAAATAGCAAATCATTACCATTAAGATCGGAATCAAAAGAGTTAAGATTACCACCAAATAGGCGATCTTTACCTTGATTACCAATTAAAGTATCATTACCGCGATCGCCCCAGAGAAAATCATCATCTTTCCCACCAATTATCACATCATTATCCTCACCAGCAAAGATGGTATCATTGCCAGCATTACCATTGAGATAATCATTACCTTCGTTGCCAAAAAGTAAATCGCGATCGCTTTCCGAGCCAATAGGAAATTCACTAGGAAAGCCACCATAAATATTATCATTTTCAGGATGACCAAACAAGGTGTCACTGCTGCCAAAACCATTAATAGCATCATTGCTATTGCCACCGATAATTCTGTCATCACTATCAGTACCATTTAGAGTTTTATCAACGGAATTTTGATTAGGAATAAAACTCAGATTGGGTAAAGTAATTTGATTGCAAATACAATCAATTTCAGGAGAAAAGGAAGGAATTGGCGTAATTGATGGAGTCGGAGTTATTGATGGAGTTGGAGTTATTGATGGAATTGGGGTAATTGATGGAGTCGGAGTTATTGATGGAGTTGGAGTTATTGATGGCGTTGGAGTTACTGAGGGAATTGGTGTAATTGATGGCGTTGGAGTTATTGAGGGAATTGGTGTAATTGATGGCGTTGGAGTTATTGAAGGAGTTGGAGTTACTGAGGGAATTGGTGTAATTGATGGCGTTGGAGTTACTGAGGGAATTGGTGTAATTGATGGCGTTAGAGTTACTGAGGGAATTGGTGTAATTGATGGCGTTGGAGTTATTGAAGGAGTTGGAGTTACTGATGGAATTGGTGTAATTGATGGAGTTGGAGTTATTGATGGAGTTGGTGTAATTGATGGAGTTGGAGTTACTGAGGGAATTGGAGTTGGAGTAGTATCTACAATAGTCAAAATAGCCTGAGAAATTGCCCCCAAAATTGCCCCATTTGTGGGAGAATTTAAAGTTAAATTAACTGTCTCATTCCCTTCTACTAAAGCATCATCAGTAATCGGAATAGTCAAAGTTTTACTGGTTTCACCAATGGCAAAACTTAAAGAATTATTAACCGCAGTATAATCACTTCCTGAATTAGCATTACCATCAGAAGTGCTATAATTAACATCAGCAGCTACATTAGCGCTACCTGTACGATTTACCGTAATTGTGGCAATTACACCATTTTCATTAACACTGTAAGTGGGATTGCTGAAATTGAATGTACCAGGATCGTTGACAGTAATTGTAAAAGTTTTGACTATTGAAGTATCGTCGCCACCATTAGCTTTACCGCCATTATCTTGTACTATCAAATCAAACGTTGAAGTGCCGAAAGCATTAGCCGCAGGCGTGTAAGTAAGAGTACCATCAGTCGCAATTGAGGGAGAAGTAGTAAATAAAGATGAATTGCTAATATTACTGACAGTATAAGCAATTACTTTCTGAGTTGACTCATTAGCAGGGCCGGGGCTAAAAGTTGCCCAATTGCTAATAGTTTGTGAACCGCTATTATTATTGACTGCGGGTGGATTACTGGCAGTAAAACTAGGTTTATCATTAACAGGATTAACCGCAACCGCCGCTGTTATCGAATTAGTGCTGTATGGCGTTGTCCCTCCTGTAATAGAAGCGTTAATGCCAGAAGTACCACTACCTAATCCGTTGCTTGAATCCCAGGCGTGGAATGTTAGTTTTGGTTCATTTCCAGAGGTAGTGTAATAGTCTGGATTGGGTACGAAACGGACTTTATTAGATGTTGAGAGAACGATTTGGGATAAATTGATATTAGCTTGGGCAGAGGTTGTATCATCCCCTAAAAAGAGGAAGTTAGGAGTTTCGTAAGGATCTACGGGGCCAACAAATGCGGAATAATCTCGGAGCGGTCCAGTTAGTATAATATCAGTATCGTCAGAGAGATAGTAATTGTTACCTTTAACTGTCAGAGTGTAGTTAGTAGAGTTATTTATGGGAGTGCTATAACTTTCTGCTGCTAAGAATAAGCCATTAGGTTCTCCGTTAGGGTTGGGAGTAATGCCGTCACCTTGGGCAAAAATATTACCTGAAGATGTTGATAGTTGCTGGAAACCGATTTCGATGGCTTTTTTGTCGTTGGTAACGGCAATAATACTAAAACCACCTCGATTAGAATTGGTGCGTGATTCTGCGATCGATTGAAGATTAAATGATATACTAAAACCGTGATTGCGATCGAGTGTCGGAAATGAAGAGTTAAATAAACTGCCGCCGACTGTATGACTGCTGTATCCAGCATAAATGTTATTTGCACCAGTGCTGTTTAAATTTACTCCATTACCGCTATAAACTTCAGCAGCAATAGGAACACTTGTCGCTAAATTTAAGTTAGTAAAAGATAGCCATCCCTGACTACTTGGGGTGTTGTCTAACCAACCTCTGTAAAGGTAATTAGAACCTAAAACTGTTGCTGAACTATCAGAAATTGTACCAAAATTTGTCCAAGTTTGACCGCCATTAGTCGAGAATTGCCATTGACCATTAGTATTATCTACTGCGGTGACTACGGCTCCCAAGGGATCGCCATTAGCATCACCGCCCTCTTCGCTCAAATAGTCACCTAAGCTAAAACCTGTGTTAGTTGCATCGGGGATATCTTCATTAATTTGAAACGGGTCATTAACGGTAGGATTATCTAAAGTAGGAGCAATATTAATTCGAGGATTCCGCCGGCTATTAATATAAATGCTATTAATTCCGCCGTTAGGTAAGCCAAGGGAACCAGTGCTATTGAAAGCATAATTTCCAGCTATATTTACGCCGTTTAAAGCATTGGCAAATTCGACCGTTTCTGGATATCCAGGCGCTGAAATTTTTACCTTGGCTGCATTTCCAAATGCTCCTAAACCAGAAGTTGACCAGGCGATCGAATCAACTGTGTTTGTATTTGTTGTCGTAGTATTATCCAGATAAACAACATCAGAAATAGCCAAATCGCTATCAAAACCTACGACTGGTATTAGTCTTGTCAAGTATCCACCACCGGGACTCAATCTGATGTTCCAATTATCATTATTTCCAGCCGGGTTGGGGTTGTATGCCAAGTCTTGAATTGCAGAATTTCCGCCAATAGTAATAATTGTTCCCGCTTTAAATACAGGAGCAATACTTGCCATGTTAGTGAACTGATAAGCTGAATATTTTGCGGCTGTTGTAGAGGTTGAGTCTCCCACAAAATACGTCTGAAGCTGAGTTGCAGTTAAATCTTGAGTTAGCAGTAATTCTATATACTCATTGCCTGTGATATTCCCTGTATCGCGCCGAAACTCATTAATAATTATCTCAGACGCAAGCAGATGATGATAAGCCTGCATTTCTTCAGGATAAAATGCCAAAGGAGTTTCAATCTTACCTGTAACAAACTCTAAATCCCAATTTCCACCTAAAACGGCATTTCCAGTCAAACTAACCGAAGCCGCAACATCCACCCCGATCGACTGACTAATTTCTTGTACAAACGCCTTTCCCTTCTCCCCTGCGGCCACCTTACACCCGTACAAAAGGATCTCTGCATCATCTACTAATGCCGCCGACCACTGTTGCAAATCCTGAATATAGAAATCTAAATTATTAGAATTTAGCCAAATTGACCCTAATTGCAAACTTCCAGGGCTACCGTGAGAAACTATGTGAATACTTTTAATACTTTGGCGACTTGCTAAAACTGCGGTAATTTGCTCTATACCGTCCCGCAATGAATCTATGAAAACTATTTCTGTTCCTGCTTCAATTCCGTTGACGAGAGATTGAAAGTCAGGAATGGCTGCGTCGATAAAAGCGATCGCATTAGCTGAATTTGTAGATAGTAGCATGGCACACCCGATCGAGTCTGATATTGCTTAAATTACGCTTTGTCTTGCCAATTTTAGGATAAATTTCCTAATTTTAGCTGAGAGAAATTTGCATTCCCAATATTTTACTCGATCGAAATTAGAATTTTATCCTGATTTCTCCGCAAATTCTTGATATATAAAACGATCTTGCTGACGATTCGATCGCAGGTATGCCGCCAAAAGCTCATATAGAACCTCATTTGACAATTGGCGAACTTAAAACTCGCTACTCCAAAACTCAAGATCCTACCGAATCTCGTCGGTGGCATCTACTGTTGTTAATTGCCAGAAATTGGACTATTAAACATTCGGCGGCGATCGTCGGCATTAACTACGATTATGCTAAGGAAATATTGCGCCGTTACAACCAGGAAGGACCGAGTTCTGTGAGAAACCGTAGCGGAGAACACCTTCCACCTCCTGCTAAACCTTTGCTGACACCGGAACAGCAAGAGGAACTACGACAAGCATTGCAAGGTCCAGCACCCGATGGTCAGGCTTGGTCTGGTCCAAAAGTTGCTCGTTGGATTGCCGAAAAAACTGGTAGAGATCGTGTTTGGCCGCAACGTGGTTGGGACTACTTAAAACGGTTAGGTGTTAATTTACCAAAGCAGGCAAAATAAATAGATATCTTCACAAAAATTATCTTTTATTTGTCCTGATTTAATCCTAATTTATTTCCGGGATTTTCTGAAAAGTATAGAGAAATAGTACGAGGGTTAATGCGGAAGGAGATGATAAATTTAAAGGGCTTATTTTTTCTCCAAGCTTATTATCTTATCCTTGAGCATAACTACCAATAAAACCCAAAATACGGAACTTAATCCTTAAATATGAAAGCCAAAGTCTTGACCAAAATTGTGATGGCAACTGCGATCGCATTTAGTTTTACTGGAGTCACAACCCAGCCTAGTTATGCAACGAGAACTGAGCATCCAAATCGCTGTAACACTAACAGCCAAAATAATTGCAACAATAATCATTTAACAGTCTGCAATGACAATCGTCCCAATGATTGCAATAGCGATATTCCTACTGTTTGCAATGACAATCGTCCCAATGATTGCAATAGCGATATTCCTACTATTTGCAATGACAATCGTCCCAATGATTGCTCTGAGAGAAAAGTAGAAACTTGCCCAAGTCAACATTGGAATCCTTGTCAACCAAGACCAAGTGTTGAACACACAAAACCACCGACAATTACTAATCGTTTCTTCTGTAGTGATAACAATGGTGTTCCCACAACTTTTGTGGAAACCCAAAAAGGTAGTTTTCCTATAATTCGTTGGGTTTCTACTTACTTTTCCGATCACGGTTATGAACCGATAACTCGCTGTCGCCAAGTGTCTTCTAAATTTCAACAATTCTTCAATAATGGCACATTAAATTACATCACAACTGGTACTGTTAACAGTTTGCCTGTGATCTGCGTTTCTAATACTAAAGGAGGGGCTTGTACGGGGGTATTATTTACACTTAAACCGGGAGAAGATGCTAACCGAATAATTCGACAACTTTTTGATATTCGTTCCGGTGCTGCTGGTCCTTTAGAAGAAAGCGGATCTCGCCTCTATTTCGATATGAAAAACTATCTGAAAACCATTTCTGGTAGTGGAGTTAATAGTTCCCATTTCTCTCCTAATTCTGGAACTTCTGGTGCCGATCGCAGCGGAGCTTGGTAGTAACTAAATCAGCTATATATGGTGGGCGAATGCCATTCGCCCTACATATTTGTACAACTCATTAATCATTGAAAATTCAGAGCTTATAATCCTTTTGATTTCTGAATTTTTACTAATTTCCCTAGAGGTAAAAATGAATTTTTATTATGGAATTTCTGCTGCCATTACAGGTGCAGCAATTGTCTTAGTTCAAACTCAACCAGCAACCGCTTTAACGGCTAATCAAGTTAACCGAATTGCCTCTGAGATTACGGTATTAATTGATGGAATTAATCCTGGTTCTGGGGTAATTGTGGCTAGGGATGGTAATACTTATTATGTCTTGACAGCTAGGCACGTTGTAGAAACGGAAGATGAATATGCGATCGCCACATCTGACGGTAGAAGATATCCTCTAAACTACCGTAAAATCAAAAAATTGCCTGATTTAGATTTAGCTTTATTGCAGTTTACTAGCAACGAAAATTATCGAGTAGCAACCTTAGCAAATTACAATTATGATGCTAAATTCAAATATGTTTTTGTGTCAGGCTGGCAAGATGCAAAAACACCAAATTTTAATCGGCGGCGATTGTTTAATGCGGGATTATTAATTAGCAATGATTACAATTTGGCTTTCATTCAAAATCCTATTTCTGCCGGCTATGAGCTTTTTTACACTAATATTACTGAGGTAGGAATGAGTGGTTCTCCTGTGTTAGATACTCAGGGGAGAGTAATTGGAATTCATGGACAGTCTGAGGGAGAAAAAATCTATGATTCCAGGTCTAGCGAGATTTATCGGGTTAAGCTGGGTTTTAGTTCTGGTATACCTATAAGTAGGTTTTTGCAGACTGTTAAACAGGCAGGAATTAGGTTAAGTTTGAAAGTAGAAAATAAGCCGCCTTTAGAGTTAACTCAATTAGAGGCTGGGTCAATTGAAACTTTTTTACAAGTTCCTAATGCTGCGGGTATTTCTAGTGCAGTTGATTGGGCAAATCGCGGTAATGAGTTGTATCGTTTGGAGCGATTTGAAGAGGCACTTTTAGCTTTTGATCGAGCAATTAAAATTAATTCTGATTTTTATCCGGCTTGGTATGGACGGGGGAATGTTTTGTCTTCAATGGAACGTTATGGAGAGGCGATCGCGGCTTACGATCGAGCAACTAAAATTAAACCAGATTTCTATTTAGCTTGGCGCGATCGCGGTGCTTTACTAACTTTTTTGAAAGAAGATAAAGAAGCTCTTACCTCTTTCGATAGAGCCATTCAATTGAATCCTGATGACTATGTTGCTTGGTATATTCGCGGGGATTTACTAGCAGGAAATTTGCAGCGTTATGAGGAAGCGATCGCCTCTTATAATCAAGCAATTAAAATTAAATCAGATTTCGCTCCCGCTTGGATTGGTCGAGGTGAAGCATTTTACGATTTAAAGCAATATCAAGAGGCGATCGCATCTTTAGATCGCGCGATTAAAATCAATCCCAATCAAGAGGAAGTTTGGGCTCTTAAAGGAACATTTTTGCTAGAATTAGAACAGTATTCTGAAGCTCTAATCGCCTACGATCGAAGCCTTGCGATCGCGCCTGATAACTATCAGTTATGGATGCTGAGAGCCGCCGCACTTGTTGGTCTTAAACGCGATGCGGAAGCGAAAAAATCTGCACAGCAAGCACTGAAACTTAAACCCAACGATCTTGACATTTTAAACTTTATTAATGCAGTAGGTTTAACGGGGTTAAATTCTAATTCTGCTAATTCAGTTTTGCATCAACACCGCTACGAAAGACCAACTCCTTCTAAACCATCCACTTGGCTCTGGTAAAATCGTTAATTATGTGTCAAAGTAGTGATTAATATGCTTCGATCGTACTCGTAATGAATCAACTACCAAACCAAAAGCCAGACCCTTTCAACTCAAACCAATTACCTAATCGGTTTGAGCCGCAAAACCTAGAAGAAAATGAATTTGACAATCTGAATGGAAACTCACCCAGAAACTATCATCCTGCGACCAAAAAAACATTGCAAAAGTTTTTTATCATTCTAGTAGTTAGCGGTGCAATAATTGGGCTATTTCTATCTATCGGCATTCTCAAGCTGATGAAACATTATGGCTTAACAAATGTACCGGCTAGAGAACAAAAGGCAAAATAATTTGGTTTGTAGTAAGCGCCAAGCGCGCTCTTTGCGCTTACTACAAACCAAATTATTTAATTTCTATTCCTAACTCAGTTCAAATCCATTAGCCTCAGAATTATTCATCTCTCTTCTCTCCCTCTGTGTTCTCTGCGTTTTCTGTGGTTAATCAACCAAATCTTCTTAAGCAAATCGTCGGCGTAATAAAGGTTGAATACCTAATAGCGCCACCACATCAAAAGCCAACAATACCAACAATGCCCCGCCAAAAGTAACAGCACCCCAAGGAGCCTGCATAACCACACTAGCTAATGACCAATTGCTATGAAGGTATAAATAGCGAATTGGCTCGATCGCGTAACTCAAAGGGTTAAGAGTAACGACAATTTGTAACCAGTTAGGCATGAAAGATAGAGGCGCAAGGGCTGTACTGGCAAACAACAAAGGCAAGTTAGTAACAAAGATTACCGCAATTAGTTCGACGTGGCCAGGTAAGGCAAAAGTTAAGCCTAAACTGATACCAGTCACCCCTAAGACCAATAGCAAAATAATCAATGCGATCGCAATTAATCCTGGTATTCCTGGTAATCCCGCCCCCAAAAATGCGCCAGCAGCAACAATTGCACCAGTTTGAATGAAACTCAGGGTGACAATGAAAATTGCGGAAGCTAAAACTATAGAAAATCTGGAAGCGAGAGGCGCAACTAACAAACGATTGAGAAAGCCAAATTCGCGATCGAACATCACAGGTAAACCCGCATTAAGCGCTCCAGCAAAAGCAGTAAAAACAATTACACCAGCGCCGAGAAATTGACCGTAATTTTGACTTTCACCAAATAAACCAGCAGGGGCATTTTGAAACAACGCTCCAAACAATACTAACCACATTAAAGGCTGAATAATGCCTGCAATTAGAGTTGATGGCCGCCGCTGTAGCTGAATAAAAAGTCGGCGGGTTAAAGCCAAAGTTTCTTGAATGAAATCACCCACCAGGGATGTAGAGGTGTCGGAAGGTAATGCAGAGATTGGCCGCTGATTGAGTTGAGGTTTAGGGGGTGTGACTGTACTGCTCATAATTACTGAGGGTTATTTTTGTCCAATAATTACTACATTAGCAAGTAGGCGAAGCATTCGGACACAAGACCTCGGTTTATCCCAATAATTTATCGCCCGAATGCTTCGCCCCTACATCAAACTGTCCCCTTCTATGGCACTCTAAACACAGGAGACAAAAATCAGAGATTTTCGCGATCGAAATCTACCCTGACATAATATGCAAACCCTACCCAAACCAACCAAACCCCCATCAACTCAACCCACCTTTGACACCACCATCCACCGCCGCAAAACCCGGCCAGTCAAAGTCGGTAGCGTCACCATCGGCGGCGGCTACCCCATCGTCGTTCAATCAATGATCAATGAAGATACCCTAGACATCGACGGCTCAGTAGCCGGAATCCGCCGCCTCCACGAAATCGGCTGCGAAATCGTCCGCGTCACCGTCCCCAGCATGGCCCACGCCAAAGCCTTAGCCGAAATTAAGCAAAAACTACACGCCACATATCAAGTAGTCCCCCTAGTCGCCGATGTCCACCACAACGGGATGAAAATTGCCTTAGAAGTGGCAAAGCACGTAGATAAAGTCAGAATTAATCCCGGATTATATGTATTTGAAAAACCCAAAGCTGACAGAAGCGAATACACCCCAGAAGAATTTGACGAAATCGGCGAAAAAATCCGCGAAACCCTCGAACCGCTAGTAGTTTCCCTGCGAGATCAAGGTAAAGCCATGCGAATCGGCGTTAATCACGGTTCCCTTGCCGAAAGAATGCTATTTACCTACGGCGACACCCCCGAAGGAATGGTAGAATCCGCCTTAGAATTTATCAAAATTTGTGAATCTCTGGATTTTCGGAACATCGTCATTTCCATGAAAGCCTCGCGAGTGCCTGTAATGTTAGCCGCGTACCGCTTGATGGCCCGCCGGATGGACGAGCATGGCATGGATTACCCCCTACATTTAGGCGTGACAGAGGCGGGTGATGGGGAATATGGTCGAATTAAATCAACCGCTGGGATTGCTACATTGTTAGCTGATGGGATTGGCGACACCATCCGCGTCTCACTTACGGAAGCCCCGGAGAAGGAAATTCCCGTTTGTTACAGCATTCTGCAAGCTTTGGGATTGCGGAAAACGATGGTAGAATATGTGGCTTGCCCTTCCTGTGGTCGCACTTTGTTTAATTTAGAGGAAGTTTTACATAAAGTGAGAGAAGCAACTAAGCATTTGACAGGTTTGGATATAGCAGTAATGGGCTGTATTGTCAATGGGCCAGGGGAAATGGCCGATGCTGATTATGGTTATGTTGGGAAGCAGGCGGGTTATATTTCTCTGTATCGCGGTCGGGAAGAGATTAAGCGAGTACCGGAAGATCGAGGTGTAGAAGAGTTGATTAATTTGATTAAATCAGACGATCGCTGGGTAGATCCGTAGGCGATCGGACTCTCTCAGCTAACCTGCTATGCTTGTCTCAGCTACCGCAGTAGCGCACTTCCTTAACACTCAGAATGTTAAAGGTTCAAGCTAAAAATTAAATGGGCGATACAGGATTTGAACCTGTAAGAAAGGTTGTAACCCTTACCGCTGCGTAACTCTATCTCTCTCAATCTTTAACCGATTTAAGGATTGAGAGAAAAATGAGAGATGAAATAAACGGTAAAAAAATTGGCGGTAATGGCACTTTAGAACAGGCATTATGCAAGGCGATCGAGCTACGAATGTTAGAGCCTTCATTAACTTACAAGGGTCACAGCTTCGAGCAAAAAACAAATGGACACAACAGGACTCGAACCTGTGACCCCTACGATGTCAACGTAGTGCTCTAACCAACTGAGCTATGCGTCCGTACAGTCTATAAACTTAGCACAAACTTCCCTGCCATGTCAAGCTTTTCTCCAAAATCTTCCAAAAACTTAACTAAATCCCACACTACTTAAACTTAATTACATTTTAGCCCCAAAGGATAAACCTACGGGGCTAAAACTTTAGTAGTTTCTTACTAACCGAGGAAACAGCAAAAAAATTTGCTCAGATACCCCTTACGGCTCAAAACTCTTCTTACCGCTAAACTTCAAAGTAGAAGGCTCTGGATTACTGCCGATATTCCGGTCAATCTTACCTACATAAGCGCGGCCTTCATTTACCTTTTCAGGGAAGACACCATCGGCAGGATGCAAGTATTGGTTTGAACCGTCGGGGAAAACCCGGTAAATCTTGTAATTCGTGATTTTGAACTTAGCCCGTAGTTGTTGACCTCCTAAAGCAATACATTGCTCTTTGCGAGGTAAATACAACAGGTTGTCGCCTTGACGCATAATGGCAGCGCCGCCTGTGGGCATTTCAAACACTTGCTCCTTGGGGCTAGTCCAAGTGATAGCATACTTTTCTTCTACTAACGCCTTGGTCAGCAGGCCGCCGGTGCTGCCGCCGAAAATAGGGGGTTGTCCAGTCAGTTCTTCTGCCATATATATTTCTCAAGATTTTTACGGCATATTATCATTGAGATGTTACTGCTCTATCAAAATCGTAAGGAACTGTAACAAAGGAAGAAGGAAGAAGGAA
>MBRE01000055.1:180582-249873 GCA_001698425.1 Oscillatoriales cyanobacterium USR001 | reverse complement strand
GAAGAAGGAAGAGGGAAGTAAGGGAGAAGGAAGAGGGAAGAAGGAAGAGGGGAGAGGGGAGAGGGAAGAGGAAAATAGGATACAATCAATTGTTTAAGCTATATTCGGGACTTACGCAGACAAATTCGTAATTCTGTTTTCAATTTTTATATTTCAGGACAGCTTATGCCACTCAAAAATTATGGTGTTTTAAAAGGTCGACCTGTGGGTAGTCGTGCTGCTAAGACTTCTAACGCCCATTATCAAATTCATCTAGTTTCGGAGGACACAGATTATCGGATTGCGATTAATGTTCAGTCAAAGCTCGAACCTTCTGAATTAGAGTATTTAGTTGATGAAAAGTTCTCTCACCCGTTAGTGGCTGATTTATTAGATTTACCTTTAGGCTTTAATCCTGTGGAAAGAAAACCAGGAGGTTTAGCCTTAGATTTCATTCGGGGCAATTTATTCGATCGCCAACTTATGATTCCTCTCCCCTTTGATGTACCGGGACCTGATAATGACTTAAATGAGAAAATTGATAAATATGTGTTGCGGGCGATCGCTGATGAAAATGCTCTGATTTATGCTTTTGGGGAAAAATGGGGACCGGAAAGTATTAAGGATAAAATCTTTGGATTTTTACCTGGTAATGGGATTCACGATATCCACATGAATCAAGGAAATGTTGGCAAATTTACCGCCGATGATGGTGTTTGGCAAGATGGGGGAATGTTGATCCATTTCCCTTCGGAAAATCGCTGGGTGGGTATTTTTCTGAAGTTTCAATCCCAGACTTGGCATACTGATGATGTTACTGGGCATAGAATTGAGTCGAAGTCTTCCACAATTTCAGAGAAGTTTGTCGATCGATCTCAAGAGGATAACCAGGTTGAAAATAATGATAACGTTGTGCGAATTGTTGCAGCTTTAGTTAATCCGATTGGTGATGATAGTGGGAAAGAAACAGTGACTTTATTAAATACTTCTGCGGCGGCGATCGATTTAACTGACTGGGCGATCGCAGATAAATTTAAGAATAAGTTTACCCTTTCTGGAACCCTCGCCGCCGGAGCAACTTTGGTAATAAATTTACCAACAAACGTGCAATTAAGTAGTAAAGGTGGAATTATTACATTGTTAGATCGCCAAGGCTTAAAAGTTCATGGCGTATCCTATACTCAGCAACAATCCCAGCGCCAAGGTTGGACGATCGTATTTTGATAAAAAACCTCAACTAATTCTTTCTTAGTGTCTTAGTGTCTTAGTGGTTTCCCTAAACTCCAATAAAAAGCAGAAATAGAGATGCGATCGCTCGCATCTCCATCTCCAATCAAATCAACAAATTAACTATTCTGAGTCACAGGAGAATTTTGTCCCACAGAAGTCTTCGGCCGTTTCTTAATCAAAACCGGCTTATTACTACTATCAGTTAGAGGTAACTCATCCTCAACAGCGTAATCAGCCCCCATCCAAGAAGGACGACTTTGATCGAAAGTCATTTGCAAAGCCGCCGCCGCGATCGCATGAGGATCGTACTCCTCACACAACTGAGACACCAAAGGCAAGAACGAAGCCATCCGTTCCCCAGCCAGCGCCTCCCGCACCTTCACCTGCATCTTCTCCAACTGCTTACCTTCAATCTGCGCTCGCGTCGGAATCGTCCGCACCGCCAGAGTTTGGCGCACATGACGCTCAATCAAACGTAACTTCCGGCGATCGACAGCCTGAATCAGCGTAATTGCCGTCCCCTCCCGGCCAGCACGACCCGTGCGACCAATTCGGTGAACATAGCTTTCCACACTATCCGGCAAATCGTAGTTAATCACGTGAGTCAAATCATTCACGTCCAAACCACGCGCCGCAATATCCGTCGCCACCACCCAGCGCACCTGACTTTGGTGGAAACGAGACAATAACCGTTCCCGTTGGGCTTGGTTCAAATTCCCATGATATTCATCAACGCTGTGACCCGCTGCTTGTAATTGGCTAGTCAACTCCGCCGCCGCCGCCCTGGTTCGCACAAAAATTAGCGCCGATTCTGGGTCTTCCATCTCCAAAATTGGCTGTAAAGCCCGTGACTTCGACCAACCACGCGGAACCATATAGACACACTGGCGAATCCGTTTGGGCGTAGCCTTCGGTTGTTCCACCGTCACATTCACAGGCGATCGCAAATGCTTAGACACCAACTTGCGGATTGAAGCCTCCATCGTCGCCGAGAAAAACGCCGTATGGCGATCCGCCGGGGCCGCCTCCAGAATTTTTTCTACATCTTGGATAAAGCCCATGCTCAGCATTTCGTCTGCTTCATCCAAAACCATCCACTTCAACTGGTCGAGCTTTAGACTGCCTCGGTTGAGCATATCAATAATCCGACCAGGAGTTCCCACCACAATATGGACACCCCGACGCAAGCGCTGCATCTGACGGTCAATTGATTGACCACCATAGACAGTCAAAACTTGCAAAGAGCGACCTAATTTTACAGGCCCTTCGCTGATACCGCTCAATTCGCGGATAGCCTCAGTAACTTGCAGCGCTAATTCACGAGTTGGAGTCAAAATCAGGGCTTGAACCGCAGTTATGCTGAGATCGATACGCTCCAATATAGGCAAAGAAAATGCTGCTGTTTTGCCTGTTCCAGTCTGTGCTTGACCCACCACATCGCGCCCAGCTAATAAGTGGGGAATTGCTTGAGTCTGAATGGGAGTGGGTTCACTAAAGCCTAATGTTTCCAGATGGCGAACGCGCTCTTCCGAAATACCTAAGCTTTCAAACGTTAAATTCATTAATTCTCCTAGTAACGAGTTTTAGCCTTCTGACTTGCCCAACTCGGATGCGGAATTTCTGCGATAATTGCAGGAACTCACTTATGAGTTCGATCGGTTGTAGCGTCTAAACGCTCACCCGTATAATACCTAATCGAGTATAGGGCAGCTTCGTCGAGGGTACTAATTCACCGGACTCGACAGCCATAGCTGACTTTGCTTGAATTATCACCCTCTTTTTACTGGCTGATCTAAGGATAGCGCTTTACATTCAGAAACAAAACATTAAAACGATTAAAATTTTCTGAGAACTTTTGGGAGGGGGCGGTAACTGAACTCAGCAAATAAAATCGATCGCATGGAAGTGTATCGTTTTCTCCTTAAAATATTCTAAATAGCTTTTCCTGTTACCAATTCCCCGCTCAAATGACCAATTCTACAGATATTGCTACTCTCGCCCGCTGGATGGCCTCCGACTTCAGTAATCAAGCCCAAGCTTTTGCTAATCCTCCCTTTTTTGCTCACATTCGTGTTTGTATGCGCCCTCTTCCTTTAAAACTATTAGGAGGAATTAGCCTTTACTTGGAACAAGCTTACGATTATCAGCTTAATCAACCTTACCGAGTGCGAATTTTAAAGTTAGTACCCGCAGGTAATGCGATCGAGATTGAAAATTATGCGATCGAAAACGAAAAACAATTCTATGGCTCATCCCGCGACCCTGTGCGCCTCGAAGCTCTTAACCCCGAAAATATCAAAAAGTTGCCGGGATGCACCTTTATCACCGAATGGACGGGCAATAGCTTCAAAGGTAGAGTTGAACCAGGAAAAGGTTGTACTGTAGTTCGCAACGGGCAAACTACCTATCTCGACAGTGAGTTTGAAATTGACGAGCATAAATTCATTAGTCACGATCGAGGGTTAGATCCTGAAACTGACGAACACCTTTGGGGTTCAATTGCGGGGCCTTTTGAATTTGTGCGTTGGGCGAGTTTTGCTAATGAAGTGCCTGTTTAAAATTATCAGTAAACTAAGAAGGCAATAACTGCGAGATTTAAAAGGTTTAAATTGCACCATTACCTGATACATTTACCCAATATTGGCAAGCAAGATTCAACGTTACTTTATGAAAGTCCTGGTTATTGGTGGCGATGGCTATTGCGGTTGGGCAACCGCACTCTACCTTTCTAATAGAGGTTATGAAGTTGGCATTCTGGACAGCTTTGTGCGGCGACATTGGGATCTCGAACTTTGTACAGAAACTCTCACACCCATTGCGCCGATTCAACAACGCCTTCAACGGTGGCATGATTTAACTGGCAAATCTATTGATTTGTTTGTAGGTGACATCACCAATTATGATTTCCTGAGTACGGCACTTCGCAAGTTTCAACCAGAAGCTATTTTACATTTTGGCGAACAGCGATCGGCCCCATTTTCAATGATCGATCGCGAGCACGCGGTATTAACTCAGGTTAACAATGTTGTGGGAACCCTGAATCTTCTTTATGCAATGCGCGAAGATTTTCCCGATTGCCATTTGGTGAAATTAGGTACAATGGGTGAGTATGGTACTCCGAATATTGATATAGAAGAAGGCTATATCACTATTGAGCATAATGGTCGCAAAGATACTCTACCTTATCCGAAACAACCAGGTAGTTTTTATCATCTTTCTAAAGTCCATGATTCCCACAATATTCACTTTGCTTGCAAAATTTGGGGTTTACGGGCAACTGACTTAAATCAAGGCGTGGTTTATGGCGTTTTGACTGAAGAAACGGGGATGGATGAGTTGTTAATTAACCGCTTAGACTATGATGGAGTATTCGGAACTGCCCTTAACCGTTTCTGCATTCAAGCGGCTATTGGTCATCCTTTAACAGTTTACGGTAAAGGGGGACAAACGAGAGGATTTTTGGATATTCGGGATACTGTGCGATGTATGGAAATTGCGATCGCCAACCCCGCCCAACCAGGAGAATTTCGTGTGTTCAACCAATTTACGGAAATGTTTAGTGTCGGTGATTTGGCATTGATGGTGAAGAAAGCTGGCACGGCAATGGGGTTAAATGTGGAAATTAATCATCTGGATAACCCCAGAGTTGAGAAGGAAGAACATTACTTCAATGCCAAAAATACCAGCTTGATTAGTCTCGGTTTGGAGCCTCACTGTTTATCAGATTCTTTAATTGATTCGTTGCTGAATTTTGCTATCAAATATAAGCACCGTGTTGATAAAAATGAAATTCTGCCTAAAGTTAAGTGGCGGTAAATTTGTAGGGGTGAAGCATTCCGGCAAATAAGTTATTGGTTAACGGTTAACTGTTATTTGTTAACGGTTATTTGTTAACTGTTATTTGTTAACGGTTAACGGTTAACGGTTAACGGTTAACTGTGATTAAAGTTTCCTTCTTCCTTCTTCCTTCTTCCTTCTCCCTTCTTACTTCTTACTTCTCCCTTCTTACTTCTTCCTTCTTCCTTCTTACTCCTTCCTTCTCCCTTCTCCCTTCTTACTCCTTCCTTCTTCCTTCTTCTTTCTTCCTTCTTCCTTCTTCCTTCTTCCTTCTTCCTTCTTTTTTGTATGAGAGTCGCTCTTTTTACTGAAACATTTTTACCGAAAATAGATGGCATTGTCACGCGGTTGATTCACACAGTTGAACACCTACAACGCGCTGGGGACGATGTGTTAGTTTTTTCCCCGGATGGGGGTTTGACTGAGTATAAGGGGGCTGAAATTTACGGTGTTGAAGGCTTTCCTTTGCCGATGTACCCGGAATTGAAAATGGCATTGCCGCGCCCGTCTATTGGACAAAAGTTAGAAGAGTTTAGGCCAGATATTATTCATGTGGCTAATCCGGCTATTTTGGGATTGGCGGGTTTGTATTACGGGAAAAAGTTGAATATTCCTTTGTTGGCTTCTTATCATACTCATTTGCCGAAATATCTGCATCATTATGGTTTTGGAATGCTGGAACCTTTGTTGTGGGAATTGTTGAAAGGAGCGCATAATCAAGCTGAGTTAAATCTTTGTACTTCAACGGCGATGGTGGAGGAGTTGCGATCGCATGGTATTGAGCGTGTAGACTTATGGCAAAGAGGCGTAGATACGGAAATGTATCAGCCACATTTTACAAGTATGGAAATGCGCGATCGCCTCACCCAAGGTCATCCAGAAAGCCCACTTTTACTCTATGTCGGCCGCTTGGGTGCAGAAAAAGAAATCGATCGCATTAAACCTGTATTAGAATCAATACCGAATGCCCGTCTTGCCTTAGTTGGAGATGGCCCCCACCGTCAAAATTTAGAACAATATTTTGCCGGTACTCCTACCTATTTTGTCGGCTATCTGCGGGGCAGAGAACTCGCCTCAGCCTACGCCAGTGCCGATGCCTTCATTTTTCCCTCCCGCACTGAAACTCTAGGCTTAGTGCTCCTAGAAGCGATGGCTGCGGGAACGCCCGTAGTGGCGGCGAGGTCTGGTGGAATTCCCGATATTGTGACTGATGGGGTTAACGGTTACTTATTCGATCCAACAGATGAAGAAGGCGCGATCGCGGCCGCTCAACGCTTATTTGCCCATCCATCCGAGCGGGAAACCCTGCGCCACAACGCCCGAATTGAAGCGGAGCGCTGGGGCTGGGCTGCCGCTACCAATCAACTACGGCGGTACTATCAATCTGTAGTCTTAGCCGAAGCACTACCAAAAGCGGCATAGTTATTAGACAGGGGTTAAAACCCCTGTCTCAAAGATTAAGTCCTCTAAAGAGGACTAAAGAACTTATAAGTCCTCTTCAGAGGACTTAAGTTATTAGACAGGGGTTTTAACCCCTGTCAGACTGAGGGTTTTACGTTAAGTTGACACCAATAGGCAATACCGTGTCTCTACCTAACGAAAGTGAAGCGCGATCGCGGCTACTCTCCAATAAGGTTTAACATTAAATTGAAATACCATAACAACCGTCAAGACAGTTAAAACATTCTTAATCACTGAAACCCTTACTTTTATTGTCTTCTTCCTTCTTCCTTCTTCCCTCTTCCTTTTTCCCTCTTCCCTCTTCCTTCTTTCTTCCCAGAAACAGGTAACATGACATTTTCCAATGCTGGTAGCGTTTTGGCTACACTCACTCAAGTTAATCGTATGGGAGCATTGGCCGGTCGTGTTAAGGATCTGCCAGTTGCCGAATTTGTCTGTCTACTGGATTTTATCACCGCCGAATTTCAGCAATTTCTCCGCGCGATCGACCTCATTAATAATGAAGCTCTCGAAACCCTATTAGAACAATTATTAGATGCTTTTACCCTGAAAATTGGTCAAATTCTTCAAGCAGATGTGACAACTATATTTCTAGTTAACTCAAATAAAGGTCAACTTTGGTATAAAACCGTAGATCCTAATACTGGAAAAGCCCAAGAAATTCGGCTTCCCATGAATATTGGAATTTTAGGTCACGTCGCCAATACTGGAGAATGTCTGAATATAGTTGATGCTTATAATCACCCCCTATTTAATAAAGAAGTTGACGAAAATCCTGGCTCCGAAACCCGCACCATACTATGTATGCCAATTTTTAGTACCAAAAGCGGAAATATACCAGTAGCTGTAGTTAGACTATTAAATAAAGCCGAAGATCAAGCATTTAGTGAAGAAGACGAACAGCAATTTCGGGCCTTTGCCGATTCCATTGGGATTATCTTAGAAAGTTGTCAATCTTTCTATATCGCCGCCCGCAATCAAAGAGGAGTTTCTGCACTCCTGAGAGCCACTACAACTTTAGGTCAAAGTCTCGATTTAGAAACAACTTTACACTCCGTAATGGAACAAGCTCGCGATTTAATGCAAGCCGATCGCAGCACCCTATTTTTACTTAGTAAAGAAACCAACGAACTCTGGACAAAAGTTGCCAAAGCTGACGGCAAAACCTTCATGGAAATCCGTATTTCTGCCAATAAAGGCATTGCCGGCTACGTCGCTTCAACTGGTCAAACTCTGAATATTACTGATGCTTATACAGATCCTCGTTTCGATCCAACTACCGATCATCGCACGGGTTATGAAACTAGAAATATGCTCTGTATGCCGGTTTACAATGCCAAAGGTGAACTAATTGGTGTTACTCAGTTAATTAATAAACATCAAGGTAGTTTTACTACTTCCGATGAGGAATTTTTACGGGCTTTTAATGCTCAAGCTGGTATTGCTTTGCAAAATTCACAATTATTTGAAAATGTTTTAGTAGAAAAACAATATCAGAAAGATATTTTACAAAGCCTTACAGATGTGGTGATTTCCACTGATATGCAGGGAAGAATTGTCACGATTAATGAGGCGGCGTTAGGGTTGTTAGGTTGTCCTATTGATGAACCTCACGGGAAGCAAAATCGGCAACTTTGGGAAGCTAAACTTGTCAATCGCTATGTTTGGGAAGTTGTGCCAATTGATAATATGCGATTTCGTTTGGAAGATAGTTTGAAATATGCTGCTAGACATTATGTACCGGAGCAAACTTTAACGGTAGGATTATTAATCGAACCGTCAACATCGGTAGAAGAAAGCGAGACTTATATTTTAACAATTCCCGATCGCGCTAATCCTGATATTTTTTATGCTTGGGGAGAAGACGGAGCAGCATCAGGTCAAATTTTGAGAGTTACGAATGTTCAAGATGCCTTTCCTGTTAATCATTCTCCTCTGAATAATACTGAATCTCCTGTACCAATTCCTCGCTCTCAAGTTAAGATAGTTGAACGCAGTTTAAATCTCACAGTTAATCCCTTAACTAATCCTGAAGGTGGCGTGCGTGGTGGGATAGTAGTGCTTGAAGATATTTCTAGGGAAAAGCGGATGAAAACTACAATGTATCGCTATATGACTCCTGGAGTAGTTGAGCAAGTTATGGCCTTGGGTGAAGATGTAATGATGGTTGGGGAACGAAAGGATGTGACTATTTTGTTTTCTGATATTCGGGGTTATACCACAATTACTGAAAAGTTAGATGCGGCGGAAGTTGTGGCGCTTTTAAATCAGTATTTTGAGACGATGGTAGAAGCAGTTTTCCGCTATGAAGGAACGTTAGATAAGTTTATTGGCGATGCTTTGATGGCAGTTTTTGGGGCACCTTTACCTTTGAAGGAACACGCTTGGATGGCGATAGAAACGGCGTTAGAAATGCGTTGGCGGTTGATAGATTTTAATGCTTCGCGTCCCCAGGAAAATAATTTTAAAATTGGGATTGGTATTAGTTCTGGTGAGGTGGTTTCGGGTAATATTGGTTCGGAAAAACGTATGGATTATACAGTGATTGGAGATGCTGTGAATTTAAGTTCTCGGTTGGAGGAGTTAACTAAACAATATGGTTGCGATATTATTTTGAGTGAGTTTACTTATAATTTGTGCCGCGATCGCATTTGGGTGAGAGAATTAGATAAAGTCCGGGTGAAGGGGAAGAATCAAGCGGTGAGTATTTACGAGTTAATTGATAAGCGCTCTATTCCTTTAAATAGGGAATTGGAAGAGTTTTTAGAATTATATAAAAGTGGAAGAAATGCTTATATTAATCGAAATTTTCAGCAAGCTATTGTTGATTTTGAGAGGGCGAAACTAATGCGACCAAACGATCTCCCTGTAGAAGTTCATCTGGAGCGATCGCGGCTTTATTTGGAAGTACCACCACCCGATAATTGGGATGGGGTACATACAATGACAACTAAGTAATATAATGAGACTAATCGTATTGGAGAAGAAACTAATGGAAACAGTAATAAATTTAGAACAAAGAATTAGTGAAAAAGTCAAAGAATTGTCTTTTGATAGACAGCGGCAAGTCTTAGATTTTGTGGAGTTTCTGGCAAGTAAGAGTCCAAAGGTAGAGTTTAAGCGTCCAGATGGCACGCCGATGTCAGCATTGGAAGCTGCGGGTGATTTGGTAGGCTGTTTAGACAGTGGCTTGGGGGATCTTTCGACAAATAAAAAGTATCTTGAAGGACCTAAAGCAAAATGAGACAGAGGGTACTGCTGGATACAGGGCCATTGGTAGCGCTCCTCGATCGCAGCGATCGCTATCATAACTGGGCAACAAGAGAATGGGCTAACATTGAACTTCCTTTATTAACCTGCGAAGCAGTGGTAACAGAGGCTTGTTTTCTGTTAAAAAGAGTTTATGGTGGCGAAGCGACGGTAATTTCTTTTATTGACAGAGGAACGATTAATATCTCATTTTCTCTCAATGAAGAAGTGGTGGCGGTAGGAGAATTATTGAACCGTTACCAATCTGTACCGATGTCTTTGGCGGATGCTTGTTTAGTTAGAATGGCAGAATTGTTCGATGAAAGTGAACTATTAACACTTGATAGTGATTTTCTAATTTATCGTAAAAATCGCAATCAAAATATTGCCGCGATCGCACCGAAGGATATTTGATGTAGCAAGTACAGGACTAAGTAATATTGTTGATAATGGTTAAATCAAAACAAGATATGACATCCAGCTTATTGAAATTTCACCTCCGCACCGCCCTCGTTGTTCCCTTTGTCCTGCAAATTGCTATAACAGTAGGATTAGTAGGCTATCTTTCCTTCCGTAACGGACAAGAAGCTGTTAATAAACTTGCCCGCCAAGTACGTCTTGAAGTTGCATCTCGCACCTATGGAGTTATGCAAGACTATTTCAAACTTCCTCACCAGATTACACGCAATAATATTAACTTATTGCGGATTAAACAAATCAATCTTGAAGAGCAAGAGAAAATAGAACAAATTTTTTTCTATCAATTGCAGACTTTCCCTTTAATCGGTGAAATGTTTGTGGGAATGGCCGATGGCTCTATTATCTATGTAGCACACAAATCTGATGGCACTTTTATTTCAAATTCAACTGCTAAGTTTCCTCAACGACATTTATATCAACTCGACAGCCAAGGTAGGAGACAGGGAAATGTTGTCAAAGTCAATAAAAATTATGACTCTCGTACTCGTCCCTGGTATAAACTTGCAATAGAGAAACGCGGACAAGTATGGACTGATGTTTATGTATTTACAACTCTACAAACCTTGGGAATGACAGCAGCAGAACCTTACTATGATAACCAGGGTAAACTCGTTGCAGTTTTCACAGCCCAACTTCCGCTACAAGCACTCTCCGACTTTTTGAAGACTTTAAGTGTTAGTCTTACAGGACAGGTTTTTGTGATGGATCGGGATGGTTCCCTATCTGCAACATCCACAGGAGAAAAATATTTAATTGAGGTGAATGGTGAAAAGAAACAAATTAAAGCAATTGATAGTCAAAATTCTTTAACCAATAAAACCGCACAATTTTTGCAAAAAAAGTATAGTAATCTCAGCGAAATTAACGATCTGCAAGAGTTCCAATTTGAGATAGATGGCCAACGTCAATACGTACTATTGCAGCCTTTTGTTGATGAGAAAGGATTAGATTTTCTGATAGTCGTTGTCGTGCCAGAATCAGATTTTATGGAGCAAATTAATGCCAATAATCGGACGACTATTTGGCTATGTTTGCTAACTTTAGGAATAGCAATTGTCATGGCAACTATTACTGCTCAACGGATAACTCGCCCAATTTTACACATTGCTAGAGCCTCAGAAGAATTAGCAAATGGGAACTTTAATCAGCAAGTCACCTCTAGTCACATGATCGAAATTGCCCGACTAGCAAACTCTTTTAACCAAATGGCAAAGCACCTCAAAGACTCCTTTAGCCAACTTACATCTATTATTTCTCAAGCCGATCGAGTGGGCAATCAAATTAGCTCATCTACCAGTCAAATCGCCACATTCAGTCAGCAACTAGAAACCGCCGCTGTCCAACAAGCTAATTCGACAAATCAAGTGAAAAATACAGCCCATAAAATTGCTTCTACGGCTGGGGAATTAGTGAAAACAATGGAAAATATTGCCCATAAAGCTACTACGACAGAATTAGCCGCTAGTCAAGGTCAAAAAAACTTGATAGAAATAGCAGAAGCGATGAATCAATTAGCAGGAGCAACTAACTTAATTGCTGCTAGATTGGGGACGATGAATGAAAAAGCTAATAGCATTAATAGTGTAATATTAAGCATTGCTAAACTAGCAGATCAAACAAATTTACTTTCTCTCAACGCTGCCATTGAAGCGGAAAAAGCTGGAGAAGCAGGTATCGGTTTTGCTGTTGTTGCCAAAGAAGTGCGGCGATTAGCGGATCAATCTGCTCAAGCCTCCTATGAAATTGAGGATTTGGTGAACAGCCTCCAATCTTCTGTTTCTAGCGGTGTAATAGAAATGGATAAGTTTAGTCAACAAGTAAGTTACTATGTGGAACAAGTGAGTCGGATCAGCGGACAAATTGCTGAAGTGATCGCACAAGTGCAGAGCTTAACACCCCAATTTAAACAAATTAGTTATAGCATGGAAGGGCAATTTGAGGGAGCGCAACAAATTAGTTTAACTATTGCTCAATTAAGTGAGGCCTCTCAGCAAACGGTAGCTTCATTGCAAAATACTAACCACGCTCTTCATCAATTAAATGATACTGCTCACGAGTTACAAACTGTGGTAAAAACCAATCTGTAATCAATGGTATTAATTTTTCAGTCTTAAATGGTTTTTACGGATAAGTTGATATAATCCATTTAATTGTTTTAAATTTTTAGCAATTTAGTAGGAGCAAGGTGAATAATGGATGCCTCAAAAGTAGATACTACCCCCAGCGGATTTAAGTTTCGCCTTCGCACCACCTTGGTAGTTCCCTTCGTTCTGCAAATCGTTGTAGCAGTCGGATTGGTGGGCTATCTTTCATTCCGCAATGGTCAAAAAGCCGTCAACAATCTGGCCACCCAATTACGAAGTGAAGTTACCAGTCGAATTGATGGAGAACTTCGGAAATATTTAGCTAGTCCTCACGATTTCAACCGACTGAATGCGCTCAGGTTTGCTGAAGGTAGTTTTGACATGGTTAAGGCTAGTAATGCCAAGCAATTTCTCACCCAGGTTGAGATTTCCCCTTTTGTATATTCATCATACTGTGGCGACTCCCAAGGGCAATATCTCGGCGCTCAGCGTCCAGATCCGCAAGCGTCAGCCATTGCTATGATCGCAAGCAATGCAGAAACAAATTACAATTTTTATTTTTATGTTGTAGATAAGCAAGGGAATCGCCAACAAATCTTGCAAAAGGTCAAACCTTACGATCCTCGAAAACGCCCTTGGTATATCGCTGCGGTAGAGGCAAAGCGAGGGATTTGGAGCGAAGTATACTTGGATTTTGCCACTGGACTCCCCACGATCACCGCCAGCGAACCAGTTTATAATTCAGCAGGTAAACTTTTGGGAGTTTGTGGGACGGATGTTGTGCTTTTAGCAGATTTAAGAAAGTTTTTGGCAACTTTGTCTATCAGTAAAACAGGACAGGCATTTATCATCGATCGCTCCGGTTTTGTACTTTCTAGTTCAACTGATGAACCACTGAAAGTGGGAGAAGGTGAGAATGTAAAACTCCTTACCGCCACTGAAAGCAAGACACCTCTAGTGCGGGAAACCGCTCGCTATTTGCAGCAACAATTTGGCAACCTTAACCAGATCAAACAATCGCAGCAGTTAGATTATTTGTTGCAAGGAGAACGGCAGTTTGTGCAGGTATTACCCTTGAATGATGGTAGAGGGATCGATTGGTTGATTGTGGTGGTAATGCCGGAAACTGATTTTATGGGAGAAATTAATGCCAACACCCGCATCACAATTATCTTATGTTTACTGGCATTTATCGTCGCGATCGCGATCGCAATTATCACCGCCCAATGGATAACCCGCCCGATTTTACGCATTGCCAAAGCCTCAGAAGAATTAGCCAATGGCAACTTCGACCAGCACGTTCCATCCACTAAAATAATAGAAATTGCCCGACTAGCCAACTCTTTTAACCAAATGGCAAATCACCTCAAAGACTCCTTTAGCCAACTTACATCTGTCATTTCTCAAGCCGATCGAGTGGGCAATCAAATTAGCTCATCTACCAGTCAAATTGCCACCTTCAGTCAGCAACTAGAAACCTCCGCCGTCCAACAAGCTAATTCGACTACTCAAGTGAAAAATACAGCCCATAAAATTGCTTCTACGGCTGGGCAATTAGTGAAAACAATGGAAAATATTGCCCACAAAGCTACTACGACAGAATTAGCCGCTAGTCAAGGTCAAAAAAGCCTCACAGAAATGGCTTCGGCGATGAATCAACTCGCCGAAGCTACTCACTTAATTGTGACTAGATTGGGAACAATGAATGAAAAAGCTAATAATATTAATACTGTAGTATTAACTATTGGGAAAGTCGCCGATCAGACTAATTTACTTTCTCTCAACGCTGCCATTGAAGCGGAAAAAGCTGGAGAAGCAGGTATCGGTTTTGCTGTTGTTGCTAGAGAAGTGCGGCGGTTAGCGGATCAATCTGCGGAGGCATCCCATGAAATTGAGGATTTGGTAAATAGTCTTCAATCTTCTGTTGCTAATGGTGTGATGGAAATGGATAAGTTTAGTGAACAAGTGAATTTTTATGTCGAACAAGTTAGTCAGATCGGCGAACAAATTGCTGAAGTGATTGCACAGGTACAAAGTTTAATACCTCAATTTAAGCAAATTAGTCATAGTATGGAAGGACAATTTGAGGGAGCGCAACAAATTAGTTTGGCGATCGCGCAATTAAGTGAGGCCTCTCAGCAAACGGTGACTTCATTGCAAAATACTAACCACGCTCTTAATCAATTAAATCATACCGCTCACGAGTTACAAACTGTGGTAAAAACCAATCTGTAAGTAAGTGGAATCATTCATTTCTTCAGCCT
This sequence comes from Oscillatoriales cyanobacterium USR001, assembly GCA_001698425.1. Classification (GTDB taxonomy): domain Bacteria; phylum Cyanobacteriota; class Cyanobacteriia; order Cyanobacteriales; family Microcoleaceae; genus Kamptonema. The sequence continues at coordinate 235,289 of MBRE01000055.1, read as the reverse complement.
TAAGCAGACAGTCACTAAAATTTTTGATATTTTCTACAGATGACTGCTATAATTAAATGTTGTTTTTAATTTTTAGTGCTTTACTAGGAGCCTGATTAATGGTTAGATCGAATGCAGATAACAACCCCACTTTATTTAAGCTTCGCCTTCGCACAGCCCTCATAGTTCCTTTTGTCCTGCAAATTGCCGCAATAGTTGGATTAGTTGGTTATCTCTCCTTTCGCAACGGACAAGAAGCCGTCAATAGACTTGCCCGCCAAGTACGGATTGAGGTGGCTTCTCGCACACAGTTAAGTATGGAAAAATATTTTCAAGAACCACACAAAATTACCAGTATTAATATTAGTGCAGTACGGCTTAAGCAAATCAATATTGAAGATAAAGAGGCAATGGAAAAACATTTGTTGTCTAACCTAAAAATATTTCCTTTGATTGGTGAAAGTTATCTTGGTTTTTCCGATGGCTCAATTATTTATGTAGGGAGAAGAAGTGATGGTACTTTCATCGCCAATACAACTGCTAAGTTTCCCATACGACAACAATACGAGCTTGACAACCAAGGCAATAGAGCTAAATTACTCAATGTTACTAATAATTTTGATGCTCGTACTCGTCCTTGGTATAAAATAGCAGTGGAGAAGCGGGGACAATCTTGGACTGGAGTTTATCTATTTGCAAGTTCACAAACTTTGGGAATTGCCGCAGCAGAACCTTATTACGATCGACAAGGTAAACTCGTAGCGGTTTTTTCAACAAATCTTCCCTTACAAGAATTATCTAATTTTTTAAAGGCTCTCAAAGTTAGTCAAACAGGACAGGCTTTTGTAATCGATCGAACTGGTGGTTTGGCAGCAACATCTACAGGAGAAAACCCTTTTATTGAGGTGAATGGAGAAAAACAGCAAATCAAAGCAACTGACAGTCAAAATTCTCTCACTAATAAAACTGCAAAGTATTTACAACAGCAGTATAGCGATCTCGCTCAAATTACCGATCGACGGGAACTCTCATTTGATATTGATGGCAAACTTCAATACGTGCTGGTGCAGCCTTATTCTGATGGCAAAGGATTGGACTTTCTGGTAGTAGTAGTTGTGCCAGAAATAGATTTTATGGAACAAATTAATGCTAATACGCAGACAACTATTTGGATATGTTTAGTGGCATTAGGATTCTCGTTTGCGATCGCAATTATTACTGCGGAGTGGATTGGTCGCCCTATTTTGCGAATTACCGAAGCCTCAGAAAAATTGGCGGAGGGAAATTTCGATCAGCAGGTTGGATTGAGTAAAATGATTGAAATATCCAGATTGGCGACAGCTTTTAATAAGATGTCAAGACAACTCAAAAACTCCTTTACTAAACTCAATTTAATTCTTGTGCAAGCCGATCGAGTTAGCAATCAAATTAGCTTTTCTACTAACCAAATTACTACTGCCAACAAGGAGCTAGAAACAACTGCTACTCACCAAGCTACATCGACTAATGAAGTAAAATCTACTGCCCATAAAATTGCCTTGACTTCTGGGCAATTAGTTAAGACAATGGAAAATATTGCCCAACAAGCTACTACCACCGAATTGGCTGCTAGTCAGGGACAAAAAAGCCTGATAGAAATGGCAGAAGCGATGAATCAATTAGCAGTAGCAACCAACTCCATTGCTTCTCGGCTAGGAGTGATGAATGAGAAAGCTAATAAAATTAATAGTGTGGTTGTGACGATTGCTAAAGTTGCCGATCAAACTAATTTACTTTCTCTCAATGCTGCTATTGAAGCCGAAAAAGCAGGAGAAGCTGGCATAGGTTTTGCTGTTGTTGCTAGAGAAGTGCGACGACTTGCTGATAATTCTGCTATTGCATCTCAAGAAATTGAGGAGACGGTGAAAGAAATTCAGTCTTCTGTTTACAATGGGGTGATGGAAATGGATAAGTTTAGCAAACAGGTAAACTATTATGTTGAACAGGTAAGTCGCATTAGCGGACAAATTGCTGAAGTGATCGCGCAAGTACAGAGTTTGACACCCCAATTTAAGGAAATTAGTCATAGTATGGAAGGGCAATTTGAGGGCGCGCAGCATATTAGTTATGCGATCGCGCAATTAAGTGAAGCCTCTCAACAAACAGTGACTTCGTTACAAAATACTAACCAAGCTTTGAATCAATTAAATCATACTGCTCAAGAGTTACAAAGTGTAGTTAAAACGAGTTAGGGAAGAAGGAAGAAGGAAGAAGGAAGAAGGAAGAAGGAAGAAGGAAGAAGGAAGAAGGAAGAAGGAAGAAGGAAGAAGGAAGAAGGAAGAAGGAAGAAGGGAAGAAAACTTTCATCATAATTACCAGTTAACAGTTAACAGTTAACAAATAACCGTTAACAAATAACCTTGGCATTTGCTTTATCTGTGCTTTGCAATCGGCTTTTCTAACAATTCGGCGGGCGGTTGGAGATTAGGAATTTCAATATCTAAACCCAAGGGAAGCGGTGGTAATTTTGGCATACCAATTTCTAAATCATTCATTTCTCCCTTCACCCGAGCCGCCAGAATTTTAGGCATGACTGGCACTTTTTCTGCTGTTTCCAAAGTTTTCACCATCAAAGCTAAAGCATACTCTAATCGATCGCCTGGATCGATCGCTACCCAACCTTGATTTGTCATCTTTCGTAATTCAAAATGCAGGTGAGGTCCTGTGGACATTCCCGTGCTACCAACGCGGCCAATTACTTCTCCTTGCTGCACCCATTCACCGGGTTTTACAAATAGTTCAGACAGATGACCATAAAGAGTTTCTTGGGATTCTTTATTATGATCGAGAACGACAGCAAGACCATAACCACCTAACCAGTCTGCGATCGCCACTTGACCAGTATAAGCCGCCAAAACAGGCGTACCCATCGGCGCACCCAAATCTGTCCCCGTATGAAACCTACTTGAACCTAACACTGGATGAGTTCTCCAGCCAAAAATTGAAGTAATTTCTGCCGGAATAGATAAGGGGAACATCATCCGCACATTACCATTACCAGGTAATGCCGGTGGACGTTGAGTCTGATTGTAATAGGCAAAACCTGAATCGCTCATTGAGCTTACAGTAATCGGACCAACTTCTATGGAGCTAACGCTGGCAACGGTAACATCCCCATTTGAGCTATATCCTGATGCAGAGGAATATGCAGTCTCAGCATTATATCTAGGGGCATCCCCAGGCGCGGGAATATCTCTCTGTGGATAAGCGGAAGAAGATGGCTCCTGTTGGCTTATTTCCGAGTTTTCTCTAGTTGCAACAGAGTTCTGATTTTCAGCGTAAGGATTGCCGGGATAGGTTTTTGCTGTTGGCTGTGGTGGGGCGCAAAGAGATCCGGCGACTTCTTGACCTGATGCTAACACGGCATCGCAACCGGTTGAGCGTTCTGAGAATTGAACGGCTGTCGGCGCTTCGTAGGTGTCAGTTGCGCCGATGCTGTAGTCGGTGCGATCGATGTAGGAATTATTAGAGTTCTCTGCTGACTCAGCGTTAGATTCAGCGGTACTAGGTGCAACTTCTGGGGGAGGCACAATTTCCGGTTCTGGCAAGTAGGACTCTGGAGCTACTGCGGCTGGGGTTTCAGGCTCGGCTGGAACAAACTCTGGCGGTTGAGGTGGTTCTGCTATGGTTGCTGGTTCTGGGGTGTTTTCTGGTGCAGCAACGGCAGTAGGTTCTGCTGACGCGCTCGAAGGGACTTCGGAGGTTGATGGGGCAATTATTTCTACTTGGGGAGTATCGGTTTGGGCCAAAACAATGTCTTTGGAGAGAAATCCTAGACTAGCAAGAAAACCAATTCCTAATATATAGTAAAGCTTCATAGAATCGTTTAACTTTTAATTAACTTCGTTATCCCATCATTAAATTTCGAGCAAATACACAATCATTGTGAATTTGCTCCTTTAGTGCTTCCAGAGAAGGAAACTTTTGTTCCGGTCGCAAAAAATGTTCGAGATTGGCAGTTAGAATTTTACCATATAAATCCTCTGTCCAATCGAAAAGGTGAACTTCTACAGTGGGGTTTTCGCCTGCGACTGTGGGACGACAACCAATATTCATTACTCCTAATATGGGAGGATAAACATTTTTAGGCATGGGGTTAATTGTCTCAGGTCTGAGGTTAAATGTTCCCGTGTGGGAAAATTCTTCTCCTGTGTTCGGTTCGATCGCAATTCGTACAGCGTAAACCCCAAAACGAGGTAAAAACTTTTCTGGCGGTAATTGAAGATTAGCCGTTGGGAATCCAATTTTCCTGCCGAGTTGCTGACCTTGAACCACAACTCCCGACAAACTGTAGGGACGACCTAAGAACTTATTAGCCTGTTGGAGATCGCCATTTTGCAGAAAGGTGCGGATGGCAGAACTGCTGATCCTTTCTCCAGAGTCGGTGTAGAGGGGTACAACTGTGACATCAATACCATAATTAGCGGCGATCGCCGCTAAATCATTAGCTGTTCCTGCCCTTCGAGCCCCAAAGTGAAAATCACAACCGACACTAATCCGATGAGCTTGCAATTGGCGTACTAAAATTTTAGCCACAAACTCATCTGGAGTCAGGGCTGCCAATTCTCTATTAAAGGGTAGCAAGACTAATTGATCCACACCCATCGATCGCAACAACGCGACTTTTTCCCTCAGCGGCGTTAACAATTTTTTGGGTTGACCACTAAAAAACTCTTGTGGGTGAGGTCTAAACGTCACCACCGTTCCATAAATTGCACCATCCTTTGACCCTTCCGGTGAAGCAGTCAGAGAGTCAGGTATTCCAGCCCGCTGCAAAATTGGCAACACGACTTGTCGGTGGCCTAAATGCAAACCGTCAAAATTTCCCAAGGCAATAGCAGTAGGAGTCAAAGCAGCGTTAGAAAAAGAAGTTACCCAAACGCTTAACATTCTGACACAAGTAACAACTTTCGCGATCGCGATTTAGATGCGATCGATCGAACTTAAAATTTCTTAAGCAGAAGCTTTAACCTCCGATGGCACAGAATCTCGATCTTCCCCATTAGTGGGAGGAATCAACTGAATTGACAAACCCTCTCGCGCCATCAGACTATCTGGGAATTTTTGGGCGACTTGTTCTCCAATGCGATCGAGAAAATCATCATTATGTAAAGGATCGTGGTGAAAAATCACCAATTTTTTCACATTAGCCGCCTTTGCCACTTTTACCGCTTCCTGCCAAGTTGAATGCCCCCAGCCAACTTTTGGTGACTTTTCCGAGGCATACTCTTCATCAGTGTAGGTAGCATCGTAAATTAACACATCGGCATTCCGGGCTAAGAGTAAAACATTTTCATCTAAATGGTCTGGAAAATGTTCGGTATCTGTAACATAAGCTACTGCATAATCTTGCCAACTCACGCGATAGCCGACAGCTTCTCCGGGATGATTTAACAGAGCATTTTCGATTTTCACGTCGCCAAGTTCTATGCTGCGGCCAATTTCAATATCGTTGAATTTGAGGTCAGCCCCCATAATTTGCAGCGGTACTGGAAAATTAGGGTGTAGCATTTGGTCATTAAGTCGCTGCTGAATAGTTGCGCCATTGGGCGCGATCGCTCCGTAGATGCGAAAGGAATTACATTTGATAAAAGCGGGAACAAAAAATGGGAATCCTTGAATATGATCCCAGTGGGAGTGGGTAAAAAACATATGAGCTTCTACAGGCATCTGGGAAAGGAGGCTTTGCCCCAGCACCCGTAAACCTGTACCGCCGTCAAAAATCAGGCGGTGATTCCCCACTCGCATTTCGACACAGGGCGTATTGCCGCCATAGCGCACTGTTTCTGCCCCTGGAGAGGCGATGCTGCCTCTAACGCCCCAGAAGTGAACCGTGAATTGGTTTTGCATACTAGACATGGGTTTTCCTGCAAGATTTCCGATCGCGATCTTATTGTTAAAGTGTTTGTATCTCAGTTCAGGTATGAGCCATCAAACTGAGGCTCCTTTGCCTAAAAGTTTAGCGTGACCTTGCAATGTGCGCGTCAGCGGCGGCAAGACGCAAGCAAAACTACTGGCTTAATTGGTGAGTTTAAGAAATTACAAGGTAGACTCTGAAAGTCAGGAGCGCAAGTATTTCCCTGCTTGACCTTAGCCTAACCTTTATAGATACACTTTGGGGCAACTATGGCAAGAAAAATTTTTCTCGACCTTGATGATATTGTCAAGATTAACATGGATTGGGGTAATTTCGGATTGGGGGATCGAGGCGGTGGGGCAATCGCCAGCCATTGAGGTAAGGTTGTAGCTATTGTCCGCAGCAGCGATCGATTCCGAGACTATCAAGAAGTAAGTCACTAACTGCATTAGCGATCGCAAACTCACCATAAAAACTCTTGGAAAAATCAAACCCCCGCATTTCTGTAACGATCGCAATTACTAAAGAGCCTAAATCATTCTCTCCTTCCATTCGCTGACGGACGTAAATTTGAGCGGCTCTTTGAGCTATTTCTTGATTTGTCGCTTCTGGGAGAAATTCAGAATCAAGCCATACTTCTAAGGTTTTTTGTAACCACTCTCCCTCCTGTTCGGGATTTTGAGCAGGAGGTAAAGTAATCGGATTTATTGGTTCAGACATCGTTTAAATTTTCTCTCTTTGTTTCCAAACGCTTCATCTTTTGCTCACGAATATGCCGATCCAATCCAGCTTGTACTTCTTCTAATTGAAACCCAAATTCTTGCAGGTTTAAAATACCCTGGCGTAGATTTCTTAACAAACGTTTGCTAGTTTCTTCGTCAGGAATGCACAATGGTTCATTCATAGTAAACCCCATTCTATTTTGATTTCTTGTACAGTACGCTCTAAAGCCGGAATTCTTGACTGACTTTGGCTAATGCTTTGATACAACAATCTTAGCAAATCAGCAGGAATATTGGGTTGAGCTTCCGCGCTCCGCAGTCGGATGTTAGCAAGCTGAGAATACCTAGATGCAGATTCTTCAGTAACATCTTTCAGATCATAAGTGTTGCGTGTGGATAAAAAACACAAAAAATGGATTATTATTATTCATGGTATAATTATCACACAACTTAAATCAATTAATAAATTTCAAGAAAATCACCAATTATTCGTATCAGGATAGTATTTTAGGCTTTAGTAATGAGGATATTGAACACTGTTATATGATGACTCTAACTCTATATGTAAAGTTTTGTAACAAGATTCAACACTTCTGCTTTCAGATAGGTTAAATAAGGAATAGTGCTATCCGTTTCACCAAAACGCTCAAATAGGATAAATTCTGCTTCCCCCGACCCCTATTAAATCCACAAGGTATGCAAGAAAAAATCAATCCCCTGCTCAAAACAGATATCCCCCGTCTGTACCCTCATCAGCACCTCATTCTTTCTTTTTTAAGAAGTTTTCGCGGCGATCGTATTTATGATGGAATATTTCGTGACGTAATCTACGGTTGCAAAGCCTTTTATAGTGTTACTTTACCGAAATATTTAGGAGTTTACGAAGCGGAACTTCACCCTGTCTTAGAATCTTTTCTCTGTCAGAACTTTGATTGCTATGTGGATATTGGAGCAGCAGAAGGTTATTATGCCGTAGGTCTAGCCAGTCGATTGCCTCAAACTACAACTATTATTGCTTATGAAAGTGACCAAAAAGCTCGCGAGTTGTTAACTGAAAACTTGAAATTAAATCATTTGGAATCAAGGGTGGAAGTTTTAGGTACTTGCACGCAGGAAGATATCCTGAACTTAACCAAAAGATTCAAGCGACTTTTTCTAATTTTAGATGTGGAAGGATATGAAGAGGAACTTCTGGCAATACCGGGATTAGAAAATGTGACGATGCTGGTTGAGATTCACGATACTAGAGAGTTTGTCATCAATACTTTTGGACACTCTCACGAAATTACTTTGATCTCTCAACAGCCTAGAAAAATCAATTCTTTTCCCCGATTTCAACAAAAACAGCTAGGAGTTTGGGGAGAAGTCCCATTACCTTTTTTAAAGGAAGGTCGTTCAATAGATATGGATAATAATTGGGCTGTTCTCGTCCCTAAATCCTAGCTAATAGCTTTTAGGTTAATTGCAAAAATTTAACTAATTCTTCCAACTTTAACCAAGCCTGACCGCTGAGTAAAATCTCATTAGCTATACGGACACCTTCTGAGAGATCGCCAATTGGTATAATGCCTCCTACCTGAAGGGCTAATGAGGCATTCAAAGCCACAACATTTAATTGGGATGTTGTGGCTTTACCCTGAAGAACGTTCCGTAAAATTTGGGCATTTTCTTCTACATTACCGCCTCGTAAAGCGGCGATCGGGGCTGATTCTAAACCTACTTCTTGCGGATTCAACTCACTTAGCCACACCTCACCCCCCGACAAAATTGCTAAATCTGTAATATCTCCCAAGCCCGCCTCATCTAACTTTTCTCGACCGTGTAATACGATCGCGACTTTCGTTCCTAACGCTCTCAAAGCTTCGGCAACAGTTGACACCAATTTTCGATCGAATACGCCAATTACTTGACCTGTTGGCCTTAATGGATTCACTAATGGCCCCAAAAGATTAAAAACAGTCCTCACCTTTAATGTTCGTCGTAAAGGGGCGACAACTTTCAATGCGGGATGCCAACCGGGAGCAAATAAAAAGGTAATTCCCACTGCATCTAAAGCCGCTCTTACTCTTTCTGGTGGGGCGTTCAAATTCACACCTAATCCTTCCAAAACATCAGCAGAACCTACCTTGCTAGAAGCCGAACGATTACCATGTTTAGCCACAGGAATTCCAGCAGCGGCGGCTACAAAAGCCACAGCCGTTGAAATATTGAAAGTTGAGGCCCCATCGCCCCCAGTACCGCAGGTATCAATCAGAGTATTTTGAATTGCAGCATCTAGTGGGGCAAAACTCCCTAAAGCTTGAGACTGCAAAACTTGAGCCATGCCTGCTAACTCATCAGCAGCAATACTTTTGGCTTGGAGAGCGGCTAAGATTGCGCCTGAGAGCGCGGGGGGAATCGCCTCTGCTAACCATCCCTGCATTAAGTCGGCGGCGCGATCGCGAGTTAAAGATTGCCCATCTAATAATTGTTGCAGCAATTCAGGCCAGAGGTTAGGATCGGGCGCGTAGGCGTAGCCAACCGCAGGCATCGCCTCAGTAGAAGCAACAAGGGCTGCACCTTGATTAGTCAGTGAAGAGGAATCAGTCATCATTTGACGTAATATTGAATTTTTTGATACAACTTGACTTGGTTTTTTATGCGACCTTTAAAGGTTACACCTCTATGACAGAGTTGATAGTTTAATTTAGCACTGGCTGACCGTCAAGGCGAGTGAGAGCGGTAGCAAAAATTTCCTCTACAGCAGCCAGGGCATAACTTTATTTCAGGGTGTTGAGTTGCCAGATGTCGAAGGTTAACTTTTAACGGTTAACCGTTAACCGTTAACTGTTAGTCAAATTTACTCATATAGGCACTCAAAAAAACTCTTTGTGTTCTTTTATTAAGCAAACAGGTACAGAAGTGGGCAACCAACAACGATCAAATTATGCGCTCGATCAGCTAAGGGTCGAGGAGGCACTGCATCAAATGGAAGCAAAATATTACAGTATGTTTGAAAATGCGGTTTCAGGCATTTTCCAAACCACCCCAGACGGACGTTATATTAGTGCAAATCCTGCTCTTGCCCGTCTTTATGGTTACAGTTCTAGTCAAGAAATGATGGCAAGGTTAACTGATATTGAGCAGCAGCTTTATGTAGATCCTCGGCGGCGGGATGAGTTTGTCGCTGCTTTGCAAGAGCACGATGCTGTCTCAGATTTTGAATCGCAAATTTATCGTCGTGATGGAGCAATTATCTGGATTTCTGAACACGCTAGAGCGGTTCGCAATGCCAATGGGGAATTGCTTTATTATGAAGGTTTTGTGGAAGATATTACTCAGCGGAAATATGCGGAAGCTGCACTTAGTCAGGAAAGAGAACGCCTGCGCTTGGTAATTGAAGGTGTCAAAGACTATGCCATATTTATGCTAGATATAAATGGCTTGGTTGCTAGTTGGAATTCAGGGGCTCAAGATATTTTAGGCTATGCTGCTAGTGAGATTATTGGTAAGCATTTTCTTTGTTTTTATACTGATGAAGAAATTAAACTCGGTAAGCCTGCTGAAAAATTAGATATTGCTATAGCAGAAGGAAGATTTGAACAGGTTGGCTGGCGAGTTCGTAAGGATGGATCGCGGTTTTGGGCGAATATTATTGTTACTGCTTTGCGTGATGAAAATGGGCATTTATGTGGATTTTGCCAAGTTACTCAGGATATTACTGAGCAAAAGCGGGCAGAAGAAGCTTTGCAACAGGCTAATGAGGAATTGGAAAGGCGGGTTCAAGAGCGTACTAGCCAGTTAGAGGAGGCGATCGCACAGTTACAAAGTGAAATTTCTGAACGCCAAAAAGTCGAACATCAGTTACGTTTATCCGAGGAAAAATTCTCTAAGGCTTTTCGATGCAGTCCCGATCCAATGGCGATTACTTCTTTCTCTGATGGGCGTTTTATTGAGGTGAATGATAGTTTTCTGACTCTGATGGATTATAGTCTTGAAGAAGTAATTGGGAACACGGTAACTAATTTGAATCTTTGGGTAAATCCCGAAGAAAGGGTGAAATTTCGGGAGGCTTTGCAGGAAGAAGAAATTGTCCGTAATTGTGAATATGAGTTGCGGGTAAAATCTGGTAAGTTAGTAGTGGTTTTGCTCTCTGCTGAAATTATTAATTTGGGTGGCGAGATGTGTTTGTTATCGGTAATGACGGATATTACCGATCGCAAACGGGCGGAAGATGCGTTGCAAGAAAGTCAGCGGGCTTTGGCAACTTTGATGGGTAATTTGCCGGGAATGGCTTACCGTTTTCGGAATGATGATAATCGCAGTTTGGAGTTTGTGAGTGAGGGTTGTTATCAGTTAACTGGTTATCATCCCCAGGAGTTTATCGGGGAATATAAGGTTTCTTTGTCGGAGATTACTCACCCAGAAGATCAGGAGCGTTTGTGGACGGCGGTGCAAATTGCTTTGCAGGAAAATCGACCATATCAACTTACTTATCGCATTACTTCTAAGGCGGGAGATGTTAAGTGGATTTGGGAACAAGGGATTGGTGTGTGTTCAAATTCTGGGGAAGTTTTGGCTTTGGAGGGTTTAATTGTTGATATTACTGAGCGTAAATATGCTGAGGATTTAGCGGTGCGATCGCAGCATGAATTGAGACAGCAAAAAGCCCAGTTAGAGGAAGCTTTACATGAGCTACAACAAACTCAAGCTCAATTGATTCATACAGAAAAAATGTCTTCTTTAGGACAAATGGTGGCGGGAGTTGCCCATGAAATTAATAATCCCGTAAACTGTGTCTGTGGTAATTTGGTTCATGTCGATCACTACACAGAAGATTTACTCAGTTTGCTTGATTTGTACCAAAAACATTATCCAACACCAAACCAGGAGATCGGCGAGTTTATTGAGGAGATGGATTTAGAATTTTTGCTGGAAGATTTGCCGAAGGCGATATCTTCAATGCAAGTAGGAGCCGATCGAATTAGGGAAATTGTGCGATCGCTCAGAAATTTCTCTCGCAAGGATGATAATAAAAGGAGTTTAGCTAATATTCACGAAGGAATTGAGGGAACTCTACTAATTTTACAAAGTCGCCTGAGAGCTCGCGCCTCTTTTCCTGAAATTATGGTAATTAAAGAGTATGGCAATTTACCAATAGTTGAATGCTATGTTGGTAAGCTCAATCAAGTGTTTATGAATTTAATTGGCAATGCGATCGATGCGATCGATGAGTACAATCAGGAAAGAACTGCTGATGAAATTAAAGCTCATCCTAGCCAAATTAGAATTAAAACTGAGGTTGATGCTTCAAATGTCATAATTCGGATTTTTGATAATGGTCCTGGCATGAGCGAGGATACTTGTAAAAAGCTATTTGACGCATTTTTTACTACTAAACCTGTTGGTAAAGGTACTGGTTTAGGATTATCTATTAGTTATCAAATTGTGGTTGAGCAGCATGGCGGTAAGTTGACTTGTAATTCTGTATTAGGAAAAGGTACAGAGTTCACAATTTCAATTCCTATTCATCCCCTAGATTAGTAATACCAACTCTTCTTCTTTCTTAGTGTCTTAGTGTCTTAGTGGTTCCCTAAAAAGGAGTCATTCAATACATTTTATGTTATAATACATACTAAGATTATAAATTATCAACTGCAAACCATAGTGTAAAATAACCATGCAAGCTATTTTTTGGACGGCGGTCGAAGTTGCCCACAGAGCCCAACAAATTTATGAAAATGATATTCGCCAACAAGTGGAGTCCAGTGAAAACCTTGGTAAAATGATCGTAATTGATGCAGAAACAGGTGAATATAGCATCGATTCTACTGGGGTGGAAAGCGCTTTAAAATTAAAGCAAAAGAACCCCCAAGCCAGATTATTTACAATACGGATTGGTTATGATGTAGCAGTCAGCTTCGGTGGTGCAAGTGAGCGTATTTTATAATGATTTATGGGAAATTTATTAACAACAAAGCAATCATTCCTGTGATATTCCGTTTACCTGAACAACCTGAGTTTTCTATAGATTTCGTCATTGACACAGGATTTAACGCTCATCTGACTTTACCCCCCCAAGCTGTTAGTGCCATGAATCTGCCGTTGTATTCCACTACACTTGCTAGATTAGCAGATGGGAGTGAAGCCCTATTATCGATACATTTAGCGACTATTGTTTGGGATAATAGCGAAAAAATCGTCCCGATTTTAGCCTCTGGATATAAACCGCTGCTGGGAACAGCTTTGATGACAGGATATCATTTAGAAATAGATTTTGCAGAGAATGGTTTGGTTTCATTAGAAAAGCTGTCAAACTCGATCTAGTTTGTGTCATAAAACATATCCTCTGGATCGCTGAAGCCCCCCTAACCAAACAATTCCTGTAAAGGAATGGAAAATCGCGATCGATCCGGCCCACTAGCCGATCTAGCATATATAACTTTGTAATCGTCACTACTTTCTGGTGAATCTTGAATAATAATTTTACAACGATTTGACAAACAGCACAGCCTAAGCTACACTAATCAGAAAGCTTCCTACTAAGCGTTCAGGAAATGGACATGAGATGCTAACAATCAAACCTCGATTTGAAACCTTTGAAGAATATCTGGAATACGAAGATAATTCAGAAAACTTCTATGAATTATTCAACGGAGAATTAATTGAAATGCCGCCAGAATCAGGATTTAATATCCAAATTGCTAATCGTCTTTTTCTAGTTTTTGCTTTAATGCTAGGAAGCGATCGCGTTAGGGGACAAGGACTAGAACTAGAAGTCAGAGGGGAACCCAAAAACCGCTATCCCGATCTAACGATTATCCGAGAAGACCATATTAAACAACTATCAAAGCGTAACACCATTCGTCTCAACATGATACCTCCTCTGTTAGTTATTGAAATAGTTAGCCCCGGAGAAATACAAAGAGATAGAGACTACATCGCCAAAAGAATGCAGTATCAAGATTGTGGCATTCCTGAATACTGGATTGTCGATCCCCAAACTCAAACTATCTTAGTATTAGAACTGGTAGCGAATAGTTATGTAACAGTAGGTAATTTTAGCAACGATGATTTAGTACAATCCCCTGGATTTAGGCAACTAAATTTAAAAGTTTCCGAAATCTTGAATCCCAATTAATTTGTAATAGGAACCCTTCTTCTTTCTTAGTGTCAAGCGTGTCTTTGTGGTTCCCTAAAAAGGAGTCATTCAATACATTTAACTTTTAAATTTAAAAGAGGTGCGATGAAAAGGCGATCGCCCGCAACGTGCCAAACCTAATCTATGTTTAGCCGTACCATAACCTTTGTTATTTTTCAAGTCATAATCGGGATATTTTACTGCCATCCGCACGATTAAGTCATCGCGCCATACCTTAGCAACAATACTAGCAGCCGCGATCGCGAGAGACAGTCGATCTCCCTTAATTATCGTTTGCTGTGGAATCGTCAAATTTGGTATCCGCTGATCCCCATCAATTAAGCAAAGCTCAGGAGTTACTTTTAACTTCAAAATCGCCCGCTTCATCGCCAATAGAGAAGCTTGTAAAATATTAATTCTGTCAATTTCTCGCACAGAAGCTACCCCAATTTGGCAATCTATGGCCACAGCCTGAATTTTAATCGCCAACCGAGAGCGCGTGGCAGGACTTAATTGTTTGCTATCTCGCACTCCCAAAGTTTTCAATTCTTCTAGCAGATCGTCTGGCAAAATGCAAGCAGCCGCTACTACGGGACCAAACCAAGCCCCTCGACCAACCTCATCGACTCCGGCAATAATGCTGGGGAGATAGGAAGAAGTGGAAAGAGAAGATGGGAAAAAAAGGGGGGTTGTTTTCATTATTTAGGGAATTGTATCTATTTAATATTTCTAATTTCTTTCCACAATGAGCGATATTGATTAATCGCTACATCAGGGAGAGGAAAAAGAAATTCACTCTTAGAAATTATCTCGGATTCCGGTAAAATTATCTGATTATTCCGAATTAAATCTGGCAATTCTGAAGAATTAGTATTCAGAATTACAGGAGAAGTAGCCTGAGTGAATAGAGATATTTGAGTACCGATCTCTGGCTGTAAACAAAAATCTATCCACTCTTCTGCTAAGGATACATCTGATTTAGGATTTGCTGCCGGCTGTACCCACAAATCTACCCACATTGATGTTCCAGAAATGGGAACTATGGCTGCAATTTCTTTCTGACTTTGCATTAAAGGTAACACATCTCCAGACCAAGCAACGGCGGCCCAAGTATCTCCTAAAATCAAAGGTTGTAGGTAAGCATTAGAACTATAAAGTTTAGTTTGTTGATGTAAATGGGTGAGTTCTTCTTTGAGGTTGGGGACTTTATTGAGATCGCGGATATTGTAAGATTTACCTAATTTTTTTAAGGTTAAGCCGATAACTTCTCTGGGATTATCTAACAAAGAAATGCGATCGCGCAATTCTTCTCGCCACAAATCACTCCAATCTTTAGGAGTCCAACCCAAGGACTTAAATTTATCAATTCGATATGCTATTACTGTCGTACCCCAGCGATAGGGTGCTGCCCAAATTTTGCCTTTTTCATCTGTCAAACCGGAATCATTACGCCTGACTAATGTTTGCCAAGCAGGAGGTAATTTCGACCAGTTTTTTAGTTTTGTGGTATCAATAGGTTGAATTAATTTTTGTTCAATAGCTTTGGCTAACCAATAATCACCGATGGTTACTAAATCGGCTTTTTCCGGTTCTTTACCTGAGTTGTTTAGTAAGGTTTTAGCCTTCCAAGTTTGCAATATGTTAAATAATTCTTCTAACTGCGTTTGTGTGATAATTTGTAAAACTGATGATGGTTGCAATTTGTTAAATTCATTAACAATTTGGGGGTAGATGGAATTTTTTAGCGATCGCACTTTAAGCGTCCTCTTGGTTCCGCATCCCGCTGCTAATTGACTTAGGGTGAGGGCGCAAGCCCCTAATAGTAAATACCTTCTTTTCACTTGGTTTATATCCGCTTTTTTAGATCCTGACAAATCATTGTACATCAAATCGCGCCAATCACCAATTACGATCGCGGATTTTACTGATTACACGGATTACACGGATTAGTTAGAGGAATGATTATTTAGTCGGTGAAATCAGAGGAATCTGTAAAATCTGTGTATCCCAATTACCAATTACAATCACCAATTACCAATCACGAATTACCAAATTTAACTTGTACTTTTGCCCCCCAATCTATCCCTAAAAAAGCTTGAGCATTACCCCCATAAACAGCAATTTCTACCCAACCATGAGAAGCAACTAAAGCGATCGGATTACCAGGTTCGGTGCTGCTGTAACTTTTGCCACTGGCGATGATAGAATGTTGAGGAGATTGAAAATCAACTTTTGCCTGCGCGATCGCGACAGTCCAATTTTTACCCGCCACTAAATTTCCAGGGATATTAGTAATCAAATTGCCAAAATAATCTATATACTGAATATAGCCATCTACACCGTCTGTTGTGGGAATGCAATCTGGA
This sequence comes from Oscillatoriales cyanobacterium USR001, assembly GCA_001698425.1. Lineage (GTDB taxonomy): Bacteria > Cyanobacteriota > Cyanobacteriia > Cyanobacteriales > Microcoleaceae > Kamptonema. Next base: position 219,206 of record MBRE01000055.1, on the reverse strand, counting down.
ATAGGCGATCGCACTAGACTATTAGGATCTATCGCCTCTCCAAACTCTTGTAAGGGAACACCATTAGCAATATGAGCACCCACCGTTGCCAAAATATCTCTACCGTGAAAAGTATTGCTAGGTTGAGATGTAAGCCAATATTTGGGATTAGTCAATTCGACAGCCGCGATCGCATTCTCCTGACTCAAAATCCCGCTAAATAAGCCATTATCCGGTCCAACTAGCACACAATTAGCACATTCCACTGCTACACTACGTCTATTGCTGCCAACTCCGGGATCGACAACAGCAATATGCACCGTCGAGAGTGGAAAATAAGGATAAGCAGTCATCAGGCAAAATCTACCAGCATTAATATTTTGGGGCGGGATTTCATGGGTAAGGTCGATAATTGTTAGTTGTGGATTGATTTGAGCGATCGCACCTTTCATCACCCCAACATAAACATCCCTTAAACCAAAATCAGTCAGCAGAGTTATGATTCTAATTTTAGACATTTTGGAACACAGATTTTTATGGCTAAAAGTAAATTTTTGCGACATTTGAAAATACTGGTATTAGCCTTATTTTCCCTAATTTTAACCTTGATTTGGCCAACAATTGTCGTCTCGCAGTCGCCATTAATTCACCTCAATCAAATTCAGTTTACCCCACCAGAGGAATCTGCACCAGCCTTAGCCAGACGGCAAGAGTCGCGATCGCGCTGTCCTTGCTACAATTCCATAAATTCTCTCACCGCACTACTACCACCCACAAGTTTAGCACTAACCACCGCCGATCGCCCAACATTTTTCTTATATGTGCCTCACGCTACAGCTAAAAGCGTAGATAAAAAAGATAATTATGGGTGCAACAAAACTGTCACCAATATGAATTTAAGAGAGAGTTTTGAAGTAGAGTTTGAACTCGTTGACGAACGAGAAAACAAACTTTATCAGACAGTATTTACAATTGCCGGAACTCCCGGAATTATTAGCTTTACCCTCCCTAAAAATGCACCAACCTTAGAACTAAACAAATATTACAAATGGTACTTTGAGATAATTTGCGATCGCGAAGACCGCAGCGGAGATAGTGTAGTCAGTGGATGGACTCGCCGCGTCGAAATAAATCCTACTTTAGCCAAGGATTTAGCCAACGCCGCACCCATAAATCGCCCCGCCATTTATGCTCAATCTGGTCTTTGGCATGATACAATTACTTCCTTAGCTGAATTAAGAAAATCCAACCCCCAGGATTCCCATTTAGCTAATGCTTGGGCAGAATTATTAAACTCAGTAGGATTAGAAAAGATCAGCCAAGAACCTTTAATTAATTGTTGCACTACCTAAAAGATTACAAGAAACATTCCATTTTTTTAGCCGAAAAGCATTACTTCCTCTTCCTTCCCCTATATGACCACAAAAATTCGTAAAATAATTAAAGAAAGACGGGATTACAACACCTGGGTTGCCAATGAAACCCTAGAAGACTATTCCCTTCGCTATACTCCCAAATCCTTTAGAAAATGGTCAGAATTTCTAGTAGCAAATACCGCATTAGGTGGCATTTCTTTTTTAGCCCTAGAAGCCATCGGCGGTTCCCTAGTAATCAACTACGGCTTTACCAACTCCTTTTGGGCAATTATTACCGTAGGAATTATTATCTTTTTAGCAGGATTACCAATTTCTTACTACGCCTCAAAATACAACATTGATATTGATTTATTAACCAGAGGTGCAGGATTTGGTTACATTGGCTCAACCATCACCTCTTTAGTTTATGCTTCCTTCACCTTTATTTTCTTTGCCCTAGAAGCCGCAATTATGGCCCAGGCACTAGAACTTTATTTTCACCTCCCTTTATCTCTCGGCTACATTTTTTGTTCCCTGATTATTCTCCCCATAGTTTTCTATGGCGTAACCTTAATCAACAAACTACATTTATGGACGCAACCTCTATGGTTAACATTAATGATTCTGCCCTACATTTTTGTACTTTGGAAAGAGCCTAATGCCTTAACCAATTGGTTTCATTTTGCTGGTAAATCCCCCAGCGGTTCCGCCTTCGATCCCCTATTATTTGGCACAGCCGCTACCGTATCATTTTCTTTAATTGCCCAACTAGGGGAACAAGTAGACTACCTGCGATTTTTGCCAGACAAAACAGAAAACAACCGCTTTCAATGGTGGATTGCTGTGGTTTTAGCGGGGCCAGGTTGGATTATTTTAGGAGTAGCAAAACAGTTAGGAGGCGCTTTTTTAGCATCTTTAGCCATTCAACACGGCAAAACCATTGCTGATGCTAAACAGCCCATTCAAATGTATCTGACAGGCTTTGCCGATATATTTTCCGATCCCAATTTAGTTTTATCAGTAGCCGTACTTTTTGTGATCGTTTCTCAAATCAAAATTAACGCTACTAATGCTTATGCCGGCTCTCTTGCTTGGTCGAACTTTTTTTCTCGACTCACTCACAGCCATCCAGGTAGAGTTGTTTGGCTAGTATTTAACATATTCATAGCCTTATTATTGATGGAGTTAGGAGTTTTTGAAACTATAGAAACAGTTTTAGGGCTATATTCTAACGTAGCAATTGCTTGGATTGGAGCTATAGTTGCTGATTTAGTAATTAACAAACCATTAGGCATCAGTCCGCCTTACATCGAATTTAAACGAGCTTACCTCTACAACTTTAATCCTGTAGGATTTGGCTCAATGGCGATCGCTTCTGTCGGATCAATTCTCGCTTTTGTAGGAGTTTTTGGGATTTACGCTCAGGCTTACGCACCCTTCATTGCAATGGGATTAGCATTTGTTCTCTCTCCAATATTCGCCTTTCTTACCAAAGGAAAATATTATATTGCCAGGGAAAACATCTATCGCCAAAGTAATAAATACGATTCTCTCGATTCCCTGATTAATTGCTGCATTTGCGAACAAAAATATGAGCCTGCCGATACAGCTTTTTGTCCAGTTTATGACGGTGCAATTTGTTCGCTGTGTTGCAGTCTTGATGCTCGTTGTCACGATCGCTGCAAAACAGATATTTCCTTAGACTTAGAAAAGATTGCTACCAGTGTTATTCAGTCGATTTTTCAGCAAAAATTATCCCAATTATTAAGCTTGAGAATTGTTAAATTTCTGGGAAGCTTCACATCAATTTCTACATTAACTGGATTAATTATTGCCCTTGTTTATTACGAAGGAATTTGGCATTCACCAGATATTTCCAGAGAAATTGCTGAGAAATTAATAGGAACTTTTTTGGCTTTGTATGCCGCCTTATTTGTGTTAATAGGAATTGGCACTTGGCTATTGGTACTCAGCGAAGAAAGCCGACAGTTAGCTGAATCTGAACTAGACAAACAAAATCTACAATTACAACAAGAAATAAGCGATCGTCAACAAGTTGAAGTAGCTTTACAGAAAAGTGAAGAACGCTTTCGGTTAACTATGCAGAGCATCAATGAAGGAATTTGGGATTGGCGAATTGATACTAATGAAGTCTATTTTTCCCCCCAGTGGAAAATTATGCTAGGCTACGAAGACCACGAAATCGTCAATGCTTTCAGTTCTTGGGAAAAATTGGTACATCCAGACGACATACAAAACGCCTATGAAGCTATCAATAACCATCTCACCGGTAAGTCTCCTATCTATCATGTTGAATTTCGGATGTTTTGCAAAGACGGGAGTTATAGGTGGATTCTTGCCCGCGCTAAAGCCGTAGAAAAAGATGCCCAAAATCGACCTACTCGTTTAGTCGGAGCTCATACAGACATTACCGATCGCAAACTAACTGAAATTGAATTACAGCAAGCCAAACGTGCAGCAGAAGTAGCAAACCTTGCCAAAAGCGAATTTCTGACTAATATGAGCCACGAATTGCGAACTCCCCTGAACGGCATTATGGGCTATGCTCAAATTTTAATGCGCTCTCAATCTCTTCAAGAAACAGAACTCAAAGGTTTAGAAATCATCAATCAATGTGGCACTCACTTACTTACCTTAATTAACGATATTTTAGACCTTTCTAAAGTTGAAGCTGGCAAAATGGATCTGAATCCTAGCGAATTGCATTTTCCCTCTTTCCTGCAAGGAGTTAGTGAAATTTGCCGGATTAAAGCCGAACAAAAAGGCATTACTTTTATTAATCAATTCGATCGAACTTTACCAATTAGCGTACAAGCCGATGAGAAACGCTTACGACAAGTCCTAATTAATCTCTTAGGTAATGCAGTCAAGTTTACAGATACAGGCGGTGTTACTTTTAAAGTCGGACTGGTGAAGTCCCTCGCCGTTGAATCTGAAGCAAGTAATCTCAATGCTATTAACAAAATCCGGTTTCAAATTGAAGATACTGGCGTGGGCATGAGTTATGAACAAATGCAAAAAATATTTTCTCCCTTTGAACAAGTTGGTGATATAAAACGCAAATCAGAAGGTACTGGTTTAGGATTGACTATTAGCTCGAAAATTGTGCAAAAAATGGAGAGTAATATTCTAGTCACAAGTCAACTAGGTGCTGGGAGCACTTTTTGGTTTGATTTAGACTTACCTTGTGACAGTCAATTTACTCTGAAACCCACTGGAGAATCGCAGTTAAATATTATCGGCTATACAGGGAATAAACAGAAAATATTAGTAGTTGATGACCGATGGGAAAATCGTTCTGTGATTACCAGTTTACTGACTCCGATAGGATTTGAAGTATTTGAAGCAGCAAACGGTAGCCAGGGATTAGAAATGGCGACGGAGTTAATTCCTGATGCTATTATTGTTGATTTAGTAATGCCAGTCATGGATGGCTTTGAGTTATTACGCCACCTGCGAAATGTAGAAGAATTGAAAGATTTAGTGGTGATTGTTTCCTCTGCCAGTGTTTTTGAATCGTCTCAATACGAAAGTTTAGATGCTGGGGCTAATGCGTTTCTACCCAAACCTGTACAAGTGTTAGAAATCCTTGAATTATTGCAGAAGCATTTAAAGTTATCTTGGGTTTATGCAGAGTCAACCCGATTACCACTGCCAACTCCTAAAATAGCCTCGATTGAATCTGCCTCAGTTGAATATTTGGTAATTCCACCACCAGAAAAAATGGAAATTTTGTATGATTTAGCAAAAAAAGGTAATCTAAAAGCGCTGATCAAACAAGCCGAAGAGTTGAAAAAGTTAGATGAGCAATGGATTCCTTTTGCGGAAAGAGTATGTGAAATGGCAAAAGGTTTTCAGGAAAAGCAACTTCAGGCATTCTTGAATCAGTATCAGGTTAAATAGGACTGAAAAATAAATAACTTGATGGTTAACATTACACTATTCGAGAAATCAAGTGCGTGCAACCACCTAGCCATTTTGTGAGATAATTGCTTTGGCAGTCTAAAATTGGCAATATGGCAAAATTACCTCCTGAAACTCTCGAAGTAATTTGGACAATCCTAAAGCAACTATCCCAAATTGTCGAAGATGCGGGGCGCGATCGCCCAAAAACACAAAAAACCGTTAGAAATATTTTAATATTTCCTGGTTCCCGTGTTATTTTAAGAGCGATTGCGAAACTCCACCACATTTTCCTTAATAGTTACATCTTTATTCCCAAAAAAGTCATGCCCTAAGAGTCCAATATCTAATGTAGGAGCGATCGCCACACTAACATTTTTAACTTCCAAACCACCAGTCTGCAAGGAACTAACCTGACCCACATCCATAGTTGCCGGTCCATTTGGTGTATTAGCTCTGATTTTTCCTTTGGGAATTATCCCCAAAGCTTTTGCCATTTTGGGCGTGATCACCGTCAAACTTGCCCCAGAATCTACCATCATCTCAAATTGCTGTTTGCCATTAAAGGTGACATCAATCACTGGGATATTAGCCACTCGGCGTTTTATTTTAGCTTGAAATACCCCTGACTTAGCCGGAGTCGGGAGTAACCCTTGAGGGCTAATACCACAAACCGATTCATTCAAACTGATAATTTTTCCTGATGAGTTCCGCATAAAACAGCCTTCATGTTCCTGAGCTACTGATAAATGGGGAAGGACAGCAGTATAAACTAGGATTGAACCCACTGTAGAAATAGCTGTGGCGGCCAACACCCAACTCCTACGGAATTTATTAGCGTGCATTTGTGGCATTTTCAATCTGGAAACTGAAACAGAGGTGGAGTCGGGATTAGATTGGTAAAGCATACTTTGGTCAAACGCGATAACACAATTATAGCTAAGATTTTTGTCGGTGGGTATAAATTGACACTGTTTAATCAAAACTTAGAAATTATAGTTATAATTCAGTTTGACATCGGCGCGAACTTAAGGTTAATATTTTTCGCGGTTTCTACGCTCAACTCCTATTTTAAAGATAGAAACTTCAAAAGCAAAACTAATTAAAAACTCCATGTCACTTTCTAATGCACAACCCGCTCTTTTAGTTCTTGCCGATGGTACAGCCTATCGCGGCTGGTCATTTGGCGCTAACGGTACTGTCGTCGGAGAAGTAGTTTTTAATACTGGGATGACCGGTTATCAAGAGGTGTTAACCGATCCTAGTTATTGTGGTCAAATTGTGACTTTTACCTATCCAGAATTAGGCAATACGGGGGTGAATGTCTCAGACGAAGAATCTCATGGTCCCCAAGTGCGGGGGGCGATCGCGCGCAATATCTGCCATCAACCTAGCAATTGGCGCTCTACTCAATCTTTGTCAGAGTACCTCAAAGAACACAGCATTCCTGGTATTTACGGAATTGATACCCGCGCCTTAACTCGAAAAATTCGTACAGTTGGGGCGATGAATGGCGGTATTTCTACGGAAATTATCGATCCCGCTGAACTTTTAGAGCAAGTGCAGCAAGCGCCAAATATGGCAGGATTAAATCTGGTTCGGGAAGTTACTACTGGTACAGTTTATGAGTGGTCCGAGCCCACAGAAGCGATTTGGGAGTTTGGTGATTCCCCTAAATCAGATGGCGAAGCGCTAACAGTGGTAGCAGTTGATTTTGGGATCAAACGTAACATTTTACGACGTTTGGCAAGTTATGGCTGTCGAGTCATTGTTGTACCGGCAAACACTCCGTCAGAGGAAATTCTGAAATACAATCCTGATGGGATTTTTCTGTCCAATGGTCCTGGCGATCCGGCGACGGTGACAGAGGGGATTGAGACGACTAAGGCTTTGTTAAAGTCGGAAAAGCCAATATTTGGTATCTGTATGGGACATCAAATTTTAGGTCGTTCCTTGGGTGCTGATACCTTTAAGCTGAAGTTTGGACACCGGGGATTAAATCAGCCTGCGGGTTTAACGGAAAGGATTGAAATTACTAGCCAAAATCACGGGTTTGCGATCGATCCTGATTCTTTGGCCCCAGAGGTAGAAATTACTCACCTAAATTTAAACGATCGCACTGTAGCTGGTTTGCGGCATAAGTCTCTACCGCTATTCTCGGTTCAGTATCACCCAGAAGCTAGTCCTGGCCCTCACGATGCAGATTATTTGTTTGAGCGTTTTGTGTTGGCGATGCGTGAGTCTAAGCTGGGATCTGTTAAAACCTTAGAAGTTTCGGCTTAAATACCAAAATCTCACAGGACTTACGCGAAAAACCTGGTTTCTTTAGTAGACAAAATATAAAAAAACATCTACAATGGAGCCTCGACTTAAGCACTATGTAGGAGGGTGTCATTCCTGAGCCATTGACCCTGACCGTTAGCCTCAGAGGCACTCGCGAAGTCAGGAATAACTATCAGCTATTTCGTCTAACAGGTTTATTAGACGCTTTTTCAGAGGCGACCTTTCGGAAAGTGCTGGAAAAGTGTATCGATGAAGGCCCAAAGCACCTAATTTTGGACTTATCTCAGATAGACTTTGTTGACAGTTCTGGTTTGGGCGCGCTTGTGCAATTAGTCAAGAAAGCCCAAGGTTTAGCAGGTACATTACAAGTAGTCTCGAATCCCCGCGTGACTCAGACTGTAAAACTGGTTCGCTTAGAGAAGTTTTTATCTTTGCAGAATTCGGTGGAGGATGCGGTAAAAATTGTCAAGGAAGCTTGACAATAACTTTGATTGATTTGGCTATCCGGTTCAAGCGTGCTGGATAGCAAATTTTTATGGAAATGTTGTAAAATACTTAGTGGCGGAAAGAATAAGGAATGAAACTGTGCGATCGCACTCTAGCTAAGAAAATAATTAGAAAAGTAATCGCTAAAAGTAACAAATTTCGGCAGAAATCCTAAAACAGCAATTATGTGTGCGATCGCAGATAACCAGCCGGAGCTAACTTCACTAGACATCAGTTTAAAACTGGTGCATACCACAACCCTCAAAATTGGGGAAGTTGAAAGGATCTCCCCCGCATCGTGGGCTTATCTTGGTGATGCAGTATATGAATTGTTCGTCAGAACATCTTACATTATGCCGCCGAAGCGATCGCAAGCTTATCACGAGCTAGTAGTAGCACAAGTCCGAGCCGAAACTCAAGCTCGCCATTTGCAAGCACTTTCGCCCCATTTAACTACCAGAGAGTTAGAAATTGTCAAGAGAGGTCGTAATGCTACAGACCGCTGTCCGAAGCGGCTAAATCCTGAAATTTATCAACAGGCTACCAGTTTAGAAACTTTAGTGGGATACCTATACCTCACCGATCCCCCAAGATTGGCTCAACTTTTGAATCTTGTCGAACTCGATCGATAGTTATAGTTGTTTTCAATTGAGCAATTAACAACTAACAACACACAATTAACAATTAAAAAAAGATGAAAAAACCTTCTCGACCAAATCTGCAACGCAAGCACTCAGATAATAAACCTTTGATCAAAGGTCGTCATCTGGAGGGAAAATCGGCTCCCCGGATTGAGATTAAGTCTCGTCCAGGGGAAAATATTTCGGTTGGACCAGTTAAGCGATCGCCTTCAACGGCCAAACCTCAAGAATCCCCAATGCCGATTGTTTCCAAAAAAGGAATTGTTAAGACCAACAATCACAAAGATCGACCAGAAAGAGCGATCGTCAAAGTCAGCAATCAACCAGAGATCCCAGAAAAGAGTCATACTAGAAACGATCGCTCCTTTGAAGAACCATCATCTGAGACTTTAGAAGAAGAGACGGAACTAATTTACGGTCGTCATAGCCTTCAGGCCGCTTTAGAAAAAGAACGCACCCTTAACCGTATTTGGGTGACACCTCAACTGCGATACGATCCCCGGTTTCATAGCTTGCTCAATCAAGCTAAAGCCAATGGCAGCATTATTGATGAAGTTGATTTCCGACGACTAGATCAAATAACCGATCGCGCCATTCACCAAGGTATCGCCGCTCAAGTTGCGGCTTACGACTACAAGGATCTCAGTCAACTGATTGCCAAAGCCAAATCTGCTTGCGAACAACCAGTAATAGTAGTAGCCGAGGGGCTCAACGATCCCCACAATTTAGGAGCAATTATTCGGACAGCAGAAGCTTTGGGCTCCCAAGGAATGGTCATCCCGCAACGGCGGGCAGTGGGAATTACGGCGACGGTGCGGAAAGTGGCAGCCGGAGCTTTAGAGAACTTTCCAGTGGCAAGGGTGGTCAACCTCAGCCGCGCTTTAGAAGAATTAAAAGCTGCTGGTTTTTGGATCTACGGCGCTGCGTCCAAGGATGGCAAACCTTTACATACAGTACAGTTTAGTGGAAAGTTGGCTCGACCTGTGGTTTTAGTTGTTGGTAGTGAAGGTGACGGTTTGAGTCTTTTGATACAGCGTTGTTGTGATGAATTGGTTTCAATTCCACTCAAGGGTAACACTCCCAGTCTGAATGTATCGGTGGCTACTGGTATGGCTCTGTATGAAATTTATCGTCAGCGAGGTCAACTAGGTTTCACATTGATACACAATTCAGGTGATTGAAAAAAGAAATGTAACAGAGTATAACAAAGTGTAAATAACGAAGGCTTTCTCAGAGCCTCTACTACCCTGGAAACATTACCAAATTGATACAAAAACATGAAAGAACAATTAATTAACGCGCTCAACTTTTTTGGTCTGGCTTGGTGGGTAGAAATTGTCACCCAAGCCCCCCTCTGCACCTACTATTTTGGACCTTTTCTCACAGAATCGGAGGCAGAGATCGAAAAAGCTGGTTACATTGAAGATTTAGAAAATGAAGGGGCTATAGGTATCATGGTTACGGTTAAGCGCTGTAAGCCAGAAAATTTAACGATCGGGGAAGACTTGGGAAAGATTAGCGATCGCGGGATTTGGCCAGTCCTTAGCGGTCAGCCTTAAAGACTAACCAAAAATGTGCTTAAAATCTTTACTTTCCAGTTCAAGCAGAATTGGCGAAAGCTGATTCAATTCCGCTAACGATGTGGTGAGCAGTAGAAAGAGCTTGGCTAAATGAGGGGCGGTTATCCTCTGGGGCATAAGACATACCAGTAACGAAGCGCGAGTATTCGTTTGCATAGATTGGATCGTCTTCCAGATGTTGCAGCATTCTTTGTAAACGCTCGTTGGGCGGCATTACTGAGAGGTCTTTACCTCGTTTCACCACATCCTCCTCCAGAAGTTTAACAACCAGATTTGGGAAGTCCTGGTATGTGGCGATCAAATTTTCCAAGGCTGTCAGATCATGCAGGTGACGAATCAGTGTTGGATCGTCATTTTGACTGTCACGCTGTCGAGATAGCACTCGCCAAGTCAGAACGCTGAGTTTATCGGCTGCCGTTTCTATGGGCGAGACACAGGCGATCGCTGAAACTTCAGGCGGTTTCCCCATAGCCAGAGCGATAAAAGATTGCAACGATTTTTCAAGAGCAGGCAAAGCTGGCGGCTTAAAAGTGACCTCCAGCTTGATATGAGGGCGTAACGCCGTTACTAGCTCGAAGTTTTGCTGATAAGTGATTTGACAATCAAAGAATTGTCCTTCGTCGTGGGAGTGAATGTCGCCATCGTCAAGTGACCATTCGGAACTCGCCGAGCGGATTGCATTAACGAGTTGCATACGATAGTGCCGGCGTTCAGTTCGGTTAAAGCCAGTTTCGGGCAGGATGACCTTGAAATCGAGGTCTTCCGAGAAACGCTCGATCAGGCCAAAACCTTTGGATAGGCTGGTTCCACCGGAGAACACGAGCCGCACACCATTCGTATTGACAGTTATAAGGGCGGCAATAATCCGCATAGCATACCAGTCTTTCTCGATGAAGGAGGCATCAACGCCGAGTTCAGCGGCAATTTGTTGAACCAACTCTGGATCAGGAGACATATTCAAAGACTGCATATTTCCCGTCATAGCCAATCTTGCGAGACACACGCCCTTTAACCCCTATCACCCGTCCAGTTGGAATTTGGGTTGAAAAACCCTCATTGTAAGCCCGGTCATAGCTTGAGGGCACTACTTCTACTTTGAGTTTCTTTAAAGCTTCAGTTGCCAGGTCACGCAATCCTCTACGGGGTAATATGCGCTTTGACAAAGGGGATATGCCAGCTTTGGCATATAGACCATAGCCAATTCTAACGATTTTGCCTTTTGCCACTAACTGGCAAAGACTACGACCAACCTGGTTATAATCGGCGATATCGTCAAAGTCTTTACGGATAAAGACTTCGCCAGAACTTCTAGCAATCCGGTCAGCGATTTTGTCTTCAATAGTTGGATATATTATCATAGCATCCTCTAGTTACGAGGTTTTGCAAAAATTACGACATTCTTACTCTATAAAAATACAACAAATTATCTGCTGTTGTCAAATGACAATAGGACTTAGAACTCCTGCGATCGCCTACTTCTCCAGGGGCAAATTATCAATCCAACGGTCAATATCAGATCCTACCTGATCTGGTATTTCCCAAGGGAAAAGATGGGCTGTATTTGGGTAACACTGCCACTGAGCATTTTTGAGGTGATGGGCTGTTTCTAAGCTAGACTCAGATGTGATGTGGCAGTCTGATTTCCCTGCCAGAACCAAGCAGGGACAGTGAATTTGGGATAAATCGGCTAATCGGTTGTATCCTGCTTTGAGCGCTTGATTAAGGGCGTTGGTGGCGAATCGAGAGGTTTGTAAGTAGGCTGGGGCGGCGGCGGATGCTAGGTATTTGTAGGCTGTGGCTGTGTGCTGTTGAATTAAGTATCTGAAAAGCGATCGCTTGCCAAAAGTATCTATATTCCATTGCCAACTGGGGATCGACCAGTTGATAATTCCTGCTAGACCGGTGTATAGGTAATCATTCCAGGCGATCGATGGATGATTTCCTCTGGGTTTAGCGGCGGTGGCGATTAAAATTAAACCGGTGACTCGCTGGGGGTAACGGAGGGCTAATTCGAGGGCTAAAATTCCTCCAAGGGACCATCCCAGGATCGAGAATTGGTTAATTTGAAATTTGTCTAGGAGTGCTTCGAGGTCAGTGAGGTGGTCTTTCATGTCAAAATTTTTAGTAGCGCGACTGCTACCGTAGCCTCGGAGATCGGGGGCTAAAGTTTGGTAGCGTTGAGATAGGCGATCGGTAAAAACTGACATACATTGACTTGAACCGGGATGACCATGCAAGCACAGTATGGGAAATCCTTGACCTTTGATGCTAACATTTAGTTGTGATGTCATTTTAAATTGGTAATTGATGATTGGGAAAACTAACAACTAACAACTAACAATTAACAATTAACAATTAACAACTAACAATTAACAACTAACAATTAACAACTAACAATTAACAATTAACTAAAACAATTTTACCTGTAATTGATCCTGATTCTAGTAATTTGTGTGCGGCGGCGGCTTCTTCGAGGGGGAATTTATTACTTACTTTGATTTTTAATAAGCCGCTATCGATCGAATGAGCGCATTCTTCTAAAATTTTTGCCTGTTGTATTTGTTCATCTACTAAACCATGTAACATTGGGGTGAGCATTAATTCTAAACTAATGCGGAGATTTCGTAACCGCGCTGTTTTCAAATTCCCCAAGGTGGAGTCGGGTTCTAAAATGGTGACGACATCTCCATAAATCCGAACGCTGGAAAATGTTTGATAAAATGTTTCGCCGCCTACGGTATCAAAAGCTATATCTACTCCTTTCCCTTTTGTCCAGCCTAAAACTGCATCTACAACGTCTGTATTTTTGTAGAAAATTGGTAAGTCTGCGCCTAATTCTCTAACAAAATTAGCTTTTTCTTCGGAACTAATTGTGGTGCAAACATCGGCTCCTTTAAGTTTAGCTAATTGTATGGCGACGTGACCAACTCCGCCAGCACCGGCGAGAATTAATACTTTTTGACCGGCTTGTAGTCGGGCGCGATCGCAAAGAGATTCCCAAGCCGTGATTAAAACTAAAGGGGCGGCGGCGGCTTCAGAAAAACTGATGGAAGTGGGTTTTTTGGCGGCAAAACGTTCGTCTATTACTGTTAATTCGGCATAATTTCCGGTTAAACCACCGACACCGCCATTACAGAAATAAACTTCGTCTCCAACTTGAAATTTTTGTACTTTTGTGCCGATCGCTTCGACTACGCCAGCACCATCACACCCCAAAATGTGAGGAGTATTTTCTGGTTGTTTTAACGCGCCTCTTTGTCGCAATTTTATGTCAATGGGATTGACACCGGCAGCCCGCAGTCGGACTAATATTTCTCGATCGTGCTGAATGGTTGGGGCTGGTATGTCGATAAGTTTTAGGACTTCGGGGCTTCCAGGTAGATCGAAGACGATCGCTTTCATAAAGTATTTTGGTAATTGCTAATTGTTGAGATTATTGCCGAATGTTCTATTTTACTTCGGTTGTCGGCTCTGGGCTATATCTTTCTGGAACTTGATTAAATTATCAACTTAAGCTCTGTAAATATTTGGATATAAGAGTAACCGAATCGATCCAAAAAGTCAATAGTCCGCGCCTAGTATGAAGTTTTAGTAACTTTGCTATGCAGTTTCCGGTCAGTGCGTTATATTGGGAATATAAGAATACACAAATGAATCAAAAGGAATGTTCGCCATGAACAGAATCGGCCAAAGAAACTTGACAAAGGTAGCTGAAACCCACCGCGCTAACCTGCAAAAGAGACTGGTACATCGTTTAGACGTAGCCAAGGCTAACGGTGATGAAAATTTGATCCGCATTCTCGAAAACGAAATGAGACAGCTTTAGAGCAACCACAGCCTAAAATTGTTGGCGATCGGGTATTGAGGATCGGGTTTAGGCGCAACCATGAAAAAAACGGGTTTCTGGTTTAAGGGTAATCGCCTCGATCGCGAATTCTGGTTCAGAAACCTGGTTGCTGCATAATTCCGATATAAATTTGAAGGCGTTGTTGACAGATTATCCAACGCACCTAACCTAGTTATTAACGTTCTCTCCTCTTTTAGTTGGTTTAAATAAACCTGGTTTCCTCAAAAAACCGGGTTTTTTTATGAAGTCTAAAAAGTTACGCCCTGAACTATACTACTGGCGATCGCTACTGGTTCGTAGTAAGCGCTCATAGCGCTAAAGCGCTTACTACAAACTACAGAACTTCTTGTGATACAATTCCCAATTAAACCCAATTAAACGGAAACGATATCATTATTAAATTGCTAACGGCCGCCAACCACGACATTTTTAATGCGTAAATGTGGACCGCCAACACTCACGGGTAAACCGCCTTGGCCACCTTTTCCGCAACCGCCGTAAGCATAAATAGAGTCATCGCCGATCGCATCAATATCTTTCAATGTCTGAAACACATTTCCTGTTAGTGTGACATCGCTAACTGGTTCAGCTAAACGGCCATTGCGGATCGTATAACCTTCTGCTGCGGCAAAGGTAAACATTTCTCCATTGGTTTGTCCGCCTAACATTCGCACGGCATAAACGCCTTCTTCAATATCAGCAAGCATTTGATCTAAAGAATGTTCTCCAGATGCGATCGCAGTATTAGTCATTCGCACAATTGGGGGAAAACCAGCACTCAAGGCGCGAGCATTTCCCGTTGGTACTTCACCCATTTTACCAGCAGTTTCGCGGTTGTGCATTCTGGTAGTTAAAACTCCATCTTTAATTAAATACTTGCATTGCGCCGGCACACCTTCATCGTCGTATTTCATCGTCCCTGGAAGTCCTGGTAAAGTTGCATCGTCAACTACATTTAACTGTGGAATTGCTAATGGTTTACCGAGAGTTAGTAACTCCTGCATTCTGGGATTTTCGTAAATGCCATCAGCTTCGGATAAATGACCGAAAGCTTCGTGAATAAAGACACCGGAAAGATAGGGGTCTAAAATTACAGTGTATTGACCGCCTTTAACTGGTGTTGCTTCTAACTGTTTAATGGCACGAATTGCCGCAGATTTTACTTGGTCTTCAATGTTGATTAAAACATTGTAATCAGAGCGGGAGTGGATTGATTCAAAACCCTGACGGACTATACCACCTTCACCCCGCGCGATCGCGCCAAAACGCCCGGTTATATCTAAGCGTTCTTGGGCGATCGAAGTACCTTGAGAATTGACAAAATAAGTAATCCCAAATCGCTCGCTGTAACCTGTCATTGTCGTCTGAATCCGCGAGTCAAAATCTAGCAAAATCTGATTATAATTTTGCATTAAAGAGCGCTTTTCTTCCAGAGAAACACCGCGCGGATCGCGACCAAATTCTACAGCTACATAATCTTGAATTGGCGCTACTTCTGCCAATTGAGTAGTTTCTGTACCGACTAAATGAGCTTGAGAAATTGCTTCCTCAATGCGGTTTTTTAGTTCAGCTAAGCCATTAAAAGTCACAAAACTCCATCCCCCCTTATGACAGGCACGGATGCCGCCAGCGAGGGAAAAACTGCGGTTAACGCCGTCTAACTGCGGACCGCGAAAGCTAATGCCTGTTGACTCGCTTTGTTCGGTGCGAACTTCCAGATAATCTACGCGATCGCGATAAGGCGCGATCGCATCCATCAACTGCTCTTGCATTGAATTATTCACAATTTAATTCCCTGTTAAAAAACTTCAGAATTTGTCTCTCTATTTTAACCTAATTAAATAAAAAATTAGACTGCGATCGCCTTCTTAGTTCTTGCATAAGCACTGTCACCTGAGAAATAAAGTAGTACAGTTTTTCAGTCGAGTCTCATTTTGCAATTAGAGTTATACTGTAAAATATTGGCTAAAATTAACTTATGAAATTCCGCATCTCCCCTTACTTCGCAGCACTTTCAGCAGTAGTATTAGTGTTATCAGGTATCTGGTTACTCGATCGCTCAGAACAAGACAGATTTCAGCAAAAAACTCGCGCTGAAGCGCTCAATAAATTAAGTACCGTTCAAGCCAAACTTGAAGGCGGGTTGAACTCCCAACTATTTCTCGCACGGGGTTTAATAGCTCAAATTTCTGTTAATCCAAACATCACAAATGCCGAATTTGACTCTCAAGTTAGAGTCATGTTTGCACAGCAAAATGGTATTCGTAATATTACTGTGACTAAGGGGACAGTTATAATTTATTCCTACCCTCCCATAGTGGGAAATAAAAGTACAATTGGCATCGATCTATGGCAAAATCCTCAACAGCGCCAAAGTATCGAGCAAGTGATTAATACTAGAAAATCTGTTGTGCTGGGTCCAATTAATTTAATTCAAGGAGGTGTAGGATTTGTCAACCGTAGCCCTATTTTTATTACTCCCGAAAATGAAGCTCCCGAAAGCGGCGATTTTTGGGGCTTGATTAATTTTGTGATTGAGCAAGAGATCCTATTTAAAAAAGCTGGACTCTACAACTCTTCAGAGCAAATGCAATATGCTGTGCGGGGCAAAAATGGATCGGGAGCATCAGGAGAAATATTTTTTGGTGACGAGTCAATTTTTCAGAAAAATCCAGTTATTATGAAAGTAGAATTTCCTAATGGTTATTGGCAGTTAGCAGGAATTCCCAGGGGAGGATGGCCGTCAAGTTTACCAGTTACTATTTGGCTGAGAATTGGGGGTGGTTTACTGGCGTTATTGACGGGAATTTTAGTGTTTAAATGGACGGATGAACCCGTAAAATTACGCGAAATTGTACAATATACAATCGAGAAATTGCGAGAGAATGAAGTTGAGTATCGGGAACTGGTAGAAAATGCTAACAGTATTATTATGAAAGTGGATACTCTTGGTAATATTACCTTTTTTAATAATTTTGCCCAAAAATTTTTTGGATATTCAGAGGAGGAAATCATTGGAAAGAATGCGATCGGCACAATTATTCCACAGAAAGATACTTCTGGAAACGATCTGGAATTAATGGCTAGAGATATGTTACAAAACCCGGAAATATATATCGGCAACGAATACGAAAATAGTTGTCACAATGGAGAATTAATTTGGGTTTCTTGGCGAAATAAAGCACTTGTAGATGATCGGGGAAAGTTTACAGGGCTGTTGTGTATTGGTAATGATATTAGCGATCGCAAACGTGCTGAGATTGCACTTCAAAGAGCAAATGAAGAATTAGAAATTAGAGTTGAAGAGCGCACAGCGGATTTAAGGCAAGCTTTAGAACAATTACAGACAGAGATTGTAGAAAGACAAGAAGCGGAGGAAGAATTGCGAGAAAGTGAAGCGCGAGAAAGAGAAAAATCTCAACAACTTGAAAAGACACTTGTACAATTACGATCTACTCAAACTCAATTGATTCAAACTGAAAAGATGTCTTCTTTGGGTCAGTTAGTTGCAGGGATCGCTCACGAAATTAATAATCCTGTAAATTTTATACATGGCAATATTAAGTATGTTGATGATTATGTTCAAAATTTGCTTGGTCTGGTTGAATTATATCAACAGGAATATCCCCAACCTAGTGGGGAAATTTCCAATAGAATTGAAGAGATTGAGTTAGACTTTTTAATTGAAGATTTAGCGAAAATTTTATCATCAATGAAAGTAGGAACTGAGCGCATTCGATCGATTGTTTTATCTCTCCGAAATTTCTCCCGGTTAGATGAGTCGGATATGAAGCCTGTGGATATTCACGAAGGTATTGAGAGTACATTGTTAATTTTACAAAATCGCTTTAAAGGGAAAAATAACTATCCCGATATTCAGCTAGTAAAGGAGTTTGGGAATTTACCACTGGTGGAGTGCTATGCTTGTCAACTAAATCAGGTATTTATGAATGTAATTACTAATGCGATCGATGCGATCGAGCAAAAATTTCAAAATTTATCTGTTGAGGAAATAAAAGTTAATCCGGGTCGGATTATTATTAGCACTAAAGTGAGCGATCGCGATACTGCTATTATTAAAATTACTGACAATGGTCCGGGAATGCCCGAAGCGGTAAAAAACCAGATTTTTAACCCGTTTTTCACGACTAAAGAAGTTGGGAAAGGCACTGGATTAGGAATGTCTATCAGCTACCAAATTGTGGTAGAACAGCATAAAGGTCAAATCAATTGTATTTCAGAAATTGGTCAAGGAACGACCTTTATCATTGAGATTCCTATTAAGAATTAAAAATTAATGACTCCGATTTAAAGCGTCGGGGTGTCAGCGATCAAATCATTGGTGAAGCCTTAAATGAAATCGCTCAGAGTTAGGTGACTGGGAAAAATTTTTAGGCATATTTTACACCGATAAATCGCACTTTACCCCAATCTCTCCACATCTTCCACCGACAGCGACAAAGCCTGAGCCACTTGTTCTATATTTAAACCCATTGCTAATAGTTGGGGAATAGCATCCCGTTGAGATTGTTCTGCGCGATCGGCTCGTTGACGTTCGGCTTCAGCACGTTGCCGTTCCTGTTCAGTATGGAAGCGTTCGAGTCTAGCTTGTTCGCTACCAGTTAGCAACAAATTCCCCTCATTATCCCACCAACGTAACCATCGCTGATGCTGATTTTGATAGTTACCTTCCCACATTCCTAACTCTACTCCCATCAAGTCAATTGGATAATGTCCGCGATCGTTTGGTTGCAAACGGCGATAACGAGTATTCACCCAGTTATAGACTTCCAATTCACTCGTTTTAATGATGTATATCGCATAGTAAGGAATCCGAATAATCTGCTCGTATACCCAAAACTTTCCGGGTTTCTGGTTGATACCTTCTGGTAAGCGAGATAAAGGAGTATTATCTCGTTCTTCAGCCCCATTTCCACTCGCAAATTCGATAGCAATTAATGGCACAATATACTCGCGCCACAACACATAAGAGCGGCGAATTTCGCCATCTAATAGGGGCGGAACGTTGGGAATGTAGAACCAGTCAGGCGCTTCGGCTCCGCGTTCTGGAGGCTCTGTTTCGCGCCAGTAAATGCCACAATCTTGCCCGATCGCATATTGTCCGTCGGGGTGAAGAGTTTGCAGTGTAGTTTCCAGGGAGTCGGTGAGTAGGATACTCTGGGGATGTTCTTGGAAGTTTTTCACAAACGTGCCGTCGAAGTCAGGTAGTTGAGTGTGATCGGGAAAGGCGGGGGGTAATGTTGTGGGGTTGAGGCTTTGGGTCATGTCTATCCGATGGTGAAAGGACAGATGCTTTATTAATTAGAGCATAGCGATCGCTATAATTAGTTAGAATACCGTTTTCATTGTCAAAGTGTGTTACATAATGACTGAATTACTTGAACGTGCGATCGCACGATTGAAAACTTTACCTTCTAGTGAGCAAGATGCGATCGCAACGATGATATTAGAAGAACTTGAGGATGAGCGTCGTTGGGATGAGTCGTTTGCGCGATCGCCAAATTTGTTGGCTAAGCTTGCAGCCGAGGCGATGACTGAACACATTGCAGGCAAAACGCAAGAGTTAGATCCAGAGCTATCTTTTTAAAACAAATGTACAACTATCGCATCATTTTAAAACGAGTAGGAATTGCACTGATCGCGATTGGCATAGTCGATATCGCGTATATGATCTATTCAATATCACAAGATCGCAACCATTCATCCAGCTTTAGTATCTTAGCTGTGGTAGCTGGTGTATCTCTCATCAGGGGTAGCCTACGTGCCGTTTCCATAGTCATTTGGATCGCCGCCTTTGGGATTTCTAACTTCATCAGTAACCTATTCATACTACTTCCTTTTTTGAAGCCAGCAGAACTCTGGGCAATTGAATTTCGCCTCGATCCGGTCAGTCTTGCTATGTCATTTCTACTGAGAATTATAACGATCGCGTTTCTCTGCTGGATCTACACACAACTGCGCGATCCCTCTGTAGTATCCGCCAGCCTTAAATCTGGTCATTCTGCCTCAACTCCCAAGCTTGCATTCATTCTTGGAATAGCCCTCGTTGTATTACTTACTGGCATCATGCGCTTCGCGGTAGGTGGTCCAGCGGGCGCTAAAGCAGTTGACTTAGCCCGTTCAAAATACGGAGATAACTACAAGTATCATGTCCAAGGCATGAGTTGGTCAAATGGGAATGTAAAGGCCAACGTCACCGCTTACAACGAACAGGAAATCAGGTCTATTCAAGTAGAATGGAAGCAGTGAGTAGTTTAGTTAGTAGTATCCCAAAAGCGTGTTTTCACGTTACATTTTTTCCCGACAAGTGAAACGCGATCGCAAACCACATCAACCCCGGCTCAATGACCTTTTATTGGTCTAAAATCTGTTATATTACGATCGTAATTAAGCATTTGGCAACGAGCTATGCGGTCAATTGAACAACTGACAGAAGAGCTTTTATCTCTGCCTAGTGCATCAAGAGCACTTTTGGCAGAAAAACTCGCAGAAAGTTTAGAATTCGATATCGATCCAATGATTCAGGCAGCTTGGACAACTGAGGCTCATAAACGACGTAACGAAATCCGAAGCGGTGCTGTTCCGGCAATTCCGGGGGATGAAGCCTTAGCTCAAGTGAGGCTGTTGCTTGACCCATGAAGTATGTATTTCATCCTGAAGCACTTGCTGAATATGCTGAAGCTATCCAATACTATGCAAAACAACGTTCTGAAGTAGCACAGATGTTCATTAATGCTATTGAGGATGCTGTGTATCGAATTAGGGAATCTCCGACTCGCTGGGCTATATTTGATGAAGATGTTCGGCGATGTTTGACGCGAAAATTTCCCTATAGCATCCTTTACACAATCGAGGAAGACTACATTTTGATTCTCGCAGTAACGCATTGTAGTCGAGAGCCTGGGTATTGGAAAAGCCGCAAATAATTGAAACATTCAGCAATCCAACATTTAAAATGTCTAAAACCACTCTATTACATGAAATTGCTCATTGCCCCCATGCACGGTTCTGTCGAGAAAATCCTGCTGCTGAACATCCATGTAGCGAAATTGTTAATTATCAAAGATCGCTCAATTTAGACGATTTTCAAGTACCTGAGCCTTGGAGTGGGCATATAGAGAAAGCTCCTATTCTTTTTCTGAGTTCAAATCCATCAATTGGCGCTGGTGAAAACTACCCAAATTGGTCTTGGTCAGACGATGATATGGAAGATTACTTCAGTTATCGTTTTGGAGGGGGACGCAAGGAATGGATCGTCAATGGTACGAAATCCTTACTAATTGATGGGACATATAGCCATGCTGTTAAGTTCTGGGCAGCAGTCCGGCAACGTGCTATGGAGTTATTTGAACGGGATGTGCTTCCAGGAATTGATTATGCACTTACCGAAATAGTGCATTGTAAATCCCATAAGGAAATTGGCGTAGAACGAGCGCAAAATAAATGTGTTGAAGCCTATTTGTTGAGGACTTTAGAACTGGCAGGGGCAAAAGTAATTGTGGTACTGGGAGCAGTTGCAAGGAAAGCAATTCAAAGTCAATTCAATCTCCCTGAAAAAACCTTATTGTCTGAGGCTATAAAGATAGGAAGCAATGAAAGATTTTTTGCTTTCCTTCCACATCCAAATGCCCGCCCACATCCAAATGCCCGCAGCTATCGTTCTTTTTCCAAGTGCTTTCAAGATGATGAGCTTGAAAAATTACGCGCATCTTTGCATCCGTGAAAAAATGGTGAGTGATGCACATGGTTAAAGTTACTTGAACGAGCGATCGCGCATTGAAGCGATTTATTATTACATGGAAACTCGCGGATACTCCGATTGCGATTTAGAGTCATGTCTCGGTAGTCAAGCTACGGTGTCCGAGGTTTTATCTCGTAAACATCCGTTAACATTAGATATGATTAGGAAGTTGAATAAGGAATTAGGGATTCCCGCTGAAATTCTCATTCAACCCTATCAGTCGGTAAAAATCCCCGCGTAACAATCTTACGTGCAGCTTTCATCCCGGATAATGTTTGTCTATCGCTATTGTCAGCGAAAGAGCTAGTCACAATATCCTCTGCTTTTATACCCCCTGCAATCAGTGATTGGCTTAGACCTTCCTCGAAGTTATCTTCTTCAATTACAACCTTATTATCTATTAAATGAGCATGAAACAAAATTCGAGAATGAAACAGCCCTGGGTTTTAACCTCTGCCGGACTAAGGGGCAGGCACGGAGGCATTGCCCCTACAGAAAACTATTTTTTCAAGCCTACCTCTACTTGTCGCTTGATATCAATCAACACTCGATCGCCTCGCTTCAATTGATACTCAGCCCGCCAAGTTCCCAACATTAAAGTATTATTCTCCCGATTTTTTTTGCCAACGTAACTTACCCAAGCGCGGTTAGAGGATTTAATATCATTGTTAGTTTCTCCAACCATTTTACCATCAGGAGTGAATAATTTGTAAGATTCGCGATCGCCCTGAAGCACACCAAAAACTTGTACCCAAAATAAAATCGCCGGACTATTCGCCGCAAGTGTAGTTTCCGAAAATTCCCCTTTCCACAAAGCATCTAAATCAGGTGCTTTTGGGGCAAAACCAGCCCGAATTAAACCCGTAGGTACATAATTTAATGGTCTATCCCAAAGCGGATTGCGGGCAACTTGGCAACCAGATTCAGAATTTATTCCCACAAATGGATCGACTACTTTTCCCTGGTAACGAATAGTTAAATGAACATGAGGAAAAGAGGCTAAACCAGATTCTCCTATCATGCCTAATACTGTCCCTTTTTCTACTTGCATTCCCGGTTTGACGACAACGCTACCTTTACGCAGGTGACAATATTGTGTTTCCCAACCATTACCATGATCGATGACCATACCATTGCCACATTCAATCCCTTCGACTTGTTTTTTAGTAGTTTGATCGTTGACTCGTATATCTTCAACTCCGTCTCGCGATCGCAATACTTTTCCCGCCGCCGCCGCAATTACCGGAACACCTTTCGCCATCGTTTTCTCATCAGGAATACCAAAGTCTGTACCATTATGACCATCATAAGTTTGGCGACCACAACCAAAGTCAACGGCGGCAGGAGTTGGATCTCTATCTACGTAATGAAAAATATAGCAATCTTTACCCAAAGTACAGCTAATTGGTGGCGCAAATTTAGGTGTTTGAGCAATAGATTGAGAAACTTCAGGCGATCGCGTGGTTGTTTCTACTTGAGGCGAATTAGCAGTAGTGCTGCTTCCCTTGTTAAAGCAGCTAGAAAGTACCACCAATGCCAAGGCTAAGAACAGTTTAGAAATATATTTCTTGGAGAATGAAATCATCAGTTTATTGGGGTAAAATTTATAGTAAAAATTTCCCGATCGCCAACCAAGACGTTTAATAATTCACCTTTGTTTCCCAAACACTTAAAACTTTTGCTGCTCCCCTATTTTAGCAATTACCAATTACCAATTACCAATTACCAATTACCAATTACCAATTACCAATTACCAATTACCAATTACCAATTACCAATTACCCATCTTCATCTAAATGCTCCGCAACAGCTTTGTAAAGCGCTAAAACATGATGATCGAGTAATCGATAAAAAACCTGTCGTCCCTGCTTGCGGTAACTCACCAACCTGATCGCCCGCAATGCCCGCAACTGATGAGATACCGCTGACTCACTCATCTCCAACATCGCCGCTAAGTCGCAAACGCAGAGCTCTTGACCCGCCAAAACCGAAAGCAACCGCAAACGGTTTGCATCCCCCAACAAGCTAAAAAATTCAGCCATCCGTTGAGCTTTCTGAGCATTGAGAACTTGACTTTGGATACCTTGCACGCGATCGCTATCCACCAGATGAGGTCGATCGCACGTTGGAACCTCGGTTTTTTCAATAGCTTGAGCAACATCCCCATCAAGAATAGAGTTATACAGCATGGTTTACAGACTTTCTATATTGATTTGATTCTCATTCTAACCCGGATCTCCCAAATATTTTCCTTAACTCTTGACATAAATATGAATATGTGTTCAAATATAGATAGCAGATTGTAAACCTACTAGAAAAAACCATGAACACCATAACCCAAATGAAATGTGCCTGTGATTCTTGCTTGTGCATCGTCACCCTCACCGAAGCCATTGAAAAAGGTGGCAAACACTACTGCTCAAATGCCTGTGCTGACGGTCATCCCAATGGCACAGGTTGCGGACACACAGGTTGTGAATGTCACAGTTAATTCCTCATTTTTGATGTAGTAGGGGCGAAGCATTCGGGCGATAAATTACTGCTATAAACCAAAGTGTTGTGTCCGAATGCTTCGCCCTCCCAGGATGAAAACTCTAGGGCTTTTGTTCGATAGCTAAAAATTAAATCTATCTAAAGAGGGATGTATTTAATACATCCTTTGTTTTTTTACGTTTAATTAACGAAAGATTAAATTTAGACTAAATAAAGGTTAAAATTATAGTGATTTATCAGCGATCCAGTTTCAAACTTGAGATAAATCGCTAAAAGCACGAATATCCGTGCAAAAATCTAGTTTTCCATAAATCCTAGAAGTCAATACAATAGAAGCGATAATCTCATAACCAATAAATAAACTGATCCAGCATACAGACGGTGCATTTTGACAATGAGAACATAAACAAGTATTGATTCATTAGGAGGTAGCTATGAATAAAGAAAGTAACGATTTTTTACATCCCCGTAGCCGCTACTACGGCAACTTCACGCCAGAGAATTTAGCATTTAATGCTAATTTGCAAGAATTTGCCCAGAAAATCACTTACATTTGTTCTTTAGAAACGGGTGGGAAAATTAGCTCAGAAAGAGCATACAAAGAAATTAAGGCACTTTGGAGACAGTTAAAAAGCTCCAAGAAAAATCTAGGAATTGGCGAGCCACCCCCTGAGAATGATTCAGGAAACACTCTGCCAGAATAGATGGTTAACAGTTAACAGTTAACCGTTAACAGTTAACCGTTAACCGTTAACCAAATTAATGCTTGATAGGCAAAGCAATTACAAACTCCGTACCCTTTCCTACCTCAGACCAAAAATTAATTGTCCCGCCATGTTTGTCTACTATGATATTGCGGCTAATTGCTAAACCCAATCCAGTGCCCACGCCTCTAGGCTTTGTTGTGAAAAAAGTTTGAAACATTTTGTCTTGAGTTTTCGCCGCAATGCCAGTACCATTATCAGCAATTCGCACTAATACAGAATCTCGATCGAGCATTTCTGTTGTGATAGTAATTGTTGATAAAAAGTTGCTTTCTTGATTTTTATCCAGACTTCGATCTGAGTAAGATTTATTCGTTTCTTGAGCTTCTTCTAAAGCATCAATAGCATTACTAAGAATATTCATAAATACTTGATAAAGTAAACCCATGTAACCTTCAATATTAGGGATAGTGCCGTAATTACGGATAACTTTAATCCCTTTTTTAATGCGATTATTGAGAATTAACAGTGTACTTTCCAGACAAACATGAATATCGACAGGGTGAGGCATCGCCTCATCTATACGAGAAAAATCTTTCAAATTTAAGATAATCGCCCTTGCCCTTTCTGCACCCACTTTCATCGACTCCAATATTTTTGGTAAATCTTCTTTAACAAAATTGAGATCGATTTCTTCAGCTTTTTCTGTAACTGCTTGAGGTGGATTAGGAATCTCTGTTTCGTAGGTTTCTAATAATGAAAATAGGTCATCAATGTAATCTTTTGCAGGATCTATATTACCATAGATAAAGTTGATGGGATTGTTAACTTCGTGAGCGACACCTGCTAACATTCGTCCCAGACTAGCCATTTTTTCGCTTTGAATCAATTGGGATTCTTTTTCGGCGTGTAATTCTGCTAATAGATGCTTTACTTTAATAATTAATTGGTTAAAAGAAGTTGCTAAAACTCCGACTTCATCTTGAGAAATTACAGGTGCTTGCAAGTCAAAATTAGAGTCTTTAGTTACCTGTTGAGTAGTTTTAATTATTGCGGTGAGAGGATGGGCGATCGCATTGCTAATATAGCCAGCTAAAACGATAGCGATCGAAACTGAGAATGCCATGCTAATTAGAATAATCTGCGATCGCATCACCTCCGCTCTGATTCCTGTCTCTCGCATTACATCTTCTTGACGATCTAACATATCAATAACATTTTCTAAATCGTTTACCAAAGAATCTAAGTCAAACATAACTGAATCTTTAGTGAAATCATCAAGCAATTTTTTAGTTTTTGCTATTCGTGAATTACTACTTTGCAAAACCGCAATTTGTTCAACAAGTTTATCTAGTTTTTCGAGGTAAATGTCTATTTTATTAGTGTAGTTTTTCACGAAAACATTAAAATCTTCTATCTCTAAATTATTCTCCTCAGATTGCAATTCAGGTAACTGTTTTTTCAATTGTGCAGCGTGCGTTTGTAGCTGATTATATTGGGCATCAAACAATGCTGGATTTTCGAGTAAATGAACTAGGCGATGCTGAACAATTTGCGTCTGTAGCAAAGTAATTTGTAATTTCTTCAAATGGCGACTTTCTTCATTAATATCTACTTGCTGTGCTACTTTTTGATAGTAATAATTGCCATTACCCACGATTAGCCCAATAATTGTACCCCCAAAGGCAACCCCCAAAGCCAGTGCATAGCCACCGCGAATTTTGTTGCGGATATTAAGATTGCGAAACCAGATTCCCAGGGAAACAAAAGCGCTACGTGAAGTTGGCTGAGGCTTGATGGCATCAGTCACAGTATTTTCACTAGAATTTAGTAAAGATTTGTTGCGGTTTGGATGCTGCATATTATGAGCAAAAGAGCGATTTCTAGGTAAGAAGTGTCTAAGTATTGCCAAAAAGTTCCCTGAAGAAGCAATAATGCGATAATACACCCTAATTATACTTCTTTTATTCTAATTGACTCGCTGCAAAGGTGCAATCTTTGGGTCAAGAATTTTTTGACCAGCACCAGAAAATTTAATTGCCAAGGTAAATTTATCGTCACTACCTAAAATGTAGGTGACTTCTCCCAGTCCAAAAGCGGAATGAATAACGCGATCGCCTACTTGCCAATCTATTAACTTTGTATTCCCAGTTTTGCCTTTCAAATTCTGAGTTTTTACTGAATTAGCAGAGACTTTTTTGGTTTTCTTCTTAACTCCAGTTCCAGTTAATAATTCCGGCGGTAATTCCCCTAAAAATATCGAAGGAATTGCTAACTGACGATTTCCCCAAGTGCGGCGTTCTATGGTATAAGTAATAAACAACCTTTCCTGAGCGCGGGTAATGCCTACATAACAAAGTCGGCGTTCTTCTTCCAAAGCAATAGGATCGTCTAAACTACGAAAATGAGGCAATAATCCCTGTTCCATTCCTACTAAAAATACTATGGGAAATTCTAAGCCTTTGGCGGCGTGTAAAGTCATTAAAGAAACGCGAGATGCTTCTTCTTTCATGCTATCCATATCAGAACTTAAAGCAGCACTCGCCAGGAAATCTTCTAATTTAGCTTCTTCGGCATTTTCTTCTTCAAACTGCTGCACTGCATTGTAAAGTTCTTTAATATTTTCTATGCGTTCTTCTGCTTCATCACTGCCTTGTTTTTCCAAATCTTCAAGATAGCCAGATGCTGTCAAAATACCTTCAACAACTTCAAAAGCAGAGGCATTTTCTACTTGTTCTTGCCAATGACAAATCATCTCCACAAACTCAATAATTGGTTTAGCACTTCGTCCCGCTAAAGTATTCACAGATTCTCGATCGATTAAAATATCCCAAAGAGGAATAGTTAATTGTTGAGCAGCTTGGACTAGCCTATCTATGGTAGTTTTTCCAATACCACGTCTGGGTGTATTGATGATGCGTAATAAGCTAACTGTATCAGCAGGATTAACAATTAAGCGTAAATATCCTAAAACATCTTTAACTTCTTTGCGGTCATAAAATTTTAAACCACCGACTAAATTGTAGGGGATACTCCAGCGGACTAAGCACTCTTCAAAGTTTCGAGATTGGGCATTTGTCCGATATAGAATGGCAAAATTTCCCCATTTTAATTCGGGATTTTTTCGTACTAATTCGCTGATTTGATTGATGACAAATTGTGCTTCTTGAGTTTCATCATCAGCTTTTTCTATGTAAATCGGTTCGCCTTCGCCGCGAGTGGGGCGTAGAATTTTATCAATGCGTTCGGTATTGTTTTCAATTAAAGCGTTAGCGGCTTGTAAAATGTTATCTCTGGAACGGTAATTTTCTTCTAATTTTACCATTGTGCGGGTGTCATCATCGGGTAAGCGATCGCCAAAATCTTGCTGAAAATCTAAGAGAATTTTAAAATCTGCCATGCGAAACGAATAAATAGCTTGATCGACATCGCCAACAACAAAAATAGAGCGCCTTTCCCAGTTATTAAAGGTTTGTGGGTCTTCGTTATTGGTGGCTAAAAGTCGAATTAAATCATATTGGACGCGGTTAGTATCCTGGTATTCATCTACTAAAATATGACTAAATTTTTGATGCCAATAACCTAAAACTGACTCGTTTTGCTTGAAAAGTTGCACGGGTACGCGGATTAAATCATCAAAATCTAAGCCATTATTTGCAGCGAGGGCATTTTGATAAAGACTATAAACTTCAGCAATGATTTTACTCCGATAATCAGGTTGTTCTAGTTCAACATCTTGGGGTGATAAACCCTGATTTTTAGCTTTACTGATGGCGTGGCGAACGGAACGGGGTTCAAACTTTTTTTCATCAAGATTTAACTGTCTGGTGACAATATCTTTAATAATACTTTGAGCGTCTGATTCATCAATAATGGAAAAGTTGCGTTTCCAGCGGCGACCTTTTTCGTCTTGAAATTTCTCAATGTCGAAGCGCAGAATGCGAGCGCAAAGGCTGTGAAATGTTCCTACCCAAAGAGGTTTAATGTATTTTTTATAAGCATCCGATCGCAGTCTTGCTTCTTCATCAGGTGCTAAGGCTTCTAAAGGTTTGCCATATTTAATTTCAGCTTGCTGAGTGGCAAATAATTTCTGAATTCTTTCTTTCATTTCCCGCGCTGCTTTATTAGTAAATGTGACGGCGAGAATGTTATCCGGGGAAACGCGATGGGTGCGAATTAAGTTGGCAACTCGGTAGGTAAGCGCGCGTGTTTTACCGGAGCCCGCGCCTGCTACTACTAATAATGGGCCGCAAAAATGCTCGACGGCTTGGCGTTGTGAGGGGTTGAGTTGGGTGAGAAAATCAGTAGTTTGTGTCATATTTTTGTGAATCGACGGGTTTTGAGATAAAATATTCGTTATTTAACTATAATCATTGTAGTAGAAGTGATGAATTGCGATCGCATTGTCTTTATCGCATTGTCTTTACAGATCGGGTTTCATTATTTTATACTTCTATTACACACATTCTACTAGAACTGGAGATCAAAATGACAAAAGCCACAAAAATACCACCGGAAGCAGAGATTACACACGAACAGAGAGAAGCTGCCGAAGTGGAAATTCGGGAAAAGCAAAAAACCGTTGACTATGACACAAAAGAATATCCAGTGGAAGTGTTTTTCGAGAAATACAGATATCCGCTAGATGAAGAGACTAATGAGTTGTATATACCAGACTATCAACGAGATATGATTTGGAAAGAAACTCGGCAGTCAAAGTTTATTGAATCTATTTTTCTAGGACTCCCTATACCCTATATCTTTGTTGCTGATTTACGACCAAAGCAAGAAGATAATGAGGATGATTTAGGTCGAATTGAAATTATTGATGGAGTCCAACGTATTCTTACTTTAGATAAATTCCTCAATAACGAGCTAAAACTGTCTGGACTAGACAAGCTACACAAGCTTAATAACTTCAAATTCAGCGATTTACCTCTGGCAAGACAGAGACGTTTTAACCGTGTTACCATCCGCATGATTGTGCTGACAAATAAAGCTGATGAAGAAACACGAAGGGATCTCCGTGAACGCATCAATACAGGAATTGATTGGACTCGCCGAAATTCAAGAAATGTAAGACTTCAGATGCAAATAACTCATACCTAAAGTAATTAAATGTATTGAATTATGTTCAGTTCAACTTCTTAGTAAAGCATGACTAGCACATTATTTCAGGACTTCAATGAACGCTCTAAAGAAGTAAGCAAATATTTTATGTTTTTGAAAAGTTTAGAGCATGGAAATACTAAATTAGCTATGGTAGATAAGGGAGGTGTGTCCCAAAAAATTAAAGAAATTGATCCTGAATTAATTAAGACGTTAAAAGCTAGTAGTTTTCTGTTACTTTATAACCTAGTGGAAGCAACAATGCGAAATGCAATTCAAGTAATATTTGATGAACTAAAAAGTCAAGTAGTTTCTTACGATCAACTTAGACCTGAACTAAAAAAAATTGTCCTCAAAAACTTAAAAAAGCGAAATACTGACAAAATATTTTCAAGCATAACGGCTATTTCCATTGACATTATTCATGTTGGGTTTGATAAAGACGATCTTTTTTCAGGAAACCTTGATGCTAGAAAAATAAGAACGACGGCAACTGAGTATGGATTTTCAGATTGGACTGACTATGCTAAAACAGGTGATGGAGAAGATTTGGTAATCATTAAGTCAAATAGAAATGATTTAGCACATGGCTTTAAATCTTTTGCCGAGGTAGGAAAAGACAAAACAACGGATGAGTTATTAGAAATTAAGAATAAGACGATCAAATATTTAAGAAAAATACTGCAAAATATTGAACAATACTTATCAAATCAAGACTACTTGGATTCATCTAATTTGGGTAATCCTTAAATCCCACACCCTAAAAATAAAACACTTAACACTCCTAAATCTCCTTCCTCCGCAAAAATGGCAATAAAGCATTACTAATCTTTTCCGACCAATGTTCTTGAGGATAATGCGAAGCACTTTCTAACTTCACAAACTCACCATTCTTCAACGACTTAGCTAAACTTTGCGCCGATTCAACCTTTAACCAAGGATCGCCCATACCCCACATAATTAAAGTTGGTCGCTCCCACTCTTTCCAACTACTTTCAATCTCGGCCATTGCCATTGGTAAATCAATATTCCTCACTGTTGCTAACAACGATCGCCCCGCTTCTGAACTTCTTAAAAAAGGCCCGCGATATACATCTAAATCCTTATCACCGATCGGATAACGACACCCCGCTTCTAACGTGCGATCGACTACCAGCGGATCTTGTGCCATCATATCTCCCACCAAAGGCCAGCCCAACATCTGCATTCTCCAAGGCAATTTTGCCTCCACAGAAATCGGTGTATTAATAATCACTAAACGCTCAATTTTCTCCGGGTGACGTAACGCATATTGCAACCCAACTGAAGCTAAAAATCCCTGGACAACTAAGTAAAATTTCTCAATTTTTAACGCATCAATAAATTCACCAAAAGCATTAGCAAAAGCATCTGGCGTATAAGCAAAATCTTGATTATTAGGTTTGTCTGAGTAACCAAAACCAATCCAATCCGGCGCGATCGCCCGAAATCCAAATGTTGCTAAATCAGGCATCACCGCAGTCCATGTATGACTTTGGGAAAGCAACCCATGTAGCAAAACTACAGGTAGCCGCTGCGTCTCATTAACTGGCTTTGTTTCCAAGTAAAACCACTCAAAATTCCCAACTTTCACTATCTCTTTTTCAATTGACATTTTATTTTATGGATTTGTATTTTATAACAATTCTCAAGTAAGTTAGTTAAGCAATTACCAATTACCAATTACGAACACGGATTTAACGGATTACACGGATGACACCGATGACCATTTAATCCGTGAAATCAGAGAAATCAGTCTAATCTGTGTATCCCAATTACCAATTCCCAATTCCCAAAATATGAGTAGGGCGCATAAAAACACCCTACTCAATTTCGACATCTGCACTTAGAAATTCAGTTCAGCAGCTTGCACTTTTTCCACTTGTTTCTTCTTCAAAACTAGCAAAATTTGAGCCAGCATAATCAAAGCAAAAAATGCCAATAGCCATTGAATGCGACCTGCGCTTTGTAGCACAATTTCCACATCTTTTTGACCAAATCCACCCACATTGGGGTTATTTGTCAAGGCTTGGTTTGCTGTTACATCTTGTCCTTCAGTCACAATTAATTCAGGACCAGCGGGAACCGTATCAACAACTGCATCGCCTTCAGCGGGTTGAATTGTCACTTCATAGCCGCCTTCTTCCAAAGCCGCAATCTTGGTAATCTTGCCAGCAATAGAAGCATTGTGAACATTATTATTGCTCTTTTCACCAGTTGGATATAACTGGCCGCGCCCCCGATTTCCACCTACGTGAATCTGGTATTTCCCAAAGTGAACGGATTTGTCAGTTGCCGGATTGGGAGACAAAACAGGGAAGACAATTTCTTGATATTGTTCGCCCGGTAACGGCCCAATAATCACGATGTTTTCTTGGGTTTCGCTGTAGGGTTGGAAATAAAGTCCTTCAACTTTTTCCTTCATTTCCTCTGGAATTCTGTCTTCCGGCGCAATTTTGAAGCCTTCAGGTAATACCATGACAGCACCAACATTTAAGCCGCCTTTGCTACCGTCAGCAGTTACTTGCTGCACGTTCATGTCATAAGGAATCTTGACAACGGCTTCAAAAACTGTATCTGGTAAAACGGATTGCGGTACTTCAATTTGGGTAGGTTTAGAACCTAAGTGACAGTTAGCACAAACAATTCTGCCAGTTGCTTCGCGGGGTGTTGCGGGTGCGGTTTCTTGCGCCCAGAAGGGATAGGCTGATGCTGCTTGAGGCAGGGTGATGTCACTGGTAATGAAAAATGCTAAAGTTGCGATCGCAACTAGCGTAGTCTTCGCGATCGCCCTAGCACTACGGCGCAAGATCGCTGATAAATCAATTTTTGGCATCAGAGTATTCGATTCTCAAAAGATCAAACAGTTTGGTAATTGATAGTTGGCAGTTGATAGTTGATAGTTGATAGTTAACAGTTGATAGTTAACAGTTGATAGTTAACAGTTGATAGTTAACAGTTGATAGTTAACAGTTAACAGTTAACAGTTAACAGTTAACAAATAACAGTTAACAAATAACAGTTAACAAATAACAGTTAACAAATAACAGTTAACAAATAACAGTTAACAGTTAACCAATAACCAACTCTCAATAATTAAGACCACCAAGGGGCTTCGCCAGTACGGAAGTCGGTTTCTTTCCAAGTAGTCAAGGTTACTTTATCATCAGCAACAATGGCATGAGCTAATGCTAAAGATTGAGGCGCGGGGCCGCGTACAACTTTGCCCTCATTGTTATACTGAGAACCGTGACAGGGACAAATAAACTTGTTTTCGCTGGCATTCCAAGGTACTACGCAACCCAAGTGAGTGCAGACGGCGTTAATCCCGTAGTCAGCCAGATCGCGATCTTTATCTACTACAAGATAGGTCGGATCGCCTTTAAGTCCTTGTACTAGCTCGCGATCGCCTATCACCGGATGAGCAGCTAAAAACTTACTGACAATAATATCATTGCCCAGCTTATCTTTTGCCGTTACCCCACCACCTGCACCACCACTAGATGGCGGGATAAAATAGTTGACCACTGGATATAGTGCGCCCAAAGCTACGCCCGTCACAGTACCAAACGTAAGCAAATTCATAAATTGGCGACGACCCATATCAGGGACATCTGGATTTTGAGCGGAAATTTGAGCCATAGCCTGCCTTTGCGGTGTTAAGTTGTTTCGATCTAGGTTAACATTCTTGACACCTTAAAAACTTAGTCTTTACTAGGCTTTGGATAAGGTATTTAACTCGATCGCCACAGATTCTAAATATATTCTCACTGTCCAGATGCCGGAGGTACGGGAGTAGGTTGAACAGGAGATGTGACAGGCGGTACGGCATTGGGCTCAAATTGCCCAATTTGATATCTAGCATCAATGCAAGTAGCTAATAATTGTTCTGTGGGAAACTTAAGTTCTTTGCTCAAACCAATTACACATTCAGAAAAACGCTCTGGTAGCAAGCTACGACGGCAATGATCGAGGACTGAGGCGATCGGAGCACCTTGAGCTTGATCGTTGATGTCTACTACACAATTTGCTAACTCCGCAGGACGGCGCACTCGCCTACAGTTAAATAGGGCATCCATCGCCGCTACCTTGGTTTTAGTGTTAATTTGAGCAACGCATTTCGATATATCTCTGGGATGTCGGGCGGCGGCACAAGCAGCAGCGGCCGCTTGCGGGGCAATGCCAACACCAACCATTTCTTGAGCGCAAATGCGATAGGCGTTTTTATTTTGTTGGAATCTCCAATCAATATAGATGGCTTCGGCTGGTGACATAGGCAAAGCAGCACTCAATAAAGCCACAGCAGTTAATCCTGTTGCTCCAACTAATGTCCAGCGTGGCGCTTGACGTGGTTTTGTAGTAGGGAAAATTTGGCGGCGAAGGTTGGTAAGATGGAAATAAGTCATGGCTGATAGAGTTAAGAAATGTATTAATTGCTATGCGATGTAAGTTTTTTGATGAACTTGATAGGTTGGTACTTGAAAGTTGATTTAATCATAAGGGTAGTCTAACGTCAATCGATCGAGTCCTAATTATCTTGCTAGAACAAGCTTGTCTGATGCACTCTACAACTTTTTTCTAAATACTTTGAGGAAACCACGAAGGCACTAAGACACAAAGAATGAGGTTTAAGGGCGATCGCGGAGCTAAATCAACGCGATCGCGTTTGGTAATATTATAATAGTCAATGTCAACCTTGATACCGAAAGAAAGCGATCGTGCCGGCAAAAGACATTTATCATCAAGTAGTCAAACAGGCTCTCATTAAGGCTGGCTGGAAAATTACCCACGATCCATATCCCTTAGTTTGGGCGAAGAGAAACCTATCGATCGATCTGGGTGCTGAACAGTTATTAGCTGCTGAGAACAATGAGCGCAAGATAGCCGTTGAAGTTAAAAGTTTTATTAGAGAGTCTCGAATTGCAGATTTAGAGCAAGCTTTAGGTCAATACACTCTTTACTATGATATCTTAAAACGGACGGAATCAGAAAGAAAGCTGTATCTTGCCCTTCCACTAAATGCTTTTACCGAACTTTTTGAAGGCGAAATGTTTGGTCAGATATTGTTAGACAATAATCGCCTAAATCTTGTAGTTTTCAACCCCAAAACGGAGGAAATAGTACAATGGATAGCTTAAATAATTATCGCCAACTGGTTAAGCAGATGCTTACTGAATACGCTGAGATTCCAAGTTTTGACAGTGGCACGCAAAATGAAACAATTTTTGATGGGGAAAATGACCGCTATCTGTTACTAAATATAGGTTGGTTGAATGATCAACGCATTCACCATTGCGTAATTCATATTGATATTATTGACGGTCAGGTGTGGATTCAAGCAAATAATACCGATCGCCTGATTGCTGAGGAGTTAGTTGCAGCGGGTATTCCTCCTGAATCAATTGTTTTGGGACTTCAACCACCTGATGTTAGACCTTATACTGCTTATGGAGTGCCTTCTAAACAGCATCAGCGAGAATCGTTGAAAGTATGATGGAGTGCGATTTGAGTGGGAGAGCGATCGCGCTTTCTCATTTTCAACAAATTCGATTAAAATCTAGTAAAATAAGACATAGCTATCATCACTTTCAAAGCTAAATCACCATGCAAACTTTAACAGTTGACAGTATTTTAGACGCGATTGAAACCTTGTCTCCTGATGAACAAACTGCTCTACTGGTCATCATGCAGCGGAGACTTAGCGATCGCCGTCGTACTGAAATTGCTGCTAATATTACACAAGGGAAACAAGACTATCAAGCTCGAAACGTTTTTAGAGGTACGGTTAATGATGCGATCGCACAGCTAAATCGTTGAAAATAATCATTGATTTTGCTAATTCAAGGACTGCGATCGCTTGTTGACGACTGACGCTGGGGAAATGGTCGAGAAATTCATTGAGAGAGTCACCGGCTTCCAGATAATCAAGTAGGATTTTTATGGGGACTCTTGTACCAATAAAAACTGGAGTTCCCCCTAATATGTCGGGGTCACTATGGACAATGCGGGATGTGGATAGCATTACAATCTAGTTTGTTTTAGAAGTGAATATTCTTTCAATTTTAACGGAAAAGTGTCTAATTGCTACTTGTCCCTAGTAAAATAAGATAGAGCCATTGATCTCACTTGTTCTACCGCATTTTAAAATAAATGATAAAATAATTAGGTTGAATTTCCCAAAAACCTGAAACTAGATTGTTAGTCCACTCACGCTATGCAGATGGTACAATTGTACTTAAAAGCCAACAACCACCTAGACTTGGAGAAGCAAAACCAGATCCGAATGCTATAGGCCCTCATTCTCAATTAAGATGGGATACTTATAACCAGAGGATTTATCAGATGCGAGAATTCGATCGGTTTGGGAAACCTGTGAGAGACATAGATTTTACCAGTCCTACCTATCCTAATGGTAATCCTCGACCGGATCATTTGCCACCACCTCATCAACATCGGTGGATACCAAATCTTACAGGTGGTACTCCTACTAGAAATAAAATACCGGAACTATTATGAAAGTTCAAACTTCTACTCTGAAACAAAATATTAGTCAAAAGTGGGCAATTACACTCTGCTATGAGGAACAGGAAAAACTGGAACCCAGAGTTGCCCAAATTATTGAATATTTAGCCCAAAATTGTGAGTGGCCTAATGAATGGATGATTTCTGATATTGATGCTACTGGAAGATGTGGCGATCGCTTGACTAAAAAAGGTAATAATGAGGAAGTATTATGTTTGTGTACTTCAGATTTATTGAGTGTATTGAACGAAGAGGGTCAAGTCATTGAGTTAGATGCAAGCTTGGTTAAAAATGGGGATGAAGTGTTTAAAATTCTGATTAGAGATGGGGTATCTGTTGATGTACTTGGAAGTGGGGAAGTGATGCCATTGAGTGTTTTGGGGAAATATGTAACTGTTGACAAATCTTTGTTTCTATGGTGTTAAAAAGGGGCTAGGGTTTATGAGTCGATATAGTATGATTGTTCAATGGTCTGATGAAGATCGGCTTTTCTTAGTCACGATTCCAGAGTTTGCCGATCGCGTGGTGATGCCTTGCACTCATGGTAAAAGTCGTGAGGAAGCAATTCATAATGGCGAAGAAGCGATTGAGATGTATTTGGAAGCTTGGGAAGCAGAAGGTGAATCTATCCCTGAACCTAGTACGCTTCAAATTGCTTGAATTGGTATTGTAAAACTCTGTTGGTATGGTGGAAAGGAAAGGCGCGATCGCACAGCTAAATCGTTGAAAGTTATCACTCTTGCTCAATCGTTTAAACGTGACTATATTAGTATTAAGTTAAGCTGAAACCCGCCAGGGGTTAAAACCCCTGTCTAATAAATTAAGTCCTCTAAAGAGGACTAATTAACTTTAAAATTCTTATTAGTCCTCTTTAGAGGACTTGATCTTTGAGACAGGGGGTTTTAACCCCTGGCGGACTAAGGATTTGACGCTAAGTTAACACTAATCGACATTACCGTTTCCCTACCCCTAATCTGTAACGCACTCAACTGAAAACTGCTATATTATGCTACAATCGGCAAAATCTCCGGGGCCGGTGTGGATGCCACAACTGGAATTATCTCTGGGGATTTGGTTGGGGGAAGGGTTGGGGAGTATCCCATTTTGGCAATTATATTCTACAAAGTTGGGCATCGATCCAGATTTGCTATTGAATGCCATTTTTAAAGATATTTGGGGACAGGGAAATGACTACAGACAAAGTTCGCCAAAAAATTCAAGAAGTCAAGGAACAACGCCTCACTGAATTAGATTTGCAGTTTAATTTATTAACCGAAATTCCGACTGAGGTGTTTGAGTTGGAATGGTTGGAAAAGTTGAATTTAAGTGAGAACGAATTGACGAGTATACCAGAATCTATCACCCGTTTGACCAATTTATCCTCACTTAATTTGTGTTGTACGCAACTGACGAGCGTACCAGAATCTATCACCCGTTTGACCAATTTATCCTCACTTAATTTAAGTTACAACCAACTGAAGAGTGTACCAGAAGCGATCGCCCGTCTTTCCAATTTATCCACACTAAATTTAGAACACAACCAACTGACAAGCGTACCAGAATCTATCACCCATTTGATCAATTTATCAATACTTTATTTAGGTAGAAACCAACTG
This sequence comes from Oscillatoriales cyanobacterium USR001, assembly GCA_001698425.1. Taxonomy (GTDB): domain Bacteria; phylum Cyanobacteriota; class Cyanobacteriia; order Cyanobacteriales; family Microcoleaceae; genus Kamptonema. The sequence continues at coordinate 180,887 of MBRE01000055.1, read as the reverse complement.
ACAATCGTACCAGAAGCTATCACTCGTCTCACCAATTTATCGACACTTTATTTAGATCGGAACCAACTGAGAAGCGTGCCAGAATCTATCACCCGTCTCACCAATTTATCAATACTTGCTTTGAATTCCAACCAACTGACAAGCATACCAGAATCTATCACCCGTCTCACCAATTTATCCGAATTTTATTTAGGTGGCAACCAACTGACGAGCGTACCAGAATCTATCACCCGTCTCACCAATTTATCCAAACTTTCTTTAAGTGGCAACCAACTGACAAGCATACCAGAATCTATCACCCGTCT
>MBRE01000055.1:123587-180377 GCA_001698425.1 Oscillatoriales cyanobacterium USR001 | reverse complement strand
AGCGTACCAGAATCTATCACCGATCTCACCAATTTATCCAAACTTTATTTATATAAAAACCAACTGACGAGCGTACCAGAATCTATCACCCATCTCACCAATTTATCCTCACTTAATTTATGGGGCAACCCCCTCGAAGATCCCCCAATTGAAATTGCAAACGAAGGTATTAACGCCATCCGCGAATATTTCCGTCAAAAGCAAGCAGGATCAGACACCCTCTACGAAGCCAAATTAATCATTATTGGCGAAGGAGGCGCGGGCAAAACCACCCTCGCCCGAAAAATCCAGAATCTTGATTCTCCCTTACCCAATCCCGATGAATCTACCCAAGGTATTGACGTGCAAGAATGGCATTTTACAATGGAAAATGGGGCGGATTTTCGAGTCAATATTTGGGACTTTGGCGGCCAGGAAATTTACCACGCGACTCACCAATTTTTCCTGACAAAACGTTCCCTCTATCTCTTAGTAGCAGATAGTCGCAAAGAACAACCCCATCTCGACTATTGGTTAAATGTCGTAGAACTATTTAGTGAGAATAGTCCCCTTTTGCTGATTAAAAACGAACTCAACGATCGTCCTGTGCAAATAGATGAATCCCAACTGCGGGCACGGTTTGATAATTTCAAAGCCAGCTTTGCCACTAATCTTGGCACTCCGCGAGGAAGAGTGCAAGTAGAAAAGATCGTTAAATCAATTAAACATCATATTAGCCAACTTCCCCACATCGGCACAAAATTCCCCAAAACTTGGATAAAAATCCGCGACATCTTAGAACAGGATAAGCGCAATTATATTTCCATTGATGAATTTTTCAATATTTGCGATCAAAATGGCGTAACACAGGGACAATCTGGAGATGGACGTTTAACACTCAGTCAATTTTTACACGATTTAGGTGTAATTCTCCACTTTCAAGACGACAAAAAATCCCTTTTATATAAAACGATAATTCTTAACCCCAACTGGGGAACGGATGCGATTTATCAAGTCCTCGATAACAATAGGGTGAAGAGAAACTTAGGAAAATTTACATATAGTGATGTCAGCAAAATCTGGCAAGATTCCCAATACAACAATATGCAGGGAGAATTGTTAGAATTAATGAGTAAATTTAAACTGTGCTATCGAATTAACAACAGCAATGATACTTATATTGCCCCTCAATTATTAGACTCCAATCCTCCCCAATACCAATGGAATATCAACGATAATTTATTTCTGCGTTATGAATATGATTTCATGCCCAAAGGGATTTTAACCCGTTTTATTGTAGAAATGCACCACTGTATTGACGAACCGAAAGTCTGGCGCAGTGGCGTAATTTTAAAACGGGATAATACCTTTGCGGAAGTCATCGAAACCTATCACCGCCGAGAGATTAAGATTCGCTTATCTGGGACAAATAAACGGGGATTATTAGAAGTAATTACCCATAAACTAGATGAAATTCATCAGAGTTATGAAAGATTAAGAGTCAAAAAAATGATTCCCTGTAATTGTGCGGTGTGTAAAAATAGCCAAGAGCCTCATTTTTATGATTTTGAGAAATTACGACAACGCATGGCTAACAACAAACCCAATATTGAATGTGAAAAACCACCTTATAATGAAGTCAATATTTTGAGCTTAATTGATGATACAATTGGCAGAGAAAAGTTAATTGAAAAAGAAAACGAACGGGAACCAAATATTTATCATATTTATGGTTCCCAAGTTCAAATAAATCAAGGAGTAAATACTATGGAAGAGAATCAAAACAAACCGATTAAAGTTAAAAGTGCTTGGGCGAATGGCTCATTTTATCTATTTGTCTTTGTCGTTGTAGTAGCAGGAATAGGCTTTTTAGGAAATCAATTATCCTTCCCAGTTTTCTGTGTCGTAGTCATTGGTGGAATTTTATTTGTCCCCATCATTGGTGCATTACAACTGAAGCAGGACGATCGCTTACAAGAGGAAACATTCTTAGAATTAATGAAACTAACCATCGGTCAATTACCATTAATTGGTAATATGTTAGGCAAAGTTTTAAATCCTAGCGATCATTCCCAGGAATCTGAAGAATAAGAAGAATGCGATCGCGTTTACTCAGCTTCAGAAGTCAGAATGACTTGATATTCTACAGGTTCCATTATTTCAGTGCGATCGCAATTCTAACTCAGCCTTCAACCTTACCTCTAACTTCACAATTAGGAAACCGCACCAGAATAACATCACCACGCTTATAACTCATCGTAAGCTTCCATCCCTGGTGCTTCCCAATCTTCCTTAAAACTTAGCAACCGATAGTAAGTCTCTTTAGTCTCTTCTTCCGACCATCCCAAATCATCGATCGCCAATTCTTTCCTAGTCTCCTGAACTATTGTCACACCTTTCCCTCCGTCTTTTATTTCTGACAAAAGTTGGTTGTCAATATTCTGACTTTGCATACTATGTTATTACCTTGATAGTTATCCAAATTACCCAATAAGCCTAATGTATCACTACAGACAAATAATGTGCTACATCGACAAAAAGAGAATAGCAAACTCGAACTCTTAGCCTCTGGGGTGCGATCGCACCATTGGTGTGACCTTAACGTCAAACCCTTAGTCCATCAGGGGTTAAAACCCCTGTCTCAAAGATCAAGTCCTCTGAAGAGGACTAAGAAGACTTTGAAATTTAATTAGTCCTCTTCAGAGGACTTTAGTTATTAGACAGGGGTTTTAACCCCTGGCGGGTTTCAGCTTAAGTTGACACCAATACGATCGCACCTACCCCACAAAAGACTTCAACATCCAACCAATAATAATTCCCACACCCCCAAACCTCACAGCCTGCCAAAAAGGAGCCTTCAAACTTCCCCAACCAAACAAACTACTCTCCAAATTAAGCTCTATTGTCTCCAATTCCTGCTGAATTTGTCGCAATTCTGCCTTAAACTCAGGTAAAGAACTCTTTTCCCGACGAATATCCTCCCGTCGATGTCCCAATTCAACCTGTCGATTGCGATCGCGCTTCACCTGTTCGTAACGTTCCTTAACTTCCCCAAGCACCCTCTCCACATCCTGCAATGCTTGTTCAAACTCCGCTTCACTATCACCCGCCGACTCTTGAGACATTTTCATCCTTATCCCCTGACTATAATTTGGTAATTCCTCAGCAATTCTCAATAATTACCTAAATTCTCAATAATTAAGAAAATAGATCGATAAATTAATCATTACGCTTACTTGTAGTACATTTAATTCTCAAAGTCACGGGCAACTTTCTGACTTTCTCCCTCAACTAACCAACTCCAAATCAACCACTAAATCGACATAATCCGAATTTAACTATCCCACTTACTAACCATGCTCAACACTACCCAGCTAACACCCAACCTTAACGAACTCAGCACCACTGAACTAGCCCAAGCCCTAGCCCAACGACTCGCCATCACCGAAAAAGATTGGCATCGCCTCAAAGCTAACCGTTCAGCCCGCGCCAGCGAACAAATCGCCGCCGCCCTAGTATTTTTACTGAAAGACCAGCCAGAAGAAGCCCTACCCCGCTTACAACAAGCAACAGGGTGGCTAGACAAGTCAATTTCCGCCCCCCCTTGTCCCACTCACGGACATGGTAAATAGTTATGAGTTTTGAGATTGAGTTTGAGATTGAGAAATTTCACAAAGCAGGCGATCGCCTCTTCTCCAAAAGTAGTCGATTAATTTTCGCCTAGTTTAACGAAAGATTGGTATAATCTTGAAAATTACTCAAAACTCAAAACTCAGCCCAAGCTAACGCACGTAAGGCAACCGAGAGCTACTAGAAAGCTCCTTAGACAGAGTTAATTCTGTCCCTTTAGCATTCCACTCCACTCGGTCAAAAATTTGGTAGAGAATAAATAACCCCCTACCACATTCTTGTTCAACGTGAGGAAGGGGGGAGTGATTTGTATGAGAGTCGCACGTAGATGGAGGGAGATGGCATTGACAAGGGGCATTAAAACCTGAACCCTCGTCAGAGATCACCCATAAAAACTCGTTTGACATAAAGGCAAAACGTACTGATACTGTTTTGGTGGGATCGAGATTGTTCCCATGTTTAGCAGCATTTACTAAAGCTTCTTGAAGCCCTAACCGAAGTTCCGCCTTCCACGCAGTCGGGACCTCTGCCAACAGCAGATCCAAAACTGGATAAAGGTAAAGGGTAGAAGCGAAACTAATTGAAACCCAGTTGCGTCTTACTGGACGCGGAGATATAGCAATCACTTAGAAAACTCCCTAACTTTCAGGTGGATAAACTTCACACCCTGCATAGTTGGCTCCTTTACTACTGAATATGCTTAACAACTGAGTATGACTACTGTTGCACTTACTCTCTTACCTTATCAAAATAATTAAGAAAAGAAAAGACCCTAGCCAAAAATTCTTGGTGACTAAGCTGACACGAATGGATCGCCCCTCTATCCCGACTTTTCCCATACAATAATTAAAAGAAATTATTAAAACTTTACATCATGTCCACTACCCTAGCTCTCAACGAAGCATCTATTCCCGGCACTTATTGGCAATGGCGGGGAGAGTCGATTTACTACGTGCGTGCTGGAGAGTCCCATCCCCAATGTCCTCCCTTACTATTAATTCACGGTTTTGGTGCATCTTCTGACCATTGGCGGAAAAATATCAGCGAATTGAGCAATGAATTTGAAGTATGGGCGATCGACTTACTAGGATTTGGGCGTTCAGCTAAACCAGAATGGTCTTATAGTGGCGATCTGTGGCGCGATCAACTGGATGATTTCATTACTAATATTATTGGTCAACCAGCAGTATTAGCGGGTAATTCTTTGGGAGGTTATGCCGCTTTGTGTGTGGCCGCCCAACGTCCGAACTCAGCCGCAGGACTAATTTTAATTAATAGTGCGGGGCCATTTAGCGATACACAATTTGCGCCTGCAATGTCTCCCTGGCAAAAAGCAATTTCTGACCTTGCGAAAGGCTTATTTCAGCAAGATTGGGCAAGTTGGCTGTTATTTCAGTATCTCAGACAACCTTCGGTAATTCGCAAAACTCTGCAAAAAGTTTATCTCGATCGAAGTGCGGTGACGGATCGGTTAGTGGAGGAAATTTATCTTCCTTCTTGCGATCGCGGGGCCGAAAAAGTATTTGCTTCAGTATTTAGAACTCCCCAAGGAGAAAAAGTTGATGTATTGTTGAGTCAATTAACTTGTCCCTTATTGATGTTATGGGGAGAGGCCGATCCTTGGATGAATGCAGTAGAAAGAAGTGCCAAGTTTCGTCAATTTTATCCGCAATTGACAGAGCATTTAATCCGCGCCGGTCATTGTCCCCATGATGAAGTGCCAGAACAGGTAAATGCTCTGATTGCTTCTTGGGTACGATCGAATCTTTAGAAGGAAGAAGGAAGAAGGAAGAGGGAAGAAGGAAGAGGGAAGACAGTTAACGGTTAACGGTTAACAGTTAACGGTTAACTGTTAACCGTTAACCCTTAATTAATTCCACACCATCGCGGCCATCTAAATCTTGAATATAAACTTTTACCTGTTCTTCCTTGGCTGTGGGTAACTTTTTGCCTGTAAAATCAGGATGAATTGGTAATTCTCGATGACCGCGATCGACTAACACCGCTAACCAAATTATTTCCGGCCTACCATACTCCGTCACCGCATTCAACGCCGCTCGAATTGTCCTACCTTTATATATAACGTCATCAACTAACACCACAATTTTACCAGTTAGATCGAAAGGAATATCAGTTCTAGCTGGTGTACGAATCGCTATTTGATCCAAATCATCTCGGTAAAAAGTAATATCCAGAGCTCCAACAAGTACATCCACCTGTTCGAGTAGTTGAATTTGGGTTGCCAACATTTGCGCCAAAGGTACGCCTCTAGTATAAATTCCCAACAATGCCAAATCTTTGGGATTGCCAGATTTTTCTACAATTTGGGAAGCTAATCGAGTCACGGTGCGGCGTAGTTCGGCTGATGATAAAATTTCAACGATTTTAGTCATTATTTGCTGAGAGTTAGCGATGAACTAGGACAAGAGCGAGAAAAAAAGTATAAAGAAGAAATGATAATCCCAACCAGATCAGAACGCAATACCTGGTCAATAGTAAAGCTTGATTGATTACTGTCGGCGTAATTGGATAAATTGGTTTGCCTAAAAGGGGTTTTTGTTTGATTATTCCGCCATAGGAATTCACCCCGCCTAGTTGTACGCCCAAAATTGCAGCATAGACACATTCACTCCAACCAGAGTTAGGACTAGCATCTTGAATAGCATCTTTTTGACAAATTTGCCAAACGTAACAAGGTTTGCCAGATAAAAGGGCTAAAGAGATCGCAGTTAGTCGACAGGGAAGCCAGGTAAGGAGATCGTCAAGTTTGGCACTAAACCATCCTAAGTCAGTGAATGGTGGTTGTTTGTAGCCTACCATTGAGTCTAAAGTGCTTGCTGCTTTATAGGCGATCGCAAAGGAAACCCCCAAACCAAGTATGAATGGACGATCGGCAAAGTTCTCGCCAGTAACAGATAGTAATACATAAGTTACGGCAATCCCAACTGACCCATAAAATAAGGGGGCCGTGACTCCATCCACTGCATTTTCCGCTACAGTTTCTAGTATTGCTCTGAATATTTCTGGCTCAGATAAATTTTCCGTATCCCTTCCCACATAAAAACTCAACCTTTGCCGTGCGTCGACTAAATCTCCTCTATTTAAAGGACAGAGTACATCATCGGCGGCTGCCCTTAAACTTCTCCCAGCCAGACAGCTTGCTAAAAGGATCGTTTGTAATGCGATCGCTAAAATTGGGTGAACCCAGTTAGCAACTTGTACTACTAACCAAGCGAGAGTTCCACTACCGATAACTAAAGCGATCGCCAATATTATACCAGCCAACCGGAGCGGTAAAACTGACATCGGAGCGGTGGGATTATGGCCTATATTAAAAACAAATTTAGTGTAGCGATCGATTGCCCAACCCATCACCTGAACTGGGTGCAGCCAATTTTTTGGATCGCCAATTAAATAATCCAAGATCCCCGCCAGAAGCAGCACAGCGGCAGGTGCAAGGTCAGATAATAACAGAGATAAATTCATCTCGATCTGTAGGTCAGTGTATTAAAAATTTTTCACAGCATCAGCTAAATAATAAAGCTTGTTTCTTCTCCTTGAGCGGCCTGACGACTGCGAACGTCATAGTATAAGTCTTCCAGGGAAATACTGTAAAGAGCTTCAGTAAGTTTTTTGTGTAAACGGTTCCATAAAGAGAATGTCACCCAATCTTCTGCAACAGTAGCATCGGGAGAATGACCAGCTAAAGGCTCAATAGTTTCGCCTACAGCCTCTAAGATTTGTCCAAGAGAGATTAACGCCGGTCGTCTGGCTAATTGATATCCTCCTTGAGTACCACGAACTGATAGAACTAAACCAGAACGACGCATCTCAATCAATAACTTTTCGAGATAAGGTGCAGGTAACTCTTGTCTTCGTGCGATCGCTTTCACAGAAGCCGGTCCATAACCAGGTTGTGAACTTAGATCGAGTAATGCTTTTACACTGTAGTGTCCGCGAGTGGTTAACTTCATCATCAGTCAGATGGTATGCAAACATTCAGCTAGTTGATAGCTCATAGCTTACGCTATACAGTTGAGATATTACTTCCCCTGGCTAGGTAGCCCTTAAAAAAGACTCGATTTATCTAAAATATTTTTAATCAAGTTGTTAACAATTTAGCAAATCAGTGTAATATAGTTTTACGACCAGCTATGAAGCTAAAGTTTCTTGCTTATAGCTAAAGTAAGCCAAGAAAAAATCGTACACCTGTAGTTGACTATTTCGGGACAGAGTAGATGGCTAAAAAGAAAAGTATCGAACCCTTGGACGGCGAAGCTCTCATTAAGAAAGTTAAAGAGCTAGAGAATCTTACCAAGGAAGAAAAGGCGAGAGCCTGTGGTTACTACACCGTTACTAAAAATGGTGTAGAACGGGTCAATATGATGAAGTTCCTGAATGCTCTCATTGATGCTGAAGGTATTCAGCTTGATGGTAAGCAAAATGGTAACGGACGTGGCGGACGATCGGCCAGCTATCGGATTAGTGTCCAATCTAACGGTAATTTGTTGATTGGGGCAGCCTATACGAAACAGATGGAACTTCAACCTGGAGATGAGTTTGAAATCTCTCTGGGACGTAAGCACATTCACCTGCGGCAAATCGATCAAGAAGAAGTAGAGATTTAGCTTGATGTTAAAGCGAGTGCCTGTAAGATAATACCGACCTCTAAATTTGTCGAAGCTAAGACGATCTCCGCAAGGGGAGGGATGATTATCCCTAAAAAAGTTATGCGTATTGGGATTGTGATGCTACCTTAAGCAACGCAATCCCAAGGCGATAACGTTATAAAAAATATCCTGAAAACCCTGCGACTTTAGTCCAGGGATGAGATGAACCTAAATTGCTGCCAAAGGTACTTAGAAATGTGGTTGAAGCTTATGCAAAAATGAATAAGCTTTCTGATTCAACTCAACTGAAATATGAGAATCTTGACCAGTTGCTGACGGCGAGTGGTTGTGCAGAAATTTACGCTTTTGTCGAGTTACTGGATGCTTTAGGATTTCGGCTGGCCGTTACTGTTAAAGATGATGATTAGTATCGCTATTAAAACCCACACCCATTTTATCAATCGGATGAGCCGCGATCGCGCAAATCGAACTCACGTTTAGTAGCTAATGGACATTCAAACTAGAAATCAAGTTTTTCCGCAAAAATAGCCGCCGAGGTTGACCCAAAAACAAACAAGTCCAATTCCAATCAATCTGGTGTAATTTATAACCAGCGCGATCGTAAAGCTTACGGGCTGGATGATTGTTTTCCAGTACGTGCAAATAAATATCAGAAAACCCCCATTCCAAAGCTCTACGCTCGCAATTACTCAGCAATTGTTGAGCTATTCCCAGTCGGCGACAGTCAGGATGAACAGCCAAATTTGATAAATAAGGGTACTCAGAGTTTGACATCGGCCAAGGATGATGGGAACGTAAAGCCATTTCTACTGTACCTGCCAAATACTCCTTACCGGACAGTTGACCCTCAATTCCTGTTTTGCTAGGAACTAACTCAGCAGCCAGACAGATATAATGCTCGGATACCGATCGCAGTCGATTTTTTAAATCTTCGTAAATTCCCAACCGCAATACTGGATAAACTAACTCCATGATCCCTTCGCGAGAGTGAAAACTCAGAGCCAAAATTTCAGCCAACTGCATTAAGTCCCCAGATACAGCACCTCGGATTAAAAAGTGAGATGGGCTAGACAAATATTTGGATCTTTCTAACTCGAGCGACATTAAAGGTATTTTCCCAAATTAAAACACTCTATTTCTGAGATCGCTTGCTTGACGAATTAAAATCTAGTCGCTTAGAAGAATTAAACGACTAGATTTTAATCAGCATAACATAAGGCGAGCTTCTAGCCAGAGTTTCAACAACAAAAATTCGGCGCGATCGCTCAACACAGTTACAAACAAACCATCAACGCCTTCAGCATCCACCGACAACCAAGTACCGCGTAGAGTTACCTCGACAAACTCAGCATCAGCGACAGAAAGCGCGATCGCTTCACCGTCATCTCGCAAAACCTCCGCCTCCAACAAATCCAATACCGACAAATTCGCCGGGAGTAAAAATGCCGCAGTGCTTGGTTCTACGCAGACAGTTTGGCCAACTCGCATAGCCAAAATCACCCGCAGCGCCACCAACTGTTCAGGGGATTGAGCTAAACGCTCCAAATTAAAACCCGTTTCAGTATAAGTCAACTTCAGCATATTGACATCCCCAAAATTTCTTTGTTATTTGTTATTTGTTAACGGTTAACTGTGATTTGTTATTTGTTATTTGTTAACTGTTAACTGTGATTTGTTAACTGTTATTTGTTAACCGTTAACAGGTAATTGGTAATAAACCTTGTTTAGCAATTAGCAATTAGCCATTACCAATTACCTATTACCAATTACCTATTACCTATTACCTCTTCCTCAATTTGATGTTCGCTCCAAAAGGCTTCAGCAAAAGCTACAGTCGGGTGCATTGGAGCTCTGGGTTTACTTTGTAAAGGCATTCCGGCTTGTGTTGGAGTGCGATCGCCCTTAGCAGAATTGCACTTTTCACAAGCAGCCACGACATTTTCCCAAGTGTGGGAGCCTCCCTGAGCTTTTGGAATTACGTGATCTAACGTCAAACGCTTAGTGCTACCGCAGTATTGACAGGAGTGGTTATCGCGCCGCAAGACTTCCCGACGGTTGACTGGTGGTACTTTCCAAATGCGTTCGTTACTGTTAAAAGTTAAGCGAATTTGTGGAGGTACAAAAATCGCTACGCTTGGCGATCGCACGATCCAGCCATCCTCCGTAGTAATATCCAAAGGTTCTGCCTTACCATCCACCAAAAGCGCGATCGCCCGCTTAATATTAATGCGAGTCATCGGCAAATAATTCCTGGAAAACACTACTACGGATTGCCTTAATACATCAGTCGCAAATGTCATGGCTCCTCTCCTCCTATCAATATTTCAAAAGTTTGAATTTTAGACTTTAGGCATTTAGCCCCTGTCAGATTTAGCCACATTTAGCTACAAGCCAGCGTGCTAATTTCTCACCCTTAAATCTAAAATCTAAAATCATTAACCCCCGCCTCTCCTAGTGGGAAGCGGGGGCTTAAAAATTTGCTACTAAGCAAGTTTTCTTGTCCTATACAGGTACCGCTATCTAGCTATACCTCCCGCTTGGTGATTTATATGCGCCCCTGCTGCTGGCAGTCGGCCACCATTCCCATCCTGATTAATCTCTTTAACTCGTCCTAATTCACTATAACCCTCCTGTAACAAGCATTTACCTGTAAAACGCACGTTTAAGTCCCACCCAGGGCGCTCTGCATCACCTTTGGGGTGATTCGTGTTGGATAGATAAGTTGAAGAGGTTGGTAAGAGTTTCACAATTTAAAGATAGAAAGTGAAAAGAGAGCTTTTAATCTGACTGTAAACATACTACACTGATATTACAGATATGTCCACTATTTTGAGGAAAAAAAAATGTATACACTTCACAGAACCTCTACCACTGAAATGGAAGTTACCAGCATCCGCTTAGAGCGGGAGTTGAAGGAGAGGTTGAAGGAAATCGCTGGAAATCAAGGCTATCAAGCATTGATTCGAGATTTACTCTGGAATTTCGTAGAGCAAAAATCTGGAGATTTTAGCCCCCAATTTTCGCGATCGGAGATTCGAGCCAGTTTTCAGGCTAAAGCGGAGCAGGAGCAACGCTGTGTAATTACGGGAAAAATAATTCGACCGAATGAATCAATGTTATTAGGACTGACGGCGCATGGGGAGATGGTACCGTTGAGTATAGGCAGTTTGGTCGACTAGAATTTGTGAGGACTTACGCAGAAATCGGGCTTTTAATTTCCGTGCGTAAGTCCTGTTTAAATTATGGTGTTTGTTTCAGTTCCTAATCTGCGATCGCGAGTCCCTTGTTTTAATGGCAATCTCACAGTAAAAGTTGCTCCTTTTCCTTCTCCTTCGCTTTCGGCAGTCACTACGCCGCCATGTAATTCTACTAAATGACGGACGATCGCGAGTCCTAATCCTAGTCCCCCATAAATTCTAGTTACAGAACTATCTGCTTGCCGGAAACGTTCAAAAACAAAAGGCAAAAACTTAGGAGAAATACCCTTTCCATTGTCAGATACCCGAATTTCAACATAGGAAATGGCAGATTTTGAGAGCATGGTATTACTACTAGAAGCACACAGATCCCAGGATTTACTAATAGGCAAATCTTCACTATTTTCTATAGTCATCAATCTCAGCGCTACTTCTACTCTGCCGCCTTGAGGTGTGAATTTAATTGCATTAGCAAGTAAATTCCATACTACTTGCTGCAAGCGTTCCACATCGCCCCAAATTAATCCTACTTCTGGATCGACTATAGCATCAAGTTCAATTGACTTAGCTCCTGCCATTAAACTAACAGAATTCATGGCTAACTCGATCATTTCTACAATGTCAAACCAGCGGACATTTAAACACAATTTACCCTGAATAATTTGGGAAACATCTAAAATATCATCAATTAATCGCTTTTGTAATCTTGCTTGACGTTCTATAGTTTCCAAAGCACGGGCTGTCATGGTTTCATCAAATTTGCGAGTACAGAGCAATTGTGCCCAACCTAAAATGGCATTTAGAGGTGTACGAAGTTCGTGGGAAAGAGTGGCTAAAAATTCATCTTTCATGCGGTTTGCTGATTCAGCTTCGGCTCGCGCTGCACGTTCGCGATCGAGTAGTTGTAACCTTTCTGCTTCTACTTGTTTGATCTCTGTCAGATCGATATAAAATCTAATTACTTTATTTTGCTCAGTATAAGGTTCTCCCAGCATTGCACCGCCCAGCAAAATGGGAACGCGGCTACCATCTTTGCGGATGTATTCTTTTTCAAAAGGGGTTGCTACTCCAGTGGTACGAAGTTCTTCGGCGGCGATCGCATCCAGATATAAATGTTCTGGTGGTGTCAATTTATCCGCGCTCATTTCACCTGAAAGCATTTCTTTACGAGTATAACCTACCATATTTAAAAGAGATTCGTTAGCATAAGTAATTCGACCGCTAAAATCACCGATCGCTACACCAAAAACATTCGCTTCAAATAGCTTACGAAATATTGCTGAACTTTGTTCTAAAAGCCGTTCTGCTTTTTTGCGATCGGTGATTTCTTGTATTACGGTACTCACACCTAAGAAGGCTCCTTTGCTATCTCTAACTGGGTAGTAACTCATTAACCAATCTCGCATCATTCCTGGTTTTTCTAAAGTTTCAGCCTGAATTTCAAGATCGAGGAGAGAGTTTTGAGTAGTAATAACTTGTTGGTAAAAAGGCTCTAATAAATCCGCTATTTCTGGTAGCGCTTCTCTCACTGTTCGCCCTAAAATTTGCGCGATCGCCCTCCCATTTACCGCCGCTAAATACTCATTTACCCGCACAAATCGCAAGTTTGCATCCACAAAACACAGCCCCACAGGAGTAGTTTGATAAACATGATCGAGTTCCGCTAATTGACGCTGTACTCTAGCTTCACTATCTCGTAGCGCCTGCTCTGTTAACTTACGTTTGGTAATGTCTTGAAAATACACCGCCAAGCCATCACTCCAAGGATAAGCTCGCGCCTCAAACCATTGCCCAGAACCATTTGGAGCATTAGCTTCCACTCGAATTGGTAGTTGTTGAAACATCGCTTTGTGATACTGTTCGTAAAAAAGGGAACCAACGGCTTCGGGAAATGTTTCCCACATAGAATAGCCTAGCAATTCTTCTTTTGATTTTCCTGTTAAGTTCAAGAAATGGTTGTTAACGTAGGTGAATTCCCACTTTCTATTGAGAGTAAAAAATGCGTCGGTAATACTTTCTAGTATCTTAGTTAGTTTCCGATTAGCTTGGCGCTCATTTACTTCTGCTTGTTTGCGTAGCCGAAACTGGCTGTAGGTATCGCTAATATCTAATACAAAAAATACTCCTTTATTTTTGTATCCTTCCCAATGACTAGCTTCTACTAAAATTTGCAGGCGACTGCCATCTTTACGGATGTATTCTTTTTTGTAGGGTGTGCAACTAATATTGGCTTGTATTTGAGCGATCGCGATTGCATCTAGTTCCCAGTATTGAGATGGTGTAATATCTTGCCAATTGAGAGGAAGGTTAACCAAATCTGCTCTCGTATAACCAAGCATTTTTAGCAAAGCATCGTTAGCATCAACAATATTGCCATTGTTCTCCCAAAAACCAATGCCAATCATATTAGACTCAAAAATGCTACGGAATTTTGTTTCGCCCTCTCGTAATGCTATTTCTGTTTCTTTCGCTTCTGTGATTTCCCAACCATTAGCGATCGCATATTGAACTTTACCTTCTTTGTCTAAAATCACTGTATTAGACCAAGCAATTAGGTGATAGATGCCATCCTTTGTCAACAAAAAATCTTGATAGTTATTGCTCGATTTTTCCACGACTAAACTGCGGAAAATTTTTTGGTAAATTTCTCGGCTTTCTGGAATAATTAATAAATCCCAAAAATATTTGTTTTTGATTTGTTCTTCGCCGGAGTAACCGATCAATTTTTCACAAGTTTTATTGAAACGAACTATCCGACCTTCTCGATCGAGAACGACTATTAAACTACCCAATTTATTTATTATTTCTGATAGTAAATCTCGCTCTTTTTCTAATTCTTCTCGATCCCATTTGATTTCTGTGTTTAGTTTCAAAAGCCATATATCTGCTATTAAAATTGCACCCAACAATACAGGATAATTTTGTGGTATTGTCGGCCACATTATGATTGTCAATATTGATATTATATTAATGACAAACAATGCAGTAATGCGAGAGCATTGGGCAGGGAAAGATAGAGATTGAATTGTATTCATTTGTGATTATGAAATTGTGACTATTAAATTGTGACTAAAGGATGGGATTCAGCAATCCCGTGATTAAATGCTAATAATTTCAGTTGCTAAGTTTTGATCTTTATCAGCAATGCCAATTTTTTTTCCCTGTTGTTTGGCATCTACTACTACCTCCATTAAAGCAATAGCTCTGCGAAATACTTCAGTTTTTGTTCCCCCTGTTTTATGAGCAAGATTTTCTAATGTTTCGTTAACTTCTGGGGAAACTACAAAATTTAAGCGCACTTTTACTTTATTTGTATTCATAATTATGAATTGTTGTGAGAGGATTTTACGAGGTGTGTATTTTTTATGTAAAACATTATTTGACTACTTGGCATCTGTCTTGAGACTGATTTACGATAGGAAGAATGTTAGGTTAGACTGATTTATTTTCCATGAAGATGTCACATTAATGCTTCTAAGTGCGATCGCAGGTATCGCAGGTCAATTAGGAATGAAAAATAAATAACTTGACGATCTGGTTCGTAGTAAGCGCAAAGAGCGCGCTTGGCGCTTACTACAAACAAGGGAATTATTTAATTTCTATTCCTTAGTACAAATTCCACCATACAGCAAATTCTTAAGATAAAATATTAATATTATAATCAATTTGCCATTGACCATGCTCGTCTTGTCTCCAGAATTACAACAAAGATTAGCAACACCTCTAAAAATCGGCTCCTTTGAAGTTAAAAGCCGCGTGTTGCAATCACCATTATCCGGCGTTACAGACTTAGTATTTCGCCGCTTGGTGCGTCGCTACGCACCAGAATCGATGATGTACACCGAAATGGTAAATGCGACGGGACTGCATTACGTTAAGCAACTCCCAAAAATTATGGAAGTTGACCCAAACGAACGCCCGATTAGTATTCAATTATTTGATTGTCGGCCGGATTTTTTGGCAGAAGCAGCAGTGATGGCAGTCAAAGAAGGAGCAGATACAATTGATATTAATATGGGCTGTCCTGTGAATAAAATTACTAAAAATGGCGGCGGTTCTTCTTTGCTGCGAGATCCTGAAAATGCCGAAGCAATTGTGCGTTCAGTGGTGAAAGCTGTAGATGTTCCTGTAACTGTTAAAACTCGCATTGGTTGGTCAGATAAAGAGATTAATATTTTGGAATTTGCTCAACGAATGCAGGATGCAGGAGCGTGTATGATTACTGTGCATGGTCGCACTCGCGCTCAAGGTTATGAAGGGCCGGCAAAATGGGAATGGATTCGCCGTGTTAAGGAAATTCTTTCGATTCCAGTGATTGCAAATGGGGATATTTTTTCTGTAGAAGCAGCGGTGAATTGTTTAGCAGAAACTGGTGCGGATGGAGTGATGTGTTCGCGAGGAACTTTGGGTTATCCGTTTTTAGTCGGTGAGGTTGATTATTTCTTGAAAACTGGTGAAGAAAAGATACAACCGACACCAATTGAGCGTCTGGAATGTGCTAAGGAACATTTGCAAAATTTGTGGGAATATAAAGGAGATAGTGGGATTCGTCAAGCACGTAAGCACTTAACGTGGTATGCTAAAGGCTTCGCTAATGCTGGGGAATTACGCGGTCAGTTAGCGATTGTGGAAACGGTTAAGCAAGGTTGCGAGATTATCGATCGAGCAATCGATCGATTGTGATTTTCGTATAAAGTTTCTCAATATGAGGTACAAAAACGATCCCCCCTAGCCCCCCTTAAAAAGGGGGGAACCGGAAAAGTCCCCTTTTTAAGGGGGTTGGGGGATCTATAAAATGCGTAATTCTTGAAACCATAAATAATACATAGTTGGGGGCAAAATGGATACGTTAAAAGGGCGCGATTTATTGAGTTTGGCAGATTTAACTGTTGATGAATTACTCTATTTGCTGGATTTGGCGGCGAAGCTAAAGTCAGGGATGGTAAAGCTACAGCGAAATAAAGTTTTAGGTTTACTTTTTTCTAAAGCTTCGACTCGAACTAGGGTGAGTTTTTCGGTAGCTATGTATCAATTGGGTGGTCAAGTTATTGATTTGAATCCGAATGTGACGCAGGTTAGTCGCGGCGAACCGTTAGTTGATACGGCGCGGGTTTTAGATCGGTATTTGGATATTTTGGCGATCCGAACTTTTGAACATAAGGATTTAGAAACTTTTGCGGAATATGCGAAAATTCCTGTAATTAATGCCTTGACTGATTTGGAACATCCCTGTCAGGTTTTGGCTGATTTGATGACGGTTCAGGAGTGTTTTGGTAGTTTGAGTGGGCTAACTTTAGCGTATTTTGGAGATGGCAATAATATGGCTAATTCTCTGCTTTTGGGATGTGCAATGGTGGGGATGAATGTGCGAATTGCTACGCCTACTGATTATCAGCCAAATGGGGAAATTGTAGAACAGGCGAAAGCGATCGCAGATGGGAAAACTGAAGTGATAATTACCACAGATGCGACAAGTGCGATGCAAGATGTTCAGGTAGTTTATACTGATGTTTGGGCGAGTATGGGCCAGGAGGAAGAAGCGAGAATGCGGATTCCAATTTTCCAACCTTATCAGGTGAATGAGAAGTTGATGGAATTGGCGGCTAAAGATGCGATCGTATTACATTGTTTGCCCGCCCATCGTGATGAGGAAATTACAGATGCAGTGATTGAAGGGCCACAATCTCGTGTTTGGGATGAGGCAGAAAATCGAATGCACGTTCAAAAAGCTTTATTAGCTACTCTCTTAGGAAGTGATTAGTTAATTGCGATCGGACTTATGGACAAAAAACACAATTTTGTGATTATAAGTCCTATATTAAACCTCTTAGAAGGCTCTCCCGTACTTATGGTGATAAAGTAGACTTATGACAGGCTTGTTTAATCGCCGCTATCTTGAGAAATTTCTGAGTAAAGAAATTCATCTGATACTGCTTTATATCAAGCAAAGGCGGCGGGAAGAAACCAAGTTATTGTTGCCAATAAATGAAATACAGCATGGCTATTTTATTATAGCATTAAAGCGATCGCGTTTCTAAATAAAGAGCGATCGCGACGCAATAGTAAAATAATCTTAAGAATTGAAAAGAAAAAATTAGTTATGTTAAAGTGTAATCAACAAAACCCATTTTGCAGCGTATCCCACAGGAATTAGTTTCATGTCCCTTGTAATGTTAGGATTTGGGTAACTGGCAGCGCGATCGCCAGATGGTAAGTAGTCGGATATAATTTCTGGCTACTTAGAAATCAAGTAGCGATGGGAAGAGCTAGAATAGCAACTAATTCGTTGCAAACTACGTCTGATTTGTTGATGATTTTTCCTCTTTTGTCTATAAATATGTTTAATTTGTCATCGGATTTATTGACTACGTTTGGACGTTTCTGGTGGATTTTCCGGCGTTTTTGTAGTCGCCTTCGACTACGTTTGGGGAAATCTGTGTATGTTTTATTGTCGCTTTTAGTAACTGTGGGTATTTGGGGAATTTCGCCTTATCCTACTGAGGCAATATCTTGGCCGGATATTATTTTTCGGGGGATTCAGGTGATCCAATTATCGAATTTATCTTCTCGTCAAGAAGTGGCGCTGGGGAAACAAATCGATCGACAGTTAACGACTAAGGAGGTGAAAATTTATAGAGATCGTGCGGCGATTAAATATGTTGATGAAATTGGTCAGCGGTTGGCAAAAGAGAGCGATCGCGCGAATATTCCTTATACTTTCCAGATTGTTGATGATGATAATATTAATGCTTTTGCCACAATGGGAGGTTTTGTTTATGTAAATAAGGGTTTGATGATGGCGGCGGATAATGAGGCTCAATTAGCTAGTGTAATTGGTCACGAAATTGGGCATATTGTGGCGAGACATTCGATTAAACAGATGCGCCAAATGGCGATCGCGGCTGGTGTTGCTTCTGCTACTGGACTCGATCGAAATGTGGCAGTACAAATAGGTGTAGAATTAGCTTTGCGCCGCCCCCACAGTCGCGAAGCTGAATATGAAGCGGATCGATTAGGATTACAAATGTTGGGGAAAGCTGGTTATGCTCAATCGGCGATGATTGAGTTTATGAAAAAGTTACTGAATAAATCTTCACCACCAACATTTTTAAGCACTCATCCAGCAACTAGCGATCGCATTGCAGCCATGAGACAATCAATTAATCCTACTACTGCCGATCGCGGTGAAGGTTTAAATGGTGGAGAATATAAACAGAAAATTAGTCAGTTTTTAGGCTCTTAGAAATGAAAAATAAATAACTTGACGATCTGGTTCGTAGTAAGCGCCAAGCGCGAAGACAGCGCTTACTACAAACATCAGATGTAAAATCTTGGTTTATAACGGGAATTTATCGCCCGAATGCTTCGCCCCTACTCAATTATGTCTTGTCAAATCAGTTATAGTCCTGCTTATACACTCGTTCCTACTTACGAATGTTTTAATCGTTGCACCTACTGTAATTTTCGTACAGAACCGCAAAAAAGTCCTTGGTTAACATTAGTAGAAGCCTCAAAAAAGTTACAATATCTCAAAGATTGGGGAGTGATTGAAATTCTCATTCTTAGCGGTGAAGTGCATCCACTTTCCCCAAGACGTAAAGCTTGGTTCGATCGAATTTATGATTTGTGCGAACTTGCCTTAACTATGGGATTTTTACCTCATACAAATGTTGGACTTTTGAGTTTTGCAGAAATGGCAAAATTAAAAGAAGTAAATGTATCGATGGGGTTAATGTTAGAACAATTAACTCCTAATTTGCTTCAAGGAGTTCACCGCTACGCCCCTAGTAAAGTACCATCGTTACGGTTACAACAATTAGAATGGGCGGGAGAATTAAAAATTCCATTTACTACGGGTTTGTTGCTAGGAATTGGAGAGAGTGAGGTGGATTGGCGGGAAACTTTGCTGGCGATCGCCCAAATTCATACTCATTATGGTAATATTCAAGAAGTTATCCTTCAACCTTATAGTGCGGGAAGTCAGCAAAGCTGGCACGGTGCAACTTTTCAAGCCGAAAAAATGCCAGAAGTGGTGACAATTGCCCGGTCAATTTTACCACCAGAAATTACTTTACAAATCCCGCCTAATTTAGTTAGAAAACCGCAAATATTACTAGCTTGTTTAGCAGCAGGAGCGAGAGATTTAGGAGGAATTGGACCTCGCGATGAAGTTAACCCCGATTATAGTCATCTTGACTATCAAGTTTTAGAGGAATTATTGGCAACAAGGGGATGGGAATTAAAGCCACGTTTGCCTGTTTATTCTGATTATGATAGTTGGTTATCACCAAGGTTGCAATTTGCGGTTAATCAGTGGAGAAAACTTAGCTCGAATTCCCTATTCAACTATATGTAAGAATTACTTCTCTTGCTTCACAGATTCACCTTTACGAATTGCCAGCATTAAATTCGAGTCCTTATAAAACTTATAGCCAATCCCAAAATCTAAGGGTTTAATACTCGAATCTCCTTGATAAATACTTCTCAAATCAGACTGATATTGATTAGCAAAAATATCGATCGGTTTTATATATGCACCATAAAACTTACTTTCCCACACAGACTTATCAAAATGTTTAACTGGCACACCCGAATCATCCTGAAGCACAGCACTACTTTGAGTAAGAATCACATCTCGAATCGTAGAAAAAGACTCATTGTGCATCAGATAAGAAGCCGCTTTGAGATAAGTAACCGACTCTTTAGCATATTGCTTCATAAATTTAACAAATGCTGGGTGTTTCTGAAGACCATCATTAGATAAATCGGTCGAAAAATAATAAATAACCTTCGGCTCAGACTCTCCCTGCGGTAACAAAGAAATTTTCACCCCTGGAATTAAACCATTATTCTGAGGCGATTCTTCCTCAACTACTTGAATCTTGGCCTCTTCATCCAATCCCACATACTGCACATCCAAAATTTGATGATTTGTGCGAGCCATAAACAGCAACAAAATTGGCAATACCCCGTAATTTGCTAAATCTACAGCCATTGCCTTAGTGCGGAAAAAACTATATTCAAGGATCGCATAGAGCGATTGATTGATAATTGCTAATTTTTGCGCTCTTTGTGAATCTGACATATTTTTAAAATCTGGAATCACCCCCACAGGCTCTAGGCCAATTAACACATATTCTTTAGCTTTAGGAAAGAAAGAATAAGCGTATAAAAAATCAGGTCCGCTAAATGGATAAAAGATAGATGGGGCTGAATCATTAATAGACTTTAGTTCCTCTTGACTCCATTTTCTAACTTTAGAAAGTTGTTGATTTTCTAGTTGCGGCCACCCATTTTGAAAATATTGGGCATGATTAATCCAAGCAGAACTATTTTGGACTTCTACCACTAAACTAGAATTATCTATACTAGAATTATCTACTTTTATCCCGGCAATCAGCTTGGCAGTATCAGTCAGCTTCGCCGACTTAACGAGATCGAATTTAGCCAGAGGACTTGGGGAAGTTTTAGGAGTTGGAGAGGCAGTTATTTTAACTGGTTCTTTGGGGATTTCCGCCGATTTATTTGGAGTTGGTTCTGTGGTATTTCCAGATTGGATATTATTGTCTAATTGGCTATTTTTTACTTGATTGATACAAGATTGTACCAATAATACGAAAGAAAGCAGGAAAAATAGCGCTGAGACTAACCGATTTTTATTCATATACTTGTACTTGTGGTAATGGTGACAATTAATTTTTCAGTAGATTGGTAGAAATTTCAGGAAACAATTTTTTTTCTGGCAGCGATGAAATAAACTGGTAGACCGAGGGCGATCGTACCTAATCCAGCTAAAGATTCTATTGGTTTACCTTGAAAAACAAAAATCAGAATCCAAAGACTAATGCCGAGAAATATAAGTGGGGTAATTGGATAACCCCAAGTTTTATAAGGTCGCAGAATTTCCGGGTAGCGCATTCGATAGATAAACACTCCTAAAACGGTGAGAAATGAAGACAAAGTGAGGGTAAAGCCCAAATAAGTAATGACTGATTCAAAAGTTGCTGTAATTACGAAAAACAAAACGATCGCTAACTGAAAGAAAATAGCCGTAGCCGGAATACCCTTAACATTTTTCTTCGCTAAAATTTGGAAAATGGGGATATCTTCGCCAATTACTTGAGTAACTCGCGGTCCAGTCAAAACCATTGAACTGATTGATGATATTAACCCAAAAGATATTAAAATTCCCATGATTTTAGCCCCATTAATTCCAAATATTTGGTTGGCTGCAATATATCCTATTTCTAATTGTCCTGCTAATTTGTCGATGGGTGTGCTGTACAAAAAAATTAAGTTAAGTAACAGATATAACACCATAACGATTGCTGTTCCTACTAATAAAGATCGAGGCAGGTTTTTTTCAGGGTTTTCAATCTCACTAGCTAGATAAATAGCAGCATTCCAGCCAGAATAGGAATAGGTTACATAGACCATTGAAATAGCAAAGGGGGCGCTAAAAATCAGACTAGGATCTTCAGGAGATGGCAAAAATCCGATATCTTGGGGAGTTGCCAGCAAAAATCCGCAAACGATCAAGATGACAATTAGGAGGATTTTTAACAGGGTAAAAACCTGTTGAAAGGAACTGCCAAGTTTGAGATTCTGAGTATGAAGTAGGGAAACTGCAATGACTATAAATAAGGCGATCGCTTTCGGTGCTAAAATTGGCACAACACTGGAGAAATACTGACCTAATGCCATCGCCGCCGCCGCGATCGGTGCAGCAAAACCTACTGTAACAGAAAGCCATCCCGAAAGGAAACCTAAAGCCGGATGATAGATATTCGATAGATAATGATATTCTCCACCCGATCGCGGCATTGCTGCACCCAATTCACTATAAGCAAGGGCACCACAAAGAGCAAAAATTCCCCCAACTAACCATAAAAACAATAAAGAAAAACCGGATTGAATATCTTTGACTTGAAAACCCAGGGAAGTAAAAACACCAGTGCCAATCATATTGGCAACCACAATACAGATTGCTGTAAATAAGCTAATTTTTTGAGATTTTTGACGATCTTCGGTCTTCATTAGATATCTCTATTTTCTCCCCAATCAACTTCTGATGAATCCCACCCCAAACCCTCCCCTTAGTAAAGGGAGGGAGTAACATAGAAAATTCACAAATGATTTAGGATTGCTATAATTATGTTAGTACACCTTATCATAGGTTGTAATGTCAAGCACAGCAATAAATTGACTATAGCGCAATCGGGTTCGTTTAAGCGTAGGGGCGAAGCATTCGGGCGAGAATTTATCGCTCAAAACCCGTTTATATTCTGTCCGAATGCTTCGCCCAGAGGCTACCAATTACCAATTAGCCATTAAATAAATTACAGCAATAAATTAGTAGAAACAAAGCGATCGGTCAAATCAGCAGGTTTCACATTCAAAACTGCGCCCAACAAAGCATTAGCGAAACCAAATCTAATATAAGTTGCTTCAACACTACCATTACCATCAGGATCGAGATCCCGCTGAGAAATTCCACCCTTTGTTAAAAAGCTAGTTCCATCTTCTATAACTCCCGGATCTAACAACAAAATTCGGGGATCGCTAAAACTTAAACTCACCTCTTCAAAAGTCAGAATATTAGCGGTAACTCCCCCCGTTAATCCAATCAAATCATCAGACTTATTAAAATCAACAATTACCGCATCTGGAAGTTCAACTCCTACGGTTCTAAAACCTGCTCGATCGGCTCTAAACACAAATAAATCGTTACCTGCATCTCCTTTGTAAATATCTACATCTTTGTCTCCAATCAAGGTATCATTTCCTTCACCACCAACTAGCAAATCAACTCCAGCACCCCCGCGCAATAAATCATTGCCAATTCCTCCATTCAGCAAATCTCGATTTTTTTCACCTGTTAGAATATCGTCGCCAATTTCTCCTAAAATATCATCATTTCCCTTTCCACCAAAGAGAGAATCATTGCCCGCACCGCCTAAAATGCTATCCTTACCATCGTTGCCAAAAATTAATTCTGTATCTGACGAACCCCTGATAGTATCGTTGCCACCGAGAGCCCAAGCTCCCTCTAAAAAGTTAACTAATTCTCCTGGCAAAAAGGTGATATCTTCAGAAGTATTATCTCCGATCAGACGATCGATATTTGAAGGGTCTGGTTTGAGTGCCATTGTTTTATCCTGCCTAATATTTACGATCTTCTCTATCTTGGCACAGCCAAGAGGAATTTGGGGAATTAAAACTATTAGTGTCAAATTTTATTAAATTGGTATAATCTAATAGGTAGAGGAGTAAAAGTAAAGGTTATGCCAATTATTGTCGCCGAAAACTTGAGTAAAGTTTATCCAGTCGCAATTAAACAACCCGGACTTAAGGGGACGCTGCGACACTTTCTGAACCGCACCTACCGTCAGGTAAAAGCAGTTCAGGGTGTTTCTTTTACTATTGAAACTGGTGAGGTGGTTGGGTTTCTCGGTGCTAATGGTGCGGGTAAAACTACGACATTAAAAATGTTGACGGGATTAATTCATCCTTCCAGTGGGGAGGTGAGGGTGTGCGATCGCATTCCCTTCCGCCGCGAAGCAGATTTTTTGCGGAAAATTACTTTAGTAATGGGGCAAAAACAGCAGTTACTTTGGGATTTACCCGTGCTAGATTCTTTGAAAATTAATGCTGCGGTTTATGGTATATCTGACCGAGAATATCGTCTGCGGTTAGGCGAATTAACGGAGCTTTTATCATTACAAGGAAAGTTAAATCAAGCAGTGCGAAAACTCTCTCTCGGTGAAAGAATGAAAGCGGAATTAATGGCGGCTTTGCTACATCGACCGCAGGTATTATTCTTAGATGAACCAACGCTAGGTTTAGATGTAAATGCTCAGTTTAATGTGCGGGAATTTTTGCAAGATTACAATCAGCGATATCAGGCGACGGTACTATTAACCAGTCACTATATGGCTGATATTACTGCCTTGTGCAAACGAGTTTTATTAATCCATCAAGGAATGTTAGTTTATGATGGTAGTTTGGATGGATTGCTAGATAAATTTGCCCCTTATCGAGAGGTGAAGGTAGAATTAGCTACTGCCTTGTCAAAAGAAGAGGTTTCTGCTTACGGGGAGTTAGAATCTATTGAGGGTCAATCTGTGCGTTTTTTGGTGCGGCGAGAGGAATTAACTGTTACTGTGGCAAGGATTTTAGCCAAGTTAGAGGTAATAGATTTGACTGTTACAGATCCACCAATTGAAGAGGTAATTGGCAGAGTTTTTAGTAGTGGGGGAGTTGTTTGAAGGAAGAAGGAAGAGGGAAGAAGGAAGAAGGAAGAGGGAAGAGGGAAGAGGGAAGAAGGAAGAGGGAAGAAGGAAGAGGGAAGAGGGAAGAGGGAAGAGGGAAGAAGGGTAGAATGTAGAATGTAGAATGTAGAATGTAGAAGGGTAGAAGTAAATAATAGAGGTAAAAATATGATTAGATTCATTAGAGTTGCGAAGACATTATTATCAACCTACTACGCCCAAATGCTCGAATTACGAGCAGAATTATTTCTATGGGCGCTGTCAGGAACATTACCATTTATCTTAATGGGAATCTGGATGGAAGCGGCTCAAACTGGTGATTTTATTCTGAAACCTATAGAGTTTGCTCGTTATTTTCTAGCAGCTTTTATTGTGCGACAGTTTAATGTAGTTTGGGTGATATGGGAGTTTGAAACAGAAATACTGCAAGGAAAATTAACTTATAAATTGTTACAACCAATAGATCCTGTCTGGCATCATTTTGCCGCTCATGTTTCAGAACGTTTGGCTCGATTTCCATTTATTTTAGGCTTGGTGCTGTTATTTTTTACGTTGTATCCTCAGTCTTTCTGGTTGCCTAGTCCGGGAAATTTTTTGCTATTTTTGTTGGTGATTTCTATGGCTTTTTGCTTGCGCTTTTTGATTCAATATACTTTTGCGCTGTTTGCTTTTTGGCTGGAAAGAGCGAGTGCAATTGAGTCATTTTGGTTTCTAATTTACTTATTTCTTTCTGGAATTATTGCGCCATTAGAGGTGTTTCCTGAATTTGTGAGAAATGTGGTTTTATGGACACCGTTTCCTTATTTAGTGCATTTTCCGGCTTCAATTTTAATTGGGTTGCCGGTGGATGTGGGGCGGGGTTTATTGGTGATGCTGGGTTGGGGGGTGTTATTTTTTGTTTGGAATCGCTGGTTATGGCGGCGGGGTTTGAAGCATTATTCTGGAATGGGAGCATAATTGCCGTACAAGTCAACTTATTAGCTCTGCTATTGGTGGGTGCTGTATCGCTTCAAAAGTTAAGGTTTTAGGTTTTTTGTGGTAAATCGAGAAATTTTTAGGCTCTGAATGCTTTATTGTAATATATATCAATTAGATCGTGCCAGCTACCTGGAAACTGCTTCGACACCTATGTTACAAAAATTTATTGCCAACAATGATGCGCGAACTACGGCTGAATTAATCGTAGAACAGGTACAATGTGGGGAATTGACGAAGGTTGAACTCAAAACAAAAATTTTTGGCGAACACTGGCGAGATGAATCTTGGCACGAACTCTTGCTGTTGATTGCAGGAGGTCTTGATACGGAGGGTGTATGTGAGATTATTGAATATTTGATTGAGCAAAATGGTCAAGAGGAGAAATTTATTAATTTGTTTTTGGCGGCTCGATGTTTGTTAGCGAGAAAAAATCGCGATCGATTAACAGTTGATAGTCAATTACTTGATTGTTTTAAAAGTTTATCTCAGTTCGGGACTGGTTTTTTAATTCTTTATCAAAGTGCTCAAGAGTTGCAGGAAACATATCAGTTAAGATCCCAGGCAATTAGGGCGATCGCAACTACTTGGAAACACCAACCTGAAACCTTTTCTTGGCTGTTAAATCTGGTTAATTCTAATGATACTGGGGAAATTCGCGCCACTGCTGCTCAAGAATTAGCAAGGGTTTGGCATGACAGAAAAGATATTTATTTGCTACTTAAAACCTTAGCTCAATCTGATGGTAGTTGGGCGGTGCGATCGGCAGCAGTTCAAGAGTTAGCAAGGGGTTGGCATGACGATCCTGAGATATTATCTTTGCTGTTAACTCTCGCAGAATCTGATATTAGTTCGGCAGTGAGAATTGTCGCTGTGCAAGAATTGACCAGGAATTGGCCAAATCAAAGTAATAGTTTGTTATTGCTTAAAAAAATTGCGGAAAGTGATGAAAGTTTAGCTGTGCGAGTGGCTGTTTGGGAAGAAATAGCGAGAGGTTGGCCGGAGGATGCTGAGATTTTGTCTCAACTTAAAAACTTGGTTAAAACTAGCAGTTCTACTCTGCGAATAGTGGGGACGCGGGAGTTAGCCCGGGGTTGGCGATCCGATCCAGATACTTTGTCAATACTCAAAAATCAAGCTCAGTTTGATGATAGTAAAGAAGTGCGAAAAGCAGCATTAGAAGAGTTGGGTAAAGGTTGGTGTGGCGATCGCGAAATTTACCTATTTATTAAAAATATTGCGGACTCTGAAACCAATTCCGCAGTGCGAGAGGTGGCAGTTCAAGAAATAGCTAGAGGCTGGCATGATTTCGCGGAAACTTGGGCTTTTATTAAAAGTATAGCCCAAAGCGATGCTAATGTAGAAGTCCGAGAAATTGCGTTGCAAGAAATAGCTAGAGGTTGGCCGCAAAGCCCAGAAAGTTTTGAGTTGTTAAAAAATTTATCCGAGTCTGATAATTATTGGGTGATCCGACAAGCCGCCGTCCAAGAAATAGCTAAACTTCACTCTTCAGATTTTGAAATCTTGCCTTGGCTGAAAAATCTTGCTAAGTCAGATAGTCATTTGAATGTGCGAGAAGCTGCATTGCGAGGTATCGCTAGGGGTTGGCAGCAGGAGTTAGAAACCTTTAATTTTCTGAAAAATTTAGCTGACTCAGAACCAGATTCTTACCTGCGGACTGTGCTTGTTCAAGAAATAGCAAATGGGTGGTCAAACCAACCGGAAACTTTATCTTGGCTGAAAACTTTAGTGCAGTCAAATGATGTGGCAGTCAGGCAAACAACTGTGCAAGAATTGGCTCGTAGATGGCCTGGAGATTCGGAGACTTTAGCATTATTAAAAGCGCAAGCTGAGTGTGATGAAAGTCCCGCAGTTAGACAGGCGGCGGTACAAAAATTAGCGCGAGGTTGGAAGAATGAATCTGAAACTTTTGCCTGGTTGAAAAATCGGGCAGAAAACGATCAGGATTCTCATGTGCGAGTGATTGCTTTGTTGGAGTTGATGCGGGGGTGGAAGGAGGCGGCGGGAATGTTTGAATTTTTGTGCGATCGCGCTATTAACGATCCTTATAATCAGAAGGGTTCTTTTCCTTACAATCCTCGATTTACAGCTTTGGAAGCAATTATTGAACATTATCCTCATCATCCCGGAGCGATCGCTCTTTTGCAAGCGCGATCGATGCACGATAGCGATGAGCAAGTACGAGATTTAGCTAGTCGAAAACTAAAAATGCAAGAATAATTTAGATTGTTTAGGGGCGAAACATTCCGGCAGATGATTTATTGGTTAAAACTAGAGATTGACTACCGGAATACTTCGCCCTTACAGATATATTTACAAAATCGGGATGCTCTCTTACTTTAGTCCTCGATCGCGCAACCAAGCATCAACCCAAGCAGCATCCGTCTCTGATAACGGCGGCACCACTTCCCGATTATAATCTATCTTCAAATCATAAGCCGCTATATCATAAATTTCATTTAATAAAGACTGTAAATCAATCATCGGCTCCACATCATCTAAGCGCAAAGGTAAAGGAAATACAGGCAGCATATTCTGTAAATTAAAAGCATATAAATCAGCATTAGGCCGCCGATTTCCCCGACAAACCAAAATTCGATAGTGACTGTCAATATTATTCCCAATTATCGGCATCGCCTTGCCACCTCTCAATAAATCAATTTCCACTAAATTAGTTTTACTTCCTAAAATCTCCTCCCGCTTTTTTTCATACATTTCTCGCCCTTTCCCAGTGCGCTTATTCGTAGGAGAAAGCAATTCAATCACCGTCACGACTTCTTTAGTTGCCACATTTTTAATTTCTAAATAGCCTTCGCGAATTGCGATCGGCATAGGAATTGTTACTTTCATCGATTGTGTTGGCGGCGCTGCAACTGCGACATTAGATGTTGTAGAATTTGTTGTAATCTGCGGCCTTAATATCGTTACATCAGGAATCCCGACAGTCAGCGAATCGTCGATGGTTTCATATACTCGCACCTCGACTGAAACTATATATTTAGGCCGCAATTGTGGTGATAACAAGCGCGCAATCTCAACAATTAGCCAGTGATGTGTCTCTGGCCAGAAATAAGGATGCTCTAAATAAGGATTCATTCCCGGAAATGGAGAAGGCATATATTTAACTCCTGTAATGTTGATTAATCCTAGTTTAACATTGCCCCTGCTGAATATCAATCAACAGAGGCAATAATGTTAACTATCAAGCATTTGGTTCAATTCCTAATTCCCGCAATTGCGCCGCCAAAGTTTCAGCGCGTTGCTGTGCAACTTCAGCGACTTCTGCCGGTGTTGGAATTAATTGCCCTTCTCTCGTAAAAAAGCGCAATTGACGATTTTGGACACCCAAATATAACTCTAATTGCTGACTCCAAAGCCAACCGCGATCGCTAGTTTCCAAGGGTTGATATTGACCACCAACCAATAGAAAACCAGCCAAATCTAACGTATCGGGATGAAACCAAAAATATTCCGGTGTCCGAAACACATCCTGATAGATTTGTTTCTTCAAACCCTTGTCAACTTTTGCCGTACTCTGAGAAATAATTTCGACAATCACATTAGGATATTGACCATTTTCACCCCAAACCACCCAACTTTTACGATGTTTGCGTTCGGTTCCCAAAACCACAAAAAAATCAGGGCCGCGAAAATCCTGTGACTTCCGTTGTTCAGGACTATAATAAATCGTCAAATTTCCAGTTGCATAGAAATCATTGCGATCGCGCCACAACCAACTTAGACAATCAATCAGTAACTGCATTTGCAGTCGATGTAAATCACTTTCCAAAGGCGGTTCATCACTCCATAAATCAGTAGGTGGAAATACAATTACTTCCGGCAATTCCTCTGTAGACTCTAAATCTTGAGTAACTAAATCTTGAGTAACCAGAGACATAATAACCTAGCCTCCCGACAAAAACACTTATTTAAGTTTAGCAAACTTCCCCAAAAAAGGGAAGAATTTTCACTCTTCCCTCCTGATTTTTTTCTAACTATTACCTCATCTCATAACCAAATAAATTAGGATCGACATCTCCCAAATTCAAATCAGCCAAACCATACTCACTCCAACGTCGATCGACCATAGCCGAAGTGTTAACATCAGACTCCAAAGCCTCACCCCATTCATGTTCAGTTTCCGGGGGCATTTTCGTAGTAGCATCAATCCCCATTCTTCCCCCCAAACCAATCTTTTCACTGGCAAAATCTAAAGTATCAAACGGAGTATTTGGCAGAATAAAAACATCTCGCGAAGGGTCAACCTTAGAACTAATTGCCCACACAACTTGACGCGGATCTCGAATGTTAATACTCTGATCTACAACAATCACAAACTTAGTGTAAGTAAACTGGGGTAAAGCACTCCAAAAAGCCAAAGCAGCCCGTCGCGCCTGACCTGGATAAGCCTTATCGATCGAAATAATTGCCGCCTTATAACTTAGCGCTTCCATTGGTAAGAAAAAATCCACAATTTCTGACACTTGCTGACGTAAAATCGGCGTATAAATCCGATTAAGCGCGATCGCCATCATCGCCTCTTCCTTCGGCGGTCTACCGCTAAAAGTAGTCAAATAAATCGGGTCTTTCCGATGCGTCATACACTGAAAACGAATCAGCGGCGAATCCTCCACACCACCGTAATATCCCATGTGATCGCCAAAAGGACCATCGGGCAAAACTTCCCCCGGTGTAATCGTTCCTTCTAACACAAATTCCGCATCCGCCGGCACTTCCAAATCCAGCGTT
This sequence comes from Oscillatoriales cyanobacterium USR001, assembly GCA_001698425.1. GTDB lineage: Bacteria > Cyanobacteriota > Cyanobacteriia > Cyanobacteriales > Microcoleaceae > Kamptonema. Next base: position 149,924 of record MBRE01000055.1, on the reverse strand, counting down.
TTACACTTAGCTAACTGCACCCCAGATCCCCCATAAAGCCCCGCAAATAACCATTCCGATAAATCAACAGGAATTGGTGTCGCAGCAGCCATAATAATCAGCGGATCGACACCAAGAGCAATAGCAATTTCTAACTTTTTTCCAGCCTGAGTTGCCTTCCGTAAATGTCGCGCCCCACCCCGTACAGATAGCCAATGAACTGTCATCGTATTGGGCGATTGTAACTGCAATCTATAAACACCAACATTCGGCGTTCCGGTCTCGCAATCTTTAGTAATTACCAAACCCAAAGTAATGATTTTTCCCGCATCTCCCCTATAGGGGCGAATCATCGGAATTGCATTCAAATCTAACCGATCGCCCTCAATTACAACCTGTTGACAAGTAGGGAAAAAATCGCGCCCTGGCTTTGCCTTAATCACATCAAAAAGAACCTTCCCAAAATCGATCGCCTGGGAAATTTTCTTAGGCGGTTTCGGTTGTTGTAACATCCCCAATTTCTTACCCAATTCCTCCAATTCCGCAGGTTTAGTCATATTCATCGACCAGCAAACCCGTTCCTCCGTCCCCAACAGGTTAATCGCCACCGGAAAAGCCGAACCTTTAACATTTTCAAATAGCAACCCAGGGCCACCTCGTTGTAACATCCGATTAGAAATCTCGGCAATTTCTAAATCTGGGTCAACCAACGCCTGAATCCGCCGTAATTGCCCTCTTTCTTCCAGAATTTTCAGGAATCCCCGCAAGTCTCTAGCCATAATTTTCAGAAATGTCAAATGCTTCTTACTTAACTATTATCCGATCGGATGCGATCGGCAGGACTAGGAGTGGAATTACCCAAAAATAGCTGCCTGAACCTACCAGAAACCTCAAATTTAACTAAATTTAACCCTAAATTATCTATTTGCTTACCAATTCTTAACCAGTTTTTACCTTGATTTCTGATATAGTTAGTTTAAAGTACAACCTGATTTTAACAGGGATTAATTAGTCATTTACCACAAATCATTAAGTATAGCCTTGACCCTAAAAGGTGCAAAGGCAAGGTTTAAATGAAAACCCCTGAATCGTCTATTCAAAAAGTTAAGTCTAGCCTTTGGCAACGCAATCTAACCTCAACCACTTGGGGAGAGTATGCTTTACAGACAATTTTGGGCATACTTGCCTGCATTCCCTTCTTTATTACCACCGCGATTATTGCTTTACTAATTTATGAAACAGCAATTTTCTTTCATCAAGTACCCCTAACTAGATTTTTTACAGATACCCAATGGACACCATTATTTCCTAACAAAACTTTCGGCATTATGGTGCTTGCCAGTGGCACTCTTCTTACCACTGCGATCGCAATGGCTTTTGCCATGCCCATCGGCCTACTAGCAGCTATTTATCTGGGAGAATACGCTTCGCAAACAATCCGTTATATCCTCAAACCCAGCTTAGAAATTCTCACAGGAATACCCACAGTAGTTTATGGCTATTTTGCCCTATTATTTGTTACTCCGTTACTCCAAAAATTTATACCCAATCTTGCTGGATTTAGCCCTTTAAGTGCAGGTTTAGTCACAGGCGTAATGCTCGTACCCATAGTATCTTCCCTCAGTGAAGATGCCATCAATAGCGTACCAAATAAATTCCGCGAAGGAGCCTATGCTTTAGGTCTTACTAAACGAGAAGTTATAATTAAAATTGTTTTACCAATCGCATTTCCTGGCATTATCGCCTCTTTTAGTTTAGCCGCCTCTCGATCTTTAGGAGAAACTTTAATCGCCTCTATTGCAGCAGGTCAAACCCCCCAATTAACCCTCAATCCCCTAGAACCAGTATCGACAATGACGGCATTTATCATCCAGGTTAGTTTGGGTGACGTGCCTTTTAATTCTTTAGAATTTCACGTCATTTTCACAGTAGGCATGGTGATTTTCTTACTCACTTTAAGCCTCAACACCATTAGTTACTGGCTAGTTCGCTACCACCGATATCGAATGTCAGAAGTTGTCGTCCCCAGCAGTGAAGTACCGGAATATGATTTAGCAATTACTCCCCACTCACAAAGTAAAATTGAGAGTCCAATCATATCTCTAAAACCTCAAATGTTTATCTCCTCTTTTCAAAGACGTAACTTACTAGATCAAGGCTTTAAAATATTAACAGTTGCCGCTACTTTAGTGGGAATAGTTGTCTTATTCTTTTTGTTTGTTGATATCGGAAAAGATGGATTTTCCCGGATTGACTGGGGATTTTTAACAGCTTTTTCTTCCAGGAAACCAGAAGAATCTGGTATTTACGCAGCCTTAATCGGCACTTTTTGGTTACTAGGGCTAACTGCTATTTTTACTACCCCAATTGGCGTAGGCGCAGCAATTTATTTAGAGGAATATCTGCCTGATAATCTATTTAGCCAATGCCTCGAAATTAACATGGCTAACTTAGCTGCAATGCCCTCTATTATTTACGGTTTATTAGGTTTGGGAGTATTCGTTCATGCCTTGGGATTTCTCACCGGCGAGTCAAGTGTACTCTCCGCTTCCCTAACTTTATCTGTAATTGTTTTACCACAATTAATTATTGCCACTCGTTCAGCACTACGGAGAATTCCTTATAGTTTACGAGAGGCTGGCTACGCGAATGGAATGACCCGCTGGCAAGTTTTATGCTATCTAGTTATCCCTTCCGCTATGCCTAGTATTTTAACAGGAACCCTCTTATCTCTTTCCCGTGCAATTGGTGAGACGGCTCCTCTTGTTGCCATAGGAGCATCAGCTTTTATTGCCTTTACTCCTCCCTTATCATTAGAAGGACTGCACAGTCCTTTTACTGCCCTTCCCGTGCAAATTTTTAATTGGGTTTCTCGACCTCAAAGTGATTTCCACACCAATGCCGCCGCCGCAATTATTGTACTAATATCTATCTTATTTATACTCAATTTTTCTGCTATAATCTTACGTGATATGCAGAGAAAAAATAAGACGTAATTGTTAATGGCTAATATCTCATCGATCGTCTGTTACCTTACCCCTTTATCTTTCTCTTTGATAATATGCAACCAGATTTTGAATCGCCCACATCCCAAGAAATAATTCTCCGAACGCACTCTGTATCGGTATCCTATAATGGCTCCTTAGCTTTACAAGATATAAACATAAACATTTATAAAAATCAAATTACTGGATTCATTGGACCTTCAGGCTGCGGAAAAAGCACTTTACTCCGATGTTTTAATCGGATTAATGACTTAGTAAAAGGCGCGAAAGTCACTGGCAAAATAACTTTTTATGAAAAAGATATAAAAAGCTTCAATCCAGTTGAAATTCGCCGTCGCATCGGTATGGTATTTCAAAAAGCTAATCCTTTTCCCAAGTCTATTTATGAAAACATTGCCTTGGGACTTCGCATCAATGGTTATCGAGGGAATATTGATGCACTTGTGGAAGATTCTTTACGTCAAGCAGCGCTGTGGGAAGAAGTAAAAGATCACCTGAATAAAAATGCTCTAACTTTATCAGGAGGTCAACAACAACGTCTCTGTATCGCTAGAGCATTAGCGCTTCAACCGGAAGTTTTACTAATGGATGAACCTTGTTCTGCCCTTGACCCAATTTCTACTTTACGGATTGAGGATTTACTTCACAAACTCAAGCAGAAATATACAATTGTGATTGTCACCCACAATTTACAACAAGCCTCCAGAGTATCAGATTTAGTTGCTTTTTTCAATATTAAAACTCAAGAAAAACATCGCATTGGTGAACTTGTGGAGTATGCTTCAGCACCATCAATTTTTCTAAATCCTCAGCATAAAACAACACTAGAATATGTGGGAACTTACAATCGTATTGACGGTTTAATGAATTGAATAAAATTGACAGGACTTACGCAGTGCCTCTATATTTAGGAATAGAAATTAAATAATTAGCTTGTTTGTAGTAAGCGCTTTAGCGCTCTTTGCGCTTACTACGAACCAAATCATCAAGTTATTTAATTTTCATTCCTTAGTAGGGGCGAATGGCATTCGCCCACCATATATAGCTATCCAAATCGTCCCTCTACATATTCTTTTGTTTGTTTCTTAGAGGCACTATTGAAAATTGTTCTAGTATTGTCAAACTCCACCATTTCTCCTAGATACATGAAAGCTGTATAATCAGAAATTCGTGCAGCTTGCTGCATATTGTGAGTGACAATTAGAATCGTTACCTGTTCTTTTAACTCGCCAATTAGCGCTTCAATGCTGGAAGTAGCGATCGGATCTAAGGCAGAAGTTGGCTCATCAAATAAAATTATTTCAGGTTCCGTTGCTAAAGCGCGAGCGATGCACAAACGCTGTTGTTGACCTCCCGAAAGATTAAAGGCTAAATCCTTCAATCTATCTTTAACTTCGTCCCATAAAGCCGCACCTCGCAACGCTTTTTCTACCTTTTCATCCATTAAACTACGGTTAGTTTGACCCCGCACGCGCAACCCATAAACTACATTTTCATAAATCGATTTAGGAAAAGGGTTTGGCTTCTGAAATACCATGCTAATTCGCATCCGCACTTCAATGGGATCTACCTGCCGACTTAGGATGTTAATCTCATCGGAATCGAGTAAAATTTCCCCTTCGTAACGATTACCGGGATAAAGATCGTGCATTCGATTAAAACACCGCAATAGGGTGGTTTTACCGCAACCAGAAGGGCCGATTAATGCAGTTACTTGTCGATCGGCTACTACTAGATTAATGTTCTTTAGTGCGTGAGTAGAACCGTAGTAAAAATTGAGGTTTCTTACTTCAGCTTTGGGTTGCACTGTGCTTGATAGGGGTTGTTCGGTTTCGATTTTTTCTACCATTTTATATTTTTACGGAAACGATAACGGAGATAAATTGCAAAGGCATTCATCGCCAATGTCATGGCCATTAAAACAAGACCCGCAGCGGCAGCATTAACTTGAAATTCTGCTTGCGGACGCGATACCCAATTAAACATCTGAAGTGGCATGATTGTAAAGGGAGACATCAGCCATTTAAAGGAAATGAAGGGAAATTCTGCTTTTAATGGAGAATCTGGCAAAAAGGCAATAAATGTCAGCGCTCCAATTGTAATTAAAGGTGCTGTTTCTCCGATCGCGCGGGATAAACCTACAATTACACCAGTCATAATACTACCAGCAGAATAGGGCAAAATGTGATCCCATGTGGTCTGCCATTTACTAGCACCAACGGCGTAGGATGCTTCACGGATACTATTAGGAATGGCGCGGATTGCTTCGCGGGTGGTGACAATTACTACGGGTAAAATTAACAGTGCTAAGGTTAATCCAGCCGTAACAATGCTTTGCCCTAAATTTAATTGATATACAAACAAACCTAATGCTAAAAGTCCGTAAACAATTGACGGAACGCCTGCTAAGTTAGTCACATTAATCTCAATTAAATCAGCAATCCAATTTTTGCGAGCATATTCTTCGAGATAAATGCCAGATGCTATACCCAAGGGGACTGCGGCTAAAGCAGTAACTAACATTACTAAAATCGATCCTACCCAAGCTGAGAGTATCCCTGCTTCTTCAGGGCGGCGGGAAGGATATGAGATCAAGAATTGCCAGGAAAGGCGTGGTATGCCGTCTATTGCTAAGTCAAGGGTTAGTGCTAATAGGGTAATTAATCCTACTAGCATTGATAGTAAGCCAATTATTGCAAATATGCTGTCCCAGAGTTTGGCACGGCTAATAATTGCTCTAATTTCTTGTATGCTTTCTACTGACATAAAATTTGTTATTTGTTATTTGTTATTTGTTGTTGGTTGTTGGTTGTTGGTTATTCGTTATTCGTTGTTGGTCATTGGTTGTTGGTTATTCGTTGTTGGTTATTCGTTGTTGGTTATTGGTTATTGGTTGTTGGTTATTCGTTATTCGTTGTTGGTTATTGGTTATTCGTTATTCGTTGTTGGTCATTGGTTAACCAATAACAGTTAACAAATAACAGTTAACAAATAACCAATAACCAATAACCAATAACCAATAACCAATTAGTAAATTTCTCGGTAACGTTTGCTCAGAAAATGACCAATTATATTAAAACCTAAAGTCATCAAAACTAGAGTTAGACCAGCAACAAAGATAGTTTGATATTCAAGGCTACCATGCGGTAAATCACCAAGACTTACTTGTACAATGTAAGCGGCAATCGTCGCTCCTGGTTCCATTGGATTCCAAGTATAATTCGGTTGCAAACCAGCCGCGATCGCCGGAACCATTGTTAATCCTACAGCGCGAGAAATCGCTAAAATATAAGCAGACGAAATTCCTGAAAGCGCCGCCGGAAAAACTACGGAAATCGCCGTGTAAAATCGCGTTGCTCCCATTGCATAAGCACCCTCTTTTAAATATACAGGCACTGAACGCATGGCATCTTCCCCAATCGAACTAATGAAAGGGATAATCATTATTCCTACCACCAATCCAGCACTCAACATATTAAAACCAGGCAATTCTGGAAGAACTTTCTGTAATAGTGGCGTGACAAATAAGAAGGCAAAGTAACCGTAAACTACTGTGGGAATGCCAGCCAACAATTCTAACACTGGTTTAGTTATTTCCCTTACCTTGGCTGAGGCAAATTCGCTTAGATAAATAGCAATAATTGTCCCTAAAGGGATTGCTACTGCCATAGATACGCCTGTAATTACTAAAGTCCCTGAAACTAGGGGCAAAATTCCATATTTAGGTTCAGAAAATAGTGGTGTCCATTCCTTCGAGGTGAGAAATTCTACTAAGGAAACTTTCTCAAAAAAACCAATAGACTCGGAAACTAAAATGATCAAAATTGCCACAGTAGTTGCCACTGATGAAAAGGCGGCTAGGAATAAGATAAATGCGATCGCACCTTCTCGCAAATTTCTAGCTGCTTTTACCGACATCGCGGCTGGATTGGATAAGTTTAACGATTTTTCTGTCATTGCAGCAAATTAGTCATTTTTTAATTAAATGTAGTAGCAATTTTAGTCGCTTAATTTAGAGAAGAAAGCAACTATCGTCGCTACTACAATTTGTAACTGTTAGCAATTACCAATTAGCAATTACCAATTACCAATTACCAATTTACTATCTTGCTTCCCGTTTCAGCAATTCTTCAATTGTCAAACCAATTGCTTCTTCACCACCAAAAACAGTGCCAACGCGACGCTTGGTAAAATGACCCATCGCAGTTGTGTAAGCTCCTGCTGGTAGGGCAACATACTTAACTTCCCGTGCCAGTTTAGCACCATTTTTTAGGTAAAATTCGACAAATTGTTTGACTTCTGGTTTATCTGCCGACTTAGCACTAATGTAGATAAACAGAGGACGCGAAAGGGGATTATAAGTACCATTTTGCACTGCTTGGGGAGAAGGCAAAACGGCACCTTTGCCCTTATCAATCCCTACTGCTTTCAGCTTATCCTTATTCGCTTCGTAATAAGCATAGCCAAAATAGCCCAAGGCATTTTTATCGCGACTCACACCTTGGACTAACACATTATCATCTTCGCTGGCAGTGTAATCGCCGCGACTAGACTTAGCTTTACCAACAATTGCTTCGGTAAAATAATCGAAAGTTCCAGAAGCAGTACCAGGACCAAAAAGCTTTAAGGGAGCATTAGGAAATCCTGTACGAATTTGGCTCCAATTGTTAACTTTACCTTGGGCTCCAGGTTCCCACATTTTCTTTAATTCAGCAACTGTCAAGCTTTTTGCCCAATTGTTTTGGGAATTAACTACGACGGTTAAAGCATCATAAGCAATGGGTAATTCAATGTACTTAATACCTTGCTCGGCACAGCTTTGCATCTCGGTTTTGGAAATTGGCCGAGAGGCATCGGAGATGTCTGTTTCACCGCGACAGAATTTTTTGAATCCGCCACCAGTGCCAGATTGACCAACTGTTACTTGTATGCCTTTATTTGCTTTCTGAAATTCTTCGGCAACAGCTTCAGTGATTGGGTAAACTGTGCTGGAACCGTCTATTTTAATTGTTCTTTGCCCTTGAGCTTGGATGGCCGGGACTGAAATACTGACGGTGGCAGCTAAAAATGCCAATGCTGCCCCTAATGTCAAGCCTTTCTGAAATTTATTCGTGACTGCTGCCATGAGATGGGCTCCTCAACTTTAAAAGTTGTTTACAACGGAATCGAGTTATAGGATACCAGAGAATAGTTAAAATTAGAGAATATTAGGTTATGAAAAGGTTAAATTAATTAGCGGTTGAGTAAAAATTTTTCAGAAAAATATCTCGAAAATAATATGATTATTTTATATAATTTTATACCTTTTAGGGGCGGGGAATACCCGTATCTTTGATGTCATCACCACTTCTAAAGCGAGAAATCGGTGTTTTTGGTGCAACCCTGATGGGTTTGGGGTCAATTGTGGGTACGGGGGTGTTTGTCAGTATTGGTATTGCGGCGGGAATTGCTGGACCGGGAGTGATTTTAGCTGTGGCGATCGCGGCTTTAGTGGCTACTTGTAACGGCCTGAACAGCGCCCAGTTAGCGGCCAGTCACCCCGTCAGCGGCGGTACTTACGAGTATGGCTATAAATATCTTACGCCTTGGCTGGGCTTCACCGCCGGCTGGTTATTCCTATTAGCTAAAACTGCTTCGGCGGCGACTGCGGCTTTGGGTTTTGCGGGTTATTTCTTAAATGCTATGGGTTTAAGCGATCGCACTTTATTAATTCCTACAGCCTTAGCCGCCGTTGTCATCCTCACCCTAATTGTCTTCACCGGCATTCGTCGATCGAATGTAGCAAATACAGCAATTGTTTCCCTCACACTAATATCTTTAACTGTATTTATTTTGACAGGCTTGCCAAAAGTTATCCCATCATTAACCGCAACCGCTACCCAAAATTACAACTTACCCGCCATCCTCCAAGCAACGGCCTTAATGTTTGTTGCTTATACAGGTTACGGCCGCATTGCCACAATGGGAGAAGAAGTCAGGGAGCCCAGACGTACTATTCCCCAGGCGATGATTGTAACTTTGATTCTGACCATGATACTTTACCTGGCGGTGGCAATTGTGGCGGTGGGTGCGGGGGCAAATTTACTCAGCAATGCAGCGGGTAAAACTGCACCCTTAGAAGTCGCCGCCCGCAGTTTTGGTATTCCTGGGGTTGCTCAATTGGTGGCCTTCGGCGCGGTGACGGCGATGCTGGGAGTTTTGCTAAATTTAATTTTAGGTTTATCTCGCGTGTTGCTGGCAATGGGCAGGCGGCGGGATTTTCCCCGGATTTTGGCAAGGTTAAACTCGTCGCAGACTACGCCGGATGTGGCTGTGGGGGTTGTTGGCGTGGCGATCGCGCTTTTAGTCCTCATTGGCGATGTCAAAACCACTTGGTCCTTTAGCGCCTTCAACGTTTTAATTTATTACGCTATCACCAACCTGGCAACTTTACGGCTTTCCCCATCAGAAAGGCTTTATCCTCAATGGTTAGCGGGAATGGGTTTAGCTTCCTGTCTATTTCTCGCCTTTTGGGTAGATAGGCAAATTTGGGCGATCGGTTTAGGATTAATAGTTGCTGGTTTAATTTGGCACGACTTCGCCAAACACTTGAGAGAGTAGTATTCGCTAGAATATTTATTTGTCCTAAAGTCTTCTTCCCTCTTCCTTCTTCCTTAGTCTGTCCTATGATGGATTGAGATACCATCCTTGTTGTGGAGGGCCATGCAAGATAGTTTAAGCTTGCCAGTGACCCAGAAATCGGTCAATATCAACGCCATCAGCGGCCATATATGCGAAACTCTCGCTTCTATCCAGCAGCAACATCCTGAATCGATCGCAGAAAAATACAGGAAAACTCTCTGGCATAAAGCCGAGAGTCAATCTGTGTTGAAAGGAAAATTAATCGCTAGATTTTCTCAAGTCGCCGACACGCGATCTCTACTAGCAACTGCCAAAAAATATCTACAAATCCTCTTAGCACCAGAATTTGTTAACTCTCCTCAATTCAGCAAATTATTGTTAGAAATTCAGCAGCTTACCTCGACCCAAAAACCAGCTTTACCATCGACTAACGCAGCTAATTTCCAACCAAATGCAAACATTAATAACGGTTCCCAACCGGAAGCAGGCATCGCCATCTTACTATTAGATGCCGAAAATTTACAAATCGATATTGAAACCGAAAAATTATTACAAAATACTTGTCTTTATCCCCTCCAAATTAAAGTAGCCTTTGCCAACTGGCGCAGCATGGGAAAAAAAGATGCAGAATTTCACGAAAGAGGTTATCAACTAATTCACGTTCCCCCCGGCAAAGACAGCGCCGACTTAAAAATGGCCACCGTAGGAGCGTCTATTTTCGTACATTATCCCACCGCCAAGGAAATTTTAGTTTGTTCCTCCGATCAAGCATTAACTCATCTGAGAAACACTCTCCAAGCTCACGGATTAACAGTTTATCAAGTCCGCAAACAGGGAGAATACCTGACAGTTTTAAATAGTAAAACTGGAGAGACAGAGAAATATTCTCTGGTTTCTGTACCAGAAATTCCCACGATGGAAGAATTTATTACCAACTTAAAAGAGTTAACTAAAGCGGAACAAGAACGTACTGGGAATCAATGGGTTAAGCTTTCTCGCCTCTCAGCTTTGTATCAAGAAAATTACAATTTAAAACTGAGCCAAGTTGCCGCTACTCATTTCCCCAGCATGAAAGCTAGTGATATTTTTCTTGATTATCCTACCGAATTTGCGATCCACAAAACTTCAGAAAATTCTCAGATTTATATTACTTTATTTGGCATCAACGAGATCGATCGAAGCTCGTCTTCTAATACTTTAATTTCTGCTAAAGATATTGCGATCCCAGAAACTTTAAGCGATATTAATTCTATCGAGGATCTGGAAATAGCAATTGTGAAAATAGTAGAAAGTCTCAGCGCTGCGTCAACTATTGGTTATGTTTTTGTTTCTAATGTCGGTAGTGAGTTTCATCGATTATATGGCAAACCAATTACTCAATTGATTAAAGAGTTTAATTTGGGTAATAAATTTCCCAAATTTTTGCATTCCTGTGCTTCTCTGAAGGTAAAAAAGACTGCTAAAGGTTGGCAAGTTGGGTTAATTAAGTAGAAGGAAGAAGGAAGAAGGAAGAAGGAAGAAGGAAGAAGGAAGAAGGAAGAAGGAAGAGGGAAGAAGGAAGAAGGAAAAAACTTACAAAACAAGGGTTTTATTTAGATGAAATGTCCCAAGTGTGGGGCATTGGAGGGGAGTACGATGCCTGCCATTGGTGTCAACTTAACGTCAAACCCTTAGTCCGACAGGGACTAAAGTCCCTGTCTCAAAGATCAAGTCCTCTTAAGAGGACTAATGAATTTAACAATTTTCTTCAGTCCTCTTAAGAGGACTTTACCTATTAGACAGGGACTTTAGTCCCTGGCGGGCTTTCGGATGGCAGTTGACACCAATGGATGCCTGCGGCTGGCTACGCCTACGCGCCTTTTCCTGACTTAAAATTATCTGCGATCGCTTCCTTTGACAAACCTTACCAATCAGATTCAGCTTGCTGCCAGCATTAACTACATCGGTATATGATAAAACAAGACGTAAAGAAATGTAAAGTAATATGGAGAACAAAGTAGTGCAACAGGCGGTATCGGTTCAGCAGTGGCACACAAACTGGCAAAATCCGGTGCTATCTTAGCGATCGCGGCTCGTAGTCACAGCCGCAACAATCAAGAAAGCCACCCCCAAACCAATCGCTATTTCATCACTCCAAGGCAAAAAAGACCACTTAACCCAGCGGGAAAAACTTTCAGCAACTCTGGCAAAAGCATATAAAGCTTGAGCTAATAACTGAAAAAGGCCGTAAGCTATAGCTGCAACCCCTGCTGCCCGCACAAAGGGATTATTAAATAAATTGCCCATGATGTTAATCTCAAAAATTACTTTTTTTAGAGTGTTTCACAAATTTACCCAATTAGTCAAGCAAATTTAACTTATCTTCATGGATTTCGATCGCATTCACTTTTACGTTAAAAATGCACCCACATCGCGCAATTTTTTTGTGAACCAACTAGGTTTTCAACCAATAGCCAGCCTGGGAAACAACCACACCCTTACTGAAATTGTCAGTAGCGGCAATATCTATTTTATCTTATCTTCCCCTCTAACAACTAATAGCCCCACTGCTAATTGGCTAAAGCGTCATCCCCCTGGCGTTGCCGATATAGCTTTTCGGGCTAAAGATATCAAATCTGCGATCGAACAAGCAATTAATCAGGGTGCGAAATTACTACAACCTATTCAGCAAGAAAAATCCGCTTTAAAGTGGGCAAAAATTACTGGATGGGGAGATTTAACCCATACTTTAATAGAGAGAGAAACACTTTTAAATCTCCACGATCTATTAACCATCTTACAACAATCAGATACCGAAAATAATCAATTACCAATTACCAATCATCAATTACCAATCACCAATTCCCAAGATTTTTTTACTATCATAGATCATGCAGTGCTGAATGTTGAAAAAGGTGATTTAGAACCAGCCGTAAAATGGTATCAAAACACTTTAGGTTTCCAACCGCAGCAAAACTTTGAAATTCAAACTAACCAGTCAGCTTTACGAAGTAGAGTAATGATTCATCCTGATGGCGGAGTACAATTACCGATTAATGAACCGGGATCGACTAATTCCCAAATTCAAGAATTTTTGGATGCCAATTGCGGTTCGGGGATTCAGCATATTGCTTTACAAACTAATCAGATTTTACAGGTAGTAAATGAATTGCGATCGCGAGGCTTACCTTTTTTACCAGTTCCCTCAACATATTACAGCGAATTACGGCAACAGTGGGAAAGCCATCTTTCACCCGCCGAGTGGGAAACAATAGAAAATTGTCAAGTTTTAGTAGATTGGCAAAAAGACATTTCCGAAGCAATGTTGCTGCAAATTTTTACTCAGCCAATTTTTCAGCAACCCACCTTATTTTTTGAGTTAATTGAACGGCGAAAAGCTTTATTTAACGGTCAACAAATCCAGGCAAAAGGCTTTGGAGAAGGAAATTTTAGAGCTTTATTTGAAGCCATAGAACGCGAGCAAATTAAACGAGGAAGTTTAAAGAATATGGCGGATGATTTTTACTAAATTTATCTGCAAAGTCATCTAAAAGTCATCTAAAATATCCGATTCAGCTACACTATCAACAATTAAACACAAGTAAAATTATGATTTCGAGATTATTTGCTAAATCTCAAAGTAAACTGATAGCCTTGCTAATTTTTAGTACATTACTCCCAGTATCAATTGTTGGCTGGTATAGCATTTCTTCTTCTACTAAAGCATTAAATGATTTAGTCACCAATCAAATGAATGAACGGGCTGCCAACAACTCAGAAAAAATTGTCACATTTTTAGATAATATTGGCGGTGACGTTCTATTTCTAACCGATGTACCGCCCGTTCAAGGAATAGTTAGAGCTAGAGAAAATCGCGGATTTGACAAACAAGATAAATCTTCTTATGAATCGTGGGTTGGTCGCTTAAACATTCATTTTTCAAAGATGATGGAGGCTAAACCTTATTATTACCAACTCCGTTATTTAGATGAAAATGGTAAAGAGATGGTGCGGGTAGATTCAGTTAACGGTAAGCTCAACGTTATTCCCCCATCTGAGCTACAAAGTAAGGCCAATAGCGAGTATTTTATCGAAACGATGAAGTTACGCCCCAGAGAAATTTATTTTTCTCCTGTGAATCTGAACAGAGAGTATGAAAAAATAGAAATTCCCTATAAGCCAGTAATTCGATGCGGTATGCCAATTTACAGTCCTAATGGAAAGAAGAAAGGAATTTTAGTTGCCAATATTTCCGCTCAATATTTCTTAGAAAATATGCTCAAAAATTCAAATATAAGCGAGTTAAGCAAGGTTTTTGTTGTCAATAAAGATGGTTACTATTTGCACCATCCAGATGAGCAAAAACAATGGGGATTTGAACTGAACACGAATGAGAAAATTAGCAGAGATTATTCAGAAAAAATTACTGCAAAAATTCTCTCTGGTGGAAATGGGTTAATTGATGAAGATCGAAATATTCTGTTGAGCTATTATACCGTTTTTCCGAATCAGAAAAAAAAGATTAATCCCTTTGTTATTGTTTATGAAGCTCAAAAAAATGTAATTTTTGCTTCCATCGAATCGTTTAAATTAGTGGCGATCGCGATTACGGTTTTATCTTTGGTTATAATTATAGTAATCGGGATTGTAATTGTCAGAAAGCTAGTCCATTCAATTAGCGGATTGACTGGTGTTGTCTCTTCTTTTTCCGTGCAAATTCTCTCCACAATTGAAGAGCAAGAACGGATGATTTCACAACAGTCATCTGCGGTACGACAAACTACTATAACAGTTGATGAATTAAATGCTTCTTCTCAACAATCAGCACAGCAAGCTGAGGGTGCGGCCGCCGGAGCCAGACAAGCTTTAGCGCGTGCGGAGGAAGGAAGTAAAGCGGTAGAGCAAACTTTATTAGAAATGGGAATGCTCAAAGAAAGTGTAGAAGCGATCGCTCAAAAAATTCTTTATTTAAACCAACAAACTAATCAGATTGGCAATATTTCAGCGTTGGTGACAGATTTAGCCAATCAGACAAATATGCTGGCACTTAACGCCTCAGTTGAAGCAGTAAGGGCGGGCGATCGGGGTAAAGGCTTCGCAGTAGTAGCGGCAGAAATTCGCAGAATGGCAGATGAAAGTAAAAAATCTGCTCAAAGTATTAACCGCATTGTTACTGACATTCAAACAGCGATCAATTCGACAGTAATTGTAACGAATGAAGGAACAAAAAAAGTGAGTACAAGTGTACAAATTGCTCAGAAAACATCTGAAGCTTTTAGTGATGTATCGATAGCAATTGAGGAAGTTGCGTTGAATAACCAGCAAATTGCGCTTAATGCTAAACAACAAGCTTCTGCTACCCAACAAATAGTCGATGCTATGAATTCTCTCAATCAAGGGGCCGCCGAGGTAGCAACTGGTATTACCCAAACAAAAATCGGCACTCAACAACTAAGCGAAGCCGCTTCGAGTCTCCAAGAAGTTATTTAAAAAATATTGGTAATTGGTAATTGGTAATTGCTAATTCCTCTTTCTTCTACCTTCTGCTAGAATATGTAAAAATTTGTATTAAAAATTAACGAACAACACAAAATGCTAAGACTAATCACTGACTTCGATGGGCCAATCATGGACGTTTCCGAACGTTATTACCGAGTTTACCAGCTTTGTCTGGAACAGGCTCAGCGTCCAGACCAAGAAATTCGCGTGCTTCCTAAACAGGAGTTTTGGAATATGAAGCGATCGCGCGTTCCCGAAACCCAAATTGGTATACTATCAGGATTAGATGAAACCCAAGCCGCCGAATTTGCCCAAAACCGCCGCAAAACTGTTCACACAATGCCTTATTTAGTTTACGACCAACCGGTTCCCGGCGCTGTGGAAACTTTGGAAAGAATACAGCAAGCGGGAATTGATTTAGTAGTAATGACGATGCGGCGAGTCAGGGAACTTGACGAAGCTTTTACCCGCTGCGATTTAGGGCGATTTTTCCCCCCAGAAAAGCGTTATTGTCTCCCCAATGATTATGTAAAAACTGGCGATACTAAGGATAAACCGCTATTAATGGCGAGAGCTTTAGCCGAACTTTCCCCCGCTGATGATGTGTGGATGGTGGGAGATACGGAAGCGGATATTATAGCAGCAAAAACGCACGGTGTCAAGGTAATGGGAGCGCTTTGTGGGATTCGCGATCGCGCCCAATTAGAATTACATCAACCCGATTTAATAGTTAATAACTTGGCCGCTGCTGTTGATTTATTGCTAACAGTTAACAGTTAACAGTTTATTTCATCCATAAACGCGAATATTATTAAAATTAATCGTATCAATTTCTATGTTTTGTAGGTAATGAGCTAACTTCAGATCATCAGTCACAACCAAATATTTGTCTCTAGCAATATTGACTATAGCACAATCCGTTAAGCCAAATTTAGTAAAACTGTTTGTCTTAACAACCTCGCGACTTTCCAGATAAGATTCATTTAATAATTCCATAGCTTTAGCGAACGCAGATAAGCATAGAGCACGTTCAGGTTCCCCAAGCTGATTTGCCAGACTGTTAACTTCTGTCAGAATGTTGGGAGTTGTCACTATTTTGTCAAAATAGGACAAAATCCCCAATAATAAATCATAATCTTCCGGCTTAAATTTTTCTGTTCGATTAAATTGTGAAATGCGGTTGCGATTGGTAGTCCCCACAAACCACAGCAAGAGGATATTTGTATCAATCAAAATTCCTTTTTGCTTGTACTTTTGAAACAGAGAAGGGATAACATCTTTCATAGTTCTCGAATCTTCATAGACTGCACCTCACCCGTTTCTGCATTAATTTTAAATACTTTATAGACTCGTTCATAAGATGAAACTGCAACTAAATCGGCAAGAGGATTTTTACTCTTATCTACAGGACGACTAAAGCCTAATGTAATAAACCAGTATTTTTTATCGTCTGAAAGTTCAACCTCTTCCAACCTAAGATCCTCTCTTACAAGCCCCGTCATATCTGGTAGGGAAAACAAATAATTTTGAGCAGTAATTACTGCATTTTGCACATTAATCGCCATAAGAACTTAACCTCTCTAGTTTATTATGCCTTGATTCAGCAACGCCACTGATTAAAGCTGAATACTTTCATATAAATCTGCAAGAGTAAACTCTAAAGGAATAGTTGACAACATTATGCGATCGACTAAATTTTTATATTCTCTAAAAATCCATTCCTGCTCATTTGTCTTAGCATAATGTTCAACACAAACCATATATTGATCGATCAATAAATACTCCTGAAAACTTGGAACCGTGCGATAAGCCGCAAACTTACCATCCTTGTCATAACTCCTCGTTCCCTGAGAAAGAACCTCAGCAATCAGCAACGGATTTGTCACAGTATCAGTCCTCCCCGCCTGTAACTCCAAAGGCTGCGACACCACCATCACATCAGGATAAGTAAACCTATTTAACTGCGGAATCCATAGCCTTTGATCCGTAATAAAACAACGATAAGGTTTTCCCTTGAGTCCAACTTTAAGGATTACCAAAAAATTACTCGCAATCTCATTATGGTTTGGCGTTCCCCCAGTCATTAGAACAATTTCCCCATCAATAAATTCATGGCGTTCCTCAGCATTGACTTCAAGCTCCAAATATTCCTCAGCAGTATAAACTTTTGACTTAGTTAGAGCAATCATCAACAACTCCTATACCTAACTAACAGTTAACCGTTAACCGTTAACCGTTAACCGTTAACAGTTAACAGTTAACCGTTAACAACAACTAACGCAGAAAACTACTAACCAACCACAAAATCAGAAACGTCAACACAGTAATAAACTTCTCAGGAGAAATCACACCACCACTCACCACCGAACCAAAAATACCTCCCAGCAACAAACCAAAAGTTAAGCCACCCAGAGTCAACAAAACAGCGCGACCAAACTTTTTCTCCTTGCGATTGAGAAAATAAAGACAAGCACCCACACCCACAGCCAAAGTAAGCTGTAATAAAGAATCATTTGTAGATGGATAAATGCTCAAACCTCCCAGCACAGCATAGATACCAGCCGGCCACAAAATATCACCGCGACTGGGAGTATCAACCAGTCGTTGCATCCAAGCCGGTCCTCCCTTAATAGGAGTAGGAGTAAAGTTAGGAGAAGGTGCGACATTTCTCTCTGGAAAACGGATGCGCTCAGGAACTTTTATTTTCCCTTCTTGGCGTTGTCGCAAACGATCCATTAGGATAGCATCGTAAGCCGCCTCAATCATTTCCAAACGTTTTTTATCACCTTCATATTGCTGGGCGACACGGCCCTTAGCATCTTGCACTTCATCAAAAGAAGCATCCTCAGATACTCCAAGTAATTGATATGGAGTTTGCTCGCTCATAAAATTTATACCTCTCCTTTAAATTAAGCTGATCCCGACTCAATCACCTAAACCTTAGAGCGGTCAGTTAAAATTTCATAGCCACGATCTGTCACCAAAACTGTATGCTCAAACTGAGCAGACAAAGAATTGTCAACAGTCACAGCCGTCCACTTATCTGCTAACGTCCGAGTAAATTTAGAACCTGCATTCAAAATTGGCTCGATCGCCAGCGTCATTCCCGATCTTAGTTTAACATTGGGCATATCGCGGGTACGAAAGTTAAAAACCGAAGGTTCTTCGTGCAAATTCCTACCCACACCATGACCGGTAAATTCTTCAACTACACAAAAACCGTAAGATTCAACACAATCTTGAATTGCACCAGCAATATCCAACAAATAGGCTCCCGCTTTTACCTGTTCAATACCTTTATACAGGGCTGCTTCTGCGGCATGAATTAACTTAGCAGCTTCGGGAGTAACTTCGACAACGGGAATAGTAATGCAGGAATCTCCATGAAAACCTTGATAATAAGCACCTGTATCAACTTTTAGAACATCACCGGCTCGAATCACCTTTCTGGGGCTGGGAATACCATGCACAACTTCGTTATTAATACAAGCACAAATTGAAGCTGGGAAATCGTGATAGCCTTTAAAACTGGGAGTTGCACCCATTTCACGAATGCGTTTTTCTGCGTAAGCATCTAAATCTGCCGTTGTCATTCCTGGTTTTACCAGTTGCGAAATTTCTTTGAGGGTTGTGGCGACAATTTTTGCAGCTTGTCGCATAATTTCAATTTCTCGTGCCGATTTAATTTCAATGCCTCGACGCTGTTTTTTAGCTTGGGGCGGTTTAGCGGGTTGAGCAAGCAGACTACCAAAAATGTTCATTATATTATTAAATCCCAGTAAATTAACAAAGGTGCGATCGCGGTCATATTTTTAACCATCAGACAGCTATTTTTGAGTTGCCAGTGGTGGATGTTCCTCAAATTGTAGTCCAAGAACGATGGAAAATCGCTACTACAGAAACTTTCCTCAGAATTTTGGTCTCTCGCCCCACTTGAACAAAAAGCCCAAATCCGCAAATATTTTTAACATTGTGCAAAGCTCATCGGGGATCGCATACTCTATTAGCGTTAAAAGCGATCGCATGACAGGCAAAAGCCATCAAGCCTCTAATCAACCAGGAAGCATTAAATTATGATAGACACAGCTATTGAGTCAATTCAGGCCAGAGAAATTCTCGACTCGCGGGGAAGACCTACCATAGAAGCAGAAGTGTACCTCAGTAATGGTTACGTCGGACTTGCCCAAGTTCCCAGCGGCGCATCCACAGGTAGCTTTGAAGCCCACGAATTGCGGGATGGTGATGCTACCCGCTACAATGGCAAAGGCGTTCTCAAAGCGGTTCAGAATGTGGAAGAGAAAATCGCCCCCGCTTTGTTGAATATGGACGCGATCGATCAAGGTTTAATCGATCGAACCATGATTGATTTAGATGGTTCCCCCAACAAATCCAACCTTGGCGCTAACGCGATTCTCGCAGTCTCTCTCGCCACCGCCAAAGCCGCAGCGGAAACCTTAGCACTTCCTCTTTATCGCTATTTAGGCGGCCCCCAAGCGAATTTATTACCAGTGCCTTTGATGAATGTTATTAATGGCGGTTCTCACGCTAATAATAATGTGGACATTCAAGAGTTTATGATTGTCCCTGTGGGTGCGCCATCTTTTAAGGAAGCTTTGCGTTGGGGTGCAGAGGTATTTGAATCTCTGAGTAAAGTTTTAAAAGCTCAAGGTTTGTTAACTGGTGTGGGTGATGAAGGCGGTTTTGCGCCTAATTTGGAATCCAATCAAGCAGCTTTGGATTTATTGATTGCAGCGATTGAAAAAGCTGGCTACAAACCGGGGGAACAAGTGGCTTTAGCCTTGGATGTTGCTGCTAGTGAGTTTTACAAAGATGGGCAATACACTTATGATGGTAGCGCTCATTCTCCCGCCGAGTTGATTGACTATTTAGCTGGTTTGGTTGAAAAATACCCGATCGTTTCCATTGAAGATGGACTGCACGAAGATGACTGGGATAGTTGGGTATCGCTGACTGAGAAATTGGGCAGCAAAACGCAATTAGTCGGTGACGATTTGTTTGTCACTAATCGCACTCGCTTACAAAAAGGGATTAATTTGAAGGCGGCTAATTCAATTTTGATTAAGCTCAATCAAATTGGTTCTTTAACTGAGACTTTGGATACGATCGATTTAGGAACTCGCAATAGTTATCGGTCAATTATTAGCCATCGTTCCGGTGAAACCGAAGATACAACTATTGCAGATTTAGCAGTAGCAACTCGCGCCGGTCAAATTAAGACTGGTTCTCTATGTCGTAGCGAACGAGTAGCAAAATATAACCGTTTGTTGCGGATAGAAAGTGAGTTAGGATCTCGCGCTGTCTATGCTGGAACTATTGGTTTTGGCCCTAAAATTGTTTAATTTTTGGTTATTTTTGTAGGGGCGGTGCCCCCGTGTCCGCCTTCTAATCCTTACGGGGCAACCACAGGGGGATTGCCCCTACAATTTATACCATTTCTAAAAAAGTGTGGAACAGTTTGGGTAGGGGCGGGTTCGCCAACAATCACTGCTATTTGCCAAAATCTTCAAAAACCCGCCCCGAAGACTGTAGCATTAATTTAGAGAAATGGTATTAGTTTGATTGCTCAAATGTTGTTGCAAAGTATGACGCATTACATCAATTGGAACTGGTTTTTGTAACCAGATTTCTAAGGCGGCGGCTCCTTGTTGAACTAACATTTCTAAACCGTCGATCGCGATCGCGCCTCTTTCTTGAGCTTGTTTGAGAAACTCAGTAGGATTGGGAGTATAAATCAAATCGTAGGCGATCGCACCTGCGGAAATTTGATCCAACAAATTAACATCAACAGGCGAATTTTCTCCCTGGGGGTACATTCCTATGGGTGTCGCATTTACTAACAAATCCGCTTGAGAAATTAGCTTTCCTAAATTGTCCCAAGTATGAGTAAATAAATTGACAGGTAGAGGAGAATTTCTCCAACTTTGCTCAAATGCGGCTAATTTAGCGCGATCGCGGCCGACAATATGAATTTGAGCACATCCCAATTCAGCACATCCAGCAACAATGGCTCTCGCTGCGCCACCGCTACCTAAAATTACGGCAATTTTCTGACTCCAATCATCAATGCTAGTTTGTAACGAAGGCGATCGCAAAGGCGCGAGAAATCCTTGAACATCAGTATTTGTCCCCGCCCAACCTTTCTTAGTACGATAAACTGTATTCACTGCACCAACCGCGATCGCCAAGGGAGAAACTTCAGAAAGTAAAGGTAAAATAGTTTGTTTGTGAGGAATTGTAATATTAAATCCCATAACTCCTACAGCCTCAAATCCTGAAATAGCCACCTTTAAATCTCCTGATTTTACAGGAAAAGGCAGATAAACATAATCTAATCCTAAATGAGAAAGTGCCGCATTGTGCATCAGTGGCGATAAAGAGTGTTCGATCGGATGACCAATGACTCCTAGCAGTTTAGTTGTTCCTTTAATCATTGATTAAAATCGCCGGGATATTTTTGCAATAAATCTATTTTACAATTTTTTTAACCCCAAACTCTCCCAAAAATTATCAAAAATATGGCACAATCTTAAATAATAAAACTTTCAATCCGCTATGACCGAAACCACGCCAAACCTACCCCCCCAATACGATCCCTTCGCCACCGAAGCCAAATGGCAAAAATACTGGGAAGATAACCAAACTTTCAAAGCTGACCCCGAAAAAGGCGGCGAACCTTACTGTATCATCATCCCACCCCCAAACGTCACCGGCAGCCTCCACATGGGCCACGCCTTCAATAACTCCCTAATTGATGCCCTCATCCGCTATCATCGCATGAAAGGTGACAATACTCTTTGTCTCCCTGGAACCGATCACGCCAGTATCGCAGTTCAAACTATTCTGGAAAAACAACTCAAAGCTGAAGGCAAAACTCGCTACGATTTAGGCCGCGAAAAATTCCTAGAAAAAGCTTGGCAATGGAGAGCAGAATCCGGCGGTACAATAGTTAATCAATTGCGAAGAATTGGGCTATCTGCCGATTGGTCGCGGGAACGTTTTACGATGGATGAAGGTTTATCGAAGGCGGTATTAGAAGCTTTTATTAAACTCTATGAAGATGGGCTAATTTATCGCGGTAATTATTTAGTTAACTGGTGTCCCGCTAGTCAATCTGCTGTCTCAGATTTAGAAGTAGAAAGTAAGGAAGTTAATGGTAATTTATGGCACTTTCGCTATCCTCTTACTGATGGTAGCGGCTATGTGGAAGTAGCGACAACTCGGCCGGAAACCATGTTAGGTGATACCGGCGTTGCTGTTAATCCTAATGATGACCGTTATAAACATTTAATTGGTAAAACTTTGACTCTGCCAATTATGAATCGGGAAATCCCGATTTTTGCTGATGAATTAGTCGATCCAAGTTTCGGGACTGGTTGCGTGAAGGTGACTCCAGCCCACGATCCTAATGATTTTGAAATGGGAAATCGTCATGGCTTGCCGTTTATTAATATTATGAATAAAGACGGTAGCTTAAATGAAAATGCCGGCCCGTTTCAAGGACAGGACAGATTTGCTGGTAGAAGAAATGTGGTTAAACAGTTAGAAACTGACGGGTTTCTAGTAAAAATTGAGGAGTATAAACATTCTGTTCCTTATAGCGATCGCGGTAAAGTTCCCATCGAACCTCTCCTCTCAACTCAATGGTTTGTCAAAATTCGCCCGATGGCTGAAACAGCCTTAGAATTTCTCGACAAAAAGAGCCAACCTGAGTTTATTCCTGCACGTTGGTCAAAGGTTTATCGCGATTGGTTAGTTAAAATTAAAGATTGGTGTATCTCGCGGCAATTATGGTGGGGTCATCAAATTCCGGCTTGGTATGCTATCAGCGAAACTGGAGGAGAAATTACCGATTCTACACCTTTTGTAGTTGCGAGAAATGAATCGGAAGCACTAGAAAAAGCTCAATCAAAATTCGGTGAAAATGTTAAAATTGAACAAGATCCAGATGTTTTGGATACTTGGTTTTCATCGGGATTATGGCCATTTTCCACAATGGGATGGCCGGAGGAAACGCCGGATTTAGCGAGATATTACCCTAATTCTACGTTATCAACGGGTTTTGATATCATCTTTTTCTGGGTTGCCAGAATGACGATGATGGCGGGACATTTTACGGGCAAAATGCCGTTTAAAACTGTGTATATTCACGGTTTGATGTTAGATGAAAATGGTAAGAAGCAATCAAAATCTGCTGGGAATGGCATCGATCCGCTGATTTTAATTGATAAGTATGGTACGGATGCTTTGCGTTATGCGTTAATGCGAGAAACCGCCGGTGCGGGTCAAGATGTTCGTCTGGATTATAATCGGAAGACTGAGGAATCATCGACGGTGGAAGCGTCGCGTAATTTCACTAATAAGATGTGGAATGCGGCCAGGTTTGTGATGATTAGTTTGGAAGGGAAGACACCGCAACAATTGGGAAACCCCCCCCAACCCCCCCTTGGTAAGGGGGGGAGTTACGATCGATCTCTGATTGGTAAGGGAGAAACTTCTCCTGAAACTCCCCTTACTAAGGGAGAAACTTCTCCTGAAACCACCCTTACTAAGGGAGAAACTTCTCCTGAAACCACCCTTACTAAGGGAGAAACTTCTCCTAAAACCCCCCTTACTAAGGGAGAAACTTCTGTTCAAACCCCCCTTACTAAGGGAGAAACTTCTCCTAAAACCCCCCTTACTAAGGGGGGCATGGGGGGTTTAGAATTGTGCGATCGCTGGATTCTTTCTCGCTATCATCAAACTGTAGAAGCAACGCGCAACTATATCGAGAATTACGGTTTAGGAGAAGCGGCTAAGGGGCTTTATGAGTTTATTTGGGGTGACTTTTGCGACTGGTACATTGAGTTAGTTAAATCTCGTTTGTTACCAGATGCTGATGTTACATCAAAGCAAGTTGCACAACAAACTTTAGCTTATGTGTTAGAAGGGATTTTAAAATTATTGCATCCTTTTATGCCGCACATTACTGAGGAAATTTGGCATACTCTGACTCAAAAAGGTGAGGATGAATGTCTGGCTTTGCAAGCTTATCCAGAGGCAGATAAATCTTCGATCGATCCTGAATTAGAACAGCAGTTTGATTTGTTATTTGGGACAATTCGGACTATTCGTAACTTACGCGCTGATTCTGATATCAAACCCAGTGTTAAAGTCACTGTGATTTTGCAAAGCGAAAGCGATAAAGAACGCCAAATTTTAACAGCTACCGAGTCTTACATCCAAGATTTAGCTAAGGTTGAAAACTTAACTATCACCCCCAGTTTAGACTCGATTTCCCCCCTTCTTAAGGGGGGCGAGGGGGGATCGATTTCCCCCCTTCTTAAGGGGGGCGAGGGGGGATCGATTTCCCCCCTTCTTAAGGGGGGCGATGGGGGATCGATTGCTGGAGTTATCGGCACTGTACAAGCGATAATTCCCCTAGCTGGAGTAGTGGATATTGCGGCTTTACGTACTAAATTGGAAAAGAAACTTGCAAAAGTGGAAGCTGAAGCTAAATCTATTTCTGCACGTTTAAATAATCCAAAATTTGTGGAAAAAGCTACTTTGGAAGTTATTCAAGGTGCGAAAGATGCTTTAGCGGAGGCCCAGAAACAGGCGGAAATTTTGCGCGATCGCATAACTCAATTTTAGTCAGGACTTACTCTATCCGTAGGGTGTGTTAGCGAAGCGTAACCCACCCTACAAGTAAGCTTAAATAAAATCTATCTTTGTCTGAGAGGTACAAAATGGGGTTTTCACGTTTCAATTTCAAACTAAACCTAATTAAAATTTTAGCCATCGTCACCGGTCTTGGATTGATACAGATAGTAACGATCCTAAAATCCACCTCACAAACATTCAATGTTCGATCGCTTGTAGAACTTTACCAAATACGCGATCGCCTAATCGCCGAATTAGAAAACCCATCTACCCCTTCTCGCCCCAACTTTTTTTCCTCAATATTTTCCCAACCTTCTCCCCAAACCACCGCAAGTATTAGGCAAAATCTGCAAACCATAGAAGTTAAAATTATACTAGAACAAAGAGCAAATGACAACTGGCAACAAGCAGTCCGTAGGGCTCGCCAAGCCTCAGAAACAGCAAATTTAACCAATCAATCGATCGCCACTAAAAAACAAGCTCAATTATTTTGGCAACAAGCCCTCTACAACCTTAAAGAAATTCCACAAAACTCATTTCAAATACCAAAAGCCACCCCAAAAATTCAAGAATATCAAAGAAATTTAGATATTGCTACCGAAGAATTAAATAAGGCAAAATCAGCATTATTAGAACAAATTGCTAACCAAAGTGGTTTATCTAATAATGTAATGATTACTGTTTGTCGGCTTTCAAGAGACTGCATTCATCTCCGAGGAAATCAACCACCAAAAAGTCCAGCTAGTTTAATTAAACTGCCAATTGCAGTTGCGCTAATGCAGAAAGTTAGCGAAGAAAAACTTAGTCTAAATCAAGAAATTTATGTTAAACCTGGTAACTACACGGAAGACGCATCAGCAATTCAATCCCGTCAAAGCTACCCATTAAAAACCCTAGTAGAAGAAATGATTGACCGTAGCAGCAATATTGCTACTAATGAATTGATGGATTATTTAGGAACAGATTACATTAACAAAGTTTTAGAAAATAGCGGTTATGAAGTTACCCGCGTTCATTCTAAATTAATGGGTGAAAAAACTATGCCTTTTAAGGTTGGTTCTGGACCAAATACCATGACTAGCGATGAACTTACAGAAATGATGGTGCAAATTTATAATCACGAAATGCCCGGAAATTCAGTGTTAATTAATGCTTTGAGTCAGCAGTACGATCGCAAGTTAGGATTTGCCGCTTTAGAAGAAACAGCAGCTAAATGGTTGGGGGAAAAAACCGGGGAAAACTCTTTAGTTCTTGGGACAACTTTAGCAACGAATATTAACGGCGATGGATATATTATTACTGTGATTGATAATCAAAGTGGTAGCGATCTAAAAATTCGTAATTGTATCGCGCAAATTGCCGATTATATTATTCGTAACGGAGAGATTTAATCTAACATTCTAAATCACAGAAATAGGAATAGAAATTAAATAATTAGCTTGTTTGTAGTAAGCGCTTTAGCGCTCTTTGCCCTTACTACAAACCAATCATCAAGTTATACCAATTCTCCAAAGTTGTGTAACAGTATTCGGGGCAGGTTATACCATTTCTAAAAAAGTTTGCAACAGTTTAGGTAGGGGCGGGTTCGCCAACA
>MBRE01000055.1:1004-123546 GCA_001698425.1 Oscillatoriales cyanobacterium USR001 | reverse complement strand
TTAATTTAGAGAATTGGTATTATTTAATATTTTGGCGAATAGCAGGAATTTGGGTGAACCCACCCTACCCAAACTGTTGCCAAATTTTTGAGAATTGGTATTATTTAATTTTCATTCCTTACAAACAATCGTTAGCAATTTGACTCCTCACCCAAACTCGAAACCCTCGCAACAGAGTAGTCTCCCCAACTGTTTTACTCTCCTGTAAAAACCTAGCAACTTCAGTAACAGATAAAAATGGAAAAACTCGACTATATTCGCAAGCTACATATTCTTTATCCTGAAGCTGAAAAAATTGTAAAACTCGCCCATTATACCTCCAAATTTCTGCTACGCCCAAGGCAGAATAAATGTCAAAACTATCAATAGAACTGCTAGTAATATCTATTTCTATCACCAAATCAGGTGGCGGATCGGTTTTCAAATCTATTTTACTTTTCCCTCTGACAAAGCTCTCATTTTGGACGTAGAAACTCGAATCCGGCTCAACACCCCGCCCTAATTCTTGACGCTTAAAAGTAGTAGAACCCGCCCTAGCAATCTCTATATTCAACTCTTCTGCTACAATACCAACGAGAGCCGCCAGCACTTCTTTAGGTTTTTCATGTTGATACAAAGGTGTCATAATTTCCAAAGTACCCCCATTGTAAGTCAGGCGTGAGGAACGGTGTTCCCCAATATCACTCAACAAGTTTTCAAAAGTTTGCCAGCTAACATTCCTGAGCAAAATTCTCTGTTCAGCAGGAATTGAGATACTAATCATTACAACCTCCTAACTCCTAAGTTTATCAATAATATCTTAACCCAAACTTGCCACAACTAACTAACAACTATTCGCCGGATAAATTCTAAAGGTAATCCATCAGTATCAGCAATAAAAGTTACTTCATAAACATTCGAGCCAATCATTTGCTGAGTCGGGGCTAATAGAACTTGCAAAGGTTTAAATTCATTAGGATTTTCTCGCATGGCTAACTCAAATTTTTCTTGCAGTGAATTTAACCAATTAGGAAGGTCATTTACCGTATCCGTGAGATCAAAAGATAAGTGATAATAGCCAACATAATGCTCATCGTTGAAAGCATCCGGTGCCGGTTTTGGTTCCGGTATTTGTATTAACTCAATGCGTCCATTGAGGCCTTCCATCCAACAAGCTAGGGTGTAACCTGTAGTAAAGCGATCGCAAACAGTAAAACCAAGTTGTTCGTAGAAAGCGATCGCGCGGTGAATATTCGCAGTCCGAATTGAGGCGTGGTGCATATCGAAGGAAGAAGGAAGAAGGAAGAAGGAAGAAGGAAGAAGGAAGAGGGGAGAAGGAAGAAGAAAGAGGGGAGAGGGAAGAAGAAAGAGGGGAGAAGGAAGAAGGAAGAGGGGAGAGGGAAGGTTATCAATATCTTTTTTATTACAATTATTATCCTATATTATCCTACTCAAACAAGCGGAAATAAGGATATCTAGCCGAAACTCCTTCCTCTTTTTCCAAATCAAAATTAATTACTTCCCAACAAGGTTCTTCCTGAGAATCGGGGCTAAAATCTACAGGTAAACCATATAGTTTTGGTCGCGATTCTGACTGAACCTGAGAAGGATTACTCCGTTCTAAATAAACACTAATTAACTCACGATAGCGTTCAGCAATAATCACGCGAGTTGCCCTATAACCTTGAGTATAAAGGCGATCTAAAGCTTCGTGAATTTCAAAGCGAATCCCGTCAGGATGCGTATGCTGCCGATACCATTCATTCTCCCACTGTCGCCAGTGACGACCTGACTGGAGATGCACCAGATCGCCCGTTTTCGGATCGGCCTCAAATGCTCCGTGACGTTGACACAAATAAGTATCTGTCAGTGTCAAGGCCGGAATTGTCTGGCGACAGTGAGGACACTGAATTTCGGGACCGAATATAGGGTATTGTAAGGCAATATTAATCATGGGGTAGATTGTAATATATTTTGTGCAAGAGTGCCAATTGGTTTATTATAGCCGATGGCCAAACGTCGGCTATTGCACTATCTATCAATCTGCTTTATCTGGTGACGTTATTTCTGTGTTTGCGACCAGTGCTGGTTTAACAGCAAAATCTATGAGCCATTTAAGCTTAGACTTGTCACCCTGTATATCAGCTAACCTTTTAACTTCTAATTCTTTAATCCTTTCTTCAGCAATTCTGACATACTTATCTTCTTTATAAGTTATTTTATAAGTTATTTTTAGAATTAAATACTAGAAAAAAGTCGTCTCTTAGAGAGACGACTTTTTTTCATTTAAAGCAAAATGCTAATCGTAGTATGTAGATTTATGGTTAGCATTTCTATATCCTGTAATCAACTTTCAATTTGATTGTTGTTTAAATGGCGAAAGCAGAAATTTTAGTAAAGTTTGGAAACAAAGTTAGGCAAGAAAGACTAAAACAAAATCTTTCACAAGAAGAGCTTGCTGAAAGAGCCAATGTTCACAGGACATATATTGGCATGATTGAAAGACATGAAAAAAATATCACGTTAATCAATATTGAAAAAATTGCTATTGCTTTAGGTGTAAGTATACCCGACTTATTTACTTAATAAATATCTATGCAACCAAACCGTCAATTAATCACTATTGGGGACAATCTAAATCAAATTAAGCAGTTGCTAACTGAACTTGTTCTTGAACCTAGAATAAATGCTCTAAAATGGTCAAGGATAACGCAGCAAACACCTAATATTAAGATCGGCTATCCAGGGCAACATTTAGCATCTTTAATAACAGGAATGCCAGGGGAAAGAACTGGAGCAAGAGGTCACGATTTAGCAGATGGATCTGAAGTTAAATCTTGCTCTAGGATTGATCAACTCGATAAATGTAAGAGTTGTAAGGCGGCTGTTGCAAGAATTGAAAATTTATGTCCTGAATGCGGTTCAGGAAAGATTCAACGCAACAATGATTCTAAGTGGCTTTTTACTATTACAAGTGAAAATGACCTTCGTGTGCTTACACAAGAAGTGAGAAGAGTAATATTTATTCTGGGTGATTATCCTAATTTTGAGGCGAACGATTTTGAGACATTAAGATTTCAATGTTTTGAAATATGGACAAACAGTGAGCGTCATAGTCGCTTCACGGAGATTATGACTGATTATTACCATAAGATTTATCTGACAAATAAAAAAACAAATCTAACTGGAAAGATAGCGCCTAAAAATTTTTGGCCATACCTTTATGAATTTTATCTTTGCAACCCTATTTTAACATTTTCCTGCTTAGTACATAATTCAACAACAACATCTCTAAAAATAGAAGTTCAGACTTATATAGAGCCTGACTTAGATCGATCTTCTCAGCCATCAATATTAATGCCAGCCAAACTTTTAAATAAGCAAGAAAAAAAGATAATTATCACTAAATTAAACTTAAAAAATATTCAGGATGTACCGCAGATGATAACCGAAGAAATGAGGCATGATTTACCCCTAAGAGAAAGTAAAACATTTTCGACT
Organism: Oscillatoriales cyanobacterium USR001; assembly: GCA_001698425.1. Lineage (GTDB taxonomy): Bacteria > Cyanobacteriota > Cyanobacteriia > Cyanobacteriales > Microcoleaceae > Kamptonema. The sequence continues at coordinate 120,066 of MBRE01000055.1, read as the reverse complement.
AAAATTCCTTATCAAAGAAGAAAAAAATAAAAGATAACCCGCTGGATATAGGTAAAAAACTCTTATCAGGTGAGTATTTAATCTATTGCAGGCTATCAAAATCAATAACTAGCTGCTCATAAGGTGAATTTAACAAATCAGTGTTTGATATTTTTTTGCTTTTTTTGAAATTCGTTTTATCTAAGATATTTTTATCATAAGTAATAAAACTTTCTTGATTACTTTTAACTTCTAATTCTTTAATCCTTTCTTCAGCAATTCTGACATACTTATCTTCTTTCTCAATCCCCATAAAATGCCGTTTCAAATTAATACAAGCTAAAGCGGTAGAACCCGACCCCATAAAGGGATCTAAAACAATCATCCCCTCATTACTACTAGCTTTAATAATCCTTTCCATTAACTTAACAGGTTTTTGGGTAGGATGCTTCCTTTTTTCTTGATAAAAATCAATATCAGTCCACACATCTGTCACACCCATCTCAATATTGAAAACTTGAGCAATATTTTGATATGGATACTCAAACTCCAGAATTTCTTGTAACTTTTCCCACATTTCTCCAGTCGGAACTTGAGCGAGAATATTGTCTCCCGTGTAAAGTGACCACATTCCGCCACCATTCTCTTTGACACCGAGTTTTTTATTAATTTCCTGTGCTGTTAATTTGAGTTCTTTTTGCCGATTTTTCAGAAATTGCTTGATAAAAGGTTTACTGTCAAAAATAAAAAATAGTAAACTTTCTGTTACATTAGGAAACATTTTATAGCCTTTAGTCGCTCTACCACCGATCGCTCTTATTCCCTTATCAATTACGATTTGTTGTCTCAAAAGAAAGCCTAAATCACCGATGGCTGAACATAAAGGAATTAAGTTTCTTAAATAACCAAATAAATATAAGCTTCCTGACAATTTGATCGCTCTCGCAATTTCCGACAGCCATGCAAAACACCACTGGGAATAATCGTCGTGAGTTCGCCATTTGTAGTCCCATTGTTCGCTAATTACTTTCCAATATGGGGGATCGAGAATGACTAAATCTATACTGCGATCGGGTATCTCTTTTAAAATTTCGATGCAATCACCATGAATTATTTTATCTAAATCCATCATTAGCTAATTTTTGGGGTTTACACTAATTCAAGCCTTTGTTCTGAGTTAATAATTATATCACGTTTAGATGCAGTAGGCATAATTTGTTATATAGAAGAACCAAATCAACAAGCAGATTTATTCGCTAAGAAATAACCAGCGAGATAAAGAGAACCGCAAAGGATAGTTAAATTATCGCCAATTCCCGCATCTAAACCTGTGACTAAATCGGGATAGGTTTGACAATGAGATAATTCTGGGCATATAGTTAAAGCTAACTTGGCTAACTCTTCTGGTTTAGCAGAACTATGGTCAGGAACGGGTACTAAATAAAGGCGATCGCCTGCTGTTAACAAAGCCTGAAAAATATCAGCATGGTCTTTAGTAGAAAGCATACCCATTACCCAAGATTTCCCCTGTTTTTGCGGCGATAAATTATCAAGAGTATTAACATATTGACGTAAGGCAATAGCAGCGGCGGGGTTGTGAGCACCGTCAACTAATAGTTTATAATTTCGCCAAGTTGTCCATTGCAAACGGCCAGGCCATTGAGTGTTTGCCATCCCGTTTTGGATAGCAGTTTCCGAAATTTTCCACCCTTGTTGTTGGAGAATTTGGCAAGTTGCGATCGCCAAGGCTGAATTCATTAATTGAATTTCCCCTAAAAGTGGTAAAGGATATTTAATTGTCATCCCATTTACAGGTATATCCGATTGATATTCAGCCCAATTTTCACCTAAATCTACAGCAGGTTTTGGCCAGATAGCGGACACATTTAATTGTGCGATGCGTTTTTCAACAACTGCTTTAGCTTCTAAAGGTAATTGTCCGATAATTGCAGGGCAATTTTGTTTAAGAATCCCTACTTTTTCCCCTGCGATATCTGCTACAGTGGGGCCGAGAACTTGCCAGTGTTCGCGACTGATGGAAGTAATGATTGAAACTAGGGGATTTTCGCAAACATTGGTTGCATCTAATCTTCCACCTAAGCCAACTTCTATGACGGCAATATCTACCTTTTTATCGGCAAAATATAGCCAAGCGGCGGCGGTGAAGACTTCAAATTGGGTAGGAGATTCGGCATTATTATCAATGGCATTTACTACTTGCAATAAGTAATCTTCTAATTCTTCTGAGGTGATGGGTTTTTGATTAATACAAATGCGTTCATTCCAGTCAATTAAATGGGGGGAAGTGTAGCGACCAACTTGATAGCCAGCGGCAGTTAATATAGAAGAAAGATAGGCGCAAACGGAACCTTTGCCATTTGTGCCGGCGACGTGAATGATAGGTACTTTTTGGTGGGGATTGCCTAATTTGTCTAAGAGTTTTTGAATGCGGTTTAGGCCAAGGTTTACGCCGAAGCGTTGGTAGGGTTTGAGGATAGAATCTATTTTCATTTGGGATATGTGGTATAATTGATGAAAGTTAAAGATGTAAATATGGATATAATTTCTCTTTTTTCTGGTTGCGGCGGATTAGATTTAGGTTTTCAACAAGCAGGTTTTAATGTCCTCTGGGCTAATGAGTGTGATAAGTCAATTTGGGATACTTATAAATTTAACCATGCACACACTCAACTTGACAATAGGGATATCAGAAATATCCAGTCTGAAGAAATACCTAACTGTATTGGTATCATCGGCGGTCCCCCTTGTCAAAGTTGGAGTGAAGCAGGTGCAAAACGCGGAATTGATGATAGTAGAGGTCAATTATTTTATGAGTATATTAGAATTGTTAAGGATAAGCAACCTTGGTTTTTTGTCGCGGAAAATGTCAGTGGGATATTAACGGTAAGACATAAACAAGCTTTCATCAATATATTAAATCTATTTGAGGAAGTTGGCTATAAAATTGCCTATAAGTTAGTCAATGCTAAAGATTTTGAAGTTCCCCAAGATAGAAAAAGGGTAATCATCGTTGGTTACAGTGAAAAAATGGGTAAAATTTTCGATTTTCCCCAACCTGTAAGCAAGATTTTAACTCTAAAAGATGCGATTTCAGACTTAGAATTAATATCACCAAGTAAGTTTGGAGATGAAATTAATAATAAACGCCAAATAGTTGCAAACCATGAATATCTGGATATGGGATTTTCGAGTATTTATATGTCAAGAAATCGAGTCAGAAGTTGGTCGGAACCTTCTTTTACAATTCAGGCGGGGGGAAGACACGCGCCTTTACATCCTCAAGCGAATAAAATGATTTTAGTTGAGAAGGATAAACGCATTTTCGATCCTAATTCGCCTCAACCTTATCGCAGATTATCGGTGAGAGAATGTGCGCGGATACAAACTTTTCCCGATAACTTTATTTTTAAGTATAATCATATTGCTGATGGATATAAAATGGTAGGTAATGCGGTTCCAGTTAATTTGGCTAAAATATTAGCACGTAAAATACTGGTTGATTTACAAAATTTTATGATTCAATAAATTGCCTCATCGATCGCCAATAATTGTCAAGGCAATTTGATAAATTTGCCGACGGGGAAGTGCGGTTTTTTCTGCTAATTCCCGGCTGGCCTGGGATTTTGTCACCCCCTGATTGATTAACTCTTGTAATTGTGCCTTAATCGCTTCTTCTGATAAGATTGGGGTGACTGTTGAAATACCAGCAATAACTATGGTAAACTCACCTTGGGGTTCGCGATTGGTGTAATGCGCGATCGCATCCCCAATATTACCCCGCCAAAATTCCTCATACAATTTAGTTAACTCCCTAGCTAAAACTATTTCTCTATCCATTCCCAGAAAATTACCCAAATCTGCCAATGTTTGTCGCAAACGGTGAGGCGATTCGTATAAAATTATTGTCCGAGATTCGTTTTTTAAAACCTCTAAACTCAGCCGCCTTTCCTTACCTTTTACGGCTAAAAAACCTTCAAAAATAAATCTATCAGTAGGCAATCCTGAAGCACTTAAAGCTACAATACAAGCACAAGCGCCGGGAATAGGAATTATCGGAATATTTGCATCCGCACAAGCTTTCACAAGATCGTATCCAGGATCGGAAATTCCGGGCATTCCCGCATCAGTTACTAAGGCAATTGTTTTACCTGTAAGTAACTTATTAATTAACTCTGGGAGTCGTTGATGTCGATTATGTTCATGGTAACTAATTTGAGGGGTTTTAATCTGGAAATGATGCAAAAGTTTACCTGTATGTCGCGTATCCTCTGCGGCAATTAGATCGACTTCTTGTAAAATTCGGATTGCCCGAAAAGTCATATCTTCTAAGTTGCCAATGGGTGTGGCTACAATGTAAAGTATTCCTATTTTTGAATCTATTTGCATTTTTGTTACTTAAGCCTCTTTCTTTCCGTCAATTAAATCATCAGGAAATATTTTCATAATACAATTGTAGCTATACTTTACGCAACTAGCAGAGAAAATTAGCTAAAATTAGTGGGAGATCCCACAAATTTTAACGGATTTGCATCGGGACTGAAAAATCAGTTTCATATTAACTTTATCTAAACAAGCTCATGCTCAATAATGGATTATTTGTCGGATTAATCACCTTAGACTTTGTCTATTTAGTTACAGATTACCCCAGTCAAAATCAAAAAATTGTTGCCACTGACTCCATCACTGCTGCTGGTGGCCCCGCTACTAATGCGGCAGTGACATTCAGTTATTTAGGCAATCAATCAATGTTACTAGGAGTTTTAGGTTGTCATCCCATAACTCAATTAATTAAAGCTGATTTAGCAGAGTGTAAGGTGAGTATAACAGATTTAGACCCAACTCGCTTAGATTCTCCTCCAGTTTCTTCAATTATTATTACTCAAAATAGTGGCGATCGCGCCGTAATTTCCATCAATGCTACCAAATCTCAAGCGAATCAAACTATTAACCCCGATATTTTAGCCGATGTTGATATCATATTAATTGATGGCCACCAGATGTTAATTAGCCAAGAAATTGCTCAAATTGCCAAGCTTAATCATATTCCTATGGTAATTGATGCTGGTAGTTGGAAACCCGGATTTGAGAAAATCTTGCCATTAGTTGATTATGTCATCTGTTCCGAACACTTTTATCCCCCAGATTGTCACAATAGTCAAGAAGTTTTTGCTTACCTCTCGGCAATGGAAATTCCCCACATTGCTATTACCTGTGGTGAAAAACCGATTCAATACCTCAGCGACGGTATAAATGGAAGAATAGAAGTACCTCAAATCAATCCTGTCGATACCTTGGGTGCAGGGGACATTTTTCACGGTGCTTTCTGTCACTATATTTTACAAGCAAATTTTATAGAAGCATTGGCGGCGGCGGCAAAAGTTGCTTCTTACTCCTGCCAATTTTTCGGGACTCGTTGCTGGCGGGAGATAGACATATTACCCAAATTAGGATATAAATAATCAACAGAGCATCTAGTGAGTAACAATTGACATACAAGCCAATTTAGGTTTAGGTGAGAACAGATGCTATTAAAAGCTCTAACCACTCAAATTTCCAAGACTGTTCAAAGGATACCGCTCCGCGTCGCTCTGGTAGTACCATTTGTTTTGCAAATCTTTGGTACTGTTGGGTTAACGGGATATTTATCCTTACGCAACGGACAAATAGCTGTTAGCGATGTTGCTCAAAAAGTGCAGGTAGAAATAGGCATTCGCATTGAACAAATGCTTACTCATTACCTACAAATACCTCTCACCATCAATCGAATTAATGTTAATGCTATTAAGCTAAATCAGTTAAATTTAAAAGATGCTCCTAGCATTACTCGTCATTTTTGGAATCAAAGATTTTTATTTGATTCAGCCAAAATATCGGCAATTTATTTTGGCAGTAACGAAGGAGAATTTTTTGGGCTAGGATGGCAAGATAATCAAAGTTGGCAAATTGGCAGGGCGGGAAAACAAACTAAGGGAAGATTCCACAGCTATGCTATTGACAATGAAGGTAATCCTACAACTTTATTAGAAGTTGGAAAGGCTTACGATCCGAGAAAGCGACCTTGGTATAAAAAAGCAGTAGCAGTTGGTAAAGCAGTGTGGAGTGAAATTTACATTGATTTCAAAGAACCTCGGCTAAAAATTACTCTAGCACAACCCGTTTATGACAAGGCAGATAAATTGCAGGGAGTAGTGGGTGTTGATTTTATTCTCTCTGATATTCAAGACTTTCTCAAAAATATAAAAATTGGCAAAACAGGACACACTTTCATTATCGAGCGATCGGGGCTACTTGTTGCTTCTTCGATCGGCGAAAAGTTATTTATTATAGATACAAATGGCAAAATTAAAGAGCGCATTCAGGCGAAAAATAGCTCTACATTTTTAATGAGAGCGACTGCTGAATACTTAAATAATCAAGTCGGCAATTTAGCGGAAATTAATAGTAGTAAAAGCTTTGTTTTTGACCTCGCTGGATCTAAAAATTTTCTCCAAGTAACACCTCTAAAAGATGCGCGGGGAATTGATTGGTTGATTATAGTTGTAGTTCCAGAAGCTGATTTTATGCAGCAAATTGATGCTAATACTCGCACCACAATCTGGCTGTGTTTGGGGGCATTAATTCTGACTACGGTATTGGGGATTTTCACTGCTCATTGGATAACTGAGCCAATTTTACGGTTAGGTGAGGCAACTCAGGCTTTAGCTGATGGTGAATTAGATAAAAAAGTTGAAGAAAAAGGCACAAAAGAACTAAAAACTTTAGCTAAAAGTTTTAACGTGATGGCATATCAATTGAAAAAAACTTTTTCTACATTAGAAAAGACCAATGAAATATTAGAAGTTAGAGTTGAAAAACGCACGGCAGCTTTGAGTAAAAGCGAAGCTCAAAATCGAGCTATTCTTGCTGCTATACCAGATTTAATGATTAGACTTAGTAAAGATGGTATTTATTTAGATTTCTTACCTCCTAAAAATTCTGAAGCGATTTTACTAGATAAAGATTGGTTTGGCAAGCATATTTCTGAAATATTACCACCGGATATCGCGGAGCGCCAAATGCAGTATATAAACATAGCTATCGCCACTGGGGAAAGCCAAGTTTATGAACATCAATTTTGGAGTGAAGGTAAATTATATGAAGAAGAAATCAGAATTGTGGTTAGCGGAAATAATGAAGTTTTACTAATTGTTCGTGATATCACTGAACGCAAGCAGTTAGAAAGGGAACTGTCACAAACCAGTAGATTTTTGAATAGTATTGTAGAAAATATTCCCTTAGCTTTGTTTGCCAAAGATGTAAACAATGACTTCCGTTATGTACTATGGAACCGGGCTGCTGAGGAGGTTTATGCAATTCCCCGTGAAGAGGTAATTGGGCATACTATGTACAATTTTATGAGCGCAGAAATTGCCGATCGCATACAGATGGAACACGAAATAGTGATTGCAGGTCGTAAATTAATTGTAGCGGAAGAAATATTTAATAGTAAATTTAAGGGCAATATTTGGCAGCGGATTATGAAACTACCGTTAATGAATGAGCAAGGGGATGTGACGCATTTAATATATATTGCTGAAGATGTTACAGAGCGCAAACAAGCAGAGGAAGCGCTACGAATAGCACAAGAACAATCAGAGCGTTTGTTATTAAATATTTTGCCGAAAACTATAGCTGATAAACTTAAGCAAAACCAGAGTGCGATCGCGGAACAATTTGACGAAGCTACAATTTTATTTGCTGACATTGTTGGTTTTACTCCGCTTTCTGCTAGAACGCCTCCGATAGAATTAGTTAACTTACTTAATCACATTTTTTCCACTTTTGATGAATTAGTTGAACTGCACGGTTTGGAGAAAATTAAAACTATTGGTGATGCCTATATGGTAGTAGGAGGTTTGCCAGTCCCTATGGAATTTCACGCTGAAGCTGTGGCTCAAATGGCTTTAGATATGCAAACTGCAATTAGTCGTTTCCAAGCTGAAAAGGGCGAGCCTTTTCAAATTCGGATTGGGATTAATACTGGTGCTGTTGTTGCTGGTGTAATTGGTATTAAAAAGTTTATTTACGATCTGTGGGGAAATACGGTGAATATTGCTAGTCGCATGGAATCTCACGGAATTCCCGGCCGCATTCAAGTTACAGATACTACTTATGAGCGTTTAAAGGATAAGTATTTATTTGAAAAACGAGGCGCGATCGCGATTAAAGGAAAAGGGGAAATGATCACTTATTGGCTGATGGGTAAAAAAAGTTAATGAATTAACACGATTTGATGTAGAATAGGATTGTGGTTTTTAGCCAGGTTGATTAGGAATGAAAAAATTAGATGAATTGGTAAATATTGCGCGATCGGTAGCTTGGGGTGCAGCCGATATTTTACAATCTTATTATCGCGGCGACCCTAATGCTGGGGTTCTCAATGTTCAAGAAAAAAAAGATGGTCCAGTAACAGCCGCAGATATAGCTGTTAATGCCTACATTCTCGATCAATTACAAACAGTTTTAGATAATCAAGAATTTGGTTATCTCAGCGAAGAAACCTATAAGTTTCATTTAGGAGAACATGGTCAATCTCCTTTACCTCAGCATTGGGTTTGGATTATCGATCCTGTCGATGGAACTCGCGATTTTATTGACAAAACTGGGGAATATGCGATACATATTGCTTTAGTTTGTGATGGTAGACCGATGGCGGCGGTGGTAGCTTGGCCGGAAGCTCAAAAGCTTTATTATGCTACTAAGAATGGTGGCGCTTTTGTGGAAAATCGCGATGGTTTACCCAGACAATTAAAAGTTTCTCAAAGGAGCGCGATCGCAGATTTATCTCTAGTTGTCAGCCGCACTCACCGCGATGAACGTTTTAATAAATTATTGCAGCAATTACCTTGTCAAAATCAGTTAGCTGTAGGAAGTATCGGTTGTAAAATTGCCACAATTGTTGAACAAAAAGCTGATGTTTATATAGCCCTTTCTGGCAAATCTGCCCCAAAAGATTGGGACTTAGCAGCCCCAGAATTAATTCTCACTGAGGCTGGTGGCCAATTTACTCATTTTGATGGGACTCTTTTACGTTATAATCAGGGAGATGTCAATCAATGGGGGGGATTATTGGCAAGCAATGGCCACTGCCACAGCGAACTCTGCCACAAAGCGCAAAAAATCTTAGCAAAAATAGATAGTCATTAACGTTTTATTCACCAACTTGTGAGATAATTTTACAGACAAAACATGGCTATCGTGATCTCGATCACGTAAAATCCTTAAAGTTGTCACTGGGGAAGACCTAGTGGAATCACTATACTTCCTTGGAATTAAGCTCATAATTAGAGTGGTTAGAAAGTTATTGTTTACTTGGAGTTTGTGGTAAATTTGGATATGAAAAACGTAACTAAAACCTCAGTAAAAAATTCTTGGCCTAGCGCAAGTGCTACAAATGACGAAATCCCCGATCCTAAACAATGGGTCGAAGAGCATCATTTTTTAGCTAGTTTCGTACACACTCTTACACATTTAAAAGAGATATTTCCTGATAGTATCTTTCACGAAGATTCCTACTGTGACTATTTGGATGGCAAATTGTTAATTGATGACAATACTGTAGATTTACTGAAAGCTAACTATACTGATGACCACTGGCAGTATTTGGAAAATTACTTGTTGGTGTGGGAAGCTTAGAATTTATCTCAACTTTTTGACTGTGTAAATATCTGGTTTTCTGAGTTGGTTAACAAAGCCAATTTGATAAGTTCTTCACTTTAATCCAAAATTAAGCGCGATCGCGCAAAACGTTTCGATACTAACCATAGGAGTCCCACGTTTAATATAATTAAAACCACTACTACTGTCAAAAATGCAGCAGTAGTATTAGTTTTCATCAAAGCTCTTATCCATTCTACTGGCAACTGTGGTAGCAGCACTGGTAGCAGCAGCAAGGGTAAATAAACTATAATAGTTGTAGCTAAGCCTAACTGTTCAAAAGCCTGCTTGACGGTGTTCGCTCGCAAGGCAAACAGCGTATAAATGCTAGTATAAAAAGTAGTAGCTAGTATCGCCAAAACTGCGCCACTAACCAGTACAGGCACTGGATAAAGTAACAATCTTCCCCGCCCGTAAACTAAATTTATCGTTCCCAGCGCTACTAATATTGGAATCAACGTCATTATCCAAACGTAGCAGACAATAGAAGTAATTTTACCCAACAGAATTGCTAAATCTGACATAGGAGTAGCCAGCAAAGTTTCTAAAGTATGCCTTTCTCGCTCTCCGGCAAAAGCATCTACGGCTGGTGCTAACACTCGCATTAGCGGTAGGTAAACCCAGAAAAATACTGAAATTGAAGAATCTACCCAAATATAGCCTAAAGAAAGCGGTAGCATTATCCCGAAAACAATTACGGGAATCACCAGCGATATCGCAATTCCTCGCCAGTTTTCTCGCTGCAAGAGTTCTCTAAATTCTTTCCAAATTACGGTTAAAATATCGGCGGTCATCTTAATTATTCCATTAAAGTCAAGAAAATTTCTTCTAAGTTGGTGCTGTGCTTGCGGACTTCTTCAATTTCTGCACCTGCATTTACCAAGAGTTTAACAAGTTTGGGAACTTGGATTCGCTTTCGCAGTACGATAGTTAAATGCTCTCCTTCTAACTGTACAGAAGATACTTCCGGCTGAGACTCGGCCCATTTCAAAACTTTTTCACTAAATCCGCGTCCGACAATTTCTAAGCGCTGGCTGCCAACTTGCGATCGCAATTCATCTAAAGAGCCTGCTGCTAATAGTTTACCCTGCCGAATTACCCCTGCATAAGAACACAATTTTTCCGCTTCTACTAAGTTGTGAGTAGTTAAAAATACGGTGACACCTTCCCTAGCTACTAATTCTTGCAAATCTTCTCGCAAAGCAGCCGCCGCCACCGGATCGAGTCCGTTAGTTGGTTCGTCGAGAAAAATTAGCGGCGGAGAATGTAGCATTGCTCTCGCTACGGCTAATTTTTGCTTCATCCCTCGGCTCCAATTCCTCACAGTTTCGCGCCGTCGTTCCCACAATCCCAAGTTTTTCAGTAACTCTTCAATCCGACTGCGACGTTTAGCTGGTGACAAACGCCAAGCTCTCGCATAAAATTCGAGGTTATCTTCAGCATTCAATCTTTCGTAAAGTCCCGGATGTTCTAGTAGCGCTCCTGTCTGCTGACGAATTTCTTGGGCGTGCGATCGCGTATCATATCCCAATACTTCAGCACTTCCCGTCGTCGCTTCCAGCAATCCCAATAGCAGCCGAATTGTGGTAGTTTTGCCAGAACCGTTTGGCCCTAAAAAGCCAAAGACAACGCCTCTGGGCACTGCCAGCGAGAGATTGTCCAAGGCTCGGATTTTGCCAAAGTCACGAGTTAAATTTTTGGTGCAAATTGCTATTTCAGCCATTTTTGCTTAATTAGGGGATGTGCTATATAGTAATTTTATACTAACTAAAATTATATTATCACTAAACCATCCCTAAAACCATGCTAACTCTCAACGCCAAAAATCTCACCATCGGACAAGTTCACCAACTTTTTAACTTCCAGAAACAATACAATAACTCATTTACATCCCTATTATCTCTCGAACCTCTCACCGAATTTGAACAGCAAGAACTGTCACAAATTAGGACTGACTTTGATAATTACCTCTCCAATGATAGAGTCTTAGAGGGACTGGTAAAAGCTCTAACCACCTTTCCATTAATGCGATTAGCCGGATTTTATCGCCACCCAATTAATATTAGTTTAGAACAAGACATTGCCGATCTTATTATTGAAGATGAAGATATCAAAATTACAGGGAAATTGGATATTCTAGCAGTCAATAAAACCAAACCGATAAACAGTGAAATATCTTTTTGGGTTTTAGTAATTGAGACTAAAAACAGTTTAATTGACCCATTAGCCGGTTTACCTCAACTTCTGACATATACTTCTAAGAGTATAGAACGTCAAGCCTCTGTCTGGGGTTTAACTACTAACGGTTCGCGCTATCAATTTGTATATATTCAGCGCGGAAATCCCGCAATTTATCAGCTAATGCCACTGCTAAATTTGATGGAACCTGAATCGTCAATTTTATTGTTACAAGTTCTTAAAGCCATTTGTAAACTATAAAAAAATGGTTTTGAGCTTTGAATTACGGAAACTGGCGATCAATGTCTCTGGCTTGATGTAAAATTCTGACAACTTCAATCCCCTCCTCAATTTTACTATAAAAAACGATGTATGGTTGAACGGGAAAACTCCTGAGCCCTGCCAGTAAATCGTCGCGCTGCTTTCCCATATTAGGAAATTGAGACAACATAGGAAATCGATCCAGAATTTGAGCAATCTGTTTGTCAGCTAAGAGTTCATCCTGTTGTGTCAAGAAAACCCAGATATCTTCCAAGTCTTGCTCTGCCTGCCGTGAAAGACGAAAGCGATTCACTGCGCTTGCTCCTGCTGAAGCCGCTGCTTGCCTCGGCTCTTAACAGTTTTAAGCAAATTGGGCAATGAGCAATCATCGTACTCAGTGTAATCACCGCTCTTGAGTTGTTCCGCGCCCAGTGTAATTTCACATTGTAGGACTTCCCATTTTCGTTGAATTTCCTCGCTAGACAATGATGAATATTGAATTTTTTGTGCTAGAAGTTGTCGCTCCTCATCGCTAAGAGAAAAAATGATTTGAGCCAAGGATTCAATCAATTTAGTATTTATTAAAGCAACAGGTTGAGTCATGGTGAACGATCTTTAACTGGTTTTCTTGATTATATGGTATTGCAACAGTTGCTTGCCTTAAGGTTACGATTCCAGAGATCATTTCAAGTCCGCTCCATTATGCCACTAATTGCAGCCGCAACCTTGAAGCCAATCCGAATCCCAAAAAACGACCATTCGGATTTTTTTTCCGCAAATTCCGAGTTGACTTCAAACCCCCAGTTGCATCTACTTCGTACTCAATCGTGTGTTACAGGTTGCTATAAGTGTGCCACTTGGCTGTAGTCCTGTTAGCTCCGCCATAAAAAAATTGAAGCAGGGAAAATTCCCCACCTCAACTTTTGTTAACAGTTAACAGTTAACAGTTAACAGTTAACTACCTAACTATATTCCCTACAAAATAGGAAATCTAATTAGTAACCTCTGGTATTCGGCTTGTGAACGATAAAGCTCAAAACTTGGCACTGCTTCACGTTATCAAAACCCATCACGCGGATATAGCAAGTAGGATTTTCCGAACGGCAAGCTTGAATTTCCATCATAATTTCTTGGACAGTCTTAGCACCAAACAAAGGCAACTTCCACATCGTCCAATAGCGCATTTCAGCAGCAGAAGTTTCGTTGAATTCCACACCGGGAATATAACCCTGATCCAAAATGTATTGCAGTTGCTTCACAATTTGTGAATCACTCAATGGGGGCAAATAAGACAGAGTTTCGTAGCGCCGCTCTTTGGGTAAAGTCTTCATCTTTCCTATCTCTTAAATGTGTACGTGATTACTGTTTCAAATCAACTAACTAGATAAATTATCCAAATTAGTTTCTGAGTCTAATCGTGTTTCAAGATTGCTACGGTCAACTGATACATTCAATTGCGTAATACGCTCTAAATGTTGGCGTTTGTGTCCCATATTCCCCTGCTGAATCCCAGCACGAACCATCTCTGGCAAATAATCCGCCACTTCTTCCGCCAAATGCTCCCGTACCGTCATAATCCGAAACGCTAACTCTTGGTTTTGTTGAAGTAGCTCTTGCAAATAAACTTCCCCGTCTTGGATTTTCCCCGTTGAAGAAGCATTGCTTAACCAAATTGCCAGAGGCGGATTTGTTTCGCTCAATTGATCGATCGCAATCCGCACAGCTTGATAGGTCAGGTAGCTTGCCAACACCTTCGCAGTGTCTTTTGCAACTTGTTTAATATCCATGTTTGACCCAGCCCTTAAAAGTTTTGAGTTTTGAATGTTTTGAATCTTGAGCTTTGAATTAAGAACTTTTTAACTCAAAACTCAATATTTAGCATTCAAAACTCAATCCTTTGGATTAGACGGTATCCATTGCTTCAAACTCGAACTTGATTTCTTTCCATAGTTCGCAAGCAACAGCCAATTCAGGGCTCCATTTGCAAGCTTCGCGGATGATGTCGCCACCTTCACGCATGAGGTTGCGGCCTTCGTTACGAGCTTGAATACAAGCTTCCAAAGCCACGCGGTTAGCAGTTGCGCCAGGAGCATTACCCCAAGGGTGGCCCAAGGTACCGCCACCGAACTGTAAGCAAGAGTCGTCGCCGAAGATTTCCACCAATGCGGGCATATGCCAAATGTGGATACCACCGGAAGCAACGGGCATTACTCCAGGCATGGAAGCCCAATCTTGAGTGAAGTAGATACCACGAGCGCGGTCTAGTTCGATGTGATCTTCGCGCATCAAGTCTACGAAGCCCATCGTGATGCCTTTTTCGCCTTCGAGTTTGCCCACAACTGTACCGGAGTGCAGGTGGTCGCCGCCGGACATCCGCAAGCACTTGGCTAAAACGCGGAAGTGGATACCGTGATTTTTTTGACGATCGATTACGGCGTGCATGGCACGGTGGATGTGCAACAAAATACCGTTGCGACGGCACCATTTTGCCAAGGTGGTGTTAGCAGTGAAACCACCAGTCAGGTAGTCGTGCATGATGATGGGGGTTTTGAGTTCTTTGGCGAACTCAGCCCGTTCCAACATTTCTTCGCAGGTGGGGGCGGTGACGTTGAGGTAGTGACCTTTGATTTCGCCGGTTTCTGCTTGGGCTTTTTGAATGGCATCTTGAACGAACAAGAAGCGATCGCGCCAACGCATGAAGGGCTGAGAGTTGATGTTTTCATCGTCTTTGGTAAAGTCCAAACCGCCACGCAGACACTCATACACGGCGCGGCCGTAGTTCTTCGCAGACAGACCCAATTTGGGTTTGATGGTACAGCCCAACAGGGGACGACCGTATTTGTTCAATTTGTCACGCTCAACGGTGATACCGTGAGGTGGACCTTGGAAGGTTTTCAGGTAGGCGATGGGAACACGCAAATCTTCCAAACGCAGCGCACGTAAGGCTTTGAAACCAAAAACGTTACCTACTAAGGATGTCAACAGGTTGGTAACGGAACCTTCTTCAAACAAATCCAGAGGATAGGCAATAAAGCAGATGTACTGGTTGTCTTCACCGGGAACTGGCTCAATGTCATAACAGCGACCCTTGTAGCGGTCGAGGTCGGTCAAAAGGTCAGTCCAAACTGTTGTCCAAGTACCTGTGGAAGATTCGGCGGCCACAGCGGCTCCAGCTTCTTCTGGGGGAACTCCTGGCTGGGGTGTGACGCGGAATGCAGCCAGAATATCTGTATCTTTTGGCGTGTAGTCCGGCGTGTAATACGTCAGTTTATAGTCTTGAACTCCGGCTTTATACCCAGCCTTAGATTGAGTTTGGGTTTGAGAATAAGACATAATGTCGCGTCCCTCGATTCGCTTAAATTTTTTGTCTACTGGCAGACTCATAAAACTATATCAAGAAAGGGATGCTGTGTAATTTTAATATTATTTTAATTTACATAAGTTTACTTTATCTTCTTGCAACATTTCAAAATATTATTTAACAAATCTTAAAATATTATCGCAAAGTTGCTAAAGTGCCAGTCCAGTAAAAGAGCTTGACAAAAAGTATAAAGTATGTTTACCATGCTGTGTTGCAAATTCAATCCACTAATAAACCGAAGGTTTAGTGTTATGAAACATCTCGACAATTTAACTATCCATCGGTTCCGAGGCTTGCAAGATTTAACTTTGCAGGATTTAGGACAGATTAACATATTGGTTGGCGCTAATAACTCAGGAAAAACCAGTGTTTTAGAAGCAATATCAACTTATTGCCGTCCTTTAGATCCTTTGGAATGGCTGAATACGTCATGGCGAAGAGAGATTAAATATTCTCGGAAACCTCAGTTAGATGCTCTTAAATGGCTGTTTCCACAAAACAGTGAAGTTTCTCACCTTAATCTCTATGAAGGAGAAACTTATATTTCAAGTAATGGCAGTTTTCCTGTCCGAGAATCTCGAGCAATTTACCGAGAATTTGAAGGAATTTTGCAGTTAGCTGAGGCGGGAAATAGTTCGGAAGTTCAACTAGAATTTGATGAAATAGAATTTGATAGTATTCTTCGAGGTGCCGAGTTAGAACTTACAGTAGCAACAACTTTTGCTCCCGAAGAATTATCAGTAAGTTTTGAAATTTGGGAAAACCAGCGTTTTATTAACAAAAAAAATCGCTCATCAAATGCCGTACTACCAATTGATACAGTTACACCTTTCTCTCACCGCATAGAACAGTTACAAGTTGGCTTGCTCTCAGAAGCTATTTTATTGGGTATTAAGCCTGAAGTAATAAAATTACTTCAGGCCATGGATTCAAAAATTACTGATTTAGTAATTTTGTCGCCAACTGGGAAACGTCCCAGTCTCTATATCGACCATAAAATTTTAGGCATTTCACCGCTAAGTGCTTTCGGTGATGGTATTCGTCGCTTGCTATTTATTGCTTTAACACTAGCAAAAGTCGAAGATGGAGTTTTACTGATTGATGAGATAGAAACAGCTATTCATACTGAAACACTTCACAGTTCATTTTCTTGGATTGTGCAGTGGTGTCAAAATTTGAACATACAGTTATTTGCCACTACTCACAGTTTAGAAGCAGTTGATGCGATATTGGATGCTAGTAATTCTGAAACTGATTTAGTTCTTTATCGTTTGGAAAAACGAGAGTCACAAACTAAAGCGGTTAGACTTGAAAGAGAAATACTGCACAGATTACGGGAAAATTTAGGTCAGGAGGTTCGGGTGTGAAGTATGCTATTATTGGAGTAGAAAGACCACAAGATCAAGCGTTTACAGGCAAGGTTCTTAAGCTTTTAGGTTTTAAAGATTTTAGAGAGGCATTGAAAGGATTGGAGTCAAATTTAGACCCATTCTGGCGCAAGTTTATTCCTGTTTTCCCCAAAAAAGGAAATTTATACAAGCGTCTTGATATGCCTTCTATTCTGTTTAATGATACTCTCTCAGTAGCAATTTATGATAGTTTATCCTGAAATTATGAACTGTGCGATCGCTTATTTGAATGGCATATCTGAGGAAAAGAAAACTCATTGGCGACCATTTGACGAACAGAAAGCTTTAGTTGCTACTGTTGTCAGCGTTCTTAAACCGGGCAAGACTAATACAACCAGCATTGCCAATAATAATTGGGTGAGCAAGCAGGTGCAACGGCAGGTTCCGGCTTTGGCAAATTTTGTTGAATTTTTGAGGCAACTTTTGGAATTAAGCTGAGCGAGAGTGCGATAAATTTCCTCCCATTAAGCAGATAATAGCAGATAATATGGATAGTCAGCCCTTCCCCAATTGTTTGTGCCTCAGCCTCTCTTAAACGCTACCCACTGCATTAATCCTGATTGCCCAAGGCCTTATCCTCAGACTTGGGGCAATAATTTTTGTCAAAGTTGCGGGGCCCCCCTGCGGCTACTAAATCGCTATATTCCCCTACAACGTCTCGGAATTGGGGGTTTTGCGGCTATTTATACGGTTTGGGATTTGCAAACTCAGACGGAACGAGTGCTTAAGGTATTGCTAGAAAGTTCTCCTAAAGCTTTAGAATTGTTTGAGCAAGAAGCCTGGATGTTAGCAAGTTTGCGTCATCCGGGGATACCAAGAATTGAGTCTGATTGTTATTTTAATTTAGAGTTACGCATTCCAACTTATCAGGGAAGTTTCTCGAAACGCCGCTTTCCTTGTTTGTTAATGGAAAAAATTCATGGTAAAACTTTGCAGGATATTCTGGATGAATATCCCGAAGGATGTCCTGAATCATGGGTATTAAATTGGCTAATTCAAGCAGTGGAAATTTTGCAGGAATTACACGGTCGTAATATTATTCACCGCGATATTAAGCCTTCTAATTTGATGCTGAGGGAAGAAAGTGGGCAGTTAGTAATGATTGATTTTGGCGGTGCGAAACAGATGGGAATAGATGCAAAAAAAGGGGGTTTAAGTTCGACGCGGCTAATTTCTCCGGGGTATAGTCCGCTGGAACAAATTGTTGGGGGGGCGGTAGGACCGGCGGCGGATTTTTATGCTTTGGGTAGGACTTGTATTCATTTATTAACTGGTAAATATCCGGCGGATTTGGAAGATCCTTTAACTGGTGAGTTGCGGTGGCGACATATTGCACCGCATAGTTATGGTTTGGCGAATTTGTTGGATGATATGGTACGATCGCAGGCGCGGGAACGTCCGGTAAGTGCGGCTCAAATTCGCGATCGCTTGCATAAAATTTCTATTAGCAATAATTCGACTAATTTAATAGTAACTACTGGTCAAAATTTGTTAAAATTTACCTGGGAAATTTTGACAACTTTAGTGGAGGGAGTTACTAATTTAACGGCTTTTATTTTCAGTGCGATCGCGCAAACGGTAGTCGCTTCTCTGGATACTGCTTGGGAAATGATGCTCGGTGGACTTGGCGGTACTGTGGGGGCGTTGAGTGGTTTAATTATTATTTATTGGTCGCCGCTGGGTAAGACTTTAGTAAGTTTATTGAATCTCGGTTTACATCAGTTTGTACCTGGTGTGGCATTTAATGTTGGACCGGAAATATTATTATTTAGTTTGGCGGGTTTAGGTACTGCTTTTGGTTTGACGGATGCGGGGGGGTTTCGTCAGCGTCGCCGCTATTGGTTGGCGGGTGTGACGGGAATGTTAGGTTATGGTTTAGCGGGTTTGTGTTGGGTTGCTGGTAAAAATTATGGTACGATTGAGGAGATGATGTTGGTGGGAACGATCGCGATCGCTTCTCTGACATTGGGAATGGGTTTGCGAAGTCATCATGCTGTTCATGCTTTAGTAAGCGCGATCGCGCCTGTAGCAATGTTTGCGGCAATTAACACTTTAAATATTTTCCCTCACAATTTTTTGAGCTTTCTATTAGTAAATAATAATTATCCGAATTGGGCGCAATTTTGCAGCACTCTGATCTTTTTTGGTTTAATGGGAAGTGGAATTGGATTGTGTTTAGGAGTTAGTCATTATTTAATTATTCCTCTATTACGATGGTTAGGATGGAGGTAAGGAAGAAGGAAGAAGGAACAATTATGAACACGGATTTAACGGATTACGCGGATTACACGGATTAGTTAGAGGTATGATTATTTAGTCTGTGAAATCAGAGGAATTAGTAAAATCTGTGTATCCCAATTACCAATTACCAATTACCAATTACCAATTACCAAGTAATATAATGCAAATCACGATTAACCAATTAATTCAAGCTAAACAAGAAAAGCGTCAAATAGTCGTTTTGACGGCCTACGATTTTGCTATGGCTCAAATCCTCGATCGAGTAGGTATTGATATTATTTTAGTAGGCGATTCTTTGGCAATGGTAGCATTGGGCTATGAAACAACTTTGCCAGTAACTTTAGATGAAATGGTACACCATGCCAAGGCTGTGCGTCGGGGAGTTAAGCAAAGTTTAGTTGTGGTGGATTTGCCCTTTTTAAGTTATCAAGAAAGTCCCCAACAAGCGATGCACTCAGCGGGGAGAGTGTTGAAAGAAACGGGGGCGCAAGCGGTGAAATTAGAGGGGGGAAATCCGGCGATCGCCCATACAGTTTCTGTGCTAACATCGGTGGGAATACCTGTAATGGGTCATGTAGGTTTAACTCCGCAATCGGTACACCAATTAGGTTATCGGAAGCAGGGGAAAACGGCGGAATCGGGGGATAGAATTTTAGCAGAAGCGATCGCCTTACAAGATGCGGGGGCTTTTGCGATCGTATTAGAACATATTCCAGCAGATTTAGCTGCCCAAATTAGTCAAAAGTTGATAATTCCTACTATTGGAATTGGTGCGGGACCTCATTGTGATGGTCAAGTTTTGGTAATTAATGATTTATTAGGGCTTTCTGTGCGATTGCCTCCTTTTGCTAAAGCTTATACTAATTTGCGGGAAATTATTAGTGAGGCCGTGCAGAATTATTGTGCTGATGTGAGAGAAGGGAGGTTTCCTGAGTGAGTTTCGATCGGGCGGGTTAGTACGTATAGCAGGAGGCAGAAGGCAGGAGGAAAATGCAATACTAGAAAGGGTTTGTGCGATCGCCTTCCCCATTCAATAGCACCTATACTATCGGTCAAGATAGTGGTAAAGAATGCAGCTTATTTAGAGTTAGCATTAAGATTGGAATTGCCGATCGCAACACTGGATACTCGCTTGGTGGAAGCGGCAATTCGCTGTGGTGTGGGGTTGGTTGTTGTTGATGGAGAAATGCCAGAGACGGAGCGATCGTAATGGAATTAGATAGGGCGCGATCGCTCTTTCTTTTGGTGAGGCGATCGCGTGGGGTGAGAAACCGGGTTTCTGAATAAAATCTCGGTGATGGTTTAGTTATCTGAGAAACCCGGTTTCTTAAACTGCGATCGCGATGAAACCAAAGTCACATTAAATGCCGATTAATACTGGGTTGAGGGAGGAAATTTAAGCTAGGGGAGAGTTGCGATCGCCCGTCTCATCAAGAACTTCAGAGATAAAATTTTGCCAAAGTTACTAAGTTGTATAATATTAAAACATTCTATTGAATCGAAAGCATAGACAGAGATGATTAATCTAATTCAAGAGCGTGCTACTAAAGAGCAACTTGGAGAAATGTTAGAACTGGTTATGAATCTCTGATCAATATCCGTCCCCGTCAGAACAATCGTTCGATGGAAATTCAAGATCCAATTATTCGAGAAAAAGTTGCTCAGATCGTTCAACAATTATTAGGAGGATTATGAGAGATTGGCAAGCTTTAAAGGAAAGATATTTACGAGACGATCTACCTAAACGAATGGGTAATTTGGCATCGAATTTGGCACGAATTAAATCTCGCTGTCAAAATGTAGCTAACGGCGAACTGGTGGAAAGTTTGTTACAAGAAAGTAAACTGTTTATTGAATGGACAGCTAAAGATGCAGAGATAGAAATAGCTGCTAAGTTAGTTGAGTTACAAATTCAGTTAGCTTGCTGGCAGTATTCTTGGGGAAGGATTTGGGAGGATGCAGAACAACGAATCAGCGTTGGAGAACAGGGAAGGATTTGGTCAGAAAAAGTGCTGAATATGTCGGGTTTGTTGGCTGTGAATTAGATAGGGCGATCGCTGTTTCATTTTATGATAGAAATAGATAAGATTGTGAACGGTCAAAAAATGACACAAATTACCACAACTGAATTACCCCAAACTTTCCAGACTTTATTGATAGAGGTCGAACGCACCAAAACCCCTTTAACAGTCATCCATGAAGGAAAACCATTAGTGATTATCTATCCTGCCACTATCCAAGTCTCACGCCCCACCTTTGGTGCAATGAAAGGAAGCGGTGAAATATTAGGAGATTTAATTGCTCCTGTTACCGAACTGTGGGATGTTTTAGAATGAAACTTTTGATGCTAACCTTGTAGGCAATTCGGCGCTACAAACACTCAGTTAGGCAATAGTTATCTGATAATTAGACTGTGACTGACTTGGCAATTTTGGCAAGTAATCGCAATGCTTCATTGACGGAAGCAGAGTCTCGAAATATCTCTGCTACATCTGGATCCAGAATCACAATATTACTTGATTGTCTGTAAGCTTCATAGTACCTGCCGCGAACACCGCCTGAAAAATCATATTCAGGTTTGATATCATCATTAACTGTTACTTCAGGTTCCTGACTCATAGTTTTTTCTCTCCTGTCGGGTAGCTAAACGAGCGCTGATTAAACGTACTTCTGCTTCTCGCTCTGTATGAGACACAACTAAAATGTGCTGTAATTGTGACTGACCGATTGTTAAAAGACGGAACTCACCTATTGATTTTAATAGCGCGATCGCGTTTTCTTGGAGTCAGGCGATCGCAACTAATCACTGAACTTGAATGATGCTGAAGGTATCCCGATCGCTAATGCGATAAAATAAGAAGTCAGAATCGAGGGTAAGAATTTGACGATACCCTCCTTTTTCAGCCACCAGAACCAAGGTTGCATCAGCTAAATCCATCGGTCGATCGCGATATTTCTCCATCAACCCAAACAAACGGATATAATCACTTTCTTGAATTTCGTAGATGGTCAGCAGTTTGTCTAAAAGAAGTTTACTCAAATGTTTTTGCATCACCCAACCACCACGATGGAGGGCAAGATACATGGCTTCTGTCAAGCATGACCAAGTTGTGACGAGAGGTATTGCTAATTTTGTAATTGTATCTCTGTAAGCGTTATGCTGGGGTTGAGTGTGATCGACCAGACAAAGTAAGACTCCTGCATCGCAGAGAATCATAGCGTTAGCCCCTGCTGTCGATATTTGTTGAGCAGGAGATGTTGATATTCGCTGGCTGGTTCTGCGGTATTTGTCTCCTTGAGATCGACTTCATCAAACCATTGTGACCATGCTTCAACCAGCTTTTCATCAGTTTGAATATTAGCAGTTTTGGCAAGATGTTTTTGGATGAGAAAATCCATGTAGTCACTCACTTCCTGCAATAGTGGTTCAGAAAGTTGCTGCAATTTGGCGATCGTGAGCTCACGAATAGTCATAATAATTACCTTTTTTAGTCCTGTTTATATTAACAAAAAATATTCTACGTGGCAATATCTAATGGCGTAAAATCCAGCATTGACTGATACGAGCGTCTATCTCTCGCTGAATCCGTCCTTGTCGCCAGTAGGTGACAAATTCACCCCGTAGCCAACGAAATCCCTGAGCAGAAATGGTAAGATTTGCGGTCAGATGCTCGACGGGTAGCGCGGAGAAATCAACTCCAGCAAACTTACTACTGGACGGCATTTTTTCTGTAAGTATTTTAGATAGAGCGATCGCGATTTATTTTGGTGAGGCGATCGCCTGCCAAGAAGGGCGCAGGTTCTAATGCAGTTTATATTAGCTATTACAACTCTTCAATCATCACCAACCCACCCTCAGTAAACTGCACTACAAGTTCATGTTCTTCTAGCAAAGCAGTACCTAATAAGGGTCTTCGCCCTGTAGCCAGTACGCGAACCTCTCTCTCTTCCCCATTCCAAAGGATAGTTGCTTCATGGACTGGTAATGTGACTTTACTGTTATCAGCCAAGTTTACAGGCATCGCGTATTTGAAGGGCAAACCTAACAAGACAATTGCTTCATGGGGTAAGCAAAGATAATCTGTGAATCCCGTATCTACGACAAATTCAATAGCTAGGTCTGAGCGGTGTGGAAAACGAAAAGCTATAGTGACAGTAGCCTGTCTGTCGTTTACAATGCCAGATATCACTTGTAATTACGCTCCATGACACCGCCAAACGAAGCCGCAACGTTGTATCCTATTCGGATGCCAAACAGTCGAGCGTTTGAATTTTTTTCAATCAATTTTCTGGCGGCTTGCAAGCCTGTTTTGTCAACTTCGTAATTACCTGTTTCAATATCGATAATCACCATTTTACCGATGTTTTCTACAGATTCTATTTGTTGCCGAATGATGTTCTCGTATAGTTGGTTTGCAACTCGCGCAACTTCTTCATGGCTAAGAAGGATTGTTTGCATGGATATTGCCTCTCGTAGGCGTAGCCAGCCGAAGGCATCGCTACACTGACTTCTATTAACTTCTTTATGATACCTTACGGATTAACCAAGTGGACGCTTACTTTATCAGGACTCACGCACCCAACCGATGAGGGCTTCGGCAAGCTTTGTATTGGGTAAAGCTTCGATTGCTTGGAGGAGTTGTTCTTTGATGGTCATAATGGTGTACCGGAGTTATTGATTTATGGGCGATCGCTCTTTCATTTTAGGCGATCGCGCTTTATGATTGGTGACGCGATCGCGTGGGAGTGAAAAACCGGGTTTCTGAATAAAATCTAGGTGATGCTTTAGTTATTTGAGAAACCCGGTTTCTTAAGTTGCGATCGCACTACCGACGCAGTTAATAAACTTCATCATGCGTCTGCAAAGACTGGCGCAATGCTAGAACGACATCCTGGGCTGACTGGTGTTGAAATTTTCCTGCATGGAAGTCAGCCAGAGTTTTTTTTGCATCCACAGCCATTTCTGCACGGCGACTTTCATAGTGGCGGTTTTGTAGAATTTTGATCAGCATTTCCTGCTGTTCGTAGGGCAGTTGTAAAGCAGTTTCTAATACTTGGTTGAGGGTATTCATGGGACTATTGCTATTGCCTGTGATTTTGAAACAGAAATGCTAAAGATAAATTATATCACTAAATTCAATCGGTAGAGTTGAATCGCGCTTTCTTTTAGTAATTTGTGTATTACTTCTTCATTTCTCCCTTGGGTAAACCTCAAAAGCTAATTCGTGACGAAAAAAACAGACATTAAACTCTGAGAAAAAGTTGAGGTGTCCAAGGATTACAGGTGCATCTGTTGATCTAGTCCAAGCGAATGCAAGTAAGATCGTAGAAAACTCAGCAAGTGTGCCTGAAAGTACCAATCCCCGCGCTTCACTGTGAGCCAAATTCCCACTCAATTGAATAGGAACGGTTTGCTGTTCCCATATTGCCCCTAATTGTAGACCAATCTGATATGGGAGAACATTGACACTTGCACCGGTATCTAATAATGCCATCACTTCTACAGAGTTGCTGTTGTTGGAGAGAGTGATGGGCAAGTATGGCATGACACTCGATCGTCCAAGGCTATCAATTCTCTCTATAAATGGAAATCGCTGACTATTAAGCATGGGCTGATTCTTGGGCGGTAGCTAGAAGTTCTGATAATGCTTGAATTGATTCCTGATCTGCCTGTGGGGACCAGACAACTGCGCCCGTTGATGCTAGTTGATTCAGAAGTATATTTTCTGAATTAGTATCTTCAGCAGGTTCTAGGCTACATCCTTCTTCCTTGGCAACTGCAAGTAGGAGAAAGTGAATTAGTCGCAGTTTATCTTGATGAGATAATTGATTAACTGTGGGTAAAAGTTCACTAAGAGGCATATCGCTTGTTTAAGATTATATATATTTATTTTAACCTTTAAAATTGTGTTTTAACGGCGATCGCACTTTATGATTGGTGACGCGATCGCATGAGCGTGAGAAACCGGGTTTCTGAATAAAATCTCGGTGATGCTTTAGTTATCTGAGAAACCGGGTTTCTTAAGGAATATCGCTCTTTACGAAAGTTACATTAAACGCCGATTAATGTTGGGTTGAGGGAGGAAATATAAGCTAAGGGAGAGTTGCGATCGCTCTCCGTACAGTTGATGCTAGTTGATTCAGTTGTTACTCCTATGGCAACCGACTACGCAATTTCTGCGGATCTTGAGAGCAATGAAATACTGAGTAGATAATAATTGTATTCTCTAAATACTCGTAGAAAATAACGTAAGGGAAGCGCCGAACTACAGCCCTTCGATAGCTCTCGTGAACTAACCGATACATCTGAGGATTTCGCCGGATGAATTGAATGCAAGCATCAACACAATGAAGAAACTCTTCACCTAAGCCAAGTTCCTGTGCTTCATGCCAAACATAACCCTCAGCAACATCCTGTTCTGCTTCTGGCAGAATAATCAGATTTCTAAGCATCGTTCTGTCTACCGCGAATTCGTTCTTTAGCTACTTCCCATGAACTGCCTGAGCCAGGATTTTGCAGGTAGGCTGCTTTCCTCCTCGCAAGTTCTTCTTTTTGCCAGTCAAGCACAGGGATTTGATCGGGAACTGAGGCAATACTGTCCCATAAATCTTCGACAAGCTGCAATTTTTCCGAGAAGGTTAACTCAAAAACCTTTTGGAATTCTGCATTCATGCTGACCTCACCTAGTAACTACCAATCTTGTGTTAAGTATATCACGCTCGGAGTGTAAGCGATCGCTATGAGTTTTGATGAGGCGATCGCGTGGGGTGAGAAACCGGGTTTCTGAATAAAATCTCGGATGAGATGTTTTAGTTATTTGAGAAACCCGGTTTCTGAACATTGACGCTTGAGTTAAACTGTGATATAATAAATGAAGTAACTATGAAATGGCAATGGCTACACTTCAGATTCAAAATCTACCCGATGAATTATACAGTCGTATTCAATGTCTTGCCTCTGAAAAAAATTTTACTCTCAATGAGGCAGTAATTCATCTATTGAAGCAATCATTTGAGTCCGACAAGGTGATGATAGATCGGCCGCAAGAAAGCCAACCAACGTCAGCAATCCTACAAAGGATTCGCAGTCGTCCCAGAGTTAACCCAAAGGATTTTGGATTAACTGATAGCACTGTTTTGATTCGAGAGGATCGCAACAGATGACTGTTCCGCTACGATGCGTACTGGATACAAATATTTGTATTAAGCAGTTTATCGTCGATCCTTTGACTCCTAAAGTTAATCAATTATTCGATTGTCTTGACGATCCGGCTGTTGAATTTTTTGTGCCCGATCTGTTTTATATTGAGTGTGCTAATGTTCTTTGGAAGTATGTTCGAGCTAAACTCTACACTGCCGAACAAGTTCAGGCCGATCTAAGTGACTTAAAAGCTTTACGATTTCAAGTTACTTCAACCAAGGAGCTAATGAATAAAGCTGTTCAAATTGGATTGGACTATGGTATCACAGCTTATGATGGCTGCTATGTGGCACTGTCAGAGCAAGTTACAGCACCGTTGCTAACATTGGATGAACGGTTAGTGAATTCTTTGACAGGTAGTGAATTTGATGTGCAATTGTTTACAAATTTTACAGTGCCGCCTTTATCTACCTAATAATTAGGATGAGTTTTAGTGAGCGATCGCTATCCGTACAATCATTGCATTGCTTGGTACTTACAGCGAAATGCGATCGCGCTTTCTTTTGGTGACGCGATCGCGTGGGGTGAGAAACCGGGTTTCTGAATAAAATCTCGGCATAGATGGTTGATTTATCGGAGAAACCCGGTTTCTTAAGTTGCGATCGCGCTTGTAGGTTAATCTAAACTGAAAAGTTGGTCTTAAGATGTACAAGGTCTTCAAGCTGTTCACGAAAGACTCTCACTCTCTCAAACAAGGTTTTTCCAGTGTCTAATAAAGCTTTGGGAGGCGCACTAACTTCAAGATTAGCAATACGTCCCTTAATTGCCATCCGAGCATAGAAAAAACGCCATCTTTGTCTGTTAATTTGCACTACAAACCACAGCAAATCGTTGAGGCTCATCTTGTACTTAGGCAACAAAACCCGAACTGAACTGCCACCGTTGCCCCTTGCCATAAATGACCAGGGTTGTAACCCTGCTTTGCCGAAAGCAGTAATTGTAATGCCACCTTGCTCAAACACCTCCTCTGGAACAGGATCAATCAAGCTGATAATGCTGTTGGTCGAGTCACCACTACTGATATAGGGAATCGTGCCTTCAATGTAATTTTTTTCACCTATCGAGCGTCCATTCTCAATGTCGAAGTATTTGGAAAGTTTTCCATGAGTTCCATAAGGTAATTCATTACCGTCATCCTCTTCATCTGCAACCCCAAAATCTTTAAGAACAACATCAGCCAAGTCTGGCATCAAAGTCACCGCTTCAAAGATGCCGCGCATAGCTTCACTTCGTAAACGCTCAAATTCGCGTTCTGAGAGTTTAGGTTGAGGTAGCCATTGTTGTGGACTCCACTCGATATTGCTCATGAGAGAATGTTACATCCTTCTACGACTGTGACTAATTCAGAAATCACCGTTTCACCTTTCATAAAAACATGAAATTGGTTTACAATCTCATCAATCTGATTGCCAGATCGCTCAACACGCTTACCCTTAAGCTTTTCATATCCATCATTCCAAATTCGAGCCATGAATATTTTGTCAGTTGGGGCAAGAGGTACATGAGCTTCAGCAACCATAATCGAGGTTGGTGCAGCAGTCGGATAAAACAAGTCTTCAGGAAGGCTAATCATGGCGAGGAGTTTATGTTTGAGCAGAAAACGTTGTCGCCATGCGTTGTGATCCATATCGGCAAAAATTCCAGCATATACAACTACAGTCAATAATCCACCTGGTTCTAGTGCATCCATTGCTCGGTTAACAAATAGATATTCCGGCTCCTCATCTTGGGAAAACGGAGGGTTGAGAAATGCTCTCGTGCAGCTACGACTTACAACTGAGAATATATTATCGTCAAAGCAGCTTTCGTTATAAATATGACTTTTACCATCTCCTCGAAAAAACATATTAAGCATCGAAAGCGCCCAAACAGTCGGATTAGTATCAAAACCAATAATTGAATCTTTGACCTTCTCAATTTCAGCAGCACTACGAGCTTGTCGCATCATGGCATCAAATGCAGCAACGAGAAAGCCGCCTGTACCCGCAGCAATATCAATAATCCGATCTCGTACACTTACTCCCACTAATTCGGCACACATCCGCGTAATATGTCGTGGTGTGAAAACAATTCCCAGCGCATTGTTATCGTAGCCATAACGCAAAAATGCTTCATAAAACATTCCCAAAAAATCAGCATCCGTTTGTATAACTGAACGAACATTGAGGCGTTTTAGTGTATTGATAACTCGCCCAATATAAGGAGAAAGACGATTAAAATCTGCTCCTGATAAACACAGAGCATCTTTGAGTCTTTCTTTATTTTGGGTTGGCAATTTGTGTGCGCCATTAACAGCATTTTCAGCTAGTGTATTAACTGACGATAAAGCATTGCTAGGAGTTGTATCAATTTGTCCCTGGTACATTGCCAAAACTAAAGCACCAATGACTTTAGGACGAAGTGGAGCTTCTATTTTCGCAGTGCGTAGAATACGACTCGTTTCAATTGCTGCATCAACAAACTCAGCTTGTGATGGTACACTCACTTTTGTTGAGCCATTATCGGCTTTCAGCGCAATTTCAACTTCTGCTTTAGTTGGAAAAGTAGTTAGGGCGAATCCATGTGAAGTGAGAGAAAA
Source organism: Oscillatoriales cyanobacterium USR001 (assembly GCA_001698425.1). Taxonomy (GTDB): domain Bacteria; phylum Cyanobacteriota; class Cyanobacteriia; order Cyanobacteriales; family Microcoleaceae; genus Kamptonema. The sequence continues at coordinate 91,141 of MBRE01000055.1, read as the reverse complement.
CCATCCCTGATGAGTTAGAAAAGAAACACTGATCTCAAACCCTTTATCTTCTTCACCCGCAGCACCAACTGCTAATTTGATACTGTATTTACCTGTTGTATTGATTTTGTCAGCGTAATCTTCTGCTTCTTTTTGTGCTTGTTTGAGTTTACCTGCTTCGTTTTTTGCCTCAACAATAATCGTGGGATCGCCTACCAAACAGAAAAGAAAGTCTGGGCGTTCGCCTTCAAGACCACAGTTAGGGAAATAAGCCTCGATTTCTTGCTCCTCTAAAACATCTCCGCCACTACTAACGTGACGCAGATCCCAACCACGACGTTCAGCTTCACGCCGAACATAATAGCGACAACGATTTTCCGACCTTCCATTTCCCTTTGGAGCCATGCACTGTTAAAATTCAACTATTAATTACAATGAAAATGTTTTTTAGCACATCATTTTATTAAAATGGTAAATAGTAATTCTTTCAATTTACGATTTAATAATCTCTCTATCATCCTTACAAATCAAAGATTTGTCTAGTCCGCAAAATGTACTATTTTGCCCCCTAATTTCCCCAATTTACTCTCTTTAAATCTAGTTAATATACTAAAATATCTAAAAATATACTAAAATGTCTAAAACTGTGCCATAATACACAAAAATATTCAATCCTCTTGACCCGATGAATCTTAAAGAAATGTTAAACCTCGCCGATCGCATAGTCTTCGAGAAAACGGGTCAACATCTTGACGATTTACAAGAAGCGGTACTGAAAGCAACTCTACAACACGATACATACAAGCACGTAGCCAAAGACTTTGACTGTTCTGAAAGTCGTGTTAGGAATGCGGCTTCGCAATTATGGCAGATACTTTCAGAAAAGTTGGGAGAAGATGTCAATAAAAAGAATTTTCGCTCGGCGATGGAGAGGTTACAAATCTCCCTATTTTCAAATGTTGTACAAGATCATGTTCGAGTTCGTAACATTAATTTTTGTGGAGAAGGAAGACACCCACCAAATACACCAAACTCACACCCACATAATCAAGAAATATCTAACACAAAACAACCTGAAACTCTACATCAAGATTTAAGCGAGATGCCAGAATTAGGCACATTCTACTCGCGCACTTCCGAACTCGAAACCCTCACATACTGGATTCTACAACAACACAGCCACCTCATAGCCCTCACCGGTATCAGTGGAATCGGCAAAACATCCCTAGCAGTACAACTCGTACAACAAATAAAAAATCAATTCGATTACATAATTTGGCGCACCATAGACGCATCCCACACCCTCGATGAATTTCAACAGGAACTAATCCAGCTTTTCTCCCAGTCAGAAAAGCTAGATTCACCTGCAACTAACCCGAAACCCTTACCCCTAATTAAATATTTACAAAAATACCGCACTTTAATCATCTTAGATGACATTCACCATCTTTTTAGTAGCGGTGAATTGGCAGGAAAATATAAACCAGAATATGAAGAATATCGCTCCTTTTTCAAACAGATAGAAAAATTATCCCATCAAAGCTGCTTTCTATTAATCGGTTGGGAACAACCCAGAGAAGTGACTCAAGTAAAAAGCCAAAATACTCCCATTCGTACCTTACAAATCACTGGTTTAGATATCGCAGCCGGACGAGAGATATTGAGAGATAATGGATTAGAAGAAATCAACAACTGCGAAGCACTAATTAACTGCTACCAAGGCAACCCTTTATGGTTAAAAAACGTGGCGACACTGATTCAAGAGTTGGGAGGATACGTGACTGAGTTATTACCTGATGATGGTATATTGTTACCAGAAGATTTGAAAGATGTGTTAGAGGAGCAGTTTAGTCGCCTATCCGAGATAGAAAAACAAGTTATATCGTTACTAGCTAAAGAAAGTGAACCAATCAATCTGGCAAAGTTACTAGAAAATAGCAGAATTACATCTTCAGATTTACCAAATGTGCTGCAATCTTTATCGCGGCGCTGCTTGATAGAACAACAAGAAAGTTTTTACAGTTTGCCACCTGTATTGAGGCAGTATGCGAGCCAGCTACAATAATACCTAAACAGCAAGCTTTATGGAATAAAAATTCTACCCGCTCCCATATAGTTTTTCAGATCGAGCAGAATTTCAATCAGGCGAGTAGCACATCTTTCCCGGAGAAGGGCGAAGCATTCGGACACAAAACCCAGGTTTATTGCGATAATTTATCGCCCGAAGGCTTCGCCCCTACATTATTCGATCGCCCAATTAGGCCTTGACACGCTTTTCGCCAGTAATTAGAATACAAGTGAAAGTGTATCACTTGAATAAAAATGAGGCAGGAACGTGAATTTCACTACTAAAAGTATCTCCGTTGGCAAGACACCGCGATCGCTCACAGTAACCAACATTGATGGGGACGGTAAACCCGATCTCATTGTAGCAAACTCAGGCGGCAATACCATCTCTTTATTAACTAATTCTGATTCTGGCAATTTTACTCCCTATGAAGCAACTGTAGAAAATAACCCCACTTCGGTGGTTCCTGCTAATATCCTTAATGAAGACGATCGACCAGATATAGTAGTAGGAAGTACAGGCAGCAACAAAGTTTCAGCGTTTCTCAATGGTAGTTTTGACTTGATTAGTAGCAGTAATCCCAATTTTCTTCCATTGTCCTTAAAGTTTGATAAGTTTACCTTTCCGAATGCGGCGATCGCGGCTGATTTTAATGGGGACAATGAAATTGACTTTGCTGGTGTCGATGCCAAAAGTAACAGCGCTTTAGTGTTTCTAAATCTGGGATTAAGCATTTTCCCAACACCAACTTTAAAACTGAAGCAACAAACTATTGCTATTGGTAATAATAATCCTTTAGCGATCGCGGCAAATGATTTTAATCGCGATGGGAAACCGGATTTAGTTGTAGCCAATGAAGGTAGTAATAATGTAACAATTTTATTCAATGATGGTGACGCTAATTTCACACAAAAGCAAGATATCGCGGTGGGTACTTCTCCCCAGGCGATCGCAACGGCTGATTTTAATGGTGATGGTTTTGTTGATATCGCGATCGCGAATACAGGGAGTAATAGTGTTTCAATTTTGCTACAATCTGCCGATGGTAAATTTACTAAGCAAGATATCACTGTTGGAAGTTCCCCAAAAGCATTAGTTATTGGTGATTTTAATGGCGATAAAAAACCGGATATCGCTGTAGCAAATACAGAAAGTGACAATGTTTCATTGTTAATTAATTCTGGTTCTGGTAGCTTTACGAAGTACAAAGATATTTCAGTAGGCGATCGACCTACTTCGATCGTCGCTGCTGACTTTAATGGGGATAAAATCGTCGATCTTGCTGTAGCGAATGAGTTGAGTAATAACGTTACATTCCTGACGAATGATGGTAGTCCTATTGAACCAAAAGTAGATGCTCTAAAAATAGAAAACGATCCAAAAATAGAAAACGATCCAAAAATAGAAAACGATCCAAAAATAGCAAACGATCCAAAAATAGCAAACGATCCAAAAATAGCAAACGATCCAAAAATAGCAAACGATCCAAAAATAGCAAACGATCCAAAAATAGAAGATGGACAAAAACCAGCACCAACGTTAACATCAACACCAACACCGACACCGACACCTGCACCGACACCAACGCCGACACCGATAACAACACCAACGCCTGTACCGATACCAACACCAACTCCAACGCCCGCACCTGCGCCAACGCCCACACCTGCGCCGATATCAACATCAACTCCAACGCCCGCACCTGCGCCAACGCCCACACCTGCGCCGATATCAACACCGACACCTGTACCAACAACTACCACAGATGCTGATATCTCAATAGATAAATTCTTAGAGGACAACCCTGGATTTCCTATCCCCACACCCGCACCTGTGCCAACACCCGCACCCGCACCTGTGCCAGCACCTGCATCTGTACCCGTACCTGTGCCAACACCTGCACCCGCACTCGCACCTGTTCCAACACCTGCACCAACACCCGCATCCGCACCCGCACCCGTAGCCGCATCCGCACCCGCACCTGTATCTGCACCCGCACCCGCACCCGCACCCGCACCAGAGCCAGAACCTATACCAGAACCTGCACCCACACCAGAACCCACTCCCACACCGATACCTATAGTCATCATTAAAACCCCTCTTCCCAACGCCACAGGCAATGGCGAACCCACAGAAATGCCTGAAAACATACAGGGAGAAGGATTTTGCCTGCTTACAGACGGGGTTGATACAGTCATTCCAGAAACAGCGGGTAACATCGGAATTTCTGCCTTATCCGGTAGCGACTCTCTAACTGGTACAGAAAATAACGATTTAATTAATACCAATCAAGGGGCTGATACACTATTTGGACTTGGCGGCAACGATACTTTATTCGGTGGAAAAGAATCAGATTTTCTGGTCGGTGGTAATGGCAATGACTGGATCAATGGCAATAATGATAATGACACCTTAATTGGTGGAGATGGCAATGATGTTTTGCGCGGTGGCAAAAGTGATGATGTGCTTAATGGTGCTGCTGGCAATGATACATTAATAGGAGATTTAGGCCAAGATATTCTCATTGGTGGCAGTGGGAATGATGCTTTTATTTTGTCGGAAAATCAGGCAAATATTCCGATTGAAAAAACCGATGTTATTGTGGATTTTGAACCAGATGATGTGATTGGTTTGAGTCAAGGCATCAGCTATTCTCAACTCACCTTTGAACCGATTATGTTGCAATTAGATGAGACAGCAACCGTGAGTTCGACGGCGATTAAATTCGGAGATAATTATTTAGCGATCGTCTCTGGCTTATCTCCTAGTGATTTGAGTGCTAATGTTTTCATTTTAGGTTAATGTTGTGCAAATATTGTAGGGGTAGTGCCCCCGTGCCCATTGGTGTCAACTTAGGCTCAAACCCTTAGTCCGCCAGGGGTTAAAACCCCTGTCTCAAAGCTAAAGTCCTCTGAAGAGGACTAATGAATTTAACAATTTTCTTCAGTCCTCTTCAGAGGACTTTAGCTATTAGACAGGGACTTTAGTCCCTGGCGGGATTTCGGCTTAAGTTGACACCAATGCCCCGTGCCTACCCCTATCTACTGCCATCGATCGAGGGCAACCACAGGGGGATTGCCCCTACTAAAAATCTCACTAAATCTAATAACCTCGTGCGCTTTGACATCCTAACTCTATTTCCAGATTTTTTCTCAACTCCCCTCGCTTCGGGACTAATAGCGAAAGCTTTAGCCAAACAAATTGCCGAGGTAAATTTAGTAAATCCTCGCGATTTTACCAGCGATCGACATCAGCGAGTTGATGATGAACCCTATGGCGGCGGTGTGGGAATGGTAATGAAACCAGAACCAATTTTTGCGGCGGTAGAATCCTTACCAATTTTACCCAGACGGGAAGTAATTTTACTAACTCCCCAAGGCGAGACAATCAAGCAACAATTATTTCGAGATTTGGTAAATAATTACGATCAATTAGTTTTAATTTGTGGCAATTATGAAGGTGTAGATGAGCGAGTTTTGCATTTAGTAACTCGCGAGATATCTTTAGGAGATTTTGTACTTACCGGGGGTGAAATTCCAGCTTTAGCTTTGATTAATGGGGTAATCAGATTATTACCCGGAACAGTAGGAAAGGCTGAGTCGCTGGCTTTGGATAGTTTTGAAGATGGATTGTTAGATTATCCCCATTATACGCGACCGGCGGATTTTCGAGGATTAAAAGTTCCTGATGTATTATTATCAGGAAATCATGCTGAGATTGATAAATGGCGGCGATCGCAGCAAATTGAAAGGACCCGCCAAAGGCGGCCAGATTTGTTGAATGAATTGTGAAATTTCACTACTAAACTGAAATTAAATAATTCGCTTGTTCGTAGTAAGCGCTTTAGCGCTAAAGCGCTTACTACGAACCTTTTCATTCCTTAGCAGATTCGATCGCGCCTTCTGCTTGATGAACCAGCGATCGCAACTCTTCTAACACCTTCACATCCACTTTTTGCCACAACCCCCGCTGATGCGCTTCTAACAACCTTTCTGCCATATCTCGCAACGCCCAAGGATTCTTTTCTTGAATAAATTCCTGCACTTTTTCATCAAATAAATAAGCATTTGCCACTCCTTCATACATAAAATCTTCAACACATTTTGCTGTCGCACTATAAGCAAATAAATAATCAATTGTTGCGGCCATTTCAAAAGCCCCTTTGTAACCGTGACGCATCACTCCAGCAATCCATTTCGGATTAACCACACGGGAACGATAAACCCGCGCAATTTCTTGGCTTAATTGTCGCACTTTGGGATTTTCAGGAATAGAATTATCCCCGAAATAAGTATGAGGATTTTCCCCCCGTAATGTCCGAACCGCAACAGTCATTCCACCTTGAAATTGATAATAATCATCTGAATCTAATATATCATGTTCGCGATTATCTTGATTGTGCAGGACAATTTGCATTTCACTTAGGCGTTTTTCAAAGGCTTCTGGTGCTGATTGTCCCCAATAATTCTCAACTGATGCTTTTGTATTATTACTGTGAGAAGCCGTGTAAGCGTAACTACTCCAATTAATATAAGCTTTGGCTAAATCTGCATCCCCTGTCCAATTTTGAGAATCAATCAAACCTTGGATTCCTGCACCATAAGCCCCCGGTTTTGAACCAAATACGCGATAACTAGATCGAGTTTTAGCTACTTCTTCATTTAGCCCCATTAATTGCCAAGATGCAGTTTCTTTTTGTACTTGAAATGCCAAAGGATTTTCTTCTGGCGGTTCGTTTAAATTAGCAACTGCTTGTACTGCTGAATCAAATAAATCTATTAAATTAGGAAACGCATCCCGAAAAAATCCAGAGATTCTTAAGGTGACATCAATTCGAGGTCTTCCTAATACTGAAACTGGCAATATTTCAAAGTCAATTACTCGCCGCGATGGGCCATCCCAAATTGGTTGAACTCCTAGTAATGCTAAGGCTTCTGCGATATCATCGCCCCCGGTTCGCATGGTGGAAGTTCCCCAAATTGACAACCCTAAAGTTTTAGGATATTCGCCATTTTCTTGGGTGTATCTTTCGATTAAAGATTCGGCGGCGAGTCGCCCAATTCGACCGGCGGTTTCTGTTGGTATAGCACGAATATCTACGGAGTAAAAATTTTTGCCTGTGGGTAATACATCGGGTCTTCCTCTAGTTGGGGCTCCCGATGAACCACTAGGGATATAATACCCATTTAGTCCGCGCAAAAGGTTAGTAATTTCTTGGTTTGTTTGTTGCAATGCAGGTAGTAAATAGTTACTAATCCACTCTAATTCTTGTTGAGCTACAGATAACGGGTAGGGCGTATATTTGGGGTGGAAATTTTGGATTAAATTGTCAACTAATTCAATTGCGTATTGTTCTATTTTTTCAACTACATCTCCGACATTATGAGGCTGAAAATTAGGGAATAAATTATCTGTAAATTCCATCGACATATCGGCGGTTAACGGATCAAAATCTAATTGCCAATCTTTAGCGATCGCACGGGTTAAACCTAAGCGATTAGTGGCGGGATGACGGGCAATTGCGATAATTAAATCTCGTAACTGTCGCCCTTGGGGACATTGCCCAAAAATGTGCAAACCATCCCTAATTTGTGCTTCTTTAAGTTCGCAAAGATAACCATCTGTTTGACTGAGAAATTCTGTAAATTTGGCTTCTATGATTTCCTGATTGACAAAGGATAAATCTTGATGTAAGTTTTCTTGATTAGCAAGATTAAGGATGCGATCGCGAATTATTGATAACCTAGAAGGATCTAAACTTTGAGCTTCATAATATTCATCAATTAAAGCTTCTAATTGTTGCAATGGACCATAAAGTTCCGCCCGTGTCATCGGCGGAGTAAGATGATCGATAATTACAGCTTGCGCCCGTCTTTTCGCTTGAGATCCCTCGCCGGGATCGTTAACAATAAATGGATAAAGATGAGGTAAAGGACCAAGGGCAACTTCTGGATAACAATTACTAGATAAAGCGATACTTTTACCAGGTAGCCATTCCAAATTACCATGTTTTCCTACATGAACAATTGCCTGAGTTCCAAATTTTTCCCTGAGCCAATAGTAGTAAGCTAAATAATTATGAGTAGGGGCTAAATCTGGCGCGTGATAATTTAATGTTGGGTCAATTTCATAGCCGCGTGGGGGTTGAATACCGATAAAAATATTACCTAGTTGAATTCCAGGAATCGCAAATTGAAAATTATGAGAATTATGAGTTTCTAACTGCCATCTTTGACTAATTCCATCTTGTACTGGCTGAGGTAAAGTTGCAAAATATTGTTGATATTCCTCTAAACTTAAATGTTGCTGAATTGGTCGCAATTCCCAGCCTTCCGGGTCATTTGTTACGCCAGATGTTAGCATTTTAATTAACTCATCGCCGCTACTCGGAATATTATCAATTTGATAGCCAACTGCGTGTAAAGCCTTGAGAATTTCGACACAACTCGCCGGAGTATCTAACCCAACACCATTCGCTAATCTACCATCGCGAGTCGGATAATTTGCGAGAATTAATGCTATGCGTTTGCCAGCAATTGGAGTTTGTCGCAGTCGCACCCAATTAGCGGCTAATTCTGCTACAAAATCAATTCTATCTTGCACAGGTTCATAACCCACAACATCCGTTTCTAAGTAACTATTCCAAGTCTGTATTGCCTTAAAAGAAACTGCCCTAGTAATAATTTTACCATCTACTTCTGGTAAGGCAACATTCATCGCCACATCGCGAGGCGAAAGTCCTTGAAAATCTGTTTGCCAATCAGTCGCCGTACCACTGCTAAAGATTACTTGCAATACGGGAACATTGAGAGATTTTATACTATCTAATTCTCGATCTTGACTGCGGAAACCTGAGATCGCAAAGCTGGTAGTATTAAGTAATAATTGAATAGAATCGGCATCTTTTGGCTGAAAATATTGTTCTAATTCTGCTTGTACATCTGGTTCCCGCAAAGATGAGACAAATACTGGAATAGGCGTTAAATTTCTTTCTGTTAAAGCTTGACAAAGTGCGTCAATTGGTGCTAAATTACCAGACAAATAGTGAGCGCGATAAAACAAAATACCTACCTTCCCAGCATTAGATAGCAAATCGGTTTGATAATCATAAATTCCTACGCGGGACACTGCTTGAGGCGATGGAGGATTATAACCAGTTTGCCAGCCAATATCAGCGACAAATTTCAAGGCATTAACGACATTCTCCACGCCACTTTCTGTTAAGTAACACCATAGTTGATTAACTACTGATAATGAGACATTGGAATGGCTCATTAAATCTGGATCTGGTCGATCGTCTCCAGGTATTACTATTAATTTAGCCTGACTTTTTTCTACGGTTTCTCGTACAACTTCTAACCCATAAGACCAATAAGCACGCCCTCCCAATAAGCGCAAAATTATCACTTTTGCCTTAGCTAAAACTTCCTCGGCGTAGGTATCAATAGTTAATTGTTGCTGTAAATTTAAGAGATTAGCTACTCGCAGAGAGGGAAATCCTACTGGTAGTTTTGATTGTGCTGTTGCAATAGTTTGAATTTCCGTATCAGCAGCGGTAATTAATACGATATCGCCGGGTGTTTGTTGCAGGAAAATAACACCTTCTGATTGAGGGTTCCACCCTCCCGGTGTAGCGGCTATGCGGTGCATTTTTTTACCTTTAAATGGTGAATTTGGTAATTGGTAAGGTCATTAACGTTTGAGGAGATGATTATAGCATATTTTATTCTACTAACCTAAATAATTTTGTAATAATTTTGTGTGCGATCGCTACCTGCGGAATGTAGTTTTAAGCTATTTACGCCACCTCTGATACTTTTAAAGGCATAATTGGTGCAGTTTCCTTAACTTGTTGTCGCAGCGGAATTTCAATCACAAATTCTGTCCCGTTTCCCGGTGCAGAGTCGCAGCGGATCGAACCTTTATGTTTATCTACTATAATTTGATAGCTGATCGAAAGCCCTAATCCCGTTCCTTTTCCCACTGGTTTAGTTGTGAAAAATGGATCGAATAGTCGTTTCTTTACCTCCTCTCTGATGCCAGGTCCATTGTCACTAATTCGCACCAAAACTTTGTCTGAATGCAAAGTATGCGTAACAATTTTAATAATACTTGGATTTGCTACAGCGTCCTGATAACTGCGTTCTTGATTGTAACTATCTAGTGCATCGATCGCATTAGCAATAATATTCATAAACACTTGATTTAATTGTCCAGCATAGCACTCTACCAAAGGTAAATTTCCATAAATCTTAACTACTTCAATCTGTGGAGAGTTAGGTTTAGCTTTCAGCCTACTTTGTAGAATTAATAGAGTGCTGTCGATCCCTTCATGGATGTTAACAAGTTTCATTTCACTCTCATCTAGGCGAGAAAAGTTCCGTAAATTTTGCACGATCTCAATAATGCGTTCCGCCCCAGTTTTCATAGAAGATAGTAGTTTGGGTAAATCCTGAATTAGAAAATCAAACTCAATCAGTTCGATATATTCTAAAATTTCTGGGCATGGCTTTGGATAATGTTGCTGATATAATTCAACTAATCCCAATAAATCTTTAGTGTATTCATTAGCATGATGCAAATTGCCACCAATAAAATTAACTGGATTATTAATTTCATGGGCTACACCAGCAACTAACAAGCCTAAACTAGACATTTTTTCAGTTTGAACTAATTGAGCTTGGGTTTGTTGCAACTCCTCTAAAGTTTGCTCAAGTTGTTTAGATTTAGCCGTCCGTTCTACTGCCACTTTTTCAATTCGTTCAGTATAGCTTAATAAGCTAATTACATAAACTGTGATAATCGCAGTTAATATTATTCCCAGAGCTAATGTCGCCAAGGAACGCCAATATTTTTGAGGTGTCATATATTCAGATGTTAATAACAGTTGTAACAACCATCTGCGATTCTCAATATTGAGGATGCGAGTGCAACTACTCCCATCAGGGCAATAAACTCTTTGACCAATTTGCAATTGCTGTACGTTATTGTTATCTGTGATTACGCGGTTTTTTTTCCCTTCGTAAAAAGCTAAAAACTTCTCCCCTTCTGGAGCCATTATGTCTTGTAAGTAGAAATTAATTGAGTTGAGTTTTGTATCCTGTACGGCAGATTTGACAATGGGATTAATTAGAAATATTCCTAGTGTAAAACCTTTCAATTCTTCGTGACTTAAAGAGGAGTTATTTTCAGGATCGGCGCTCCTAAAAATTGGCTGGAATACGAAGAAGCTCGGTTGATTATTTGTTAATGATAATTGACGAACCGAGGCGATTATTTCCTCTCTTTTCGCTGCTTTTTCTAAGTCCGATCGGTGAGTTGAATCGATCGCCAAATCAAAAGCTAAAGGTGTTTCGCGGTGAGGAGAGGGAGTAATATAATATGGGAAAAATTCCTGCTGCTGTGGGTTGGATATGCGGGGAAGCCACGCGATCGCTTTTAAGCTCGGATGTCTATATTTAGCAGATTGCACGAATCTTTGAAACGCCTCTTCTTTCACATCTTCAGATGTACTGTAAAAAGTTCCCGCCGCCCGCACTACCTCTAAATTGCTTTGAATCTCTCTCTCAATGTCTGTAGCTACTCGATCGAGGCGTTCCTGAAGTTCAGCCTGCATAAATTTTTCTTCCCAGTTATGCACTGCATTTGAGGCGATCGCCGATAATCCCATCCCCACACAAAGAGTCACTCCCCCCAAGATGTAGCGGCGATATCCCGATAAAACACGGATTGCTGAATTTAACAAATTATTGGTAGCAGTCTGATTCTTAGCTGACATTAGGCTGATTTTTCCTTGAGAAGAATAATCCCATACCTTGAAGAATGGGCGTTTAGGGAGTTTTACAGAAGTTTCATGGCAGAGCTTGACACACCCTTTAACTACGGTTACTCTATCAGATTACAGTAGTATATAGCAAAATATATTTTTTACTGTGAGACTTTCATTGTTTTTTAAGCTTTAATCACCAATTGGTATCCCTATGAGTGTCACCCCCCTGTTATCCATTCGCCCCAGTGAGATAAGCAAACATCAGTTTAGCCGCCGCTCGCTGCTGCCCAACAGCCAACTATTTCTCTGGCAAATTGAAACCGGAGTAGTGCGTACATTGACATGGTTGGAAGATGGCTCCCCCGTCCCCTTGGGAATGTGGGGACCAGGAGACGTAGTGGGCAAAATTATGTCTAACTGCGATCCTTATCAAATTGAATGCCTAACAAAAGTCGAAGCAATTCCACTGCCTACTGAAACTTGGTATAATGCTAGAGATGTTTTACTCGATCATCTGCAACAAGCGGAAGATTTTATGTTAATTCGGGGCTATAGAAAGGTTGATGCTATGCTCTTTCATCTGTTAGCTTGGCTGGCTAAAAAGTTTGGTTCGCAGGTAAAAAATGGACAGTTAATCGATTTGGGATTAACCCATCAAGACATTGCTGAAATCCTGGGTACAACCCGCGTGACAATTACTCGCGCCCTGAATAACTTTGAGCAAAAAGGTATAATTAATCGCCTTTCTGTGCATCGAATTGTTCTACACAATGTAGAGTTTTTAGATTATCAAATTTAATCAGAAAGAGTTAGGAATAGAAATTAAATAATTAGTTTGTTTGTAGTAAGCGCAAAGAGCGCTAAAGCGCTTACTACAAACCAAATCATCAAATTATTTAATTTTCATTCCTTAGTAAAAAAGTATAAACCCTATGCCAATTTCCAAAATAGAAGCCAAACAACTACTAGAACGATTTGTCTTTGAAGACGATCGCCCTCAAGATTGGGTACATGACGTTTGGGGATTAAGCCCAATGTTAGGAGAAAGTGCTGCCAAATTATTAGCAATTTTTGCGGCTTTAATTGAATGCTGTCCTGAAGATGAATTAGAAAGCTTGATCAAGGAATTGTATAAGCAGTATTTTGAAAAAAATTAAGAAAGAAGTAAGAAGTATGGGAAAAGGGGCGGGTTTATAGAATTTGTCGATACTTATTAAAATATCTCGGCAAACCCGCCCTCAAGAACTTTATAATAATACAATTCCGAAGTAAACGGAAATGATATTACCTTTTCCTTCTTCCTTATTTACCCAAAACTTGTTCTTTCAAAGCTGTAATTTCCGATGACAATTCTTGACGACTAGCGGCACGGAATAAATAGCGATAAACAAACCAACCTGTGTAGCCCATACCTACTAACTCAAAAATGGGAGATAGCAAAGGTACATCATTAAGGGTATCTATCACTGCCAAAGTTACCTTAAGCGTGATGCCTGCTGCGACAATTAAACCAATAGTAATAATTGGTTTTTGGTAGTTTTGAAATAAACTAACTACGTACATTGGCAGTTCAGAAAAGATGGTAACTACTTGGTCTACGATGTCTTTTAACTGGACCTGCGATTCGGCTGATTCCTCTGCGGAATCTAATATCGCGATCGCACCCGGCTTTTCCAGATTGACATCTACTGGAAGTGTTTCAGTTTTTGTGTCGGTTTCACCAATAGGGTTAACTTGACTCATCTTATATTTCCTCACTTGTGACGTGGATTGACAAATTGATAATTGCTATTAATCTAGCAGATAGTTATTAACTCATTTTCGCAACCGCTCGATGCTGATTTCATTGGCACAAGGGCGGTTTTGCTCAAAGTCGGTAATATTAGCTAGAGTTGTCTCAGCAATATTTATCAAAGCTTCCTCTGTAAAGAAAGCTTGATGACCTGTGATCAGTACGTTGGGAAAGGTGAGTAGGCGTTGAAAAACATCATCCTGAATCACTTGCTCGGACAGATTTTCAAAGAACAGATCGCTCTCTTGCTCGTAAACATCTAAGCCGAGATAGCCGATTTTACCCGATTTGAGGGCTTTTGTGGCGGCTTCGGCGTTAATTAAAGCGCCGCGACTGGTATTGATTAGCATTACTCCATCTTTCATTTGAGTGAGAGAGCGATCGCTAATTAGATGGTAAGTTTCTGGTGTTAAGGGACAATGCAGGCTGATGATGTCGGAGGTAGCGAAAAGTTCGGCTAGGGAAACGTATTTCATTCCTATTTCCAGACATTCGGGATTCTGGAAAACGTCATACCCGACTAATTTCATGCCAAAACCACTTAATATTTTAGCGGTCAGTGCGCCGATTTTACCAGTACCAATAATTCCTGCTGTGCGCCCATGCAAGTCGAATCCTAAAAGGCCATCAAGGGCAAAGTTTCCTTCTCGGACGCGGTTGTAGGCGCGGTGAATTTTACGGTTGAGTGCTAAAATCATGCCTACGGCGTGCTCGGCAACGGCGTAGGGGGAATAGGCGGGAACTCGGAGGACGGTGAGGCTTAAATCCCTTGCGGTGGTTAGGTCTACATGGTTGAAGCCGGCGGAACGTAGGGCGATTAAGCGGGTTCCTTGTTTGGCGATCGCATTTAAAATTGTGGCATCTAGCAAGTCGTTGACAAAAATACAGATGGCGGGAAATCCAGCAGCTAATACGCTAGTTTCTAAGTTGATACGTGGTTCGAGAAATACTAACTCGTGTCCTTGTTTCTCGTTGGCGGCTGTGAGAAATTGGCGATCGTAGGATTTCGTACTGAATACGGCTACCTTCATAATTTTAGACGTGCTATAAAAATATATTGTATTATATAATACTGTTCTAAATTGTTTTTTTACTTTTGTTTAACTAGCCCTGGCAATAACGTAATTCATATAATTTGGCAGTAATTTGATATTCGTATTGACTCAATAATCTTGCGTAAATATAACCATCGTAGTCCTGAACATCGTAGTTCCTAGCTATACTACCAAAAACTTTACCCCGTTATCAAAGGGTTATATCGTAACCCCGGCACTAAAACTTTAACAACTGGAATATTAAAGGTTGGTCGTGTCAGATCGACTCGGAATATATTTTCATATCCATTTTTCCACAGACATCGCAAAATATAATCATAATCTTCGCTTAAATTATTACCAGCTAAACTACTGAAATTCTGCCAAGGTGCTGTTGCTTGTAAACGGTCAAAATAAGCATAAATTTTATAATAAGTCTGGCTACGATCGCGAGGAAGTGGCTCTGCTAACTCTTCACTAACACCATAAATAAATGTCAAGCGAGATTGAGCAGCCTCAGTAATTGCCCGTGCCGCAGCTACAGAAACACTTAGATGTGTTCCGTAACCGAAATTGACCATAATTGCAGGAGTCAAGGGATTTTTGTCAAGGATAATCGCCCAAAAAGTATTAACTGAAATACAACTTTTTAGCCAGATTAATACCAGCTTAAAATTAGCAGATTTAATCCGATCGATTAGCGAACATATCAACTCATCATCCACCGTATTTAGATCGATAATTTGACAGTTTTTAAGGTCAATTTTGCCATTAATACTCACCCCAGCTATCGCATCTCTTTCAATTAACTCATAAAGCCCATGTAGGGTTGCTTCCACAATATGATTGCCACTAGCAAGACCATTTGAGGAAAAGCCATACAGCGACGGCGATCGCAGATAGACAGCGCTTGCAGGTAGCAATACACTTTCATCTTTCTGCAAATTTTCTGCTTTAATCCAGTCGATTATTAAGTCTTTGCTAAAGAAATTATGGGATAAGTAAAGTGGTAAAATATCAGGTGAAATTATTGATATATCGCTTGCATTAATATCATTAAAACTGCGGCGATCGAAATTGCAGTATGGGTTTTCGGCATGGAAAACTTCTATTCCTTCCATTAGGGCTGAGACTTTAGCCGCCATCTGAGATAATCCCTTACCGTTGTGGATTTGTACCAAGCGCCCGCCGGGTTTTATAGAACAATAAACAGGAATACCAATTCGATCTAAACCAGTGATATCCGCACAACGAGTAATGCCTGCTGCTGGTAAGTAAGGCTGGATATTTGCTAAGGTTTGTTCAGGTGAGATTAAACGGTGAGTACCAATCGCATAAGCTTTAGTAAGTACATCCATATTTTTTTAGTTGTTTTCGAGTAAGTGTGCGGCTTTTCCAGTAATTTGTAACTCTTGGCATAAGGCATTAGAAAAACTCCAACTAATTCCAAAATAGTTGGGGCCTTGGTTGATAATCCACTCTTCAAAGGCTATAGTTGGTGATATAATTTTATTAAAATCATTAAAGCTATTAGCAGATATACTTTCTGGATCTTTATTTTCTAGGTAATTTTTTAGTTGTCGATCGGGAAAAATATTGTTTTGGGTTGCCCATTCTAAAATAAAATAGCGTTGCGATATTTTGTACCGTAAAGCAGTTAATTCTGCCTGAGAGAGATAAGATAAATTACTGTTGGTAATTAGCAATTCTTCCTGAATAGATTGCTCTAAATTTCCCTTGATTCCAAAATATTCTGGGCCTTGGTTAATTATCCAATCAATTGCTAGGCGATCGCGCATTAATTTCCTATAGCTACAAAAAGTTAAACCATTCGACTGCAACCATTTAATATCGCAAACAATCTCATGTACTTTTTCCCACTCAGCCAAGTCAAACTCTAAATTCTCTTCTGGATAAACAATGCCATTTTGCTGTACCCACTCCTGAATAAAACAGTGTTTTGATAAAGTGATTTGCATCTGTTTTAGCAAATTAACATCCTGTTTTACTGCCAATAAAAGTTCTCTACCTGTGCAAATTCGATCGCTGCGAATAAAGCCTGTCATTGCAACTATTTTACTGAGAATTTCTGGCACTGGTAATTCTAATTGCTGCGGCTTACTAGAGATAATCTCTTGTTTCTGGGAAGATTCAGATTGCCAATTCAGCACTTGCATAGCATCCAGCCTTTTTAGATCCACTTGTTGTGTCATTAGATAAGTTTTGACCTCGGCAAAATCTAAGGGAGATAGCTGTTGTAAAACTGGACTTTTAAGAAGCTGCTGATAGGAACGATCGGGATAATATAATTGTTTGGCAAAGCTAATTAATCCTTCTGCTTGTTCTCCTCTCAGCAAACCATCTTTAACAGCATTAAGTAAAGTATAGCGGATATTAATTAGCGGTTCTGAAATCGGGCAGAAGTTATGGGAATCGTCACCATAAGTTAGCCAAATTTCGTCATCTCCATCAATAATTCCATCTCGATACCATTCAAAAATTGTGCCGCAACCCTTCATGCCAAATTCATGCAATTCTGCGGCTCTCAATGCTCCTACCCCTGATGCACCATAAACCTTAATTCCGGCATTAATTGCGTCCAAAATTTCGCGTTGCCAAACAGGTCTTTCCTGGTGAAATACTCCATCAATTAAAATAATAGTTTCGACACCAGATGGGATAATTCGATAAATATCTCCCCTCCGAACTGGAGGATAATAGTTGGCATGGAGAATTTTTTTAGCTTCATCAATTCTGAGAGATGGGCCTAAGAATACAGCAGTGGGTAGAAATGACTCCATAAAGGTAAAGAAACCGGGTTTCTCGATAAAATTGGATTTTGAACGAGATATTTAGGAAGAAACCCGGTTTCCGATCCCAGATAAAGAAACGCGGTTTCTGACTCCATTTAAAAAAGGAATGTAGCTCTCAAGGTTCCAATCAGAACATCAGGATTTTTATTGCTTTGATTAGGAGCCGTTAACCAAATCAAACCAGGAGTGAGTAAAATATTATCCGTGAGGCGATAAACGTAGAAAGCTTCAATGTGAAAAGGAATAGTGCGATCGGGAATTCGCCTGACTAAATCTTTAGTGTCATAACCAGCCCGATTTCCCGGTACGCTTTGAGGTTCATCGAAGGGAGAAGGGGTTTTGGCGCTAGTTACATAAGGAGGAACACCAATCACAATCCCTCCTAAATTTCCCTCTTTTCCTAAGTCAGGAAAAGCTAGGGTTATACCGTAACTGAAAATATCAGCATTGCTGCTGCTAAAACGAGTTTCAAAGGGCGTACCAGGGGCTAATGTTCCTCCAAAACTTTTAACATCAGTATAGCTAAACCAGCCGCCGATCGCAAATCTACGATTAACTCGCCACAAGGCGGATAAGCCATAGGAATTTGTGGCATATTTATCGGTCAAGAAAATTGGGCTATTGGCTAATGAAGTGCCAACATCATTGTTAAATAGAGGACTGCCGACTTGATAATTTTTGTTGTAAATTAAGCCCAAAGATAGGTTACGGGTGGGGTTAAATGTTAACTGAGCGAGAACAGAATTTCTCCCGTCGAATAAGCCATTTCCTTGAGTGGGATTTTCCGCAGTTCCAGCTAAATATCCAACGCTGAGACTTAATTTGTCGCTAAATTCATAAGTCAATCCAGCGCCAGCACCTAATCCGCCCAGGCTATAAATTGGGTTGCGTTGACCGAGAATAGATAGAGAACGAGTTCCGCCATTGCCATCATCAAATAGGCTGAATGTTGTTGGTACATATTCCATGTGTTCGCCATCTTTTGCCATAATCACAGCTTGCAAGCGAGAAGTAATGGGAAACTCATAACTTAATGCTGTTAATCCGAAGGTATTATTGGCAGATAATGTGCTGATATCTTGAAAGGTTTGTTGACCTTCATTTGTTCTAGCTACATCAGCTTGATTCCCGCCGGATTGATAAGCTGTAACTGGGTTTGGGCCATATTCAAAGCCTCGAATATTGTCAGGTGCGCGTCGGGCGGGGTGTGCGGAATTACCTGCTGTCAGGCGAATTTTTAACTGATCTTGTCCGGTGAAACTTGTTAGTAATTCCAGCCTGACTCTGTTAGCAAAAACGGTGCTTTGATCGTCGGTAGTAAACTCTCTAAATCTTTCTCTTGGTGCGCCGGTAAATGGGTTGAGGGGTGATAAAGGCAGGCGGACTTTTTCGCCATCGCCTACTAATACGTCTGTGACGGCAAAAATTACTTCTCCTCTCAATTTTGTGGTGGTTGAAAATTGGTTGGCTTCGAGTTCGGAAGTTCTAGCTTCTAGGGTGTCAATTTTGCCGCGTAAGGTGGCAAGTTCGGCGGCAAATTCTTCTTGCAATTTTTGGATGGTTGTTAAGTCTTCTTTGGTGACTAAATTAGCTGTGGCACTGGCAATTAATCTGTTAACTTGGTCTAAGCAAGCGTTTAATCCGGCGGCAAATTCGTAACGGGTTAGAGCGCGGTTGCCGCGATAGGTTCCGTCGGGATATCCTGCGATGCAGCCGTAGCGTTCTACTAATGATTGTAGTGCTTGAAATGCCCAATCTGTGGGCTGTACGTCGGAAAGTTGGGAGACGGATGTAACTTGATCCATTGGCTCTGAACTGGTGTTAGGCTGTTCTAATGGATCGGCGATCGCAGGAAAATTTTCTGCTGTTAAATCGGCTATTTTTTCTTGATTTTGATTGGGTATAGCTTGGGTTGAATCTGGTGCTTCACTGGCGATCGCGCTCCCACAAACTGCTAGAAAAGCACAAACTGTTACTTGGCTAAATAGCACAGTATTCCACAAAATTTTTAACATGAAAATTCCTCACAGATACCTGATGTATTTGATATCTTTGTAATATTTGTACGGGGTTGTTAAGCTGGCCAAAAGACATGATGTAAAACTGTGTTACGCGCTTTTATTAATTTTTAGCTTCAGCTTTTGATTATCGCCTTTACAACCGCTACGATAATGATTATCATAATCACAAAGTAAAGTCAAGCGCGATCGCCAATTTTGCCCGAAATCAAGGCTATGCAATGAATTGGGGTACGGTTGGCATTCAAGGAGTTAGGGTGTAAAGGCAATGGATAGACAAGCATTTCAAGGGGAGAGTTGGTATCGGGCGATCGCGCTGAGGGAAAGGATTGCGTCTTTGGGCGCTGGCTGCAAAGATGAGTTTGATGGGGAATTAGCCGAGCGCCGATTACAGCGGTGGCGATCGCAATACCCCTTGACAAAAGATACTTTTTTTGATACTAAACTGGCTTTAGAGGGAATTACTGAGGCAGAATTTCGGTATCTGTTGGGAGAACCAGTCTCAACACTGGCTAAGCGACATGGAAAGCCTCTAAGTTGGTTGGAGGAACTAGATCGGGCTTTTACGATGGGCGATCGCGTCAGCGTTGCGGAGCAATATCGCGCGGAGGCAGAAGGTTTTACGATCGCGATCGCGCCCCTGGTTGCCCAAGGTAAAAACCGCTTGCACCAAGGAATTGCCGCCTTAGTAAAGGATAGAAAAACATCGTCCCTACCCTTCGATCGCACTACCATCGAATCAATTTTGTTAGCATTTTTACCCGATCGCTTCTTCTGGATGCTGAACCCAACAATGGCACTAGAGCTAAATGCCGCACGATTGCAAGGCTTACTGACGGGCGAAACTCCTCAACAGCGGTTCCAGAGCTTCTTGCAGCGGTTACAAGCTCCCGAAACTGCGATCGCGATCCTGCAAGAATACCCAGTATTAGCGCAACAATTGGTCATTTGTATAAATATCTGGGTCGATCTCAGTTTAGAATTCCTCCAGCGCCTCTGCGATGACTGGGAAACAATCATCTCTCACTTTGGTCACAAAATCGAGCTAGGAGTTCTAGCAGAAGTCAAAGCGGGTGCGGGTGACGCTCACAACGGCGGCCGTAGCGTTGCGATCGCCAAGTTTAGCTCAGGTTGGCAAATCGCCTACAAGCCCAAACCCCTCGCCGTAGACGCTCACTTCCAAGAACTTCTCATATTGCTAAACACCAAAAGTGAGATAAATTTCCGCACTTTGCAAATTCTCGATCGCGGCGATTACGGATGGGTAGAATTCGCCCATACCAGCAGTTGCGAAACTCCCGCCGCCGTCGAACGCTTTTACCAGCGCCTCGGCGGGTTACTAGCGCTACTGCACGCCATCCAAGGCACTGATTTCCATGCCGAAAACCTGATCGCAGCCGGGGAACACCCCGTGTTAATTGACTTAGAATCCCTATTTCACCCCCATCCAGTTGCGCCAAATTCGCCAAATTCCGTTCTTCCCGCCCGTCGAGAAATGGGCAAATCGGTACTGCGCGTGGGTTTGCTGCCACAACCCCAGGCGATCGCAAAAGATGCAGTAGATGTGAGCGCGATCGGTGGTAATCCCGAAAGGTTGGGAATGGGGCGCAAAATTGGGTTAAAAGCCTCAAACACTGATGAGGCAAAGGTTTCTCGGCAAGCGACCGCGATCGGAGAGAATCAGAATCAACCGCGCTTGCAGGGGGAGTTAGTGAATGCGTTGGCATATTCCAAGGCGATCGCAACGGGATTTGCTGCGACTTATCGGCTAATCGTCAAGCATAGAGAGGAATTTAGCCATTTTTTAGATCGCTTTGCGACAGACGAAGTGCGCGTTTTCCTGCGGGAAACCCGGAGTTACGGGTTGTTGCTGCAAGAAAGCTTTCACCCAAATTTGTTGCGGGATGCCCTCGATCGCGATCGCCTTTTCGATAAACTTTGGGTAGAAGTCCCGGCGCTGCCATACCTAGAGCGCGTTATACCCGCTGAGAGAGAGGCTTTGTGGCAAGGTGATATTCCCAAACTCACAACGTATCCCAACTCGCGCCATCTGTGGGCGAGTAACGGCGAATGTTTTCGCGATTTTTTTGACAAGTCGGGGCTAGAGTTGGTGCAGCAACGCCTACAAGCCATGAATGAAGCCGATTTAGAGCGTCAGCTATGGTTTGTTCGCACTTCTCTCACAACGTTAGGCATGGTGGTGGAACCGGGTAACTCACTTAGTTATGCGATGCCAAAGGTGGAGACGATCGCAGACGATCGGGCGGCTGAGTTGGCGTGCCTGCAAGCAGCAAGCGCGATCGGCGACAGATTGGCGTTTTTAGCGGTGCGTGCAGGCGATTTGGCTGGCTGGATTGGGCCAGTTTTTACGGGTACTCGCCACTGGGCGGTTAGCCCTTTGGGGTGGGATTTGTGGGATGGGATTCCCGGTGTAGCGTTATTTCTGGCTTATTTGGGTGCGGTGACAAAACAGGATCGCTATCGAGAATTAGCCCAGGCAGGGATGCGATCGGTACTGCACCAAGTCGAATATGAGGGCAGGCTGATTTCATCCATTGGCGCTTTTAACGGCTGGGCGGGGTTGATTTATACTTTGACTCACTTAGGTAGTTTGTGGCAGCAGCCAGAGATGTTATACATGGCGGTTGAATGGGTGGAACGCCTGCCAGCATTGATTTCTAAGGATGAGCAATTAGATATTATTGGCGGCGCGGCGGGGTGTATTGGGGCTTTAGTGAGTTTGTATAGTTGTGTTGGGGGCGATCGCATTAAAACGGTGGCGCTTCAGTGTGGCGATCGCATCCTCGAAAAAGCTGAAAACATGACAAAGGGACTCGGTTGGCGGACAATTCCCGGATGTCAACCCCTGACAGGATTTTCTCACGGTGCGGCGGGTATTGCTTGGGCGCTGTTGGAGTTGGCAGCGCTGACAGGTGCGGAACGTTTTCACTCGGCGGCGGTGGGTGCGATCGCTTACGAGCGCAGTTTGTTTTCAGAAAAGGTAAAAAACTGGCCTGATTTGCGATTTGAGCGCGATCGCACTCAATTTTTCAGCTTGGGATGGAGTCACGGCGCACCCGGTATCGGTTTTGGGCGATTGCATTCACTCCGCCATTTTCAGGATGGGGAAATTTTGGCTGAGATCGAGGCGGCGCGGGAAACTGCGATCGCGCGCGGTTTTGGTAACAATCATTCTCTATGCAACGGCGATCTCGGCAATCTGGAATTCCTGAATTGCGATCGGCAAATATTGAATACTTCCGGGCGATCGGAAATTAATAATATTGCTCTTAATGCGATCGAAAGTATTGCCCAATACGGTTGGATTTGCGACGTACCGCAGCGAGTAGAAAATTTAGGTTTGATGACAGGAATTGCTGGCATTGGCTACGGATTTCTGAGATTAGCCGCCCCCAATATCGTGCCTTCTGTACTCGCGATCGCACCGCCTTACCGAAAAATTAGCTATTAATATCAAATCCGGTTGCATCGGAATTATATGGCCGGGGCGGGTTTATAGGATTTGTCAATTCTTATCAAATATCTTGGCGAACCCGCCCCTACAAAAATTATGATGATACAATTCCGAATCAAACGGAAATGATATAACAAGTACCAATTACCTATCGAATGAAATACACGATCGAAAACCTGTAGGGGCGGGTTCGCCAATAGCTTAAAAAGATGCCCAAAAACTTATAAACCCGCCCTCCCCCGACTCTCCCGATAAATCCCATGAAATACCCAGTTATATTACAACACAGTGAAGAAGATTGTGGCGCAGCTTGCCTAGCAGCCATTGCCAAATATTACGGTCGAATTTTTACCCTCAGTAAAACCCGCGAAGTCTCCGGTACTGGTGCTTTAGGAACCACATTACTCAATCTCAAACAAGGCGCTAAAACCCTTGGATTCAATGCCAGAGGCGTAAAAGCTTCCTTAGAAATAATTGATAAAAAAGTCGTCCCGTTACCAGGAATAATTCACTGGAAAGGCTCTCACTGGGTAATTTTATACGGCCGCAAAGGCAGCAATTATGTCATCGCCGATCCTGGTTTTGGCATCCGCTATTTATCCAGAAAAGAACTGCAATTAAGTTGGCAAAATGGCGTGATGTTACTGCTAGAACCGCACCCAGAATTTCTAGCACAAATCGACGATCGCGATCGCGTTAGCACCTTCCACCGTTTCTTACTGCGAGTCTGGAATTATCGCCACATTCTCGCCGAAGCACTCTTACTGAATCTCGTCTCAGCTTTACTTGCTCTCGCATCTCCATTCCTACTACAAATTCTCACCGATGACGTGCTAGTAAGAGGAGACAATAAATTACTCAATGCTGTAGTTATTGCTGTTTTAATAATGAACTTAATTAACAGCAGTTTAAAATTCGTACAACTAAACTTAGTTGCTCATTTTTCCCAGCGGTTGCAGTTAGATTTAATCTTAGAATTTTGCCGAACTATCTTAGGTTTACCAATGGCATACTACGAATGTCACCGCAGCGGTGAAATTGCCAGTCGGTTGCGAGATATTGAACAAATTAATCAAATTATTTCTCAAGCAATTATCTTACTTCCCAGTCAATTTTTCGTGGCTGCTATTTCCCTAAGTTTAATGTTAGCCTACAGCCCAAAGTTACTAGCAGTTGCTTTAGTGATTGGCTTATTAATGACAATTTCCACTCTAATCTTACTACCTAGACTTAAACAAAATGTCAGCAGTTTATTAATTGTAGCAGCCGAAAATACAGCCTTGCTAGTGGAAACTTTTAAAGGTGCGATCGTCCTGAAAGCTAAAAATGCTGCACCTCAATTTTGGGAGGAATTTCAAGTGCGCTATGGGAGACAAGCAAATATTACTTTTAATATGAATCAAGTGGCAATTGTCAATAACACTTTTTCGGGCTTTTTCTCCTTAGCTGGTGAGATAACTTTACTGTGGTTTGGCAGTAATTTAGTCTTTAGTCAAGAATTGAGTATTGGGCAATTGTTAGCTTTGAGTACCATGAATAGAAACTTCCTCACTTTCATTGCCAGTCTCATTGGTTTTGTCAATCAATTAACCTTCGCGAGATCGGCGATCGATCGCGTAGTTGAAGTCATTGACTCAACCCCTGAAATTCAAGATAAAAATACCAAACCATCGGTAAAGATTCCTAGTAATGCTGACATTATTTGCAGCAATCTCAACTTTCATCATTCTGGCAGAAATGAACTCTTAGAAAATTTTTCTCTAACTATTCCCGGCGGTCAAGTTATTGCCTTAATTGGTAAATCTGGTTGTGGGAAAAGTACCTTAGCCAAAATTATTGCAGGTTTATATCAGCCTCAGTCTGGTAATATTCGCATTGGCAATTACAATTTACTAGACCTTTCTCTTGATTGTATCCGGGAACAAATTGTCATTATTCCCCAAGAGTCGCACTTTTGGACTCGCCCAATTATTGATAATCTACGATTGGGAAATCCTGGTGTGGGATTTGAGCAAATTGTCAAGGCGTGTCAAATTGCTAGGGCGGATGAATTTATCAGTAAACTTCCTAGTAAATATCAAACTATTTTAGGGGAATTAGGGGCAAATCTTTCGGGAGGCCAGCGACAAAGGTTAGCGATCGCGCTAGGAATTGTTACTGACCCACCGATCTTAATTTTAGACGAATCTACAGCCAATCTTGACCCCATAAGTGAAGCGGAAGTTCTCGATGGGCTCCTATCTTACCGCCAAGGTAAAACTACGATTTTAATCAGTCATCGCCCTAGAGTGATTAATCGAGCTAACTGGATTATATTCATGGAAAATGGACAGGTAAAAATCGAAGGAGTTGTTGCAGATTTAGTCTCTAAATCTGGAGGACATTTAGACTTTTTGACTCCTTAAACAGATGAAACTGCAACCCTAGACTTAATTAATGCTGGTACAATGCGGGAACTTGCCATCCTTGCACCGGAAAGATTTCGACCTACAGGCCCTACTTGCAAAGCGGCTAAACCACCCATGATAAATAACTCGCATCCCGGCCAACGCAAATACTCGTCTAAAACGGGCAGTCCTTTAACTATTTTAATGGGATAAGTCGCTAAAATTTCTGTCAGCAAGGGTTCGGCTGTTACATCTAACTTTGTTCCCGTTGCTAACCAAATTCGATCGACGAATAGCTGGTTTCCATCCTGACAGTAAACAGTCCATTGATTGTTATCCCATTTTACCTCAATAATGTGACATTCTGGGTGAAATTCGATGCTCAAATCCCGCGACATTCGACGTAATTGTACCATTATTTCAGGAGTCATAGAGCCGCCGTTGCGAGCTTGTTGAATCATCTCCCATTTCTTTTCCCAGTCGGGTTCATTTTCAAAACCTTTGAGATATTTTGGCCCTAACCAACCCGGTTCGGCATCAAATAATTTTTCTTGTAACTGTCGTCTTGACATTAATATTACTTGGGCATTCCGCGCGATCGCGCCTACTGCTAAATGTCCGCTAGTTAAACCGCCTCCAACGATTAAAATCCTTTCTCCCTGTAACTTTAATCCCCGCAAATCAACTTGATGGGAATGGCAAAGTTTGTCTGGCGGATAGGGCGTTTGAATTTGATTTGTCCACTCCGGTAGTTGGGGTTTACCGCCGCCTGTGGCGATCGCCACACGACGCGCAATTGCACTTTCTCCATCCTCAAACCAAAGCCGGAAACTCCCTGCTAACGGTTCAATCCGAGTTATTTTTGCCGTCAGGACGCGATCGCCCAATTCCCATCTCTTAACCACATCGCCACAAAATTCCTCAAACAGCCGACTTCCCGGCAAATCGTAGGGCGCAAACAACTCGTTAGGGCGAGATTCGGCAAACCGTCGCAACTCAAAGGGATTGGGATCGGGATGGTGAACCGCAGGCGATCGCAAGTGTGGAATTTCCAAAGCCGCAAACTGCCTCTGCCACTGAGTTAGCCACCTACCACTGGGGTCAAAAACCCAAAATTTACCCCGCTTCTTCTGGCATTTTTGCAGCAAATGAGTAACCAGGGTTAAAGCGTGAGGCCCCGCTCCGACTACCGCTAAATCGATTTGCGATGGCGTAACACTGGTGATTTCCATAGAAAATTCTGGTTTTGATTGTGATAATGATTATCATTATAATCCAGGTTCGATCGCGATCGCTTACAGTTCTAATACCAATTCCTCGATCTACAGCTACAGATTTGACCCCCCTGTAGTCCCCCCTTGGCAAGGGGGGACGGCGAAGCCGGGGGGTAGAGATTTGTAGTCATAGCTTTAAGAATTGGTATAAGCTCTTCAATACGCGGCTAAAATCGGAATATCATAAGCTGTAATTATAAAAATAACTATAAAATCAATAAAAAATAATCAATAGTATGATAATGATTATCATTCCATGCAGTATAATCAACCTATAGGGAATAACCTCTCTATAAATTCTTGTACCCATAAGGACTGGTGCATCATGTTGAACGAAAACATCATCCGCGCTTGGAAAGATGAAGACTATCTGGACAGTTTAAGCGCTGAAGAAAAGGCACAACTGCCAGAAAATCCAGCCGGTTTAATCGAACTTACCGATGAAGATATGTCCTCTGTTTCTGGAGGTTGTACCTGCGGTAGCAGCCAGTGCAGTATGCCTTGGCATCACTGGTATGGCGTGGCAGAAGAAAGCTCAACTCTGCTGGCATAAGTAGGGATTTTTAGGGCTAGTTGAATCGGGATATCCTCAAAAGTCTGTAATTGATAGACAGTAGATCCAGAAAGTATTCGCGATATCTTTTCTGGGTCATTAATCTTAGCAATAAAATCAATTATTTTAGGAATTAATTCCGGTTTTAATGAAATTAAACGACTCAAACGAAGCTTTTTTACCTACGGTTTATAGCGAAGAATTTTTGCCTCCAATTAATCCTTGGATGGTGCTAGGAGGATTGCTACAAGCGACCGCTGTCGGGATTGCTTTGGTTTTGGCAGCCACACTCAAATATAATGTGACAGTGAGAGCACCTGCCACAGTTAGACCAACAGGAGAAATCCGAATTGTACAAGCATCAAGCGAGGGGACGATCGGAAGTATTAAAGTTAAAGAAAATCAAAGGGTAAACAAGGGGGATATCATTGCTATTGTGGAAGATTTGCGGCTGCAAAATGAGAAAAAGCAGTTACAGGGAAATCTTCAGCAACTACAGCGACAATTTGCTCAATTTGATGCTCAAATCCTCGCTTTAGAACGGCAAAAAATTGCGGAAACTGACCGCATGAATCGCACAGTTGCTTCAGCTTTGGCTGAATTGAAACGCAGTCAGCGGGAGCATGAAGATCGGCAGGAAAATAGTGTGGCAGAAGTTGAGGAAGCTGAAGCCAATTTGAGATCGGAGCAGAAGGAATTGCAAAGATTTCAAGCAGATTTAAAGTCAGGGGAGGCAAATTTAAAATCGGTGGAGGCGGCTTTAAAGACAGCGGTATCGAAGCGCGATCGCTACGAGCCGATCGCGGAAACTGGGGCGCTTTCTCAGGATCAGTTTGAGGAGGCAAAATTAGCGGTAGAGCAGCAAGCACAGGCAGTAGCGGCACAGAAAGGAGCCATTGAAGCGCAAAAACAAGCGATTTTGCGACAGCAGCAAGTTATGGAAGCGGTGGCGGCGCGGTTGCAGCGGACAAAAACTGCTCTCAACCCCAGCAGTGCAGAAGTGGCGATCGCACAGCAGCGGATGGCGGCGGAAAAAGCCACTGGGGAAGCAACCTTAGCAGCACTTAATCGGGAACGAGAAGCGCTAATTCAGCAGCGGGTGGAAATTAGCAAGCAGCAGCAGCGCGATCGCTCCCAAATCCGACAAATTGAAGCAGATTTAACTCAAACTGCGATCCGGGCAACGGTAAACGGCACTGTGTTAAAGCTGGAGTTGCGAAATCCCGGCCAGGTAGTACGATTGGGAGATGCGATCGCGCAAATCGCCCCCGATCGCACTCCCATCGCGATCGTCACCCGCGTTGCTACCCAAGACATCAGCAAAGTCCAAATTTGCCAAGAGGCGAAGGTTGAAAGCTGTCAGCAAGGTAAAGTGCAACTGCGGATTTCAGCTTATCCCTACCCCGATTACGGCACTCTCAAAGGCGCTGTTAGAGAAATTTCTCCCGATGCGATCGCACCTGCCAATGGTGACAAATCCACTGGTTATTACCAGGTAAAAATTGAAGCCGAAAAAACATATCTTGTGAGAGAAAAACAACAGTATCCCCTGCAAACAGGCATGGAAGTCACAGCAGATATCATTGCTAAAGAAGAAACAGTCTTAACCTTTATTTTAAGGAAAATTCGGCTAATTGCAGATGTTTGAGGTACAAAAATACCCTCGCCCCCCAGGAATTAGGAATTAAAAATTTAATTCCTCATTTTTAATTTTGCATTTTAATTTTTAATTAATATTAGACGTGCTATAGAGATATATTGTATTATATAATACTGTTCTAAATTGTTTTTTTACTTTTGTTTAACTGGCCCTGGCAATAACGTAATTCATATAATTTGGCAGTAATTTGATATTCATATTGACTCAATAATCTGGCGTAAATATAACCAGCTTTGCCATCTAAAAATCCCAATTGAAAAACATAAAATATTAAAAATCTGAGAGTTGGTTTACAGGGTAGCCACACCCACACCTTTTTAAGAAATCGCTTGCGCTGTACGGCATCACCAAATAAATTAGCACCAATTGTACCGTTGTCATCTTGACCGGAAAGTAGGTTATAATAAACGCGAGCTTCCCAATTAGAATAACGATTATGCCGTTCTATCCAGTGAAATAAGTTGCGAAAGTCCTCATGCAGCATATCATTTTTTAAGTAACTAACTTGACCAGATAAAATAACGTGCTCGTGGACTTCATTATCCCCCGTGTTCGGAACAGTTTCAGTTCCTAAATTTTCGTAGCGGCCTTTTTTATGCTTAAATAAACGTAAATTCCAGTCGGGATATTTGCCACCATGTCGAATCCAAGTATCTAAAAATAAGACTTTGCGATTGAGATAGTAGCCATCAAAGTTGGGGTCTTTGATAACTTCGGCAATTTCTTCCCAAAGTTCAGGGGGAATGCGTTCGTCGCAATCGACAATTAATACCCATTCGTTGCGGAAAGGGAGATTTTCTAAGGACCAATTTTTCTTTTTTGGCCAATGGTGATTAAAGTAGAATTGTACTACTTTTACTTCGTAATTATTAGCGATTTCTACGGTGCGATCGCTACTTTGGGAATCCACCACAAATATTTCATCTGCCCTGCTAAGACTATCTAAACACGCAGGGAGATTAACTTCTTCGTCTTTGGCCGGGATGAGAACGGAAACCGGAATTTTGGATGAAGTTGAGGTCATGGTTGAGTGTTTGAACCTGAAGGCTGTAGAATGATGACACAAAAAATAAGCCCTTTAATTGTTACCTATAACCTGCGCTTCTCGGTAATTTTTGGTGGAAATAAGATATGGTGGATTGCTGTACTCAAGTAACCAATTTGACCGTAGGCGTAAACGAAGTTTTCAAAGCGTTGGGCTGGCTGTGCGATGTATTTGAGGGTTTTGTAGGCCCCTCGCGCCAATCGTTCGCTTCCTTCCAATAGTTGGCTGATGCCAATTTTACCTTTGAGTTGTTGACAGTGACATTCGCTGATGCCTTGCCACCAACCGCGCTCTAGGAACCAGGTGGTGTTGATGCGTTCTGGCGCGACGTTGTGGGCGACGAGGGCTTCGGGGAGGTAGGCGATTTGCCATCCTTGTTGTAAGGCTTGTTCTGTGACGTGGAGTTCTTCGTTGGAAAGGAGTTTTTTGCCGATTCTGCCCAAGTTGGTGTCGAAGCCGCCTATTTGCTCCAAAAAGCTACGTCTAATTGAATAATTTAAGCCTCTAGGGGTAAGTCCTGGTGTGTTGATGTTAATCGGTGAATTGCCGAGGTCGTAGGCTCCCAGGTTGCTGGCGAGGTTGTCGGATAGCCATTTTGGGGGTTGAAGGTTTTCTGGCCAGAGGAGGGTGACTTTACCGCCGGCGATCGCGAGTTTTTGGTTGTTTTGATAGGCGCTGTGGAGGATGCGAAGCCATTGGGGGCTGGCGATCGCATCGTCATCAAGATAAGCTAAAATTTCTGCCTTTGCTGTGGAAGCGCCTGTATTGCGGGCTACGGATAGGCCGATGGTGGGTTCCCAAATGTATTTGAGGTGGGGATGAGAGAGTCGAGATTCTATAATAGAGCGGGTGCGATCGCTAGAGCCATTATCTACTACTAATATTTCAAAGTCGGCAAATTCTTGTGTTAGTAAGCTGTCGATGGCTGCACCCAAATAGCTGTCTCGATTGTGAGTGCAGATGATGGCAGAAATCTGAGGTTTTGTCATGGGATATATTGTTACTTCTAAAATGTTTATGTCTGACGATGCCTCTAACACATATAAGGTAGACAATGGTAGTTAGGTTATTTAGAATATCTACCATAATCTGGCTTTGCCAGACTTTCCCTGAATTTTCTTCATAAATTATACCTGAAAAAAGTTCTTAGTTTTGTTTGATGTCTAACCTCCAACTCCTAACTTTTATGAAAAAAGCCCTGATCTTAGTCAATCAACACGCCAGAAGTGGAAAAAAGTTATTCTCTCAAGCTACTGTAGAATTGCAAGCACTAGGGTTTGAATTGATCGAAGAATCCACAGATCACTCCCACCAGATATCTGATACAATCCGGCGCTACAAAAATCAAGTAGATTTAGTAATAATCGGCGGCGGTGATGGGACTCTTAACGCAACGATAGAAGGTTTAATTGACAGTCAGTTGCCATTAGGAATTTTGCCGATGGGAACTGCTAATGATTTAGCTCGTACTCTAGGAATTCCTACATCTTTACGCGAAGCTTGTCAAGTGATTGCCACAGGTAAAATTCGTCGGATTGATTTGGGTTGGGTGAATGGAAAGCATTTTTTTAATGTAGCGAGTTTGGGGTTAAGCGTGCAAATTACGCAACTCTTAACGAAGGAAGTAAAGCGTCGTTGGGGAATTTTAGCTTATGCGGCTACTGCGTTACAGGTAGTTTGGCAATCGCGACCTTTTCGAGCCGAAATTCGCGTTAATAACCAATCAATTCAGGTGAAAACGATTCAAATTGCGATAGGAAACGGTCGCTATTATGGCGGCGGAATGACGGTAGCTGAGGATGCAACTATTGATGATCAGCGGTTAGATTTGTATAGTTTGGAAACTAAACATTGGTGGCAGATTATTGCTTTGTTACCAGCTATGAGGCAAGGAAATCATGCTAGTTGGCCAGGAGTGCGTGCTCTGTATGGTGAAGAAATTGAGGTGCGTAGTGTTAAACGTCACCGGATCAATACTGATGGTGAAATCACAACTCATACGCCTGCGATATTCCGAGTTATTCCCAAAGCTTTAGCGGTTTTTGTGCCTTGAAACACGACTTACGCACGGGGGTCAAAAACCCGGTTTCTGTGTCAATATTTCTCGAAAAAAGCGATGATTTTGGTCAGAAACCGGGTTTTTTGCGTCTGTTAACTGTTAACTGTTAACTGTTAACTGTTAACTGTTAACTGTTAACTGTTAACTGTTACCAAGGACTACCAATCATCATAAAAGCTGACCAATAATAGGGATGAGTTAACTTGGGATTTTCCTTGCCAATCAATTCAGAAGGCAAAGTCACATTACCCCTAACTTCAGCCGAGGGAGAAATATAACTCAAAATTCCAGCATCAATACGCACTCGATCTTTAATCATGGCAATTTGTGCCTGTCTTAAAGCTTCAGCCTTAATCGGCGCTACTTTTAACTGATGATAAAACTCACTCATCAAAGCCAAAGTTCCTTGATCTGATACATACCACAAACTAGCTAACGCCGACTTTACCCCTGCTTGAAAAGCTAAACCTGCAAAACCTAACTCTGTTTCTTCATCTCCCAATGCTGTACGACAAGAACTTAACACTAACAATTCTACAGGAGGATCATTCCAGCCTAACTGCCGCAATTGATCTAACTGCAATTTTGTATCCCATAATTGAATATAAGAATTAGCAGCAGCACCCGGATTAAATTCTCCATGAGTTGCTAAATGAATAATTTGATAAGGCTGTTTATGACGCTGTAATTTCAGATTTTCAACAGTAAACTCTTGATTAAGAAAAGCTTTTCCCGGCCACAAATTACCCACAATTGTAGATAATTCTACAGGTACGGCTGGCAAAGGACTTAAATCTTTAAATTGCGAGGCTCCCATTGCCAAAACCGAAGCATTTTGTAGGGATTGATAGCGGGTATCAGTCAAGCTAATACTCGGAATCAAACTAAAGCTATACTTTTCAATTAAAAACTGTTTGCCATCGTGTAAAGCTGCCAAAGGAAGGGAGCGTAATCCGCCATCCATTGAAAATAATAGAGTATTAATTCCCTCAGCTTCTAGGGTTTCTTCTAAAGGCAAAATTAGCCATTTATAAAGTTGCTGTGCTGAGTCTAAATAGTTATTAGTGTTAATTCTTCTGGGATTAGTAATTTCTGAGCGAAATTCTCTAGCTATTACTAACAGTTTTTGGCGCGTAGCTTCTGGTACTGTTTTACGAATTGGTGTCCCTGTTGGGGTAAACAATACTAGCTCTAATTGATCGGCAAAGGCAGTTACATAGATAATTGCCGAATGGTTTCCAGTTTGATCCGTAATTTTTCCCAAGGTTTCTCGAATAGTTTGTGGCGTAACTTTCGCATTAAGAATATTATCCCCAAATTTATCGAAAAATTGTATTTCTCGGCTCAAAACAATCGGCGTTTCTGCTACAATAGCATTCACTGGACGTACAGAGTTGTTATTCTGAGGAGCAGTTCTAATAGTTTCACCACTTTCGGGTGGAGGGCGAAAGTCGAAGCGGTGCATTGTCAAATCGCCATTAGGAGGAATCATCGCTCTCCCAGGTGTTCCACTTGGCATCATTTTGGGGTCAAGATTGTTAGGATTAAATGACAGTATTTGCGATGGCATGGGTGGTTGAATTAAATTCTGAGTATTGCCAGGAAGAGATGGAAAAGGCTGTATTTTTAGAGGCTCTAAATTGCCAGAAATTATTGGCAATTTATCGTTTGATAATAATGGCATTGGTGCAGAAATTGAAGCGTTAATATTGTTATTCGATTTACCCGATGGTGGAAGTGGTAAAGGAATTACAGTGTTGTTCTCATTTGACAATGGTGGAAGTGGTAAAGGAATTGAAGTGTTAATATTGTTCTCTAATGGTGGAAGTGATAGATTGAAGTTATTTTCTATTGCTGTTTTTACTGCGCCTGGGATGGCAGATGAAAGGGCTAAAATTGATGGGGAAAGAGTATTGCCAGGAGTTTCGGGATTATTTGGTCTGGTAAGTACCAATTGGCCGTTACTATTAACAATAATATTTGTGGCGTTTCGATCGCTGCCACCAGTCAGCAATTCTGGTAACTCTTCTGGCTTGAGAAAATTGGGATTAGGAGATAAAGCAGATTTTTGTTTGACGGGAATTTCTAAGTTTAACAAATGTCCGGGTTGGCTAATACGAAGAACATTTTTATCTAGCAAAATGGTAGTAATTATGTTGCCGCCTGGAGCTTCTAATTGTCCATTATTAATAGTAATAGGACTCATAAGTCTTAAGGTTTGACCTGGTGCTACTGCTAAAATTCCATTATTAACTATATTTCCTGACGGTTTTATGGAAAAGGCAAAAAGACTTGGTGTTCCTATTAAAGAAGAGTAATCATTGGGTCCGCCAGCGCTAAACCAGCCAGAATTAAAGCCAATACCAGTAGCAGTTGTGGCACTAAAATCTGCTGGTACATTCAATTGGGCATTAGCACCAAAGATGATACCAGAAGGGTTCATTAAGAATAGATTAGAATTGCCGCCTGTCACTGTAATTAAACCGTTAATTACGGAAGGATTGCCGCCAACAACGCGACCGAGTATATTTTGGATGGAGGGATTAGTAAGAAAGTTGGCTATTTGACCTTCATTGAGGCCAAATTGCTGAAAGCTATGGAAAAGATTCGCGCCATCGGCAGATTTTTTGCCACCGTTGATATCAAAGCGATTACCGTTGGGGGTGATGAATGTTTCTGTGCCGTCGTTAGCGGGTACGATCGCTTGTCCTAGTACAATTTTATGAGATCCTGGCTCGATAATTGTCAAAAGCAAACCGCCAAGCCAGAACATTTTTGTGAGTTTTTTGGGGATGTTGAATGAAGGAATTGACAATGGTTTGATTGTCGATCTTTGGGGAGATTTGATTGGTTGTAAATTGGGAGATTTCATAGATATGCTGATTTTTCAATTCGTGTATAATCTTCAGAAAAATTAGTTTTTGCACCATGCTGATTTTCTGTAGAATGTCGATCGCTGATTTTGCTTTTCAGCAGATAAGTCATCATTTCGCCTTTGCCTTTAACTTCAATTAAACCGCGTTTTTCTAGCCAGTATTTATCTCGCAAGTGTTGGTAGGTCGCTTCTGTCACCTGAATACCTCCTATAATACCATGAGATTCCATCCGACTGGCGATATTTACGGTGTCACCCCACAAATCATAAATAAACTTTTTAGTGCCAATTACTCCAGCAACTACCGATCCTGTATTGATGCCAATCCGAATACTAAGCGTGTCATTATATTTTTCGTTAAAACGAATTATTGCCTGCTGCATATCTAGGGCCATTTCTGCAATTGCTTCGGCGTGATCTTGGCGAGGATTGGGAAGTCCACCGACTACCATGTAAGCGTCGCCAATAGTTTTAATTTTCTCCAATCCGTGCTGCATTGCTAACCAGTCAAAGGAAGAGAATATTTCATTAAGTAATTTAACTAATTCTGTGGCTGAAATCCGGGAAGAAAGTTTAGTAAAATTGGCGATATCGGCAAAGAGTACGGTGACATTATCAAAGCTATCAGCAATAGTTCCGGGTTCGTATTTGAGGCGATCGGCAATGGGTTTTGGTAAGACATTTAGTAACAATCTTTCTGATTTTTCCTGCTCAATTTCTAATTGTTCTAAGGCAGATTGAAAGGCATTTCTAATCGCTAGAGCTAATATTACTGTTGCTACTGCGGAGGCTCCTAACAACACGGCTGCGCCCATACTTGTTAAATTAATGTGATGGCGTGCTCGTTCTACTTCCTCTGTGGCTACAGTTAGTAATTTGTTGGAAACATTAGTGGTTTGCTCGTCAAAAGAATTGCTAATTTTGTGAATGTCTTTATCCAAAATTGTCAGTTCTTTTGATTCTAATTCATAACCGCCAAGATAGCGTTGCGCTTGTGATTTCTGTGAGATATCTAGTTTTTGGGAATTGCTAATGGCCTCCCGCAGTGCAACGACTGCTTTGGCAAGCGATTGTTTTTCTGGTTCAGAACGCTTGAGAAGATATTCCTTTTCTAAGGTTTGCATTTGATTGTACAAAACAATTAATTCTGGTTCGTCAGCTATTTGAAGGATGTGAAGCAGTAATTCAGATTTGCGATCGGCTCTTGCTAGTACGCCTGTTTGATCTTCTCCTAATATTCCTACTAATCCTACTGCTTGTCGAAAGCTATCGCTATAATGTCTAACTTTTTCTTCATATTCTACTAATTCAGGATTGCTGTGGCGCAGTCGATCGCTAACGTTTTCGCTACTGAGTAATTTTTGCAATTCATCGCGAATTTGCAAGACTTTTAAAATTTGTTCGTCGTGGTTTTGCACGTAATCTTCCCGTGCTTTTTCAAAGCCAATTATTGACCATTGGCTAAAGAAATCTGTTTCTTGACGACGTGCTTTTGCTAAAGTTTTATTCATTTCAAATACCAATCGCTGGATTTTAACGCTTGTCACCATCGCCGATTCGGTTTTGTTACGGACAACTTCTAGGGCAATAAAACCAGTTAGAGCAACTGTGGCAATTAATAGTAATTGAGCGCTAGAAGCTAATCTAAACTTACGGGTAATACTATGTTTACTCCAGTTTTTACTGATTTTTTTTCTGATATTTGTCAGATTAGTCAATTTTAATTCCTCCCAAGGCTAACCGCTTTTTGCTATGACATCGAGTGCGGGATCTCGCGCCTCAAATTGCTGGTGGGGATCGCTCCTAGTTTAAGGCTGAGATTGTCTATCAAGTACCGGAGGGAACTTGTTTTGCATCAATAGCATTATCGGGGTTGCCTGATGGGGGCAACTGTAAAGCTTTTTGATCGATGCACCCTGTTTTTGATTACCCGCATCAACGAAGGTTGAAAAAGGCTCAACTCTATGATAACACTAGATTCTGTCAATTTAGGGGGATTGTACCCTCGATGGAGACACCAATGAGGGGATAGAGGGATCTTCGTAATCTTTTCCTGCACCGTATTGTAGCGATTCAAGCCAGCGATGGTAATAATATTGTAGCAATGGTGATAAATTTTTTACCCCAGGTTTTACTGCTTGCCCCAAGGGATATAAACCTGTATAAATTCCCAAGTTTATATAATGAATCATCCAATCGAATAGGTTTTTTGCTCCGACTTGAGGAATAATTTTAATTACTAATTTAGGATGTGCGATCGCAGTTTTAAATAGAGTTTTAGATAAGGCAGAAAACTGGACGATATCTTGCAGAAATGGTTTGAGTACGGGTTCTCCTAATTGTGCCATTTCGTGAAACACTGCGGCTAACAATTGATTGATTTGATTTTCATTAATTTTTTGATTAATTGCCGCACTCATGGAGCGTTGAAATAGCCAAGTAACTGACAAACTTGGCTGATAAGGTTGCAGGATTGTTAACGCATTTTGGCTGAGAATATCATTAGTTAAAGCTTCGTCAATTCCTTGAGTTAAGCGCTTGAGATGACGCACCATTGCACCAAAACCACCGAAACTAAGGGGAGATTGACTACCGCTACTATCTCCAACTGGGAGAATCCGATGCCAAGGCATTTTTAGGGGACTTTGGCGATAGCATGGGAAGAATCCATAAAGCGATCTAACGAATTTTAACTGGTTAAGTTCGACGTTTTGATATTCTGGTAATAATCGCAAGTATTCTTCAAATAATGTTTCTAAGCTAAATCTTTCTGGGTGGGCATCTATGTAGGTAAATAAGTAGGTTGTGCGGCCATCTCGCGCTGGAAATGCTTCCCAAAAATATTGACATTGGTTTTGCATTGGTGTGAAGGATGCAAATAAATCTCCTGTGTCGTTTTTGGAAAATCCTTGAGCGCAACTACCGACTACTAGGCAGACTGCATCGGGTTTTTGCCCTTGTCTTGCCTGTTGAACTATGGGGGAAAAATGCCCCATTACGTCTAATAATAATCTGGTTTTAAATGATTTTGATTTGTCTGTATTTTCACCGGTTTCTAGGAAACCTATTTCTGCCAATATCTCAATGCCGTTAGGGTGAATTGTTGCGGATTTAAAGGGTGTATTTTCAAATAGTTTGCCTCCGGCTTGAAGGAATTTTATTTTGAGGGTTTCGAGGAGATAAACTGGATCGATGCCGATGTTAAGTACGTCCCTCACCCAGATGTCGGGAGTGTTGGGAAAGCTGATGCGGGCGGGGTTGTATTCGGTGGCGATCGCATTTACTAATTCTGCTAATGAAAGTAAATTTAGTTCGATAAATATGTCTAATTCTTTACGAGAAATATTCCATTCTTGTTGTCGTCCCCGCAGTGTTCCGCGTTCCAGTAAAGCAACTCGCCAACCGCGCATTACTAAAGCTGTACCGATTAAAATTCCTAATGTTCCGCCACAGATAATCACATCAAAATCGATCATTTCGATCAGTTCAGAATTGTGTTTAATAACTTCGGGAATAGATGAGGTATCTTGTCGGAGAGTTTGCCAAATGCGATCGGCTTTTCGCAAGTTATTCAGCGCATCTCCAGGGAGTTGAGAGAGAATTTTTTCGGTGAGGGACATCAGGGTTAAGTTACACTCTGCTTGATTGTCTTTAGTTTAGCTTAACAAATATTTAGGCGATCGCACCACTCTTATATTAAAATAAAATTTATCCAATTATCTTTTAAAGTCCGTGACCACAACTCCCCTACGACCTATTTTTGAAACATCAGTACAACGCCCTGACTCCCTTGGACGGTTTGGCAAATTTGGCGGCAAATATGTCCCAGAAACCCTCATGCCTGCCCTCTTTGAGTTAGAAGCAGCTTTTCATCAATACAAAAATGAGCCTAATTTTCAACAGGAATTACAACAATTACTAAAGGATTATGTCGGTCGCCCCAGTCCTTTGTATTTTGCAGAACGTCTAACTACTTACTATGCTAAACCTGAGAGCATCGGCCCACAAATTTATCTCAAACGAGAAGATTTAAACCACACTGGCGCTCACAAAATTAATAATGCCTTGGCTCAAGCTTTATTAGCAAAAAGAATGGGTAAAAAACGAGTTATCGCCGAAACAGGAGCCGGTCAACATGGTGTCGCTACTGCTACTGTATGCGCTCGTTTCGGTTTGGAATGTGTCGTTTATATGGGCGTTCACGACATGGAACGTCAAGCTTTAAATGTATTTAGAATGCGATTAATGGGGGCTGAAGTTCGTCCGGTGAAGGAGGGTACGGGAACTCTTAAAGATGCAACTTCTGAAGCAATTCGTGACTGGGTAACGAATGTAGAAACAACTCATTATATTCTCGGTTCCGTTGCTGGGCCGCATCCCTATCCGATGATGGTGCGAGATTTTCACGCAATTATTGGTCAAGAAACTCGTTCTCAATGTTTAGAAAAATGGGGCGGTTTACCTGATATTTTATTAGCTTGCGTGGGCGGTGGTTCTAATGCAATGGGACTATTCCATGAATTTGTAAATGAAGAGAAAATTCGCTTAATTGGCGTTGAGGCGGCCGGTGAAGGTGTAGATACTGACAAACACGCGGCGACTTTAACAAAAGGAAAAATCGGAGTTTTGCACGGGGCGATGAGTTATTTATTACAAGATGATGAGGGGCAAGTGATTGAACCTTATTCAATTAGTGCCGGTTTAGATTATCCTGGTGTGGGGCCGGAGCACAGCTTTTTAAAGGATATTGGGAGGGCAGAATATTACAGTGTAACTGATGCGGAAGCTTTGGCAGCATTTCGACGACTTTCTCAATTGGAAGGGATTATTCCAGCTTTAGAAACCGCTCATGCGATCGCTTATTTAGAAACTTTATGTCCTCAATTAAGCGGTAGTCCTCGCATTGTGATTAACTGTTCTGGACGCGGTGATAAAGACGTTCAAACTGTGGCAAAAATGCTACACTAACAGGAGTTACGCAAGCACGCTATATATATATGCTTGCGTAATTCCTGTTCCAATTACATAACTCATTACTTATGCAAAAAATATGCTGTAAAATGACTTTGGGCGTGTTATTATTTGTTAGTAGTTGCAATGTTGAAAAACTTGCCGATCGAATATCGCCTGTCGCCGAAAAGTCTATGGCTA
Organism: Oscillatoriales cyanobacterium USR001; assembly: GCA_001698425.1. Classification (GTDB taxonomy): domain Bacteria; phylum Cyanobacteriota; class Cyanobacteriia; order Cyanobacteriales; family Microcoleaceae; genus Kamptonema. The sequence goes on along the minus strand of MBRE01000055.1, from coordinate 51,189 downwards.
CAACTAACTCTAAAATGTTAAACCTTACCGATTTAGAAAAGTCTGTTCACGAAAGGGTGAATAAATACCGCGCCTCTCGCAATTTGCCTCCTTTAACTCTTAATTCGAGTATTATTGAACAAGCGAGGATTCACAGTCAAAATATGGCTAATGGGAAAGTACCTTTTAGTCATAATGGATTTCAGCAGCGAGTAGATATAATTGGGAAGTCAATTACTTATCGAAGCGCGGCGGAGAATGTTGCTTATAATTTGGGTTTTAGCGATCCCGATCGCAATGCTGTTGAAGGTTGGATTAAGAGCCCTGGCCATCGTAAAAATATGGAAGGAGACTATAATTTAACTGGTATTGGTATTGCTAAAAATCCTAAAGGGGAATACTATTTTACTCAGATTTTTATTCAAAAATAATTATCGCACTAAAAGGAAATCTTACCCACAAAAAAGGTAATGGCAATGTCAGCGCTATAGCAATCCTAAATGAGTAGTTAATTTTTCACCCCACCCCAACCCTCCCCTTAGTCAAGGGGAGGGAGTAATACCACCCCACCCCAACCCTCCCCTTAGTAAGGGGAGGGAGTAATACCAGCCCACCTGAAACCTCCCCTTAGTAAAGGGGAGGGAATAATATAGAAAATTCACAAAAATCTGAAAAGTTTTTATTGATACTTTTATCCCACGCAGAAACTGAAATTAACCTTAGTCAATTAATGTTAAAGCTGGTATGGGTAAAGTTTCTGGGATTTCTCTAGTTTTAGGGCGGGTGTTTCTTTGAGTGTTGCTATTTGTTTTTTGTGACGCAGTTAAAGGGTTAATGGTGGAGTATGGGCCTTCATTAATTTGCAAGCGATCGCAGGGGATTCTATCAGATAAAATAGCACTTGCCATCATTCCTGTATGAATCTCCATTAGCGCTGGAGGTATTGCTTCAAATACTAAACGTTGACCTGGAAATACCACTCGCTCGAAGTACCAATTGGGAATATTCGTGATCCGAGCTATTTGGATTTGACTGGTAGCATTCACATAGCAGCAGAGAATTTTACCAGAGCTATTAGAAGGTAGGGGATCGAGAATTTGGGCCATAACTACTGAGGAGCTTGGGGTGATCGCAAATTGTAATATATCTAAGTTAGCATTTGGCGATCCCCATCGGCTGTAAACAGGACTACCAAGTTGTCAAGTTGTCAAGAGCCGCGATCGTCCTGGTAGCTATTATTTCTAGTTTTCGATCGAAAATCACCTTTCTCTACGCGATCGCGTCTTAATTCCCTCATATTTAGGGTCTGAGAGCATAATTTAGACTGACTATCTTAGGCAAAATTAGAGAAAATTTAAAAAAATTAACAATAATTAATACTAAAATAAAGAACGTTATCTATACTGTAAAGTTATATTAAAATTATTGGGTGCGTCAGAAGCTGAAACCCTTGATAGTCATTGTAAAACTTCGTCTGACGCACTCTACAATAGGTGGGAAAGTTTAAATCAAGCCAAAGCGATCGCAAATCACCGCCGCTACCGCCGCAAACACTGTAATTCCCAAAGCAATGAGTGGGTGTTGACCTTGACTTACAGCAAAAGAGGTGACAATACCGGCTCCTAATGCAGCAGTGACACCAGCTTTCAGCAAGTCTTCTTTAGAACGCTTGTGGTACATATTTTTAATCCGGGATAGGTTTTTTATCAATTGATTGACTGGGATCAAACCTATCACCTAGATTGGGACTGCGGTAGTTATTGGCAAGATATTGCAATTAAGCTTTAACTTTATCTAACTTTCTTAACATATTTGCCTCTATGAAATGTACTAATCGTCTGTTTTCTCAGTATTGCCGCCTTTTACCCAACCTTCGCGATCGCCATCTTCAAGCCGGACTCGCTGCCACTCTTTATCAGGGGTATCTTCTAAAACTATCACTTTTTCTTTGTAAGCAACACCGCCAATTCGGTTCGATTCTCGTGTCGGACTATCTCGCAGAATCAAGCCAACTGGTTGTGTAACAATTGCTCGATAAGCGCCGGGTTCTAATGGTTTGGGAGTTGGGGATTCACTAGGGGTAGATTTGGGACTAGAATTAACGATTGTTTGAGGCTTTTTACTAATAGTTTGAGAAGTTGGAGCATCATTTGGGAATGTGGGTCTTTCAGGTAAGGCTGTAAGTTTGGCAGCAAAATAAAGTGCTGCGGCTACGCTGGCACCTGATAGAAGTACGAGCGCTAATAGAAATCCAACGATAAAGTTAAATATGCCTGATAAGCTCATAAAATTGTTAGTTGTTGGTGGTTAGTGATTGATGAGTCTTTAATTTTATTTGGGTGGATGGTTTGGCGTTTTTTCCTAAGACTAATTTTATCCGATCGAGTGGAAGTTGGCTAAGTAGCTGGACAAAAATCAATACAGTAGTGGCGATCGCTTTCAGTAAAATTCGCTGAATCCTTGGGAGAGAAAGCTGTTGGCGGGTTTGCCAAGGAAGTATTCTCAATTCCAATTCCCACATTGCTAAAAAGTAGGGTAAACCGAATCATCCTATTAGGGTAATCCCTTGGCGAAAAAGCGGCACGATCGCACAAAATCATTAAAGAGCTAGAGTTAGCTACGGGGTGTCACCGGAAAATCCGCGATCGCCTCCCTTGCTAACCGTAAACACTCATTCCTCACAATTACTTAAATTTAAACTATGACAGTCTTAGAACAAGGAACAATTACAATCCATACCGAGAATATTTTCCCAATTATCAAGAAGTCTCTCTACACCGATCACGAAATCTTCTTGCGGGAATTGGTATCAAACGCCGTTGATGCGATCGCGAAATTAAAAATGATTTCCCGTTCCGGTGAATTTACCGGGGATCTGCGCGAACCAGAAATTAACCTCGCAATTGATAAAGAAAAAAAGACTCTTTCCGTCTCCGATAATGGCATTGGCATGACCGCCGATGAAGTCAAAAAATACATCAATCAAGTAGCATTTTCCAGTGCCGAAGAATTTATCCAAAAATACAAAGGCGACGGAAATGATGCGATTATCGGTCACTTTGGACTCGGTTTCTACTCTTCCTTCATGGTTGCTAAACAAGTAGAAATTGAAACTCTTTCCTATAAAGAAGGTTCCCAAGCAGTCCACTGGTCATGCGACGGTTCCCCCGCCTTTGAATTGACAGATTCTGACCGCACAGAATACGGAACAACTATTACTCTCACCCTCCAAGACGAAGAAGAAGAGTATTTAGAAACCAGCCGCGTTAAGCAACTAATTAAAACATATTGCGACTTCATGCCAGTACCAATTAAACTGGATGGAGAAGTAATTAACAAGCAGAAAGCCGCGTGGCGAGAATCTCCTAGCAATCTCACCAAAGAAGATTATTTAGAACTTTACCGCTACCTTTATCCCTTCCAAGAAGAGCCGCTATTGTGGGTACATCTCAATACAGACTATCCTTTTATTGTCAATGGGATTTTGTATTTCCCAAAATTGCGACCCGATGTTGATGTGACTCAAGGTAACATCAAGCTATTCTGCAATCAAGTCTTTGTTAGCGATCACTGTGAAGAAATTATCCCTAAATTTTTGATGCCATTGCGAGGGGTAATTGATAGCACAGATATTCCTCTGAATGTCTCTCGTAGTTCCTTACAAAGCAATCGTACTGTACGCAGAATTGCTGATTATATTGCCAAGAAAGTAGGCGATCGCCTCAAAGAACTTTACCGCGATAACAAAGATGAATACATCCGTTGCTGGCAAGATATTGGCACATTTGTCAAGTTTGGCAGTCTCAATGATGACAAATTCAAAAAACAAGTTGAAGATATCTTAATCTATCGCAGTACCTATCAGCCCAAAGCCGAAGAAACTGAAAGTAAAACACCAGATGTACAGGTACAAAGTGAAGAAGGAGACGCATGGCAAGATGTCACGCCAAAGTCGGAAAAATCAACTTCACTGCAACCTTATACTACCCTTCAGGAGTATCTGGAACGCAATCAAAAACGCCATGAAAATCGCGTATTTTACTGCACTGAACCGGCATCCCAAGCAACTTACATAGAACTCCACAAGAGTCAAGGTTTGGAAGTCCTATTTATGGATTCTTTCATTGATACTCATTTCGTAAGTTTCTTAGAAAGAGAATACAAGGATGTGAAATTCTCGCGGGTTGATGCAGAACTTGATGAGACGCTAATTGATAAGGACAAATCTGCGGAAATTGTCGATCCTACTACTAATAAAACTCGCAGCGAACAAATTAAAGAATTGTTCGAGAAAGCGATCGGCAAACCAAGTGTTAATATTCGCACTGAAGCTTTGAAATCTGACGATCCCCAGGGTACGCCCCCAGCGATTGTGTTATTACCAGAAGCGATGCGGCGTTTGCGGGATATGACAGCGTTATTGCAACAGCAATCGGCTAGTTTTCCTGACGAACATATCTTAGTAGTAAATACGGCTCACCCGTTGATTCAAAATCTAGCTAATTTGAGTCAAGGTGCGATTATTCAAGGCGGTGGCGAGTCTCCTTCTCGCGAATTGGCGAACATGATTTGTCATCATGTTTATGACTTAGCTTTGATGGCTCAAAAAGGGTTTGATGCTGATGGAATGAATAATTTTGTGGAGCGATCGAATCAGGTTTTAACCAAATTGACTGAAAGAGCATTGTAATAGTTAGGTCAATACGATTCAGTTAAGCGTAGGGGCGAAGCATTCGGGCGACAATCGATCGCTCAAACCCGTTAATATCATATCCGAATGCTTCGCCCCTACATCAAATTTTCAAGCAAAAAATATACTCCTGTCTGCCGGCGCAATCCCGCCAATCCGCTCAATTTTACCCTGACAGCAAACACAGAGAGGAAAAAATAGAATACTGTCCTCTTCCGGCTTAATGATTTTAGCAAGACGCGATCGCATTTTCGCGTACTGAGTCTCATTCAAATCCGCACACTCAAAACCACTGTACTGCATCCACTGACCATAGGACTTAAGAATCTTATGAATCTTAGTCCGACGTTTATCTTCCGGGACATCATAACAAATGAAAATGTACATAATTACCTCAAAACTAAAGGTGGATATTGCTCAATTTCGCCCATCAAATACTTCGCCAACAATCGCGCCTGAATTTCAAAAGCTTCTTGATAAGTACACTTGCGCCCCAAAACCGGATGTTTAAACTCAGACTGCTTTTTCTTCTGATACAATTTCAGAAACTCTTTCCGTCCCTCCAACGACAACCGCACCACATTACTAATCGGTTCCACCGTAAAATCATTAACAATAATAATCCGGCGGTTAATCGCATTCAAAATCATATTATCCGCCACCAAAGGGCGAAACTCTTCCATCAAATCAAAAGCCAAACCCACGCGGCCATAGCGTTGCACATGAAGGTAGCCCAAATAAGGATCAAAACCGACAATATTAATCGCACTTTGTACATCGTGACGTAGTAAAGTGTAAGCAAAATTCATCAAAGAATTAACCGGATCGGTAGCTGGCCGATGTCTCGGTTTAAATATAAACCCTTCGGCCCGAATTAATTGGTTAAAAACTCCAAAATATGCCGCACTTCCCGCACCTTCTAACCCTCGGAGAGAGTCAATATTGTGAGTCTTGTCAAGTTTGGGAATAATGTTAGAAATCTGAGTAATTGCTGATTCCAGATTTAGTTCTGAATGATCCCGCTTTGTTTGGGTTAAACTATTGCGATAATTCTTCAATTTCCCCCGAATAAAACCCTGGACAACGTGAATCGCTTGGGGCGTTTCTCCTGCTGCTTTCCACTGGGCGTTACGCACGAAGATATTTTTACTTAACTCTGGTTCTAGCTTACCTAAAAAGTGACCAGTATCTGAGAGAAAAGTCAAGGGGATTTTCCGCTGCATAAGTTCATCGATCGCCGCTGGAGAAATCGTTGCCCGCCCCATAATTACTACGCCATCTAAGTGGATTAACGGCACATCTTGTAAGGTTTGGTTTTTGTGTTTAACGTTCAATCGTTCATCAGTTTTGCCGATAAATACATCATCTTGATTGATATAAAGTGTTCCCATGATTGTGACTCCTAAGTATGAGGTTTGTGTGTTGGTTTGTAGTAAGCGCTTTAGCGCTAAAGCGCTTACTACAAACATTATTTAATTTCTATTCCTTAGTTTCTTAATTGAACTCTTGATAGCGCGTCATTTTCTGAGCAACTTGAGGCAAACATTGCTCCTTAAGACTGCAACCTTGACAGCGTTTGCTGTAAATTGCAGGCGGCATCTTACCAGTTTGTAGTAAGATTTGTAGAGTTTGAACAGTTGCGATCGCGCTTTGTCTTAACTGTTCCGAAATCTCCACTAATTGCCGTTGATGAGATTGAGCATAATAGACATAACCCTGAGTAATTGTTTGTCCCGTCATCTCCTCCAAACAGAGAGCTTGAGCGCAAACTTGTAACTCGTCATTATCCCATTCACCCTTCTTTCCTCGCTTATATTCAACGGGGTATAATTTGCCATCAGCCGACTCAATTAAATCCGATTTACCAATCAGTTGATATTTTTCCGACTTAAGCCAAATCGCCCTAACTTGCCAAGTTTCATCGCGGTTAATCTCACTCAGAGTATGGACGCGATCGTGCAAGCTAGTCCCCTCAATCGTATATTGATTATCCGTAAATTCACCCGCGCAAAACATTCGCCAACAGCGGTGAGGACAATAGCTGTATTGATTCAGCGCCGCAATAGAAATATAGTCAACTTCATTCATAATTTATCCCTCAAAAATTGATTGAATCGCCAAAACTTGCTGTGAAATTTTCTCAGCACTCTTATCAGCCACATCAGGAATTGTCTTAATCGCAATCCGCCGAGCAATCCCCATTCCCATCGTGGTTTTCCTACCCAATCCGCAATAGAGAGCAAAATCAGCTAAAGCATTAATCTGCTTAATAACTAACGGTTCAACATCTCCTAAAATCCGATATGTCACCTCTCCGACAATGCCGATAAACTTACTCCGAGAATCTGCTAAAATCTCCGTTTTGATATTGACAAAACTAGAGAAAAGTGATTCAATGGAAATAGTGGCTATTTCCACACCGCTGTATTTATTCCAACGGCTAAGTAAGCTATTAAAAACGCATTCTCTAGTCGGGATAACAGAGTCATAGTCTCCCTGTCGAAAAGCAGTAGGCGTAGCAAAACTAAAGGCAATAATCCGATTAGTTTCAGATGCTTGCTGATATAATTGAGAGTAAGTACAAGCATTAGCCCAAGGCTGATTTAATTGAGGCGTTCCCAGAATACCAGTGATATGTAAATCTGCGGGGCCAAGATGCCAAGGATGCTTAGGATTAAGATTGAGCCAAAGGTCAGTTAATTTGCCGAATAAAGTATCATCAAGGAGTGTGATTCGCCACCAGCAGGGAGTGTGGGCGGGGATAGATTGATGGTGTTCCCATTGGAGGGGATAATGTTTGTTGGAGTGGTATTTTTGGGTTTGTAATGGGCTGAGAGTGAAGGCTTTATCGGCTGTGGCTTCGTGGAGGTAGTCACCGAGTTTTTTGTCTGCGGTGCTCACGAGGGTGAGGAATAGGGCGTGGAGGTGTCTTCCGGTTAGGTATCCGGGGGGAATTGGGGCCAGGGGGAGGAGGTTGAGGATGAGGCTGTGGGGCATATTTGTTGCTGAGAATATGTTGGTTAGAGGGTGCGTAAATGCACCCTCGCTCAGTTAATCAGCCTTAAAGCGATATTGCATACAGGCTGGAATCTTGAGATTTTCACACTGGTAATATTGCCCGTTAATTTTGACATTTTGAATCAAACTTACTGGGGGCATATTAACCACATCGTAGCTAATCACTTGATGAGAAAACATCACATCTAAGGGATTGAGGGGATGAGAACAAATGAATTCACCATTTTTGCGCTCAAATTTGGTAATTTCTTCCGTCTTTAACTCAGCTTTACTCATCCACTTACCTAGACGAATCCACTTTGCCAGTTTCAGAGGCTTTTCTGAGATGATAAAAAACTCAAATTTGCTTTCAGGAGCTATTTCTTTGGCCCTGCCAAAACTGGGTATATTTTTCTGGGTTTTCTCCATTTCAACGTGATAGTTATTATTGGCATATTTCCAGGTATTGAGAGTAGAAGAATGGGAGATTGCTTTGGCTGGGGTGACATAAATTCCCTGTTGATTGAGTGGCGTTAAATGCTGCTCATATTTGGGAATTTGTTCGGGGCAAAAGTAGCGATAGGAGTGTTCTTCAGGAACAGTGGTAGAGTAGATTTGGCTATCTACTAATCCTAGTGCGTAACAGAGGGCGTAATTATGAATTATGGGCTCTGTTTCGTAGAGGCGGCCGATTTCGCGGGTGGCGAAATAGAGGCTATCGTGTAGTTCGATTTGGCAGCGGTAAATTAGAGTCATGGTATTTACTCCGTTGCTGTAGCTGCTTTCTTGCTACCCTTTTTATCCTTCTTATCAGAGTCAGAAGACTTCGATCCCTTGAGTACCCATTTCTTAGCATAAGTCTCTGATTCAGCATTGGCTTGAGTTAACATCTCTGTTAGTTTTGTCTCATTGCTAGTGATAGATTTTACTTCATCTAACAACGGCGTAAATGCCGAACCAATGAAATCAGTGTGAGAAATAAATTCTTTAGACATTAGTTGGGTAATAGCTTGAGTTGCTGCTTCCAAAACATCATCTTCATTTAAAGGATCGGGTGCATTAATTTTGCCCCCATCATTCATCAAATCGTATATTTTTTGCGTCCAATAAAGATTGCTAAAAATTTCGCCATCGCCAAAAATCACCCCAATTAATTCATTTCTTACTCGACCTGTGCGGGTGGTTTGTGCTCCATAATGGCGCGTCCTCAAAATGTTATTGAAAACGTAGAGAAATCCCGATTCTGTTGGATCTTTCAAGGTAACAATACTAGGAAAAAAGACTTGAGGCAAAATGTGATCTTGACTGTTGATTCGGCTAGTTACTTCCCCTTGGCGGCTCATGGTTCCATTTTCAAAAGGTGCATTTAGGGTGAAATTGAGATGAGAATCATCAAAGGGAGTGATGGAATAAGCAGTATCTACAACTACTTTAGATTTCTCAGAACTAGAATCACCAATGGCAAAACCATAGAGAATACAATCAGGCGTAGTTTTGCTAAACTCTACGTTGTAATCGCAGTTTTCAGAGTTGCCAATTTTGTAATTTCGCAATAGTTCCCGTCCGGTTAAACGTTCTGGTGTAGACTGTTTGCGCTTAAACATTGCCAAACGACTAATTGGTTCTTTATGTTCAATTCCGGCGCGGACTCTTGCCTTATTCAATTCGCCATCAGTCTGAAATAATGGGAAAGACTCAGTAATCCGAATAGTGATAAAGTGAGCATATTTTCCCATTGGTTTTGCGGGAATTTCCGAGTGAAAGAATTTAGAGTCAAGGGTTTTGAGAAAAGTCATTGTAATTCTCCTAAAGAAAGTAATATTAGACAATTGAGCCGACTAAAGATTGAACTAGAATCCGCATTAAGGGATCTAAATCATCAGGAACACGATAGCTATCAAGTCCTTGTTCAATGTGTTTTGTTGCTCGATTTAGCCGTCCAAACTGCCAGATATTTCCAGTTGTGACAGCACCGAGTAGAGTAGATTGTGCCGATGTTTTTTCCCACTGATCGAGCGCAATCATTTCGGCTGCGAGTTGTGTAAAACCATAAGTCAAATCTTCTCGCTTTGCTTCAATCACTAAAACCTCTGCTTGGGTTCTCAAAAGATAATCTAAGTAACCTTGCAATTGTTCTGTAACTTTTATAGAATACTCAATTCGTAGTTGAGCTTTGGTATAGTGAACTAGATCCAAAATCACTTGTGAAATCAAAATTTCTCGTCGAGAGGTTTCAGTCGTAAGGCTGACATAAGGCAAAACTTCTTCAATTCGCGATCGCAGTTCTTCTAAGCGATCTAATTCTCCAGAATACTGAGGTAAGTTGAGTCGAGTTCGTTCTAGTGTGTAACCAAACTCAGTAACAATATCGTCAGGCTCAATCTGGAGTTCAAAAAATTTGCTGAACGTATAAGACTGATTAGGATTGAGTAGTTTCGACATCGTGAATACTCCTGATTAATTATTGATTGTAATGTGGTCATTTGCTAGAAAAAAGCTGGTAAATTATAGTAAATTACCCAGACTATGTTTCTACATCTTCTGCTTCTGGATCTGGAGGAATATCAACCTCATCTTGATTCCGCTGTTTGTACTCTTCATCATGTGCTAGACGATAAAGATAATCGCAAGTATCTCGAATTAGGTTTAATTGTGTTCCAGCTAAACGCGAACGATCGCCTTTAAATGTTCCATAAAACACATCCTCAACAAAGTATCGTGCAAAATCATAGATTGCTTGACGTTCCTCTGGAGAGGTCAGATATCGCAATTCTCCATTAACCAGTGCATAAGTTCGTCTTCCTTCTGCTGCTTTACGTCGAACTTTTGTCATTAGTCCTGATGATAAACGTGCTGCAACTGCATCTGTTAAGGATTCAGAATGATTTAGATAAGCCTTATCTATTTTCAAGATCACATCAGCCGCTTCATCAATTGGTTTCAAAACAGCATTAGCTTTAGGTGGCTTACCTTTGGTCTGAGCGCGATAAAAACGGCGATATAATCTTGTTAGTTCTCGAAATTGATTCACAGTTTTTCCCTCCGGTTCAAAGTAGTAGTAAAATTTTAGGTACAAGTAGATTTTTGCAATTGGCACAGAATCCAGTTTGTCCTGCTTTCGCAGCCATTTATTGAGGTAGTGAAAGACATAAAGCGGACTCGTTTCTAAATCCCGTGCTAAGTCTGACAACTTACCCCAATCAGGATTTCCGTCTTTTTTCCGGTTAACTTCTAAGTGAATGCAATAAGCAGCACTCAAAGCATTTAGTGGGGAAAATTTGCGTTCATTAGATGTTCGAGGTAAAATGCCATCTAAGCGGTAATCATCTCGCTTAATCAGAGAACGAATTGCTTGATGTTCGCCATCCAGCATCACTGTTTTGTCAAAATCTGCGCCACTTAGATAAGGTGGAACTGGGGACTCTGAAGCAACTGTTTTTACATCCAAAATTAGCGGTAAAGCTAAAGCTAACCAAGCTGGCATTACCCAAGATTCGGTATCTGTTGCATCTTTTCCTGGCGGTAAGGCTAAGAAGAAAAAGGTCAGCGGTTGATTTTCTGGATAGCTAATTTTGAAGGTGCGATCGTCTTCTGCTTTCAGATTCTCCTCAATCAATAATACATCGACTTTTTGATAGTTGTCAAGAGTAAACTTAGCAATTTGTTGATCGCTAATTAAATGCTTGCGAATATCTGCATCAAATCGCGTTCGAGCAATCCAACTGTAAGCTTTCTGGAGAAATTTATTAGTTTCTGGGGTAAAGAAGTAAGTAGGATAAAGATAGAGATAGCGATATTTACGACCTTCAAAATCACCTCCTGTCGCATTAGTTTGATTCATCAAAATTTGCCTCAACATAATCTCTATTGACCAAATTGAGCAAATTTGACGTTTTGCTGCCTGTGCGTTAAACAAAATTTGGCGGTTGCTATAAACTTGAGGAGTAAATAAAGTTGCCGCTTCCATTTGTTCTGTCACAGTATAGGAAGAACTAGACATTGCACAAACATTTTCTCTTCCTCTCCCAGTGATTTTGGCAGCATTGTAACGATTCAATTCTACTAAAAATGGATCGGCTTTTGGTTTAACTACGGCTCCTGTCGGTAATGAAACAATGCTACTGACATAAGTTCGTAAATCTTGCCAACCATCGGGAAGTGTAAATTCTTCTAAAAATGGTTTGATGACACTGGCAGCATAGTTAACTATACCAGTCATTATCTCACGAACTTCAGCATCATTTAAGCCTTTATTACGCTGAATATACTGCGCTGCTAGATAATACCAATCTAGGGGAACACCGCCTGTTTTTTTGAGAGATTGAATGGCTCTTAAAGCGGGAATTTCCTCAGTCAAACCTAAGTATTCAGCCAGTTTTTGAGTTAAGTCTAATTCTGGTAGAGTTTGACGTTGAGCTTTGGTTAATTCTTTTTGGGAATTGCTAAAACGTTCGCGCCACTTTTCCCAAATACCTCGGCAAAGAATATCTCCAAATTCGGCAAGGCGATCGATCCGATAATCATCAGTAAATTCAACGTTTAAGTGACTGGGTAACTCACCCTCAGATTGAAATTTAACTAAGCTATCACTACGTTTTTTTGCTGATGAAGGTTTTGTCTCAGGAATGAGTCTGCAAGCTGCCTGAATACTAACGTGCATTAACTCAATTGTATCAAAGAACAGCCAATAGTAATCAGCGAATTTAAACCCTTTCCCATCCCGGCTAAATCCTGTAGGATTTTGCTTTAATCGTTCGGCACAAAGGTTAGAAATTTTAGCAACTACTTGATTAGGAATATCATCGGTTTTGATGGGAGTTGCATCAATTTTAGCTAGATAAACCACACCATCTGGCAAGTACAATAATGGCGTGTACTCGCTAGGATGAGCGTCCATCAACGCATTATTAATGATGTTTGTCAAGACACCGCGATTGTCTGAAAGGGAGTGATAGCTAAACTTGAATTGGTGATTGCTAATGCTACCTAAGACTTCAGCTAAACTCTCTTTTTTGTCGCTAATTTCATCTTTCGTTATCTCTATATGGATGGGATGCTTGATAACTGAGGCAAACAAATCTGAAAGCCGAAGGAGATTTGCAATATTTTCTCTGATTCTACCATCTAGCTTAGGCTGCAATCCGCGAATTTCCAGACCGCTATCTCTATCATATTTGACTCCGGCATTACTGCTCATCCACACTATATCATCAATGTGCGATTGCCAGTTTTCACCCAATAGAGAATCTAAGCCAAAATCTAGTATTTTTTTTGCTACATAATCGCGTCCAAAATTGGGAGCTTCGTTTTTATGAGGTGGGTCTTTTCGCCAGTCTCGGTTTTGGAATTTTACCCGATCATTATTTTCTAGCCACTCACGATAATCGGGAAATTTGTCAAAGTCGTGCAAAATGTATGATGCTACGAACAAAGTAGTTTCGGTATCGCCACAATAGCGTTTTACAGGATTAGTTTCTGGTGTCTCTGTCTTGAGTTTTTTAAGGATTCGATAAGTCGGGAATAAGCCGTTAAGCAAATGGGATAAAAAAGACTGATCCTCTTTACTGCGATCGACATTTTTGCCTTCGGCACGTCGATCTTCAGTAAATTGACCGCCTTTGGCTGTGGCTCCTACTAGCTGTTTAATTAGATTCGGTAAAACGTTTTCTGCAAAGGATTCTAGGATGCGATCGCTCTCATTTCCTTCCGCTTCTTTAATCGCCTGTTTAAACAGTCGAATTGTTAACAATTCTGACTTGGCTATATCTTCTTCATCTTCATTGTCTGGAGACTGTAACCATTGATAAAGTTCATCTTCGTTCATTGTTCATTTTCCTCTGTGTTACTAGGTTGATATTCTTGAATGCTTCCCCGCTGGATAATCCACAGCTTACCTGTTACGTCTGCTTCTTCTAATCCAAGAATTAATACTTCTATAGCTTCTCGCCAGTCTGCCAAAGTCGGATGCAGTGGCAACCGAATTATGACAATGCCTGGGTAATCGGCAGGATTAAATTGAATCCGATTACCGAAGCCTCTATCGCCAGTAATTAAAACTCTCTCCTCACGGCGACAGACATCAATCACTTCTACATCGGAAGCAGAACTCAAGCCTTGACCCTGCACTGTAGCCACGTCATGTCCTGCTAAACGTAATAGAGTGATAATGCGAACATCGACATTTTCATCAAGCTTTAAATCCATATTTTTACTTACTTTTTTGGGGTTAAAGAAATTTCAAAAAAGCAATCTCGCGCCATTTCTGCACCATAGGCGATACAGGCCAAAATATCTTCTCTTTCTATACTTGGATAAGCCTCAAGAATTTCTTCAATTTTCATCCCGCCAGCTAAGTAATCTAAAATGAGAGAAACCCAAATGCGATGGCCGCGAATACAAGGTTTGCCAAAACAGATATTTGGATCGATGGAAATTCGAGACAGCAGATTATCTTCAGTCATTGGTTTTCCTCCAGATTTCGCGTAATTCATCTAAACAAACCCACTTATTGTTCTTCTTAACTTCGATGTACACCCATCCATTGCACTCACTAGCATTAACCTTTTTTGCTAAGGGACTTGGTTTATCAAACTCTTGTCCGTCGAAAACAATAGTTCCTTTCGCAGAAATTTCTAGGCTATTGATCTAGTCACGACCTAATTTTTTGGCGATTTCCTGTTTCAGCTTGACTCTCGCAGACATTCCCCGTTTAGTGATACCTGCATCTAATAGCTGAGATAGTCTGACATGGGAGTTGTCTGCTTTTTCCTCTGAAGTCTGATTGGGAGGCTCTAAATCGAGAGTTAACTGGATGGGTTGTGTCTCAGGTTCACTGGAGTGCGGCCGCATGGGTTCTCGATTAGGCTGGGACGGCTTGGCATTCAGCCGTTTGGGGAGCCAGTCGAGAAACCAAGTGCGTAGCTGTTCCGGCATCTGAGAGATATCGCTGTCGTTAAGGTGAATGTCCATAGGGAGCCTCTTGCTGTTACTTTCCACTATGATGTCATCCTAATCATCAAATGTCAAGTAGTCACTGTAGCCTTATGAATAATAGTGACTGTAGCCATGTGAGTAATATAGGCAGGGACAAAATCGTGTATCCTATATTTATGGAGAAAGGTCGCAGTTCGGTGCTGCATAAGTAGAAATACTTAAATAAATACCTCTTAGGGATTGAAACACTGTCGCCTTCTGATTTCGGGCAAAACCCTTTCTCCTCAACCTTTTCAGCAAATCCACCCTTCATCCTCCTGCGGCTTCCAGTGCCAAATTAGCGTTTCTAACAACAATGCCGATCGCCCAAAAGCGATGGTATAGTTTGGTTTGCCATGAATGCGATCGCTCAATCCATAGGCTTGAAAATGAATCGGCAATCCACATTTAGCTCGCAAAGTAGCGCGATCGCGATCCGAAATAAAACACACCAAACCACGCCTAGATAAAGCCTTGGTAATATCATTGCTACCGCCAGTAATTTCCAAATCTTTAAGAATTTGTACCTTCCCAGATTGAGCAATCTCGCGTAAGTCATCTCGCGAACAATAAAACTGCCAATCTTCTCGCACTTCTCGATATCCAGTCAATTTCAGATAACACAAAGCCTTATCAAAACGACTGATTCCTAACCCTGCTTTCTTAGCTTGTTCCATAAAATCTGCCTTTTCCATCCACTCAAAATAAAAGTTACTGAGCAAACTAGGAAGATTGTAAGTTTTAAACCGTTCCTTCTCAGGTTCATCGCGATTAGTAGCGTCATAAATTCCGCAATCTAGCTGACTGATACCTCGAAAACTTCGAGCTTCTTCAATAATTTTCTTTTTCTCTTTTTCCATACAGCGAAACAGTTGTGCATACATTTGTTTAATACTAATTTCCAAGGCATTTTCGATATCAGTCTCAAACTTTTCAGCCGGCTGAGAATAGGTTTGCTGCATATAAAATCTTTTCAACTCTAAATGCACGCAAGCTGACTGAATTGCACCCCACCGTTTCGGATATTGTCGAAACTCATTGACATAGCCGTAATGATCGCGAATAGCATTAGAAAAAGTGATGCGATCGTAAGTTTCTCCATCTTCTAACGGATGTTTCTCAGCCTCAAACAGCCGCTCTACAATAAAGTTTGGTAATAAAGCATAAGCTTGATAAATATCAAACCCTTCATGTCTCCCTAACCTGCCAAAGCGTTGAATAAAATTGCCAGCATCAGCCGCTTCAAAAACTAAGAAATTAATCCTAAAATCAACACCCACATCAATTGTAGATGTGCCAACCAGTAAATCGGCATTTTCGACTGACATAGATTTTTCAGTTTCGCCTGTCAACCCCGTATTCTCCATTACCTTCAATCCCAAAGGTGCAAAAATCGCCTTTAGTTTGGTTACTAATTTTTTAACAGATGCAATGGAATTGAGAATAATTGCACCTTTACTCCTTCCCGGATGATCCTGAAAAAATTTCAAAATTATTGTTTCAGCATTCTCTAATATCCAATCATAACTGGAACGCAAGTTAGGCTCTAACTGTTGCGGAAAGCTGAGATTAATTGGATAACTAATCTGCCGCCATTTATCAGTATGTGAGAACCGATAAGCATCCTGCTTTACAGGATCGATAGCATAATATCTGAGTCCGCAGCGTGACAAAAATTCTTGCAATAAATCGTTGGGAGTTGCAGAGAGAAAGAGAAACTTTTTACCAGGAAAAGTATGCTTAATCAACAGCATGGCATTCAATATGCTGGTAATCTGTGGAGATGAGAAAACATGAAATTCATCAAATATAAATAATTCGTAGCTGTTGTCAATTTTGGCAAATAAGCGATCGGCATTATCCCCTTGTCCGGCTTGATTTCGGCGCAAATAACGGAAATCATGGATGTAGTGAAAGATATCAGGATTTGTGAGGAGAATTTCGGAATTATTAGCGCGATCGATTAATCCTGCTAATTTTGAAGACAGTTTTTTGGTTTCAATAAAATCCTCAAGAATTGCCGCAGTTAAACGATAGATTTGCGGGTCATTTTTAGGCTTAAACTGTGCTTTGTAACCTGTTACCTGTTTTTCCTGATCTCGCGCTAATTCATTGGTAGGGTACGCTGCTAAAGTGTAAGTGTAATTTGTCATCGCTGCTAAGTAAGCCGCTAAACTTTTACCATCGCCTGTCATCGCCGTATTAATGATGACATCAATATTGGCATTACGAATTGCTTCCAGTGTTTCCACTTGATGCCACGAGAGGGAATCCCAACGCTCAGGCAAGGTAACACCTGGGGGAAGTGAATCCGCCGGACGAGAGTACACGGGTTTCAGGACAATACTGTAAGCTGTCATAGTTATATATCCGTGATTTGAGGTAAACTGTATTTAGATAAACCTACTATGACACACCTTTTTCTAAAGTGCAAGTATATTCTGAAAAATGTCGAGAAAAAAAGAAACACTTACCCTTTCAGTCCCACCCGGCATCAAGGAGCAACTAGAAGCGATCGCGCTTCGTCTCGGTATTACATGGGGCAAAAGTCCCAGTATATCTGGGTTGTTAGTCGCGATCGCCCAGCAACAGGTTGAACTAGGAGAACCTTTTACCCTTTCCACAGTGCAAGTACAGTCTCTAACCAAAGCTGCTAAGTTCCTCCATGACGAAGGAGAAATCGAAGCGGCCCAAATTGTACTGGTACTACTGTTAGACAAAGGCAACCTTGAACCCCCCATGCGGCAAGAATTACTCAAGCAAGTCAGCCAAACTACCGAGGCGTGGCGCATTCGGCTGAATCAACTGATTGATGCTCATCAGCCATTTAAGCTGTTTTACCAGTCAAATAAAGACCAAGTAAGCGAGTATACAGCCCGATCTGCCAAAATTCGCTTGTACGATAAGCGTTTATACTTAGAAATCTGGTGTGATGATGCCGAACCGAGAGAAATTCCTGAGTTAGCTCACAATCGCTGTTTCCGTTTGGATAAGATTGTGAATTTGCTTCCTGTAAGTGAAACTTGGCGTGAAAGCATAGATTATATTAAAGTACACTTGCAATTTTTCAAAGGATTAGCTCGTAACTATGAAGCGAAGGAGGATGAAGATGTGGAAAATGAAATGGTCGGGGATGTGCGTCATGTGGTGAAGCAGGTATCTAACTTATTTTGGTTGTTTCGAGATGTGCGGCGGTATGGGAAAGATTGTGAAATTATTTTGCCTGAAAGTGTGCGAAAAAAGTTTCGAGAGGAGTTGAAAGAAATGTGCGATCGCTATCAGCTTGAAATTCGCAATTAAGTTTCAAGTTCCAGCAAGTTATACCATTTCTAAAAAAGTTTTCAACAGTTTGGGTAGGGGCGGGTTCGCCAACAATCACCGCAATTCGCCAAAATCTTCAAAAACCCGCCCCGAAGACTGTAGCATTAATTTAGAGAAATGGTATTAGTCAAAATTTACCCAAAAATCAAAGCGATCGCTTATAATCAAAGCGATCGCCTATCCATAATGCGGATGAAAGGACTTGAACCTTCACTCCTTGCGGAACCAGAACCTAAATCTGGCGCGTCTGCCAATTCCGCCACATCCGCGTTAAACCAAAATTAATCATAACACAAAAAATCTCAAAGGGGGAAAGAAAAATCAAAATTCCTCAAACCCCCTTCAGATAATCATTTCCCACTTAGCGCCTGCCAAGTGTTCTCATCCACAACACCATCAGCCTTCAAGTTATAAGCTTCCTGAAAGTCCTTCACAGCCGCCAAAGTTCGCGCCCCAAAAATCCCATCAATTCGTCCGGGATTGTAACCCTGCATTTCTAAGCGCACTTGTAGTGTCTTTACCTTGGAGCCCGACGCACCAAGAGTGAAAATTTGGCTAAGATTGGTTTCTGTAGACTTTTCTGTGGGCTTTTCCGTGACTACAGGAATTGGGGCAGTATTTTCATTCCCCGCCTTCAAAGCTGTCCAAGTTGCTTCATTAACAATCCCATTAGCTAATAAACCCTGAGATTCTTGAAATTCTTTGACTGCGGAAACAGTGCGCGATCCAAAATCGCCATCGATCGCACCTACATTCAAACCATGAGCCTGCAAACGTTTTTGCACAGCAGCGACTTCTGCACCCCGATCGCCTTTTGATAAAGTTTTTTCCTTTTTCTGTGGTTGTTGCAAACCTTCATAAAAAGGTTTATTAAACAATTTATCTTGGGAACTTTGATCTGAAAATGCGGGTTTAATTGGACCGCCAGGATTCAATAATCCACTCTCTTCTAACTGTTCAGTCAAAGATTTTGTTTGATTGGCCGCGATCGCACTTCTACTCAATCCCGGCAGTAAAAAAGTCAGTAAACTCAAAATTGCAACGGTAGTTACACGCATCATATCTCCTTCTGATCGGTAAAGTTTGGCTTTTCCAAAATTCCCGATGGAATGCTACCATCAGGAAACATTTCTACAAATGGTGATAACTCTTAGGGGTAAAACCCCGCAGCATTACTATTCCCAACTATCCAATTCTACTCTAACTTCCAGAAAGTCAAGATAGTTAATCAGAGATTTTTCACAACCAACCACTAACGACTAAGGACATAGAAATTAAATAATTAGCTTGTTTGTAGTAAGCGCTTTAGCGCGAAGACAGCGCTTACTACAAACCAAATCATCAAGTGATTTAATTTTCATTCCTAAGTGAATAAAAATCTCCATATTTTTGCCGAATGTATCGGATAAATGGCTGAATGCTCAACGGTGAACCTGTAACGCGCTCCATAATTTCCGTAGCCGTGTATTTCCTACCATGTTGATAAATATTTTCTTTGAGCCAATTGTGCAATAAATTAAAATTTCCTTGCTCTATTTCTACTGGAATTTCCGGGTCAAATTTTAAGGCTGCTTCATAAAATTGAGCGCTCATTAAATTGCCGATCGCGTAACCTTGAAACATTCCTCCAATTGTGCCCACATACCAATGAACGTCCTGCATTACTCCAATGCTATCATTAGGTGGAATTAAGTGTAAATCCCTGCGATAACTTTCATTCCAAGCTTCAGGAAGGTCGCGAACTGAAATTTTACCTTCTAATAGGTCTAATTCCAATTCAAAGCGGATCATTACGTGGAGATTGTAGGTTACTTCATCAGCATCAGTGCGGATGAGCGATCGCGCTACTTTATTAATAGCTCGATAAAATTTATGGATAGAAACTTGACTCAATTGTCTTAAAAATACGCCTTGTAATTGAGGATAAAAACATTCCCAAAAACCGCGACTGTGACCGACTAAATTTTCCCATAGTCGGGACTGACTTTCGTGAACCCCTGAAGAAATACCGCCGGCTAAAGGTGTTCCTTCAAAGTCTGGAGAATTGCCCATTTCATAAAGGGCGTGTCCCATTTCATGGATGGTACTAAAAAGTGCTTGGGTGAGATTATTTTCATAGACGCGGGTAGTAATTCGCGCGTCGTCTATGGAAAAGTTGATCATAAATGGGTGTAGGGTTTTATCTTGTCTTCCCCGCGTAAAATCGTAGCCAATTCGTTCAATAATTGTGCGACAGAATTCTAGTTGTTGATGTTCGGGAAAGTCTTGGTGCAAACAGATGTCATCGGCGATGGGTTGGGAGGCGATCGCATCGACAATTGGCACTAATTCTTGGCGAAATTCGGCAAATAGCGGTCGCAGTTGGGCAACGGTCATACCGTCATCGCTTAAGCTAATTAGAGGATCGGCAATATGTTGATTTCCAGGGAAAAATTCGCTATATTCTTGACTTAATTCTAAGGTTTTTTCGAGATAGGGTTGTACGATCGCAAAGTTGTTTTCGGCCTTGGCTTTAACCCAAGCTTCGTAACAGTTAGCTTGGTGGCGGGAAAGTTTGGCCATAAATTCTGAGGAGACTCGCACTGCGCGATCGTAGTCTTTACGGGTGACGCGAATTAGGCTGGCGGCTGGATCGTCGTAGGGGAGATTAGCTTCCCAGGGGCGCAAGTCTTCTAGGAGTTCCCCGATCGCTGGATCGATGAATTTTTCGTGGCTAATTTGTTTGAGGGTTGCTAGTTGGCGACCTCTTGCGGTGGCCCCTCTGACGGGCATATAAGTGGCTTGATCCCAGTGCAGTAAGGCTGCGGCGGATTCAATGTCATTAATTTCGCTCAAGCGGGTTTTGAGGAGAGCGAATTTAGTTGCGTTTTGGTCGAATACGTGCATGATTTGGGGGTGGCGGATGATCATTAATGCCTATTTATATTTTTGACATTTTTTTATTTCAATTATTTTTACTTTCAATTAAAGCGATGAACCGTAAATCTTTCTGTATTTTCTGAAACCTTAAGTCAGTTTGGCACAGTTTGCGGTATTTTTTGGGATTGATGGCGATCGCTTGCTGGAGATTTTTGAGGGTGAGATCGAGGTTATTTTCTTGACAGTGCAAGGCGGCTTTCTGATAGATTGCTGCTGCATTGTCGGGTTTAATTTCTATAACTTTTTCGTAGGAGGCGATCGCGTCTTCTATGTATTCCAATTTGGTTAAAGCCATCCCTCGATTGTACCAAGCTTCGTGGTTTTCTGGTTGGAGTTCTAGGTTTCTATCCCAAGAAACGATCGCTTCGGCAAATTTTTCTAAGCTGGCTAGGGCTAAACCAAGATTGTACCAGGCTTCGTGATATTCTGGATTAAGTTCCAGGGCTTGCTCCCAGGACGCGATCGCGGCTTCTGTTTCTTTTAACTGCATTAAAGCTACGCCTTTTTTATTCCAAACTTCTGAGAGATTTGGTTTAATTTCTAAGGTTTTGTCGTAGGAGGCGATCGCTTCGGCAAATTTTCCCATACTCGCTAAAACGATGCCGCGATTATACCATGATTGATGTAGATTTGGTTTAATTTCTAGGCTTTTCTCGTAGGAGGCGATCGCTTCGGCAAATCGTTCTAAACTTTTCAATGCCATGCCGCGATTGTACCAAGCTTCATAATAATCTGGTTTAATTGCTAAGGCTCGATCGTAATCGGCAATTGCTGTTTCGTGGCGTTCCAAATTTACTAATGTATTGCCCCGATTTGACCAGGCTTCGTAATAGTCTGGTTTTAATTGTAAGGCTTTATCGTAATCGGCGATCGCTTCAGTAAATCGCGCCAAACTTCTCAAAGCATTGCCACGATTGTACCAAGCTTCGGGATTTTCTGGTTTAATTTCCAGACTTTTATCATAGTCTGCGATCGCCTCTTCATGGCGGCCGAGTTTTCTTTGAGCGACACCGCGATTATACCATGCTTCTTGAAAGTCCGGTTGGATTTCCACAGCTTGAGTCCAAGAGGCAATCGCCTCTTGAAAACGCCCTAATTTTACCAAAGCATTACCGCGATCGTACAAAATTTGTGGGTTTTCCATAATGATTTTTATATCTTTACTTCCAGAAGCGATTGACTTTTCTCTTGTAGCTAATTTTTCCAAAGCATTTTCCCCCTGTAGAATAGTGCCTGATTATTCACATTTTCCACTATTTTCACTGACAGTTTACGCCGTCAGGAGTCGAAACCCCTGGACTCTAGCAAAAGTCCGCAAAAACCATTAACTCTTGAGTATAACAGATTACGAACAAGAAATTATCCGCTAGGCGCGATCGCCTCAAAAATTATATATAATCAAAAAGTGATTATCAAAGGTCAATCAAATGGTTATCGCAACTTCTCAAACACAGTTAGATAAAAGTGGAGCCTTACTGTCAAATGTGACATGGGAGACTCTGGAAAAATTGGATACAGATTTGGCAAAAACAGGCGCACTTTTAACTTATTTAGATGGAACTTTAGAAATTATCGCCCCTTTATCTGATGTTCACGAAGAACCGAAAAAAACTTTATGTCAGCTTTTAGAGATTTATATGCGGATGAAAAATATTCGTTTTTATGCACGCGGTAGTACAACAATTGGGATGAAGGAATTGGGGGCGCGGAAAGAACCAGATGAGTCTTATTGTTTGGGTACACGAAAGTCAGTTCCAGATTTGGCAATTGAGGTAATAGTAACGACTGGTGGAATTGATACGCTGGAAATTTATCGACGGGTGGGAGTACAAGAAGTTTGGTTTTGGGAAGATGGGGTAATTTCAGTTTATTGTTTAGGTTCAACAGGATATAAATTAGTTAGTAAGAGCGAACTTTTGCCGGAGTTAGATTTAAGATCGATCGAGTTTTATTCGCGGATGGCGGATCAATATGATGCGGTGAATGCTTTTATGCAGTTGTTGAAGTAGATACTACAATCGCTTTTGAAGGGCATTAATTTTATGATTCAATTCTCTTTTAATTCTCTGGAACTAGCAACATCCGCGATTCTATTTCTTCCCAGGTTGTTGCTGATATTCTCACGGCGGCTTCTTTGCATTGGATGATGAGAAAATTGGCATATAAATAATCTCCCAGCGCTTCTGCTTCTTCCTTAGATAATTTGACTATTTCTGGAGCGAGATGGAGTGCATTACACCAGGTATCTAAAAGGCGATCGGCAAATGCTAAGTATTCTTGTTCAGGTTGGTCATCATCGGGTACTTGAGCCTTGAGTGTCTCCAGTTGAGCAATTAGTTCATTCCAGTTCACGTCCTTGAAGATTTTGATTTTTTTAAATTCTTCGGCAAACGCGATGGCGTAGGCGATGGCGTTGGCGATGGCGTTGGCGATGGCGTAGGCGATGGCGTTGGCGTTGGCGATGGCGTAGGCGATGGCGTAGGCGTTGGCGATGGCGTAGGCGTTGGCGATGGCGTAGGCGTTGGCGATGGCGTAGGCGTAGGCGTTGGCGATGGCGTAGGCGTTGGCGTTGGCGTTGGCGATGGCGATGGCGTAGGCGATGGCGATCGCCGCAGCGCGTTTACCCACAGGTTTAAAATCACCTTCCGAACCCTTAGTTGCTTCATCTGCCCATTGCAATAGCCCTTGCAACTTCGGCATATTAATAATATATTTTTGAGCCTCTTTTTCCATTAACAACAGCAAGTCATCAGCCCCATTTCTTGAACGCACCAACCCCGCCACCAACAAAAACACCTCTCGCCAGCGTCGATCGCAAAGATGATTAGTAACTAACTGCTCAATTAAATTATTATCAGCAATATATTGAGCCGTAAGATATTCCTGAAGTGTCAAATGCGAAAAAGAATAAACATCCTCGGCTCGTTCTACCACAATCCCCTGTTGAACTGCGATCGCATTCAGCACCGCCTCACCGTTTAAATGCTTCGGTACATTCAAATTATTTGCTAAAAAAGTTTTAATTTGCTCAACCACTTCTCGCTGGGAGAAAAACAGCTTATCAACCTCAAAACCACTATAAGCAATATCCGATAGCAGAATCTCCTCTAACTCCGGACTCAATCCTTGATAAATTTCATCTCGCAGAATCCGCTTTTCCGCTGCCCATTCTTCCAACAAGATCCGCAGAGCTTTCTTATAGAGAACGCTGCGATTATTAGGAAAATTTTGCGAACTGTTATAATTGAGGCACAGGAAAGTTAATAATAAAGGCGTGTGAGCTAACTCTTTAGGTGCTGCATATTCTGGCTTTTGCAATAACTCCCAACATTTTTGAGCCGTTCCCGCTTGTTGATCGGCCTCAGAGTGAAACCAGTTCTTAATAAACTGCTCAATTTGAGTATCATCAAAATCTGCAAGTTTTACATCGGTAAAGCGTTTAAAATTGTGTCGATAAGCGGCTATACGGCAAGAGACAATAAAGCGATTTTTGTCATAGCGATCTACAAAATTTTGAATTTGACTAATCACCTCATTTGTGTTGACTGTCGGCACTTCATCCAATCCATCCAGCAAAATTAATAATTTCCCCTGTTCTAATGCCTTAGCGATGAATTGATCGGGGGAAGGAAAGCCACAAATCCTAAACTCTTCAACAATAATTTTCTCAATATCTATCTGACTAGAAATAAAGCTTTTAAGTTCAATAAAAACAGGGATGCAACCATGTTTAAATCCGCCTCGTTTGCCCTTCAGTGCTTCTAGCCCCATTTTCCGCAAAAATGTAGATTTCCCCGCCCCAGGCTGACCTAAAACCATCAAATATTGCTTATCATTGGCAATTTTTACCCCTTCTGCTTTCTGGCAATCTTGACGCTGAAAACTTCGCTTATTAGCTTTGCGATAAGCTTCCTCTAAATTTTGGATTGATTCAAAACTACGGATTTCTCGATCGTCCAAAAACTGCACAGTAGTATAAACCGATTCTAGGGGCACTGCCTCCCGCATTCCCAATGCTTTAAGAATGCCGTGACGCTTCCAGTAACGTTTGCCATATTCCCCCGATGCAGTGTAAATTTTCTGTTTAGTTTTCTCATCTAGCGTTTTGCCAATTAAGCCAAGAAACTTGCCACCACCACCCAAGATTAACTGAAAAATGGGGACGGCGATACCGCTACAAGCTATGCCAACTGGTTCAAATCCTGTCATGGGAGTATTGGGGGAATGCTTAGGAGTTTATCAATTATAACTCAACTGTTGCACAATTTTCAATAATCTGTAGGGGCAGGTTCGCCCGCAACTTTTTCTAACTGCTAACAGACTAAAAAACCTGCCCCCACCCAACGATTGAGGCATTGATTAACAACGGTGCAAAATATCAGGTGTAATTGCAGAAAGTATTTTCTCATATTTCCTATGACCATTAATATCTTACCCAAGCTTGACAACCTACCATCATCTCTACCAATAGAAGGTGCAGTTAGAATTGAGTTAGAAGAAAGAACTTGATTCCTACGAAGAAATAGATGATTACCTAAGTTTTGTCAACCGCACTATTCGCAATCTTTTTCTTACCCAAAGTCAGCAGGAGTTGTAGAATTGTCTTCTCGCCGCAAACTCAGTGAATCTATCCAATAAGAAGAGTTACAATCACTGCATTATTTTTAAATCGGGAACGGGTGCTAAATATCCGCGCTGCTGACAAAGTTGTAGGTCGTCATCCGCCAGCAACCGCTCCAATTCAAAGCGAAATTGACGTAAACTCGTAAAAAGTAAAGTGCGATCGCACTTACTACAAAATGTATTGTAAATCCAGTACAAAACCTGGCAATACCTCTTCACCGGAGAGATGAGTTGGCGATGAAATAATCTCAACTTCTTGATTAGACCGATAAATTTCTACTCGCCGATTTTGCCGATCTATCAACCATCCCAATCTAGCACCATTCTCTATATACTCCCTCATTTTACTCCTCAATTTTTCCAAAGAATCACTAGGAGAACGCAACTCGACTACAAAATCTGGACACAGAGGAGCAAATTTATTTTGTTGTTCTGAAGTTAAAGCATTCCACCGTTCAATACTAACCCAAGAAGCATCGGGAGAACGTTCTGCACCATTAGGAAGTTTGAAGCCACCAGAGGAGTCAAAAGCTTTGCCTAAATTATTCTGGCGACTCCAACCTTGGAGTTGATAAGATAGGTCAATATTGCGGTTGCTAGTCTCACTTCCCGTTGGCGGCATAATAATTAATTCTCCTGTGGCTGTACGTTCAAATTGTAAATCTCGGTTGTTTTGACAGAGTTGAAAAAATTGTTCATCTGTCAATTCGATGTTTAACTCTAGAGGAGTTGTTAAAGTTATAGTTGCTGCATTCATAATTTAGATATATGTGCTGTCTACAATTTATCTTAAACATTGCCGATCGCACTTTTATCGAAATAAGTTTTATCGAAATAAGAGAATGCGATCGCACCCTTATTCCTGCTTGACAGACTCCGCCAACCGTTTCGCCTTTTCTCGACGATGAACATTAATCGGACTATTGCGAATATCAGCCTCCACCATAGCAATCAGTTCGTCTAAACTGAGAGTAAGAGCGTCAAGTCGTTGGTTACTTTCCCGAAGCATGGCGACAGTTTTATTAACTTTCTCTGGATCGGGGAGATTTTTTTGTTTATTCATATTATGTTCCAATCTATTTTTGCCTCTTGAACACTTGCTGCGGAAGCCGCCAGCGCCGCTTGTGCTTGCTCAATAGTTTGAGCTAATAAATTCAGCATAGCAGAAGAAGCCATTGGCTGTGATTCAGAAATCCGCAGCAGCAATGTGTAGAAGCGAGAGTAAGGATTTCTTAACCTTTCAGCAGCATTTTGCAATTGCTCCAACACCGTAGCAGTTCCCTCTGTCTCCCCATATTGCTCAAAAATTGCAAATTCAGCCGCTTTCGCTACATCAATTCCCGCCAAAAGCCGCGCCTGCAAATTCAAAATACTCGCTATTGTTTCCGCCGGTAACTTTGCCATAGAAAAATATTTATATCAATTTCATAGTAGTCAATTCAGTCCAAAATATGTAGAAGTACAAAGAAATTATTTCTCTGTACTTCAAACCCGTTTCTCTTATCAAGGCGCGATCGTATTATCCACAACTTTTGACTCAATAACAGTCCCCACAGCCTCCTCTGACTTAACCACTGGCGGCATTGATTCAACCTGCGACGACTCCACCTTTACCGGCACTTGCTCAACCTCTGATGCTGTTGGCACTTCCACAGGCTCAGGCGTTGCTACCGGAGCCGGCACTTCCACAGGCTCAGGCGTTGCCATCGGAGTCGGCATTTCTACAGGCTCAGGCTTTACCACCGGAGCCGGCACTTCCACAGGCTCAGGCGTTGCCATCGGAGTCGGCATTTCTACAGGCTCAGGCGTTGCTACCGGAGCCGGCACTTCCACAGGCTCAATAATTGGTTCGGTCTTCTTAGCCACATAATTTCGATCGACAATAGTACCAACATCAGCAGCAGTTAACTCACCACGAACCAACTTAGAAAGAGTATCTTCACCATTAGGTTGATAGGTAATCACCCTCACCGTATTATTGAAAGCATTTTTAATTGGGTTTCCCCGATCGTCAATTAATTCCACCTGCACCCAATTTTTGCCGGGATTAAAACCTTTAAGATAAATAGATTGCCACTCATCAACCACAAAACTTTCACCATTCACCGTCACCCGAATTTTCCAATCAACAATTTCATCCGCTGGATTTTCTTGTGCTACTAAATGCAGCGGAGCATTAGTTAAATAAAAATCTAACATGATCGGTTCAGCCCCATAGCTTCCTTGAGGACGACTATAAGTTAACAAAGGCAAAGCAGGATCGGGATTATTTTCTTCAGTTTTAGTAAAAACATGAAAAGTAATTTGAGCAAATGCACCTTCATTTTTAAAGCTTTCATACCAAGGACGCGAAGCAAAAGCCCTCAAAGTATGAGTTCCTGGCTCTAAATCTGACAATACAAAAGGTTCATTCACATCATAAATAGCCTTGTAATCTTGGTTATCCAAAAAAACATGAAGATGCGGCCCCAAACCAAAATTAGCATCTTTGAAAATGGGTAAATCTTGCACATCAAACTTCACCGTAACAGTATTATCATTTAGAACTTCATCCGGCTGCGGACTCAATATTTTTACTTGAGGTTGATAAATTTCCAAAGCCTGACGTAATTCTTGAATCTCTTCTGGAGGAGAAACCTCTGAAATTTTTGAAGCCTTGACAGTAGCCAAAGCACTATCACCACTAGAGTTGGGCAATTCCGAAATGCGATCGCCACAACCAGCCAGACTCAACACTAAAATCACCACTGTCAAAGATGCCAGCAGTCTTCGCGCAGCCGTCCACCACCAATTGATGCCAAACACGCAGTCATTCTCCTAAAACTTATCTATATATATAGGAAAACTATAGCTGAAAAACGGTAACGACAAAGCACAGTTAAAACTAGAAGACCGATCCCACCCCTTCTTCCCTCTTCCTTCTTCCCTCTTCCCTCCTCCCTCTTCCCTCTTCCTTCTTCCCTCTTCCTTGAGTTTTGTAAAGTTAAGAAAAATACACTTGACTTTTTTTGATAGATGTGAAATCTCAAAGTTTCGTAAATCACTAATGTACGTTTTTTAATAATTGTTAACAAAAATAATGCAGAAGATGTGGGAATCTATAATTCATAAATCAACTCCCTCGAACAAAGCGGTTGAACTGCCGCGCTTCAGAGAGAGGAGTATCAATATCTCGTTCCTTGGCTTTATAGAGAGGAGAGTCTGCATGACAATTAGTCCTCCAGAGCGACAGGCAAAGGTGAAAGTTACAGTCGATGAAAATCCAGTTCCCACCTCCTTTGAGAAGTGGTCTAAGCCGGGACATTTCGACCGTACTTTAGCCAAAGGCCCCAAAACTACGACCTGGATTTGGAAGCTGCACGCTAGCGCTCACGACTTTGACAGTCATACCAGCGACTTAGAAGACGTTTCACGCAAAATTTTTAGTGCTCACTTCGGTCACTTAGCCGTAATCTTCGTTTGGTTAAGCGGAGCGTATTTTCATGGCGCAAAGTTTTCCAACTACGAAGCTTGGCTAACGAACCCCATAGGCATCAAGCCTAGCGCTCAAGTGGTTTGGCCAATTTTCGGTCAAGAAATTTTAAATGCCGATGTCGGTGGTGGCTTTCATGGGATTCAGATCACCTCTGGTCTATTCCAATTGTGGCGTGCCAACGGTATTACTAACTCATACCAGCTATACTGCACAGCTATCGGTGCTCTAGTAATGGCAGCCTTAATGCTGTTTGCTGGTTGGTTCCATTATCACGTCCGCGCTCCGAAACTGGAATGGTTCCAGAACGTGGAATCGATGATGAATCACCACTTGGCAGGCTTGCTAGGTTGTGGCTGCTTGGGTTATGCAGGTCAGCAGATTCACGTTTCCCTGCCGATCAATGCTTGTTTAGATGCGATCGATGCTGGCAAACCCTTAACAGTAGGCGGCAAACTCATCGCATCAGTTGGCGATATTCCTCTGCCTCACGAGTGGATTTTAAACCCCAGTTTGATGGCGGACATTTACCCCAGCTTCGCGCAGGGTCTAACTCCGTTCTTCACCCTAAACTGGGCAGCTTACAGCGACTTCCTCACCTTCAAAGGTAGTCTAAACCCAACCACTGGCGGTCTGTGGCTGACTGATACAGCCCACCACCACTTAGCTTTAGCCGTGCTATTCATCATCGCCGGTCACTTCTACCGGACGAACTGGGGCATTGGTCACAGCTTTAAGGAAGTTCTGGAAGCTCACAAGGGTCCCTTCACCGGCGAAGGCCACAAAGGGATGTACGAAATCTTCACCCAGTCTTGGCATTGCCAACTGTCGTGGAACTTGGCTTGGATGGGCTCTTTGAGCATCCTCGTCGCCCAACATATGTACTCGATGCCTCCGTATCCGTACATTGCCACTGATTACCCAACTCAGCTATCTCTATTCACCCACCATATGTGGATTGGCGGATTCCTGATTGTAGGAGCAGCGGCTCACGCGGCGATCTTCATGGTACGAGATTACGATCCGGCTCAGCACGTTAACAACTTGTTGGACCGCGTACTCCGCCATCGGGATGCGATCATTTCGCACCTCAACTGGGTTTGTATTTTCTTAGGTTTCCACAGCTTCGGTCTGTACGTTCACAACGACACGATGCGAGCTTTTGGTCGTCCTCAAGATATGTTCTCCGATACTGGCATTCAATTGCAGCCAGTATTCGCTCAGTGGATACAAAATATTCACACCTTGGCTCCCGGTAACACTGCTCCGAATGCCTTGGGAATTGTCAGCCACGCTTTTGGCGGTGGCGTTGTAGCAGTGGGCGGTAAAATCGCCATGATGCCGATCGCCTTGGGTACGGCGGACTTTATGGTTCACCACATCCATGCTTTCACCATCCACGTTACTGTTTTGATTCTCCTCAAGGGCGTGCTGTTTGCCCGTAGCTCTCGCTTGGTTCCCGACAAAGCCAGTTTAGGCTTTGGGTTCCCTTGCGATGGTCCTGGTCGTGGCGGCACTTGTCAAGTATCAGGCTGGGATCACGTTTTCTTGGGCCTGTTCTGGATGTATAACAGTTTATCAATTGTGATTTTCCACTTTAGTTGGAAGATGCAGTCAGATGTGTGGGGTACTGTCGATCCAGACGGTACAATCTCTCATATCACCGGCGGCAACTTCGCCCAAAGTGCGATTACCATAAATGGTTGGCTGCGTGATTTCCTCTGGGCTCAAGCTGCCCAGGTGATTCAATCCTACGGTTCAGCATTGTCAGCTTACGGCTTGCTGTTCTTGGCCGGTCACTTCATTTTTGCCTTCAGCTTGATGTTCCTGTTCAGTGGTCGCGGCTACTGGCAAGAATTGATTGAATCAATTGTTTGGGCTCATAATAAACTTAAAGTAGCTCCAGCAATTCAGCCTCGTGCTCTGAGCATTATTCAGGGTCGCGCGGTCGGGGTAGCTCACTACCTCTTGGGTGGAATTGTCACTACGTGGGCATTCTTCCTAGCTCGAATTATTTCGGTAGGGTAACTTCCCCTAAGATTTTGGATTCTGGATTTTGAATCATTTCCCAAAATCAAGAATCCAAAATCAGCACCCGAATCCATGCAAACTTCAGGATTCAGCATTAAATCAAGGCTTATGGCAACAAAATTTCCAAAATTTAGCCAAGACCTTGCTCAAGATCCAACTACTCGTCGGATCTGGTACGGGATTGCTACTGCCCACGACTTTGAAAGCCACGATGGTATGACTGAGGAAAATCTTTACCAAAAGATTTTTGCCTCCCACTTCGGCCATCTAGCAATCATTTTTCTCTGGACTTCCGGCAACCTGTTCCACGTAGCCTGGCAAGGTAACTTTGAACAGTGGATTAAAGACCCTCTAAATGTCCGTCCGATCGCTCATGCGATTTGGGACCCTCAATTCGGTACTGCGGCAGTAGATGCTTTCACCCAAGCGGGTGCATCTAATCCGGTGGATATTTCTTACTCCGGCGTGTACCACTGGTGGTACACGATCGGGATGCGGACTAATGGTGACTTGTATCAGGGAGCGATCTTCCTGTTAGTGTTAGCCTCTCTGCTCTTGTTTGCAGGTTGGTTGCACCTTCAGCCCAAGTTCCGTCCTAGTTTGTCTTGGTTCAAGAATGCTGAATCTCGCCTCAACCACCACTTGGCTGGTTTGTTCGGTGTTAGCTCTTTGGCTTGGGCCGGTCACTTGATTCACGTTGCTATTCCTGAATCTCGCGGTCAGCACGTTGGCTGGGATAACTTCCTGTCTGTGATGCCTCACCCGGCTGGTTTAGCTCCTTTCTTTACAGGTAACTGGGGCGTTTACGCTCAAAACCCGGATACAGCTAACCATATTTTTGGTACTGCTCAGGGTTCGGGAACTGCAATTCTGACTTTCTTGGGTGGTTTCCATCCTCAGACAGAATCTTTGTGGTTGACTGACATGGCTCACCACCACTTGGCGATCGCAGTTCTGTTTATTGTTGCTGGTCATATGTACCGGACTAACTTCGGTATTGGTCACAGCATCAAGGAAATGTGCGATTCCAAAGATTTCTTTGGCAAGAAAGTTGAAGGACCTTTTAATATGCCTCACCAAGGCATTTATGAGACCTACAACAACTCTTTGCACTTCCAATTGGGTTGGCACTTAGCTTGTTTGGGCGTGATCACCTCGCTGGTGGCACAGCATATGTACTCGTTGCCTTCTTATGCTTTTATAGCGCGGGATTACACAACGCAGGCTGCTCTGTATACGCACCACCAGTACATTGCTGGATTCATCATGCTGGGCGCTTTTGCTCACGGCGCGATCTTTATGGTTCGGGATTACGATCCTGAGCAAAATAAGGGTAACGTGCTGGCCCGCGTGTTGGAACACAAGGAAGCGATTATCTCTCACTTGAGTTGGGTATCTCTGTTCTTGGGTTTCCATACTCTCGGTTTGTATGTTCACAACGACGTTGTAGTTGCCTTTGGCACTCCTGAGAAGCAAATCTTGATTGAGCCTGTGTTCGCACAGTACGTTCAGGCTGCTTCCGGTAAGGCGCTGTATGGTATGAACGTCTTGTTGTCTAATGCTGATAGCATTGCGGCTACTGCTTGGCCGAACTACGGTAACGTATGGCTCCCAGGCTGGTTGGATGCGATCAACAGTGGCACTAACTCTTTGTTCTTGGCTATTGGCCCTGGCGATTTCTTGGTTCACCATGCGATCGCGCTAGGCTTGCACACCACTACCTTGATTTTGGTTAAGGGTGCTTTGGACGCTCGTGGTTCTAAGCTGATGCCAGATAAGAAAGATTTTGGCTATGCTTTCCCTTGCGACGGTCCTGGTCGTGGCGGTACTTGCGACATCTCTGGATGGGATTCTTTCTATCTAGCGGCGTTCTGGATGCTGAATACGATCGCCTGGGTGACTTTCTACTTCCATTGGAAACACTTGGGTGTCTGGCAAGGTAACGTGGCTCAGTTTAATGAGTCTTCTACCTACCTGATGGGCTGGTTCCGCGATTACCTCTGGCAGTATTCTTCTCAGTTGATCAACGGTTATAACCCGTTTGGAACGAATAACTTGTCTGTTTGGGCTTGGATGTTCTTGTTAGGACACTTGGTTTGGGCAACTGGTTTCATGTTCTTGATCTCTTGGCGTGGTTACTGGCAAGAGTTGATCGAGACGATTGTTTGGGCTCACGAACGTACTCCTTTGGCGAACTTGGTTCGTTGGAAGGATAAGCCAGTGGCTCTGTCAATCATGCAAGCTCGTGTAGTTGGTTTAGCTCACTTCTCTGCTGGGTTTGTCATAACTTATGCGGCGTTTTTAATTGCTTCTACTGCTGGGAAGTTCGGTTAATTCTGAACTCTGATTTGTAGGTAATTAAATAAATCCCCTGCCTTTTGGCGGGGGATTTTTGTTTGATAGTTTAGGGGGTATTGACTGGCGAGTTTATTAAAGAGCGAACAATGATTTAACCACAGAGAACGCAGAGAACACAGAGGGAGATCGGAGAGATGAATAATACCGAGGCTAACGGATTTGATATAGCAGTCGCCAAGGCGCTTAGGACATGATTGATTGCTGGAACCTTTGATGCTATTCCCTTCTTCCTGAGCATCGTAGCCCCTAGTCCCTAGCTATATGAACGCACAGGAATTATATGCTCTACTACAGCCGCGATCGTCATTGATTAAGACAAGCACAACTTTTTTTCCCTAACCACTGCTCTCCTAACTGTTTGAGTGCGATCATCACAGGCTGAACTTCTCGCCCTTTTTCTGTGAGGGTATACTCAACATGAGGCGGAATTTCTGCAAAAACTGTCCGTTTGACTAAACCGTGCACTTCTAACTCTCTAAGTCTCATTGTCAGCGTTTTAGAGCTAATTCCTGGTAAGGCTTCTAATAATTCGTGGGTGCGGCGATCGCGTCTAAATAACTCTCGCAAAATTAGCACAGACCATTTACTACCTAGTAATTCTAGCATGAACTGAATCGGACAAGGATCGTCGAAGCACCAGTTAGTCTGGATTCGGGCATCACGCTCGGTTAAATTATGTTTTATTTTCATTTTTTTGACTGATTAAATGTGATGAAATCAAAATTTTGTTAAATTAACTAATTCCCTGGGCTAATTTGTATTTTTTCTTTAAGCTTTTTTTTATAATAACCTATACAAGCCAGCAAATGCAAATTTTTTACTTTTGGTAACTAAGGGAAATTGCCGTACCTATCTTGATGTATCTGAACAGAAGTAATAGGATGTAAATAGAGGGAATAAAAAAAGTCTCTCCGACAAAGTATCAACCGATCGGCATAGGATATCGCCATAAAACCCAACGATTAATTATCGGGGATCAATCTTTAACCGTTCTCAGATACATTGTTTAACATCATTTAAAGCCTTTGTCAAGGATTTGTTACCTTTCGATATAAACTGGTAACAAAACTAGATTTAAGAAGTTTTCTTAAGCTTACCAGGCTGAGCTTAAGTTTGGAGGAAATAAACCATGCTGGAAACATTAGTTAGAGAAATAAATACCAAGGTTGCTAAAGATCAATCTCTGGTATTATGGTTTGATGAAGTTGGGATTGCAGACATCCCGTTAGTAGGTGGAAAAAACGCATCTCTAGGGGAAATGATTCGACAGTTAATTCCCAAAGGAATCAACGTTCCTAACGGATTTGCTACCACAGCTTACGCCTACCGCTACTTTATTAAATCTGCGGGTTTAGAAGCTAAATTGCGATCGCTCTTTGCCGATTTAGATGTAGAAGATGGGCCGAATTTGCGACTGCGGGGTAAACAAGCACGGACTTTAATCCTGGAAACACCGTTTCCTCAAGACTTACAAGATGCGATTACAGGGGCTTATGGGAAACTGTGCGATCGCTACGGAGAAAGCACAGATGTGGCAGTGCGATCGTCCGCCACAGCAGAAGACTTGCCAGATGCCAGTTTTGCTGGACAGCAAGAAACTTATCTCAACGTTCAAAGTTGCAGTGGCGTGCTTGATTGCACTCACAAGTGCTTCGCTTCCATTTTCACCGATCGCGCCATTTCCTACCGCCAAATCAAAGGTTTTGACCACTTTGAAGTTGCGCTTTCTGTGGGTATTCAAAAAATGGTGCGATCGGATTTAGCCTCCTCTGGTGTAATGTTCTCGATCGACACCGAAACAGGATTCAAGAATGCAGCACTTGTCACCGCCGCCTACGGGTTGGGTGAAAACGTCGTGCAAGGGGCTGTGAATCCCGATGAATACTTAGTCTTTAAACCCACACTAAAACAAGGTTTCCGACCCATTTTAGAGAAACGTTTGGGGACAAAAGAAGTCAAAATGGTGTATGACTTGGGCGGCTCCAAATACACTAAAAACGTCTCAGTACCAGTCTCAGAACGGGGGAAATTTGCCATCAATGATGAGGAAATTCTGCAACTAGCAAAATGGGCTATTTTGATTGAAGATCACTACTCCCAAGTGCGCGGAACCTACACTCCAATGGACATTGAATGGGCAAAAGATGGGCTCACAAATGAACTATTCATTGTCCAAGCGCGGCCGGAAACCGTACAATCGCAAAAATTGGGTTCTATCCTGCGAAATTACAAACTGAAAGGTACAGGAAATGTCCTAGTTAAAGGTCGTTCCGTTGGCGAAATGATCGGCCAAGGTAAAGCACGGGTAATTCTCGATGCCCACAAAATTGATGATTTCCAAGCAGGGGAAGTTTTAGTTACAAATAAAACCGATCCTGACTGGGAACCGATTATGAAAAAAGCCAGCGCTATTGTTACTAATGCTGGCGGCCGTACCTGTCATGCGGCGATTATTGCTCGTGAAATGGGAATCCCTGCGATCGTTGGTTGCGGTGATGCGACGAAAGTTTTGCAAACCGGTCAAGAGGTGACAATTTCTTGTGCTGAAGGAGAAGAAGGCAAAGTTTATGCAGGTTTAGTACCCTTTGAAGTCCAAGAAACTGCTCTGGATAACTTGCCCAAAATTCGCACTAAAATCTTGATGAATGTGGGCAATCCAGAGGAAGCATTTGGTTTATCAGCGATTCCTTGCGATGGTGTGGGTTTGGCACGGTTAGAGTTCATTATTGCCAATCACATTAAAACACATCCGATGGCATTAATTAAGTTTGATGAATTGGAGGATGAAGCTGTTAAAAACGAGATCGCTGAATTGACGGCACTTTACGATGATAAACCTGATTTCTTCACGGATAAATTAGCTCATGGTATTGGTATGATTGCAGCGGCATTTTATCCCAATCCTGTAGTAGTGCGGATGAGCGATTTTAAGAGCAATGAATACGCGAATCTTTTGGGTGGTCGCCAATTTGAACCCAAAGAAGAAAATCCGATGATTGGATGGCGCGGTGCTTCTCGTTATTACGATCCGAATTATCGGGAAGCTTATGCTCTGGAATGCAAAGCTTTGAAGCGGGTACGGGATGAAATGGGTTTAACGAATGTGATTCCTATGATTCCATTTTGCCGCACCCCGGAAGAAGGCCGAAAAGTGTTAGCTGAGATGGCAAAACATGGTTTAGTGAAGGGTGAAAATGGTTTGCAAGTTTATGTGATGTGTGAATTACCGAGTAACGTAATTTTCGCTGATGAATTTGCCGCCGTGTTTGATGGTTTCTCGATTGGATCGAACGATTTAACGCAGTTAACGTTAGGTTTAGACCGCGATTCTGCTTTGGTTGCTCACATTTTTGATGAGCGGAATGAGGCGGTGAAACGGATGGTACAAATTGCAATTAAGGCGGCAAAAAAATATAATCGTAAGATTGGAATTTGCGGCCAAGCACCAAGCGATTATCCTGAGTTTGCAAGATTCTTAGTTGAGTTAGGAATTGATTCGCTGTCTTTGAATCCTGATTCTGTGTTGAAGACTTTGTTAGATATTGCGAAACTTGAGTCTTCGGGTGGGGTGATGGATTTGGCGATGGATGTGGCTAAACTTGGCTAATTTTGATTCTGAGTTGTTGGATTGAATTTTAGTTTGATGAGGCTGCTCTGGTAGAATTTCTACTAGAGCAGTTTCTTTAAATTATAGCAACTCTTCCACTACATCAAATTTGTAGTTTCAAAAGTTTCAAAACGCGCTCTACCCACGATCGACTCTAAAAATACTCGTACCCATACCCAAAATAAATTTTAGAAGCTGACTGTGACAAGGTTACGGCTTGCGAGTACATCCTTATTGCTAAATGCTATTTCAGCGCCAATGTGATACCAATACAGCAATCGATCGCATTTGGAGATAAATTATGAAAACAGGACTTTTTTGCACCTACGAAAATCAGTATCAGGATGCTCATCGAGCGATCGCAGAACAGACGGTAATGATTCAACACGCAGAAACTTTGGGTTTTGAAGAAGCGTGGATTACGGAACATCACTTTAGCGATTTTCATGTGAGCCCATCGATCGCGGTTTTAATTGCACATTTAGCCGGGGTGACATCTCGGATTCATCTGGGTTCTGCGGCGGTTTTACTAGCATTTCATAATCCAGTGACAGTGGCAGAAGATATGGCTACACTCGATCATTTATGCAATGGTAGATTTTTGTTGGGAGTAGCAAAAGGAGGACCATTTCCAGAACAAAATCAACACTTTGGTATTGCAATGGACGAATCTCGCAATCGAATGTTAGAAGCCTTAGAATTATTGGAGAAATTGCTGTATGACACAGAGGTTTCCTTTGCTGGGAAATATTACCAGTGCGATCGCTTAACTATCCATCCTAAACCCTTACAGTCTCCGATTCCAGTTTATTTAGCAACCAGCGATCGAGACGCGATCGAGCAAGCAGCATTACATTCCTTTGGTTTAATGGGCGGCGCACCCTTTTCCCTCGATCGATTAAAGAAAAATTTGGCTCAGTATCGCGCCATTAATTCCAGTGGTTCTGAAAAATTGGTACTATCTCGTTTCTTTTTTGTCAGTCAAACCGATGAAGAAGCAATTGAAGAAGCTTTACCATTTATTCGCTCCTTCGTAAAGCGCATGACCCAAAATATTGCTAGTATCAAAAATGATGGCAATACTCAACACCTTAAACCATCTAGCAATCAACAAACTTGTTTTGATGAAAGCTATTTACTGGAAAACTCAATTATCGGGAGCGTAGCCACTTGTCGCGATCGAATCAAACGATTTCAGGATGAATTAAATTTAGGTACGCTGGCATTAAAACCTTGCTCGTTTGATTTGCCAAAGAATCTCGCAAGTTTGACTTGCTATGCAGAAAAAATCCGTAATACTTTGTAAGTATTTGTAGTAAGCGCTTTAGCGCTAAAGCGCTTACTACAAACCAAATCATCAAGTTATTTAATAATGCTTCGCGCTCCCAAGGTTTGAAAACACGCCCTAGAGGGCTAAAAACGTTAGAAAACGGCACGATCGCGTCGCTACAGGGATGTTGCAGGAGCGATCGCGTCATAGTTATTGTCAAGAATTATAAAAAAACTCTAAAATTATCTAAAGTGAATGTTATTATTTCTACGTTTGGAAATAAACTGAAATATAGATCGGGTACATTTAATTTTGGAGAGAGTAATGAAAATTAGCGCACGCAATACCTTAAAGGGAAAAGTGAAATCTGTGGTGACAGGGACTGTCAACGATGAAGTGATAGTTGAAGTGTCCCCCGGCGTGGAAATTACAGCGATGATTACCAAAGCCTCCGCTGAGAGCTTGGGGCTGGCAGTTGATAAGGAAGTGTACGCAGTGATCAAGGCATCTGATGTCATGGTCGCTATCGATTAGATCGTCCGATCGCTACAAACGCTTTCAAAAACCCCCGCTCAAAGGTCATAGATCTCGATCGGGGGTTATTAATTTAAGGGTAAAATCTTGGGAGTGAATGAATTATCGTGGGGGGTTATTGGCTCTCAATTCAATGTCTAAGTAAATCAACTTGTTTAAGCAGAACTATCTCTACGACCGCATCCCTTAACAGGAGTATCGCTACAACCTCCAGTAGTTTCTTCAACTAATATTGTCTCTTGCCCAGTCTGCGACAGGTGTTTAGAGATTGAAGAGAAAGCCACTTTTTGGGAAGGCATAATTATCCCAGAAATTAGAGTAGCAAATAAAACAACTCGAAGGATGTTATACATGACTAAATGTGTGGTAGACTTATAGATACTCAATACAGAATCCCAGTTAGTTCATCCGGGAACTAACTGGGATTAATACTTCAAAAGTTTCTAACCTTGGCAAATTTTCTGAGCGTAGAGACTAGCAAAAAAAGCTTAATAAAAGAATTCAGCTATTTTCGAGTTTTAAATGCTAAATTCCAGTTTTTTATTGGGTTTATCGCCCACTACCCCGCTCAGGCGAGACTTCAGTTTCGTTATTGGCTTGAACTGTGTAATTATCTGATTGAGTTGCCAGTATTTGTTCGACAGAGTGACTGTCAGAAGATCCCGTCGAATGGGATTCAATGCTTGGAGATTTAACTGTTCCGCCCATTAATAATAGGCTTGACAACAAGATAGAAGTGTAGAAGCGCATAATTTAGTAGTGTCCATGTCAGAGTGTCTATTTCCTGATACGGACTTTTCCCTGTGTCTTCCGGTTAAAAAAATAAATTTGAGGGAGGTGCGAGGGTGTGGAAGTGCGGGGGTGTCATGGCGATCGCGTTTATACCTATTGACTCTCTTCTCAATACTGCTCCCTCTTTGTTTGTGTCTTTAGTGACTAAATTACTAAGTCTACTTGTTTTAATAGCGATTCCACTGTTGTTGAATTATCCAAAACTACATCAGCTTTTTGACACTTTTCTGCTAAAGACATTTGGCGATTAATTCGCGCTTGAGCTTGATTTAAGTCAATTCGATCGCGTTTTACCAGTCGTTCGAGTTGTTTACCTAGCGGACAAGATACTACCCAAATTTCTGTCACCAAATCGGTCATATTTGCTTCAAATAGCAAAGGTACAGCTAATACCATAGTCAAAGGCTGCATATCCTGACTTTGACTGGAAATATAGGTTTCAATGTCTTGCAAAAAGCGATCGCGGACTAATGGATGAATTTGCTCTTCCAACCACCGCAATTCCCCAACTTCACTAAATACAATATTGCCAAGTTCGCGTCGATTCAGGCTACCATCAGCCAACAACACCCGATTCCCAAAGCGCTGTACAATTCGTGCTAAAATAGGCGAGTCAGGAATTACTGCTTCACGGGCATAAATATCTGCATCCAAAATTGGCAAATGATAAACTTTTGCCAGATAATTAGATACCGTAGTTTTACCAGTAGCGATGCCCCCAGTTAAACCGATCAGGCGGATTTCCTGGGTACTGCGAATTTCTTTTTTTGTAGACATTTATTCCCAATTTTTGCTATCTTTGTTAGGTAGATGGGCATAATAAAATGTATGGTGAGCGATCGAAGAGTGAAAAAGTATCTACTTAATCTTACTTAGTAGCGCTCGTCACTACAAAGCTAATAACTCATCATTCGAGATGATATCCTTGCGATTTGCGATCGCTTAATCTACAAACTGATATTTAGATTTGAGAATGGGCGGTAGCAGCGAAAATAAAGGATCTTAGGGTGTAAGTAACGTTCTTGAATCTCAAATCTCAACCTTATGGTATAGGTCAAAACCAAGGAAAAACCATAATGAAGACGAATTACGGTATGCGTTCGATTCTTGCAGCACTTCCCCATGCCATCCTATGGATCTTAACTCTTCCCTCTGGCACAGTTTGGATGGGAGAGAATGGACAAGTATTCATGCTTTTCCCCCAAACTCTTTCCGCTAAGGCCCAACAAATTGTCCCGGCCCCTGATGGTACTGGTACTATTGTCACTCCTCATGGCAACCGCTACGATATCCAAGGTGGATCTAAATCAAGCGATGGCGCAAATCTTTTCCACAGTTTAACTCGCTTTGGTGTAGAACCTGGTCAAGTTGCCAATTTTTTGACTAATCCTGCGATTCATAACATTTTAACTCGCGTTGTTGGTGGCGAAGCTTCAATAATTAATGGTTTAATTTCTGTCTCCGGTGGGAATGCTAATTTATACATAATGAATCCCGCTGGGATGATCTTTGGATCTAATGCCAGATTAGACGTACCTGGATCTTTTCTGGCTACTACTGCTAACAGTATTGGCTTGAATAATGGCTCATTTAATGCTACGGGAGCGAATAATTACGCCTCATTAATTGGCACTCCCAATACTTTTAATTTTAGCCCGCAATCAGGGGTAATTGTCAATGCTGGTGAATTAGCTGTCGGTGAGGGGAAAAATTTAACTTTGTTAGGTGGGATAGTAATTAATACGGGGAAATTAGCCGCGCCAGCCGGTCAAATTACTATAGCTGCTGTCAAGGGTGAAAATGTGGTGCGGATTTCTCAAACAGGCTTACTATTAAGTTTGGAAATACCGACTGGGGAATCAGGAATTAATCATAACTCAATCTCTCATTCTAGTTCGCAAATTACTCCTCTTTCTCTACCTCAACTTTTAACTGGTGGGGATATTAGTCATGCTACTGGTTTAAATGTTAATGCTGATGGACAAGTTGTATTAACTACTTCGGGACAAATATTACCATCGGTGGCGGGAGGTGCGATCGCATCAGGTAATATTAATGTTTCTTCTACTAATGTGGGGGGAACAGTTAATGTTTTAGGTAGTGGTGTCGGATTATTCGGTGCTAATATTGATGCTTCTGGCATTTTTGGCGGCGGAAATGTGAGAATTGGGGGAGATTTTCGCGGCTTAGGTGTTGTCCCAAATGCTACAAATACATATATAGATAGCAATAGTGCGATCGCGGCTAATGCTATTTCAACAGGTAACGGCGGCCGCATTATCGTCTGGGCTGACAAAACTACAGGCTTTTTTGGTCGCATCAGCGCAACTGGTGGTTTTGGGGGATTTGTAGAAGTATCAGGAAAGGAAAATTTGACCTTTAATGGTAGTGTTGATACTAGGGGAGTAAATGGTTTAGGAACTTTGTTACTTGACCCCAAAAATATTAATATTATTGATGGAGAAACAGGTGCTAATGATGAAGAAATTGCCCAAGGTAGTATTTTAGGTGAAGATGCCAGCGGTGATTTTTTTACTATCTCAGCGAAGGCCTTGGAAAACCTGGCTGCTACTACTGATATAGTGCTAGAAGCAACTAATGATATTGTTATTAATCCTCTGGCTTCGGGTAAGTTAAACTTGGCAGCAACTACGGGTTCAATTACTTTTACTGCGGACTCCGATCGCGATGCTGTAGGATCGTTTTCCATGCGTTCAAGCGATACAATTGTTACTCAAGGTGGCAAGGTATCAATTTATGGAGTGGGGATTAGTGTTGGCAATATTAACACAAATGGTGGTGATATTAACCTCGCCAGCGGGATAGGAGAAATTCGAGCTAATCAGTTATCATCAGCTAATTTATCTGCTAATGCGGGAAATATTACTGTTAGCAGCGGTAGCGATATTAATATTAATTCTCTGTTATCTGACGGAAAAAATACAGGGGGAAATATTAATATTTCCGGTAGTGGAACTATTCGCACTGAGGTTTTATCGGCTTCTGGAAATGTTGCGGGAAATGTCATGGCAAATGCTTTGGAGAATCTTACCGCAGGTCAAATTAACACGACAGGTAATAGTAAAGGTGGAGAAATTAATCTTACCAGTAGAACGGGATCTTTAATTGTTGGCATAGGTGAAAATTCCCAACTAACAAGTAGCAATCAACAAGTAACAACAACTAATAATCAACAAGTAACAAATAGTAAGATCGCGGCGGCGGCGAATAATGGTAATAGCGGTAATATTTCTCTGAATGCGGCGCAAAATGTTACTGCTGGGAATATTGATGCCAAGGGAAATGGAGGAGGAAATGTTACTTTAAAAGGTGCGGGAGATATTTCTGCGGGTGCGATCGCCAGCACTAATGGTGATATTAGTTTAACAGG
This sequence comes from Oscillatoriales cyanobacterium USR001, assembly GCA_001698425.1. Lineage (GTDB taxonomy): Bacteria > Cyanobacteriota > Cyanobacteriia > Cyanobacteriales > Microcoleaceae > Kamptonema. The sequence continues at coordinate 8,233 of MBRE01000055.1, read as the reverse complement.
TCAAGAAATTGATTTTACTGGTGGTAATAATTCTGTCAGTAGCGGCGGTAATTTGAGTTTACAGTCTACCAACCCCAATCAAAGTATGGCGATCGGTAACTCAATTAATCAAGGGAAAAATACCTTAGATTTGACAGATATTGATTTAGCCGCATTAGGAAATGGTTTTGCCGCGATCGCGATCGGTGGCAATAATAGCAGCGGTACAATTGAAATTGCTAATGGTACTACTTTTCGCGACCCAGTAACTATCCAATCAAACGCGAACTTAGGTCGAGTTACAGCCACAGGCACACTCTTGGGAATAGATAATGCTTCGATTACAATCAAGAGTGATAGTGACATTAATATTGGCAATGTATCCACCGCAGGATCGGAAATTCGGATTGTCAGCAATCAAGGGAATATTACAACAGAATCACTACAATCTAGTGGCGGTAACGCTGTAATTAAAGCTGAAGGTAATATCAAAGTACCATCGATCGATACTTCTGGTGTAGAAAACAAAGGCAAAACCGAAAACACAATTATTATTAATAATATTAATGGTAATAAAATTGAGAATACTGTCAAAAATAGTGGAAATGTCACTATAAATACAACCGGATCGTTGACAGTAGGAACGATTAATACTACAGGAGTAAAAAGCGGTAATATTAATCTTTCAGCGGCTAATGGAATTACTGTAGTTACGATGAATGCAACGGGTTCAGAAGTAGGTGGAAATATTACCCTAAGTAGCAATGAAATTGATTTTGTGGGCGGGAATAATTCCGTAATTAGTAATGGGCAATTGTTCCTTCAACCAACTAATTCTAATCAAAATATTACTATAGGCGGTTCTGGTAATACCAATGCCCTAGACTTAACCTCCACAGAATTAAATGCTCTCCGCAATGGGTTTGCTGGTATTACTATTGGTCGTCCAGATGGTAGTGGTGCGATCGCCATAGTTGAAAATGATATAAAAGAAAAAACCGCAACTACTGTCAATCAGTCAGCCACAGAAATTGCCGAATTAATATTTCGCGATCCGGTGTTAATTCAATCCCCCCAATCATCAGGGGCAATCGCTAGTAAAGTTAATATTTCCGGCGTTGATAATGCTACTATTACTCTGATTGGCGGTAGCTTAAATATTGCCGATATCAATTCACCAGCGGGAATTAATATCTCCTCAACTAATGGTAATATTACTGCGGGAGTGATATCTAGTCGCTCAGAAAATGGTAGTGGTGGTGATATTCTTATTCGTAGTGCAGGCGGGTTGCAGTCAGGAAATGTTAATGCTTTTGGGAACAAAAGTGGTGGAAACATTGAAATTGAAGCTACAGGCGCGATCGCCACTGGAATTATTAACTCTAGTTCCCAGTTAGGAAATGCAGGTTCTAACACCCTCAGAAGCCAAAGTAACATTCAAGTTTCCTCAATTAAAGCCAGTGGAATTGAAGGTGGTAATATTGACATTATCACCGGCGGAACATTCAGAGCTACTTCAACTTTTACCGACATCAATCAAGTGTCTGCTAGTATTTCTGCTGCTGGACGCGATCGCCCAGGCTCCTTATCCATTGAGCAAAAAATCGCCAATTGTACCCAAGGAAATTGTACTACACAACCATTTATTGTTGGTAATCCTAATACAAATGGCACGGCCGGCGCAATTACTGATGGACAATTTACCATCAGCACAAATCGTCAATTATCCACAAATTTTGACTTGAAAAGTGTTGGTACGCCTCAAAAAAATTCAACACCTCAAACGTCTCCAACACCTCAAACATCCTCTAAACCTAGTCCCAGTTCTAATCCTAATCCTAGTCCTAGTCCTAGTCCTATTGCTGTTTTATTAAGCACAGAAACACCATCAACTCCCACCCCAATTGCAACTATAACCCCAACCACTTTACCAAATAGTATTGTTAACCCTAGTAGCGAAACGAGCAAAATTTTAGTCCCAGCGGAATCCGCGACTACATCTGCACAAAATCCCCAGAGTACCAGCAATCAAACAATTCAAATTAGTCCAACTTTAACTCAAGAAAATAACTCAGTAATTGTCAAAGCTTCTCCATCACCTATAGTTGAATCACCATCGGCTTTAGCTAATGCTAGACCAACTTTAACGACGAGTGTAAATCCAGAAATTTCTCGTCCCAACACCTTAACTCAAGTTGGTTCAACGGATGTAGTTGTGCAAATTGAACAACACCGAGGGCGAGAATTTGAACATTATTTTGGAGGCAATTTATCGGAAAAAAACCTAACTGCTCAAAATATTAGAAATACTCTTTCTCGCATTACTAATATGACCGGCGTGAAACCTGCGGTTATTTACGTTTCTGCACAGCCAGAACAATTAGAACTCCGGTTATTTTTACCAGACGGAAAAACTATTTTTAAGAGTATTTCAGTTAGAAGAGATGCTGTTTTGGAAGTGGTTAATGATTTTATTAACGATATTAGAAATCCCCGAATGCAGGATTACAAAGTGGGAGCAAAACAGCTAGAAAAGTGGTTGATTTCTCCCCTACAGGAAGAGTTAGATGCTAATGATATTAAAACGTTGATTTTTTCGATGGATTCGGGGTTACGCAGTTTACCGGTAGCTGCACTTTATGATGGCGATCGCTTTTTAGTAGAAAAATATAGTTTAGGATTGATTCCTAGTTTGAGTTTGACAGATACAAATTATGTCGATATCCGCACCTCCGAAGTATTAGCAATGGGGGCTTCAGATTTTCCAGCGAGTGCTGCTCAAATTCGTTTACCTGCGGTGCCAATGGAATTATCTGCGATCGTTGGCAAACTTTGGCCTGGGGTTTCTTTTCTCAATGAAAAGTTTACTTTGGCAAACTTGAAAGCTCAACGCTCCCAACCACAATATCAGATTATTCATTTAGCAACTCACGGCGAATTTCAACCTGGAGGTGCAGCAAATTCTTATATCCAATTTTGGGATACGCGGCTACGTTTAAATCAGTTACGGGAATTAAAATTATATAATCCACAAGTGGAATTATTAGTATTAAGTGCTTGTACTACTGCTGTGGGAGATGAAGATGCGGAATTGGGTTTTGCAGGTTTGGCGGTACAGGCGGGGGTGAAGTCAGCTTTAGCAAGTTTGTGGTATGTTAGCGATGCGGGAACTTTGGGATTAATGTCGGAATTTTATCAGCAATTACGCACTGCACCAATTAAGGCGGAAGCGCTGAGACAAGCGCAATTGGGGATGCTAAAGGGGCGGGTACGTTTGCAGGATGGCCGTTTGCACAATTCAGGGAGCGATCGAGGTATTCCTTTACCTGCTGAGTTATTGGCACGAGGAGATAGAAATTTATCTCACCCTTATTATTGGGCTGCTTTTACGATGATTGGTTCGCCTTGGTAATAATGGTGGATTTTGTGATGGCGATAGACTGGTCGATCGTAGCTTCGATAAATTTAATAATTCATCCTTTAATATTAGTGATTCCTAAGATGAATTTAATTATAGGATGAATTGTTTCTGGTTTGTCTTGATTTTGAAGATGTCGCATTACTCTGGCTGCGATCGCCACCCCAATTAAACCAGCAACTAAGCTAAATAATAGGGAAATTCCTAAGTAATAAGAATTGTCTTTTGGGTTGGGTTGTAAGATGTAAGGTGATGCGGTAGCAGCAATGCCGGCCGCACCAATTCCTACGCCAACTTCTGCTACAATTGTTTGCAGGTTGCGATCGCGGTCTTTTTCTAGTTCTTGCCAACGGCGATCGCTTTTTACTTGTTCAATCTCTACAATACCACGAATTGAGTCGATCGCGCGATCGAATAATTTTTGACCTGGTTCTAAATATCTTAAATCAGCTTTAATTTGACCTTCATATTTATTCGCTCGGCTTGACATCTGTCTGAAAAAATCTCGCTCATCTTCAGGAATTTTTGCTACCACATTTTGATAATTTTTAGTATTAATTTTAATTGTGGTTAGGTAGTCTTCTAAATTTCGCGTATTTTTTGCGTAGTCAAAACCTTGTACTGGTAATTTAGGAAGTAAATTTTCAAACTCACTCATCGCTTCTTGAGGTCGATCGGCAAATTTAGTTATAGTTTTTCCATGAGCTTCTTGCTGGGAATATAACGTTCTAGCTTTTTGATTGCATTGACGAGATTGGTAGTAAGAGTGTACAATTTTGTGGTATAAGCACAATAATAACAGCAATGAACCAGAATTATTAATGGCTAAATCCAGAGTTTCAACTGCGGTATTTAACCAGATTAAAATATGACAAGATTTAATTGGATCTAGTTCGTCATTATCATATTCAAAGATAGGGCTACCAAACAATTGTCCCTGATAACGCAACCGTAAGTTACTGTCTGGTAATAGGTTTTTAACACAATCTTCGGCTAGTTTTTTTTCATCTATTATTGTTTCCACTGGTTCGGTTAATAGCAGTAGTGTTTGACCTATAGAAGCTTCTACTTTACTGGGTAAAAGACAGTTTTCGGGGTTAAAAAGCTCTTTAAGTTGAGAAGTTGCGATCGCATTCGAGCAAGTTAAGTTTAATTCTACTGCATAAGTATCGTGAATCCGAAATGGAGAAATTAAACTTTCTAAAGTTAAACCATCCCCTCGTTCAACCTTGCCAAAACCCTCATTTTCTTCCGGTTTCAATAACTTTAAAAATTCATCTTCTCCCAAGTTATTTTCAGCATTTGGTGTATATTTACCATCTTTGTAGCAGATAAGTTTTTGTGCCAAAGTCGCGAGATCGGGAATTTCTAGCGGCTGCGAAAGTTCTGCCAATTTTTGCCATATTTTATCGGCATTTTCTTCTACCTCTTCTTTGGGATTGTTGTCGATACTGTGACGCAACTGAAAAGCGAATAGACTCAGGCTAGAATTTTTAAGCTGGTTCATTGGGATTGCGATCGGAGGGTGGAGGATTATCGTTTTCTTTAGGCTCGGTACGAGTGGCATTTTTAATTAAATCTTGGCATTCTTTGGCTGTTAAGTTATTCGGCTTACCGGCTACTCTGGTTAGGATTGCTAAAGCATTACACAAATTGTCATAGATACCTTGCTCTTTGCACCAAGCGATGATATTATTAGCAATCTGTTCTACATTATCCGGTAAAGTTGTCGAGAAATCGGATAATTTTGCTTCGGATTCTTTGAATATATGTCGCTCATTTTGAAGTAAATAAACGAAGGCATTGATAATATCTAATGGCATGATGATAAGTCCTCCTAATTGTGCTTATCTAGTTTTGCTACGGACTTGAGATAATGCCGCTGGCTAAAATTCCGAGAATTTTACCAACATCATTGATAAAATATTCGAGTAAGTGAATTTCGATCGCTTGTCCCTCCAATCTCAGGAATTTCCAATTTGTCCCCGTAGTAACAGCGCCATAAATAACAGAAATTTCGTTACCTTCCTTTTGGTTAAAAATTTGGGCGGCTAGCATTTCGGCTACGCATTGTCCCAAACCAGCTAGGATATTTTCTTTTTTGGCTTCTACAATGGTCATAACGGGCGCTCTCACAAATAAAAGTTCCGACGAGCGACTGATAATAAAATCGCAACTGCCATTTAATCCTTTGGTAGCATCTACACTAAAGTCTATTCCAGAGAACCAGCTAATTTGATAATTTAACTGTTTTCTGAGTTCGACCAGAATCGGAGCGATAATTAATTCAGACCGCGCTTTTTCTGTATTGCTGCCAAGGGCTAAAGCCATATTATCACGCAGAGTTTCTTGGAGGAAAGCGCTGGGTGCTAATTCTGGAACTTCCGCAAAAATATCAGAACGCTCGGAAATCGTCAAATTAAACTCTTTCGCAACTCGATTTAAGGTAAAATCACTGTAAGACATTTGACTGGCATTCCAAAGTTATATCATAATATATGTCCGGTTAAACGACCGTAATTTCTGTAGGGGCGGGTTCGCCTTAGACTCGAATAAAATCCAGGATTTAGTAAACCCGCCCCGACCCCATATCACTAACGGACATGATATTATCGACCGATCGCGCAAAAAGCAGCCCAATAAAAAGGCGAAACAAATGGTTGATAGTTATCCTCTTTATTATACAAATGTTTATCTAGGTAAATCTGTTGAATGGAATTTAAAGTCAGTTTATTTTTCCCGATCCATTCTAACAAATCTTTTTTAGCTACAGTTCGCAGCCAATTTTGAGCAGTTTTGAGGGCGACGGGAACGCTGACGCTGGGTTTTTCCGCCAACTCTCGATAAAAGTAAATCATCAGAAAAGCTGTAGACAAATCGCTAACCGACCACAAACTGCTAACCACATTGGTAGCGCCAGCATAGAGAAAACCGCTAGCTAAACCGATATATTCATCCGTTGAAGCAGTATCTACCAATCCAGTTTCGCACGCAGAAAGGGTGATCAGGCGACAGACGGGTAAATCAAGATTGGCGAAGATTTCTCTGAGGGTCAGTCCTTGGATGGTAGTATCGAAACGACGACCGTCGCGGATGGTAACGTATCTTTTTTCGCCCTCTGGTGTTGCTTCTGGTGGTGGGGATGGCGTGGCCGTTGCTTCAGCTAAAATTAGGGCGGAGTTGAGGGGATAACTGAAGTTAAAACTGCCGTGACAGGAGAAATGGGCGTAGTAAGCGAGTCTTAATTTGGCTTGAGTTGCTGGGGAGTTAAAGGCCATTTTGGTGGCTTCGCGGCGCTTCAGTAGGTGCGTATCTGGGTTGAATCCGCAGGAAATCGCTTCTACTTCTAAATCGGTATAGGCAAGGTCTTCGGTGGGATTTTGGATGGCGAAAAAGGGAGGTTTGTTCGGGGAGTGGCGCTGGCGTTGCTGGAGGCGTTCGAGAAATTGGCAACTGGGTACGTATTGAACGCCGTTGGGGTAACAGTCTTGCAGGAGTTTACCTTCCAGGGATAAAGCATGGAGGGGGATTAGGTGTAAGTCGCAGTGGGGAACTAGGATCAGTTTTTGGATGGTTTCGGGCAGTTTGGCGCGAATTGAGTCGAGGTGGAGTGATTGGGAAATGGCTTCTAGGCGCGTACTGAGGGCTTCGCCCCAGGTGGATTCGCGGTAGTCGCTGAGGTAGGTGGCGATGTTGGCGTTGAGTTGTTGGCGGTGTTCGGGGGTGAAGGCTAGGTGTTGAATGTGGATGGGAACCCCCCCTAGCCCCCCCTTGGTAAGGGGGGGGACAAGATTCAAAGTCCCCCTTTCTAAGGGGGATTGAGGGGGTTCTT
>MBRE01000055.1:0-762 GCA_001698425.1 Oscillatoriales cyanobacterium USR001 | reverse complement strand
AGGGGGATTGAGGGGGTTCTTCGGCCTTGGTGACGATAAAAACATGAAAGCCAGATTCAGAGTTTGGGGGCAGATACCACTCGATGAGGGCGGTTTCGCTGTCGAGAAATTGGGTAAAGTCGGGGAGTTGGGGAGTGACTTTTTGCGTGAGGGTGAAGTCGGGGTCATTAATCTCTATCAGCAGTTCCGCGAGTTGCTGTTGTTGGGTTTTTAGTTCGGCTTCGAGGCTGGATGTGGCTGTTTGCGGGCGTTCTGGGGTGGAAATACTGCGGCTTCCCTGGGTGTTGGTGTTGGTGTCGGTTTCCTCTGGGGGTTCGTTGCTGTCGAGTTGTTGTTGGAGGGAGGCAATTTGGCGGCGGAGTTGGCGGAGGCGTTGTTTTTGGTCGTCGGTGGCGTTTTTGGGGTAGAGGTTGGCGTTGTCGAGGAGTTCGATGAGGGTGCGTGATTTGCTGCGTTCGACGGTGAGGAGGGCGGTTTCGTAGCGTTCGGCGTTGATGCTGGCAAGTACCATTTTCTCGTAAATGGGTAAGGCATTTTCGAGGATTTGGCGCTTGCTGCGTTGGGATGTTGACCAGTCGCGGCTTTGTTCGACGGCGGTGATGGCGTTTTCATAGCCGTAAATGGCGTTTTCCCAGTCTTGAAGGTCGAAGGCGAGGTTGCCGAGGTTGCGTCCTGTGTTGAGGCAGTTAAGGGGAAAGTTAGAAGGAGTCCGAATTTCTAAGGCTTGCCGGTAACACTTAATCGCCGTATCTATATTCTCTC
>MBRE01000054.1 GCA_001698425.1 Oscillatoriales cyanobacterium USR001 | reverse complement strand
CATAGCCTAACATCAGTTTCCATTGCGATGAAAAATAGACACTATTAGTATCTAAATACCAATCCCAAATACCATCATTTACACTCTGCATAGTTAGTTGGAAACGTTCTTCACTGGTTCTTAATGCTTCGGTACGTTCTTGCACGCGGTTTTCTAGGTCAGCATTGATTTCTTCCAGAGCAGCAAAAGATGCTTTTAGTCGCTCGATCATTTGGTTAAAAGCTGATGCTAAAGTGCCTAGTTCATCAGCCCGATCGATGGTAAGACTCTGTTGCAAATTACCATCAGCTAATTGCTTTAAAGCTTGATTTAACTCCAGGATTGGCCAAACTATACGGCGGCGATTAAAATCCACCATACTGTAAACTGTCACCGCAATTATTAATAGAACCATTAGTAACAGAATCATCGGCAACAAAAATGGTTTAATCGCCTCCGTCATCGGTTGTTCAACAAATACATACCAATTGGCATTTTCTAAAGCACGACCGACGATAAATGTAGGTTGTTTAACTAGCCCAATGTGAAATCCTAGATCGAGTTTAGCGATTTCTTGGGGAGTTTTACCGACTAATTCTTGCAGAGCTTTACCCCCTTGGACTAAGCCTTGATTGCGATAGGCTAAGATTCTGCCAAATCGATCGGTTAAATAAACATAACCAGTGCTACCGACTTGGAAATTGATGGTTGTATCCCATAATTCTGTTAGTTCTACCCTAACTACTAAGGCTCCAACTACTAAACCAATATTATCTTTGACTGGGGTAGCGATTTCCAGATAGGGTAAACCATCTTCAAATTTGACAGTACCAATTGAAACTGGAGTAGCAGATTCTTCTGAGTTAGATGATTCTGTAGTAGTCCACAGAGGTGTAATTTGAGTTAATTTGGGACGACCAACTCGGCTTCGTTGCCGTAAAACTTTGCCTTGGCGATCGGTGAATAACACATCCAATAGAGAGCGATTTCGGGATAGTGTCTGTCGTAAAATTTGGTCTGAATTGGGGTTTTCAGCTATGTAGGGGCTTGTGGCGACTAATTCACTTTTTAGTTGCAGAAAAAATCGATCGAATACAATTGACGCTTTGACACTTGCTTGACTCAATTCTCTAGTTATTTGCTGAAATGTGTTTTGCCAACTTAAGGCTAAGGCTCCACCAATACCCACCACAGCGACTAAAGCTAACCACAGCCCGCGACGAGCTACCTGACGAGTCAAAGATTCAGAATTAGAAGGAAGAAAAATCTGAAAATATTTACTGGTATTCATATTAAGTTTAAGGTTGATTTACCTCTTAATGCGATCTTTAGTGATTACAGAAACTTCTGATAAAGTGACAAAAGGAGGAAAGGTTTCTTTGTTTTCTAGGTGGCGAATTAATAACTGAACGGACAGCCGTGTTTGTCGATCCATTAATTGACTAATAGTTGCTGCCATTTCACCATTTTTAATCGCATCTAGGGCTTCTTTGTTAGCATCAAATCCAGTAATTAATAAGGGAAATTTAGCAGCTTTAGCTGCGGCACTAGCACCTAGAGCCATGTCATCATTCGCGGCGACGATCGCTTTAAGTTTGGGGTAGCGAGTTAGCCATTCCATTGTAATTTTTTGGGCTAAGTCGGTTTTCCAATTGCCTGCTTCCGTTGCCACTATTTCAATATTTCCTTGCTGTAATCCTGCTAAAAAGCCTTTGCGTCGTCCGATCGCATTTTGCTGGTCGAGAAAACCATTTAAAATAGCTACTTGGCCTTGACCTTGTAATTGAGTTGCTACCCATTCTCCGATAGCTTTAGCCCCAGCAAAGTTATCAAATCCTACAAAAGTCAGGAGGCGATCGCTATTCAATAGTGTATCAATAGCAATGACTGGAATACCCGAAGCAATTACTTTTTCCACCACTGGTACTAAAGCTTCTGAATCGGCAACAGCAATAATTAAACCGTCAATCTTCGGTGGTTTTGTGAAGGAGTCGATCGCTTTAATTTGCTCGGTTACACAGGTTTGGCAAGGATTAGGTAACAGGGTGACATCTACACCGAAATCGGCAGCAGCTTTTTGGGCAGATTCCCAAACTGTATCCCAGTAAGGGTTAGCAAATTTACCATCGCTGATTAATCTTTCTCTGATAGCAACTACAAATTTCCAAGGGCGAGTGGCTTTGATTTCAGGACTTGTAGCAACTTGAGGAGCAGAGGATTTTGTTGTAATTATAGCAGTAGGGGTACTGGGTGAAAGCGTAGGCGGACTAACCTTTTCTGAGATCGTAGCACAAGCAGCTAGAGCGATCGCTAACATCCAGCCCAACAGCCACAAATTTTTTGGGGATTTTAATAACTTATGACGTTCTCTCGCATTCCTATTTAACTGAGATTTAGTGTTTTTAGATAGCATGGTAAAAGTTGATCCTAAGCTAAATTTTCACTTGAACGATCGCATTTTTCTAAATATGTACTAGAGATCGGAGGACTCGCTGTTTCTACCCCACCTGCACCCAGAGAATTTGGTGTATAAATTTAGGACAAAAATAATTATAACATGAAAATAATTAACCAACAAATAATTAATTTGCGGACTTAATAAAACTCTATAAACTCTAGGAAGTTTAATAATTGATTATGAGAAGTTTAAAAAATATTTCTAAAGGCTTTAGCATCATCTTAACTCCTTAAAAATTTAATTGGGAGAACAATTTTTAGAATGCTGCCCAACCCAGGCGTACTTTCACAAGATATTTGCCCTCCATGAGTATCGACGATAATTTGGTAGCAAATTGTCAAACCTAATCCCTTACCAGAGCCAACATCTTTAGTAGTAAAAAAAGGATCGAATACACATTTTCTTACTTCTTCAGTCATGCCTATCCCATTATCAGCAATAGAGATAGCTACTTGCTGGGAATTAATAATTTCAGTCCGAATAGTAATAGTTGGAACTGCTGTTTTAGGAACATCAACAACTGAATTTTGACGAAAAGATGAATTATTTTGAAATTTTAACTCTAAAGCATCAATGGCATTATATAAAATATTTATAAAAACCTGATTAACTTGACTAGCCCAACATTCAACTAAAGGAAGTGAGCCATATTCTTTGGCAACTTGAATAGCCGATCGCAATTGGCTCTCATTAAGTCGATACTGCAAAATCATTAAAGTGCTATCGAGTCCAGCATGGATATCTACAGACTTGCATTCTGACTCTCCAAGTCGCGAAAATGTCCGCAAACTTAACACAATATCTCGAATCCGATTCGCTCCCGTATTCATAGAAGTTAAGATTTTGGGCAAATCAGACTTGAAAAACTCAAAATCAATTTCTTCTTGGATTTTTTCGATATCTTCTGGAAGAGAAGGAAGAGCTTTTTGGTAAAGTTCTATCAGAATAAGCAAATTAGAAGTGTACTGTGTTAACTGATTTAAGTTGCCAGATAAAAAAGTAATTGGATTATTAATTTCATGGGCAATTCCAGCTACAACTTGACCTAATGCAGACATTTTTTCGCTTTGAACGAGTTGCGCTTGGGTTTCCTGTAAATTTCGTAGAGCTAACTGTAAATCTTCAGATTTTTGCCGCTGGCTTGCTTCAGATTCCTGCAACAGAGCGTTTTGTTTCTTAAGTTGCTGTTGTAATCTTCCGATGGTTAGATGATTTTCAATACGAACTAAAACTTCTTCAATTTCAATTGGTTTGGTAATATAGTCTACACCTCCAAATTTAAAAGCCTTTACTTTGTCATTCGTTTCATCTAAGGAACTCAAAAAGATGATCGGAATATCGCGATGTTTCTCCGAGGATTTTAGTTTTTGGCAAACTTCATAACCATTCATTTCTGGCATATTAATGTCGAGCAAAATTAAATCAGGGGAAGATGCTTCTACGCCTTTCAACGCCAAATTACCATTAATTGCAACGCGCACTTTATATCCGTACTCTATCAGTATAGAAGATAAAACCCGGAGGTTATCTTGAGTATCATCAACGATCAAAATATTTCCTTTAGTTGTTATTTCTGCTTCCGTGTTCATTAGATTTTCACCATATTTTTAAATGGCAGGAGAGATTTGCATTTAATCTAAATTTATTTTATCCCAAATTCTTCAATTAACTCGGTAATTTTGTCAAAGCGATAATTATTTGTCCAATCAGTGAGAGTATTAATTATTAGGGTTTCACTAGGGGGGATTTCTTCAATTAGTTGGAATACCAACTCAGTATCTAATTGAGTTGCAGCTTGATATAAATTCACTACCCATTCGTGAGACATTTTTGCTAAATCTGTAGCCTGGATATCTGATTGGGGTGTGTGTATTGAATTTGATAAATCCGCAGTTGATGCTGCGATCGCATCGGCTACCTCTTCATATTTCCAGGTCAATTGTAAATATTTAGCCACTGCATTAAATAAATCTTGAGCGTTAACTGGTTTAGCCAGAAAATCATCTCCTCCAGCTTCGATGCTCATTTGTTGATCGGCTTGCGCTACTGATGCGGATGAAACTATAACTTTTAATTGGTTCAAATCCTGGTCATCGCGTAATTGTTTGAGCATTTCAAAGCCATTTATTACGGGCATTGCCAAATCTGTAATTACTAAATCTGGCAATTGTTCTCGCATTTTATCTAAACCTTCCTGTCCATTTTCAGCTTCAATAAGTATAAAACCTAGAGGTTCTAATAGATTCACAATTACGGCGCGATTTTCCCAGCGATCGTCAACGATTAAAATCCGGCGTTTCTTTCCTTGATAGCTAATAATGTTACCAGCGGCACTGATTTGTTGCTGAACCCATTCATTGTTTAAGGGCAATTCCACTTCAAAGAAAAATTCAGTACCTACTCCCAGTTGACTCTCAACTTTAATTTTTCCTCCCATTAACTGCACAATTTGTTGGCTAATTGCTAGTCCTAAACCCGTACCTTCGTCCTGACGGTGGCGTTCTCCTACTTGTTCAAATGCTCGGAATAATTTTTGCAAATCTTCTTTGCGAATACCCACTCCTGTATCGGTGACAGAAAAGCGTAGATGACTGAAGGGAAGTTGATTGGTATTTGAGTCTAGTCGCTCAACTTTAAAAGTGATGCTGCCTTTATCCGTAAATTTAATCGCATTACCTAATAGGTTAATCAATACCTGTCGCAGACGTTTTTCATCGGCAATAACACCATCAGGTAGATTAGCATCAGGAGCATAATGGAAATCAATTCTTTTCTGTTGTGCGCGGATTTGAGAAATTTCTACAACACTTTGCAGTAGTGAAGGTAAATGGATTGCATTGGGAGAAAGTTCGAGTTTGCGGGCTTCGATTTTGGAGATGTCAAGAATATCGTTAATTAAAGTTAGTAGGTGAGTGCCGCAGCGATGAATAACGTTGATTCCCTGATTGGCTTTTTCTGGGAGTCCTTTCATTCGTCCCAGAATTTGAGCATAACCGAGAATGCCATTTAAGGGAGTTCGCAGTTCGTGACTCATACTGGCGAGAAATTCACTTTTGGCTTGGTTGGCGCTATCAGCTTTTTGTTTAGCCTCGGCTAGTTCGGCTGTACGTTTTTCTACTCGTTGTTCTAATTCTTCATTGGTTTTGGCTAAGGCGGTGAAAGACTCACGCAACTGATCGGCCATTAGGTTGAAGGAGTCTGCCATTACTTCTATTTCCTCTACGCCATTAAGTTCCACTCTTTGGTTAAGTTCACCCCTCGCGATCGCTTGGCTTGCTTGACTTAATCGGACAATTGGTAAAGTAATCCATTTTGAGGTAAAAACACCCGTAATTGTGGCTACAACTAAAGCCAATAAACACAATAAAATCGTGGTGCGAGTGTTAGCATTAATTTGTTCCATAAAATCAGCTTCTGGAACAACTACCACAATTAGCCAATCTAAACCATAGCTATCTTTGAAGGGTGTTACTTGAATAAATTGATTGGTTCTAGCGATCTGAGATTCTAATTGTTCGGTTTTTTGAATTGAGGCAAGACTACCAAAGCGTTGTTTGATGTAAGCGGTAGTTTCTTTAATTTCTGGGACTTGACTTTTGCTGGTATTCAAACGTTCTGAAGACGTAGAAGATAATATTTTTATTGGTAGTTCATTGGTTGATGAAGCTACCATATCTCCAGAGCGATCGATAATAAAAACTTTTCCAGTTTTACCAATTTTTAGGGTTTTCAGAAATTTGCTAATATCTAACAAACTCAGGTCAAGTTCTAGCACTCCCACTAAAGCACCTTGAGAATTATAAATTGGCTGAATTGCCGCGATCCCTATCTCTGGTCTAGGGGCCGCCCACAAATAAAGCGGACTCCAAGTTGCTTTTCCCACTTCGATCGCCTTCTTGTACCAAGGTCTTTCAGTTGTGGGAAATTTAAGCCCAGTGGAAATTAACCGAGTTGCTTCTCCTCGATCGTTAGCTTCGTAGGTTAAATAATTTGTGGTGATAGGTTCTAAGATCGCCAAATTAGGAAGTTTACCACGAACTTGTTCTGCGCCTATATACTGCCCTTGGGCATAGCCAAAGCCATAATAGGAAATATCCGGCAGTTTGCGAACATTTTGCCATAGCAATCGCCGGGTAGCAATCATATCTTCGGGATCGATTTGTTTGGATAGCATTAAACTAGCATTAACTTGATTGACCTCTTGGTGTTTTGAAAAATAGAATTCGAGGCGATTTTGAATTCTGCTGGTAATTTCCGATCGCAATTGTCGAGCGACATCATTTACTGCTTGCTGACTGTTGTACCAAGACAAATATCCCATTAATCCTACAGCGGCAATGATTTGGGTAACGAAAGGCGCAATTAGTAGCAAGCGCAAAGAAATTCGGGGAAATTGATTTGAATTAGGCCGCATAGAATGTGACATAAAAGTTCTTACTAAATAGTTGCTAACAGATTCATCAACATCCGATCGATCTGAGAGATAAAAACCGTTAGGAAGTCGAACTAGCTTGATACTGAGTTAGAAATTCTCGCAGTTTCTTTTCTTGAAATCCCTTCGCCATTTCCGAAATTTTCTCCGCAAAAGGTACCCATTTTTCATCTAACTGTTTCAACTCCTCCGCTTGTTTGATAATTGCTTTTAGATTACCCTTTTTCGCTAAATCTTGTAAAATTTCTAATTGTTCTAATGAGGGAATCACTAAAGATTCATTCCCCAATATTTGCGGAATCAATTTAGTAGTAGATTCTGCCTTCTTTGGCTCTGCATAAACCCAAGATACACCTAATTGTTTCTCCAATAAATTAAATAATTCTGACACTTGCACAGGTTTAGGTAAAAAGGCATTTGCCCCCGCATCTAAACTCTTATATTGGTCAGATTCAAATACACTTGCCGAAGAAACTATCACTATCATTTCTTTGAGTTTTTCAGCATTTCGCAATTGACGTAGTAGCTCAAATCCATCCATTACTGGCATCACTAAATCGGTAATAATAGCATCAGGATTAAACTCATTCACTTTCTCTAATCCTTCAGCACCATTCTCGGCTTCCACTACTTCAAAACCTACGGGTGTTAATAAGTTGACAATCACAGAGCGATTTTCCCAGCGATCGTCTACTACTAATAATTTCCGTTTATCCCCAGTAAAACCAACTATTGTTCCTTTTAATTCACTACTAGGTTTTAAGGTAAATTCACTAGCGCAAGGTAAGTCTAAATCAAACCAAAATTGACTACCGGCTCCTAATTGACTTGTCACGCGAATCTGGGAACCCATCATTTCTACAATTTTTCCACTAATAGCTAATCCTAGACCTGTCCCTTCTGCCATGCGTTTGGTTTCACCAACTTGTTCAAAGGGAGTAAAGATTTTTTGTATTTGTTCTTCACTCATTCCTACACCTGTATCTACGATTTGAAATCGGATTTTTTGGAGGGCGTTTAAAGTATTTCCTTCGCTTTCTATAGTTGATGATTCAACCACTCCTACTTTAAAGGTGACGCTCCCTTTATCAGTGAATTTGACAGCGTTTCCTAATAAATTAATTAACACTTGTCTCAAGCGTTTTTCATCAGCTTGTACGCTGATTGGCAGTGCCGGGTCAAATTGATTAATAAATGTAATACCTTTTTGTTCGGCTTTAATTCGACAAATTTCACCAATGGCTTGAAGAAATGCTAGAAAATGAATTTCATTCGGGTAGATTTCCATTTTGCGAGCTTCTATTTTAGATAAGTCTAAGATGTCATTAATTAAAGTTAGTAAATGAGATCCGCATTGGTGTACAATATTGAGGCCATCAAATTGTTTAGAAGTTAAATTACTGTCTTGCTTGAGAATTTGAGCATAACCTAAAATGCCATTGAGTGGTGTTCTTAATTCGTGACTCATATTGGCCAGAAATTCGCTTTTAGCTTGGTTGGCAGTATCGGCTATTTCTTTAGATTGGGCGAGTTCGGCGGTACGATCGAATACTTTTTGTTCAAGATTAGTGAAGGATGCTTTCAATTGAGTTGCCATGTCATTGAAGGCTTTAGCAAGAGTATTAATTTCAGCAATTTTTCCTGCTTTTACTTGTTGATCTAAATCCCCTTGAGACATGGCTTTTGAGGATTGGGAAAGGTGTAAAATGGGTTGGGAAATCCAATGCGAGGTGTAAATACCAAGAACTATAGATATTGCTAACGCTGCTACACAGAGCCAAATTGTTATTTGTGTATTAGCTATAATTTGAGCCATAAAATCCTGCTCTGGAACGACTGTGACAATGAGCCAATCTAATCCCCGTTGATCTTTATAGGGTAAAACCCCAATAAAATTAAGATTTCCATTAATTTTAAAAGTCAG
The DNA here is from genome assembly GCA_001698425.1 of Oscillatoriales cyanobacterium USR001. Classification (GTDB taxonomy): domain Bacteria; phylum Cyanobacteriota; class Cyanobacteriia; order Cyanobacteriales; family Microcoleaceae; genus Kamptonema. The sequence goes on along the minus strand of MBRE01000054.1, from coordinate 1,039 downwards.
TTGTTGTTCCCCCTGAATATTTTTAAAATCAGTGAATTTTTCGGCTAAATGTTGAATAGTTGCCTTAATTAGTGGATCTCTTACATTACTAGCTTGAATCCTTTCTGGATCTTCATCTTCACCTTTAGGATTAGGACGAAAAGGATCTTCTCCAGAAGATGTACCTACTAATAATCCATCTCGCTCAAAAATCAAGGCTCTTCCCGTCTTGCCAATGGTTAAACCTTTCAGAAAATCGGTAATTTGCCATAGGCTTAAACTAGCGGAGAAATAGCCCTGAAACTTGCCCTCTTGGTCATAAAAAGATTGACGAGCAGCCAGTCGATAGTCTCCATCATTCGAGATTGAAATTTTTTCCCACTGTGAAGTAATCTTGCCGAAATTCTTTAATTCGATATACCAATCTCGCGTACGATGATCGTATTTAGGATTCGGTTCTTTTGCTTTTAAGAACTTGCCTTGAGCATCGGTGACAAATTTAACCGTCCCTTTTCCTTCAGGATTCCAAAGGCTAACAACAAAAGAGCTATCTTTTTTTTGGCGAACAATGTTCATGTAGTTGGGTTGCTCTGTTCCCATTCCCACTCGACTAATAGTTTTAAACTGTTGCATCTGTTCGAGAATGAATTGGTTCAGTCGCAAATTGTCGGCAATATCTACGCTTAACATACCAAATTTTAAAGCATTTATATTGGTTTGATTAAATTCGTGGGGAAGTTGAAGGTAGCTATCAACCCTTTGTTCGATTCTATTATCTACTTCCTTAACCAGTTGTTTAGCCATCTCGTTGACTGCTTTTTGTCCATTTCGGAGGGAAAAATAACCTGTTAACCCAACGGCTGCCAAAATCTGAACTAAAAAAGGAACAATAAGGACGATTCGTAAGGAAAGAGAGCGGGGGTTACGATCGATAGACATGAATTTTTCTCCAATTGGATGATTTGCTTTACAATTGAGCCAATTTGATCGACTTTGATCGACATTATACAATTGTAAGGTTAAATTTTAACATTCGATCTGGGGGGGTGACAACCCGGCC
>MBRE01000053.1 GCA_001698425.1 Oscillatoriales cyanobacterium USR001 | reverse complement strand
CAGGCGGTAGTCTCCCAGGGAAGTGTAGGCATTGCCCAAACCGCAGTAACAAATGCTATCGCGGTATTTACGATCTAACTTGCCTAAAAGTTGGTTGTATAAATCAATCTGTAGCCGATAATAACCCCAAGTTTCTAACTGATTGTGCAATTCTTCCCGTGTCGGCGTATCGCAGCGAATAAAAAGGACTTGCCAAGCTTCTTCCCATGCTGCCAAGTCACAGAAATGCTGAAATGCTTCCAGATAGTGATTTACTTTCTCTAAATTATCCGCCGTTGGCTGAGGTTCATAGATTTTTAAATAATAAAATGCCCAGCGAATGTGACTAATTTCTTTATCTGTTAACTCTCTTACTCCTGCGGATAATTCCTCATTCTCTGTTACCGAAGTTTCCACAAATTCATCCCTCGTAACAGATACAGGCAAAACCAACTTACCCGCTGCATTGTATCGCAGATGGAAAACCTCAACCTCTGATAATTCTTGCAGCGTTACCTCTTGATAATGAACCATTGGTAATTATCCTATTTAACTAGGTGGTTCGCCAGAGATTAAAATCCCTAGCTAATAGCTTAATTCAGTTTAAACAAATATCTTGCACTATCGTCATTACCCGCCGGAGGTTAAAACCCCCGTCTTATATGTAAAGTCGGTTAAAACCGACTGAAAAAAGAAGAATCTAAATAAAATTTTAGTCCTCTTCAGAGGACTTTCACTATGAGACAGGGGTTTCAACCCCTGGCGGATGGCTGCACCTCCCGATTCAAGTCTGACAAATTCTCCAATGCCACTCGCCGCATCAACGGATGGAGGCGGTAAAGAATTTGTAGAGAATTAGGAGATTTTTCCTCATTTAAAAAGAACCGCCGTTCTAAAGTTTGCCATGCTAAAATTTGCTCATTTTGGGGAAATTCCCCAATTAAAAATAACCAAGCACGGCGCTCGGCTGCTTGCCGATTTGTCGCTCCCCTACACAATAATTTACAGGCTAAAGGGTAGCCATCTCGCAACCGATTAAAAGTATTTTCAATCCTAGTTTTTACCAAGTCCTGCAAATTACGGCTAAAAATATCAATTGTAGGTTTATCATCTTTTGGATCGCCATCTGTCTTAGCTTTCAGCGCTTCTGCGTCTTCAATTTCATTGCCATAATCACCCCAATAACTCTCAAGATTTCCCTCGTAGGGACTCTCGCGAACTTCCCCCGCGATCGCGCTTAAAGCCAAGGGATGACCTTCGTAAACTGCAAAAATCCGTTGCAGATATTCCTGAGCTTTTTCACTCTCAACTGTCACATCCCATTGCCGAAATAATGCGATCGCCTCTGCTTCCGATAAACCGCGTAGAGGTTGCTCAAAAAATCTATTTTCAGGGTAGCGTCCTTGTGCCATAATCGGCGGCCGATCTTGAGAAGTGAGGACAATTCGTGACGGCATTGTATCCGCTAATACCACCCGATCTAAGAACTTCGCAAATAGGGAATCTTTAAACTGATGGCCGCTTTTTCCGTCTGGTTCTAATATTACTTCTATCATATCAAGTATCAGCAAAATCGGCTGGGATTTTAACTGATTTACCATTGCATTAACGAGATGATCGGTATTTTGCTGTAACTGGGGACTGTTGGCTAATTCTGCGCCTAAGATGCGTTCTGCCACTACTTGAAATTTTGGATCTTCTTGGAAAAAACTTATTTCTTTTTCTGGCAATTTTTGGCTGAGTTGTGGTTGTTTGGCGAGTTGTTTGGCGAGGGAAGTTTTGCCGATGCCTGTGATACCAACTATGGAGAGAATGCGGGAGTTTCCTTGGAGTTTGTGGATGAGTTCATTGATGAGAGTTTGGCGGCCTACCCATCGGGTTACTGTGTTGCTATCGCCGTTTCCATCACCACATATCAAGCCATTTTGAGGACTTTGTGGGAGTAATTCAGGTTTGTATTTGGCAAATAAAGCGATTAATTCAGGTCGCCGATGTTGGCGTTTATCTGGTGGTAAGTCGCTTTTAACATCGACTAAGAAAGTATCGCAGATGTCTTGAATATGTTTTCTGACAGTAGTTGAAGTTATGTAAAGAGATTGGGCGATCGCATCATCCGTCTCACCAGCCAAAAACTTTAGCAATACTTCCCGCCGCTTGGGTGGTAACTCGTCAAATGCTCGATCAAACTGTCCCTTAGTCATATTACCCTTTACCCTGCCCACTGGTGTCAAATTAAACTGAAACACTGCCAGGGGTTAAAACCCCTGTCTAATAGCTTAAGTCCTCTGAAGAGGACTAATGAGTTTTTTAATCCTCTTTAGAGGATTTAATCTTTGAGACAGGGGTTTTAACCCCTGTCGGACTGAGGGTTTGATATTAAGTTGACACCAATATACCCTACCGAATCGCCTTCACTGTTGTGTACTTAACGCTTTCCAAAGACTCACACCTTAGTGTAATTGGTGTTTACGAAGCCTATGGGATTCTTAAATTGTAGGTCTTGTACTGGCAATCAGGAAAGACCTTCTGGCTTCATCTGACCGAAGCCAGACAGTCCAAATTCTAAAACACAAATCCATTATGACAGTTCAGCCGCAAAAAAGACAGCCCCTTCGGGTAGCAGTCACTTATTCTGTCGTTCTTTCTGCGATCGCAACGGCTTTTCTATTAGGTGTAAATCCCATTTGGAAAGCCATCAACATTCCCAGTGAATCTCACGAATTGTTACTGAGTGTCTGTGTTCCTAAGACCGATAAAGACGGGACTCATTGCAGGCCGAATTAAGCACGCTCAATCTAATTCACCATCAACTTTACAACCAGGAGAGAGGACAAATGAAATCTACATTTTATGAAACAAAACGCCTAATTCTGCGCCCCTTTAAGCGCACAGATTACCACTCCTTACTAGCCATCTACGGCCAACCCTTAGAGATGCGCTACATCGGAAAAGGAGCTTTAAATTCTCCCGAAATTTGGGAATATGTCAAATCCGCCATTACCCACTACGAAACCCACAATTGCGGGCCGATGGCAGTAATTGATAAGGCTTCGGGGGAACTAATTGGACGAGGTGGCCATTACTACAGCGATCGCACTCCTTACCTCCAGCATGGGTACATTATTAAGCACGCATTTTGGGGAAAAAAGCTAGGTCAAGAAATCGCTAAAGCTAACTTAGATATTGCTTTTCAAGAGCTAAATCAGCCTATTTTAGCCGCGTATGCAATGCCGTCCAATGAGGTGTCTCGACACATACTTAGCAAAATCGGTATGGAATACCAAGGCATTATTTCTTATGCCCAAACCCAATACGCTTACTACGCAATTTCTCGCGCTGAATACTTTGGCAATGTATCCCTAATTGACCAAGCTGCTTAATGTTTTTCGGTAGGGATATGGCATTGCCATATCCCTACTTTAATTCACATTCTAAAGAGGTTAAAATCATGCAAGAATGTCCCTACAAAAATCACCAAAAACTGCAACGGCTACCCTGTAATTATGGCGAACATCCCACCAAGGAATATATCTTTCATTGCCGGAATTGCCAAAACTGGTATGATGTCAGAGATGTGGGGAGCGATCGCACTGATGGATTTTGGTTAACCGTTGGTGGTTTAATTCTCTTATTCGTGTTAGTCAGCAACGGCTTTTTTCAGCCTAAAACTGTCAATTCTACGCCCGATAGACCAACTCTTAATGAGATTCAAGATTGAGTTGTGAAACAGTATTCGGGGCGGGTTATTTAATATTTTGGCTTCTAGCATGGATTTAGGTGAACCCGCCCCTACATCAATGGTAAAATGTGGGAGAAAATTCATAGTAAAATATTAGATAAAACTTGTAGGGGCGGGTTCGCCAAAATACTTTGCCACTCACCCATAATCTTGATAACCCGCCCCCACCCAACCAATAACCCCGATCCAAATTTTCTGTTAAAATTATCATCAAATCATCCCTTGCATCTCCATGTTTAATGGTCAAACAGCCGTCTGTGACTAGGTTTGACCTTAAGTTGACACTAATGGATGCGATCGCGTCCCAAATAGCCACCATTAAAACCGGTCACAAGGGTGTAGGCTTAAAACGCGAAAAGAACTCAAAAATTAGCTTACAATTTGTTGAGCGAAAGTTGAGCGAAAGTTTAGCCTAGCAAGCTAACTTTGTGCGTTGAGAGTCCGTCAGTTCAAGCTAAAAATTAAATGGGCGGTACAGGATTTGAACCTGTAACATCCTGCGTGTAAGGCAGGCGCTCTACCGTTGAGCTAACCGCCCAAATGACTAACTAATCACTAATTAATTTTAATTGTAGCAGACTGTAAAATCAAAAGCAATAGCTTAGGGAAATTTTTCGCTAAAAAGTTCCCGTCTTCTCCCTAAACCCTAATATTCTATGCCTTCTGGCCGCACCCATGATAGCATCACGCTCTGGACTTTACCCTTTGTCGCCGGTCTGACTTTTGGGCAAACTCAAAGTGGCAACTTAACTCTGCTGGTTTCTGGCGGCTTTTTATTCGGTGGATTGATGTTTGGTCCTGACTTGGATATCTACTCCTGTCAGTATCAACGTTGGGGGTGGCTGCGATGGCTGTGGCTGCCATACCAAAAAAGTCTCCGCCATCGTTCTTGGCTATCTCACGGCCCTTTAATCGGTAGTGCGTTGCGAATTTTATATCTGGGTATTTGGATTGTTGTGTTAGGAATTGTGGGAGTGACTATTGCTAAGTTATTTTGGGGTTTAGAGTGGAATTGGCATAATTTTGTTAAGCTGATATTGCGATCGCTCTCGAAATATTATAATGAGTGTTTCGCGCTTTATATTGGTCTGGAACTTGGGGCGATGTCTCATTCCTTAAGCGATTGGACTGGTTCGGCTTATAAACGTTTCAAAAAGCAAGGATGGCAAGGCTTGTTATCTCCTGCTACTAATAATAAAAAACGCCAACGCAAATCTCCGATTTACCGCCCGAAAAAATCTAAATTCTAAAAGATTAATTTATGTCCAATTTTACACCAGATTCTCCCGTACTAAGTGCTATGCAGAAGTTAATAGAAGTTGTGGCAAAATTGCGATCGCCTGATGGTGGTTGTCCTTGGGATTTGGCACAAACTCCTGAAAGTTTAACTCCCTATGTAATTGAAGAAGCCTATGAAGTTGTGGATGCGATTCGCAGTGGGGATAAAAGTGCGATCGCGGAAGAATTAGGGGATTTATTATTACAAGTTATTCTCCAAGCTCAAATTGCCAGCGAGTCTAATCAATTCTCCCTCACTGAAATTGCTAACGGTATTACAGAAAAATTAATTAGACGACATCCTCATGTTTTTGGAGATGTAGAAGTTAGCAGCATTGATGAAGTACACCAAAATTGGGAACAAATTAAAGCAGCGGAAAAAGGGGAAAACTTAGAAAATAGTTATTTATCAGCCAAACTTAGTCGAATTGCGAGAATTTTGCCGCCAATTTCTGCAACTATGAAAATCTCGAAAAAAGCTGCGGCTGTTGGTTTTGAGTGGGATAGTGTTGAGGGAGTTTGGGATAAGTTTTGGGAAGAAATCGCTGAATTTCAGTATGCTATTGAGCATGAAGATAAATCTCGCCAAGAGTCTGAATTGGGAGATATTCTGTTTGCGTTAATTAATGTGGCTCGCTGGTATGATTTAGATCCTTCAGTAGCTTTACAAGAAACTAATCATCGGTTTGTGAAGCGATTTAGTAAAGTTGAAGCAGCTTGCGATCGCCCCCTTTCCGATTATACGATCGAAGAATTAGAAAGCTTGTGGCAAAAAGCTAAAACTCTATAGCCGAAGGAAGAAGGAAGAAGGAAGAGGGAAGAAGGAAGAAGGAAGAAGGAAGAAGGAAGAAGGCTGGCTACGCCTAAGCAGGAGATTGCCTACAAGAATTATACAATTGTGTTAGCTTTGGAGAAATCAATGCCAACTTTTACCGCAGGAATCTAAAAATCATGTTTCCTCACGAATTACGAGATATTTTACCCCAACCGCCAATTTCAGCAGAAATTCTCAAAGAGTACAAAATTACCAGAGAATTTTATGAAGAAGTTAAGTATCGCCAAGAATTTGAGCATTACTGCCAATGGTATTATAGTACAGCTAAACAGCATCAGCAAGAGTTACAGAAAATGCAAGGTGACTTTAACATTTTGGGATGGTTTCGTCGAGGAAAATAATTGCCAAAGATGATGGATAAAAGCAGAATTTAGGAGTCAGAATTAATTAGTCAGAATTAATTAATTTTGACTCCTGGTGATTAGCCATTAGCTATTTGTAATTAATTCAACTTCGTCCTCTCTGAGATGTACTCTAAATTTTTTATCAAATTGGACTTGAATTGGTAGGTTAGCACTAACAGGCCGACCTTGCCATTGAGTAACTATTGCCATTATATCTCCTTCCATACCCTTAAGATCGAAAGGTTGATTGCGATGTTCGGGATTGTGGTAAACTACGACAGATTTTTGGATACGAATGCGATCGCCAACTTTCATAGCTATAAACTTTAGTGTTCTCTTTTCAAAAGCACTAGCCCCGATGTTCAACATTAGGTCTAGTTTTGGACAATTTTTTTATTGTCGCACAGAATTAGACAGAATTTCCAATAATTTAACTTGGAGGGCGATCGCGATCGGCTAAAATATAATAGATGCCACCCTTTCGAGTAACTGTTGAGTAACCATCCAGCAAGACTCTTTCCCTCAAAGACTTGATTAATATCAATTTATTCCACGATCGACTAGCGATCGATCCCCTCCTTCAAGGAAAAAATACAATGATTCAATCACCTCCAAAACTCATAACTCTTAATGAATTTATTGCCAACTATGGCGACAGCGATAGTTACGAACTAATTGATGGTGAATTAATCCAAATGGAACCAACAGGACCCCACGAGCAAGTCTCAGCCTTTCTCGGACGAAAACTAAATGTAGAAATTGACCGCCTGGATTTACCCTACTTTATCCCTCCTCGCTGTCTCATCAAACTATTAGGAACATCCACCGCTTTTCGCCCCGATGTGATAGTCTTAGATCGAGAACAACTAATTAATGAACCTTTGTGGCAACAAGAACCTATAATTACATCAGGTTCTTCAATTAAAGCGATCGCTCAAGTCGTTAGCACCAACTGGCAAAACGACTACGCTCGTAAAGTTGAAGATTATGCCTTGCTAGGAATATCTGAGTATTGGATAGTTGACTATCTGGGCATTGGTGGTAGAGAATATATTGGTAAACCCAAACAGCCAACAGTTACTATTTGTACCCTCCAAGGAGATAAGTATCAAAAACAATTATTTCAAAATGACGATCGGCTTATTTCCTCAATCTTTCCAAACTTGCAATTAACCGCACAAAAAATCTTTACATCAGTGTAGATATCCAACCTCATTTCCTAACCATTCCCTCAATTCTTAACAACATGAACATCCGCATTGGCAACGGCTACGACATTCACCAACTCGTCAGAGATCGCCCCCTCATCCTTGGTGGCGTAAACATTCCCCACGAATTAGGACTATTAGGACATAGCGACGCAGACGTACTCACTCACGCGATTATGGATGCTATGTTAGGAGCATTAAGTTTAGGAGATATCGGTCATTATTTCGATCCAAACGATCCTCAATGGAAAGGAGCAGATAGTTTAGTATTACTCTCACAAGTCAATCAATTAATATTAGATAAAGGTTGGCAAATAGGCAACATTGATTCAGTCATAGTCGCAGAAAGGCCGAAGTTAAAACCACACATTGCAAAAATGCGCGATCGCCTCGCCGCCGTTTTAGACTTAAAACCCGATCGAATTGGCATAAAAGCCACCACAAATGAAAAATTAGGTCCCACAGGAAGAGAAGAAGGAATAGCCGCTTACACGGTGGTCTTATTAATGCTAAAATAGGCGAAGCATTCCGGCAGATTAAATAGTACAATAAAACTTATGACAACTTTTTCAACATTCCATTTTTTACGTCGTTCCCTTCCCATCTTCCTAGTATTTCTCATTGCCATTAACCTATATTCATGCAATTCACCACGATCTAACTTAGTAGCCAGATTAGTAATTCCTACCCCCAGCGGTCCCGCCACCTTTAACTACCCATTAAATCAATCAGCCTACCATATTTTTGGCTATCTCTACGATGGATTAATTAATGAAAATGGCCTGACATCTCAACTAGAACCAGCCTTAGCTGAATCCTGGGAAGTATCTAAAGATGGCAAGAAAATAATCTTCACTTTACGAGAAGGATTAAAATGGTCAGATGGCGCACCTTTCACCACCGACGACATCATTTTTACCTACAATGGTATTTACCTTAACGATAAAATTCCCTCCAGTCTAAAAGACATTCTCAGAGTTGGTATTAGCCGTAAATTTCCCACAGTTAAAAAAATTGACTCCCGCCGAGTAGAATTTTCAGTACCCGAACCCTTTGCACCATTTATTCGATTTGCCGGCGGCCTACCAATTTTACCCGCGCACATTTTAGCAGAAAGTGTTAGCACTCTTGATTCTAATGGGAAACCTATGTTTCTATCAACTTGGGGAACTAATACTGACCCCAAAAAAATTGTCGGGAATGGCAAATATCGCATCGCCAGCTACACTCCAAATCAGCGAGTAGTTTTAGAAAAAAATCCCTACTATTGGCGCAAAGATGCCGAAGGAAAATCTCAGCCTTATATTGAACAAATTGTCTGGCAAATCATCGAAAATACCGATAATCAACTACTCAATTTTCGTTCTGGTGATTTGGATACTTTGGAGATACAACCAGAAGCATTTCCCTTGCTCAAACGGGAAGAAAAACGGGGGAAATATACCATTTACAATGGCGGTCCAGACTCTGGTACTGTCTTTCTAGCTTTTAATCTGAACAAGGCTCGTAATGCTCAAGATAAGCCTTTTGTTGACCCAATTAAGTCTCGCTGGTTTAATACTAAAGAATTTCGGCAAGCAATTGCTTACGGAATTAATCGAGATGCGATGACTAACAATATCTATCGAGGTTTAGGGGAACTTCTACATTCCCCAATTCCAGCACAAAGTCCCTTTTATCTTTCTCCAAAAGACGGGTTAAAAGTTTATAATTATGACCCAGAAAAAGCCAAGAAGTTGTTGCTGAGTGTGGGTTTTAAATATAACTCTGAAGGTCAATTATTAGATGCTGAAGGTCATAAAGTAAGATTTACCGTTTTAGCATCTGCGGGGAAAAAAGTTAGGGAACAAATGGTATCGCAAATTAAACAAGATTTGGGGAAACTGGGAATTGAAATTGATGCACAATATTTGAGTTTTAACACTTATGTAGAAAAGTTACGCCTGACGCGAGATTGGGATACTTATTTGGGTGGTTTTACAGGTGGAGGAGTGGAACCACATGGCGGTTACAATGTGTGGTCAACGAAGGGAACTTTACACAGTTTTAACCAAGCACCGCAACCGGGAGAACCACCGATTAAGGGTTGGGTTGTAGCTGATTGGGAGCAGAAAATTGACGATCTTTATGTGCAAGCTTCCCAGGAACTTGACGAAGCAAAACGTAAGAAAATTTATGCTCAGACGCAGTTAATTACTACTGAACAAGTGCCTTTTATCTATATGGTAAATCCTCTAACTTTTGAGGCTGTCCGAGATAAAGTTTCTGGAATTAAGTATAGTGCGATCGGAGGTGCTTTCTGGAATTTATACGAACTGAAAATCACTGAATAATGTTATTTGTTATTTGTTAACTGTTATTTGTTAACTGTTATTTGTTAACTGTTAACCAATAACCAATAACTGTTAACCAATAACCAATAACAAATAACAAATAACCAATAACAAATAACAAATAACCAATAACAAATAACCAATAACCAATAACAAAATATCATGGAATCTGAGGCTTTACAAAATTTACTAAAATCCGTTGCTATTGGCCATATTAGTCCCGCCGAAGCTTTGGATAAATTAAAACATTTTGACTTTGAACAAGTGGGAGATTTTGCGAAAATTGACCATCATCGTAGTTTGAGAACAGGTTTTCCTGAAGTCATTTGGGGACAAGATAAAACCTCTGACCAAATTGCTGAAATTATCCGGGTAATGCGACAACAGAATTCTGTGGTGATGGTAACTAGAATTTCTCCTCATATTTATCAAGAATTACAACAGAAAATTCCAGATTTATGCTACTATCGAACCGCTCGAATTTGTGCGATAATTCCCGAATTAATCATACATAAAAATCATGGTATTATTGCGATTCTCACCGCCGGGACTGCTGATTTACCCGTAGCAGAAGAAGCAGCGGTGACAGCGGAATTATGCGGTTTTCAAGTGCGCCGTCTCTGGGATGTGGGAGTAGCTGGAATTCATCGTTTACTAAGTCAAAAACACATTATTTCTGAAGCGGATGTATTAATTGCGGTGGCTGGAATGGAGGGAGCTTTACCTAGTGTAGTTGCTGGTTTAGCAAATTGTCCAGTAATTGCTGTGCCAACAAGTGTGGGTTATGGTGCTAGTTTTGGTGGTTTGGCTCCGCTTTTAACTATGCTTAATTCTTGCGCGGCTGGTGTCGGTGTGGTGAATATTGATAATGGTTTTGGTGCGGCAATTTTGGCTTGTCAAATTCTGAGAACTGCTGGCCGATTGGCGCGGTTTAATGGAGAGAATTAATTAGTAATTTTCTTCTTTCTTCCTTCTTCCTTATTTATCACTATGGCTTTCAATCAAAAACAGCTTATCCAAGCCCTTCAAAACGGGCAAGAAGCACAGCAAAATAAAATTTTATCGCCTTTAAACCTACATATTTTTGATAGCGTAGGCTCGACAAATCAGATGATCTGGGACTTAATTGAACAAGGTTCTCCCGCCGAAACTGTAGTTATTGCGGAACAACAAACCGCAGGGCGCGGTCAATGGGGGAGACAGTGGATTTCTCAATTTGGTGGATTATATTTATCGATCGCGATCGCACCTAATATCACCGCCACCAATGCCCCTCATCTAACCCTTTCTAGCGCTTGGGGTATAACCGCAGCTTTGCGCGATCGCCACATTCCCGTACTCATAAAATGGCCTAACGATTTAATCCTTACTAACCGCAAATTAGGTGGTATCCTAACAGAAACCAGAGTCCGCGATGGAAAAATTGCCAAAGCAGTTATCGGTATTGGTATTAACTGGACAAACCCCGTACCACCAACAGGTATCAACTTACAAACATTCCAGCAGGAAAACCTACATTTAGAACCCATTACATCTATAGAAAACCTAGCCGCGATCGCCTTAAAAGGAATACTCACAGGCTATCAATATCTACAAAACCAAGGCATAGAAAAACTCCTAACTTCCTATCAGAAACTCCTAAGTAATATCGGAAGTTTTATAGAGGTAGATGGAAACAAAGGAGAGATTATTGGCGTTAACAAAGCCGGAGAATTGCGAGTAAAATTTTATCCAAAAACCCCAATAACAGAAAACAACTATATCAACACTTCCGCCTGGGAAAATAGCTATTCTCCCGGTACAATCAGTTTGGGTTATGAATTAAGGAATAAAAATTAAATAATTCGCTTGTTTGTAGTAAGCGCTTTAGCGCTCTTTGCGCTTACTACGAACCAGATCGTCAAGTTATATCATGTCCGGTAAATCACTTACGATATCATTAGCCTCAAAGCATCATTCTGCTTGCTCGTTATTGTAACTGATTAGCCGGACATGATATTATACCATTTCCCCAAAGTTGTACAACAGTATTCGGGGCGGGTTATTTAATATTTTGGCGAATAGCAGAGATTTTGGTGAACCCGCCCCTACCAAAACTGTTGCAAAATTTTTGAGAATTGGTATTATTTATTTTTCATTCCTAATGCGATCGCATTACTCACACCGACTTTGACTCTACTTGATACAGAGCCAAAAATGCGCCCAATTGCTTTTCCTGAAATCCCCTCGCCATCTCACTCACTTTCTCCGCAAAAGGTATCCATCGCTCATCTAACTTTTTCAAATCTTCAGCTTGCTTGAGAATCCCTTTCAAATTTCCCTTTTTTGCTAAATCCTGCAAAATTTCTAGCACTTCTGATGGTGGAATTACTAAAGATTCATTCGTTGATAATTGGGTACTTAACTTAGTCGGAGATTCTGCCATCTTTGCCTCTGCATAAATCCAAGATACATCTAATTGTTTCTCCAATAACTCAAATAATTCTGACACTTCTACTGGCTTGGGAAGGAAAGCATTTGCCCCCGCATCTAAACTTTTATATTGGTCAGCCTCAAACACACTTGCCGAAGAAACTATCACAATCATTTCTTTAAATTTTTCAGTATCTCGCAACCGACGCAACAACTCAAACCCATCCATCACAGGCATAACTAAATCCGTGATAATTGCATCAGGATTAAACTCATTAACTTTCTCTAATCCCTCAGCACCATTCTCGGCTTCTACTACTTCAAAACCTACGGGAGTTAATAAGTTGACAATCACTGAGCGATTTTCCCAGCGATCGTCTACTACTAATATTTTCTTTTTATTCCCAGTAAAGCCAACTATTGTTCCTTTTAATTCACTGCTAGGTTTTAAGGTAAATTCACTCGCACAAGGTAAATCTAAATCAAACCAAAATTGACTCCCTGCTCCCAATTCGCTAGTCACACAAACCTGGGAACCCATCATTTCTACAATCTTTGAACTAATAGCTAATCCTAACCCTGTTCCTTCTGCCATGCGTTTTGTCTCACCGACTTGTTCAAAAGGAGTAAAGATTCTTTGTTTTTGTTCTTCACTCATTCCCACCCCCGTATCTATAATTTTAAATTGGGTTTTGATGAGGGCATTCTGAGTATTTGCTTCGCTTTCTATAGTTAATAGTTCAATCACAGCAACTTTTAAGGTGACACTACCTTTATCGGTAAATTTAACCGCATTTCCCAATAAATTAATCAGCACTTGTCTCAACCGCTTTTCATCAGCTTGCACGCTAATTGGAAGTGCTGGGTCAAATTGATTGATAAATGTAAGACCTTTTTGTTCAGCTTTAATCCGACAAATTTCACTAACACCCTGAAGAAATGCGAGAAAATGAAATTCATTCGGGTATAATTCCATTCTCTGAGCTTCAATTTTAGATAAGTCTAAGATGTCATTAATTAGGGTAAGTAAATGAGAACCACATTGATATATAACATTCACACCGTCAGATTGTTTAGAAGTTAAACTGCTATCTCGCTTAAGAATTTGAGCGTAGCCAAGAATGCCATTGAGAGGAGTACGAAGTTCGTGACTCATGTTAGCAAGAAATTCACTTTTAGCTTGGTTAGCAGATTCGGCGGCGGCTTTAGCTTGATTGAGTTCTTGAGTGCGTTCTTCGACTTTTTGCTCTAAATTACTGTAGAGAATAGCATTTTCAATAGAGATAGAAACTTGAGCGGTTAGAAGTTTAAGAACTTCTTGATGGCGTTCGGTAAAAGCACCTACGGTTTGTTGGTTTTCGAGGTAGAGAATACCTTGGAGGGTATTTTGTTTGAGGATAGGTAAACACAAAATGCTTTTTGGGGCTTGCTTTTGGATGTAAGAATCGCCTCTCCAACGCTCTTGTTGGCTAATATTATCAAAGGCTAAAGTTTCTCTTGTGTTACGAACATAACGAATGAGAGAAATGGGTACATTGGTACTGGTTTCTAGGGATTCTTTGGGGAAAAACTCCTGCTTTTGCTGTTCTTGTAAAGTAGCAATAGCTTCAACTTGCCACTCGGAGTTTATCGGCAAAATTAAGGCGCATTTGGTAGCACCGGCATTTTCCATTAAAACTCCGGCTAATTTGGTAATCAGTTGGTCATGTTGGAGTTCGCTGGAAATGATTTGGCAAGCTTTGAGGATGCTGTTAACATCGAGGGTTTTAGAGGTGCTGCTACTGCTGCTACTGGAGGTGCGAGAATTTGTGCGGGTTATGAGATGAGCGGCGATCGTTTCTTGGGGATTGAGGTTGATTTGGGTGTTGGATAAAATGGGTTGGAGTAGTTGCGGATATTTGGCTTCGAGTTGGTCAGTTTTAGCTTTGGCTCCCCAGCGGGCATAACCATAGTAGGCAGCCTGCATATAACCCGCCGCCGCTTGTTCTTTGCCGCGATCGAGATAACATTTAGCTGTAAGTTCGTTAGCTAAGGCTTCTTCTTGGATATATTCGTTTTCTTTCGCTCCATCAATGGCTTTGTCATAGAGATTAATTGCCTCATCTTTTTGTCCTAAAACTCGATATTTTTCCGCTTCTACTAAATCGTATTTATGTTGAAAATTCATCGGGGCATGGTGCGCCCAATATTTCATCTTTTCCTGATGGTTAGCAACCCGCAGCAAAATCGCTTCTCGTTCTGATTCTGTTGCTTCTTTGTAGATAGCTAACTGTGCTAAAGCCGAATAAAAATGGAATCCAGGCACAATCAGTAATGGCGGAAAAATATTTAAGTATTCCTGGGCGAGAGTTCCATTTTCTACAGCTTGTGGAAACTGCTCGAACAGGTAACAAAGCATAAGTTGATAAATATATACACAACCGATCGCCGTAAAATCCCCTGCTTGCTGGTGTATGGGAATCATAGTTTCGGCATCGTAAACTTCTCCCTTTAAACACTGTGGATTTTCCGCACCTCCTATTAAATTGACAACAATTTGACGAAAAAGTTCATTTTTAACTAGCGCTGGTTCTATCTTAATTTGGCGGCAAAAATCACTGTAAATTGACATTTCTTTTTCTAGTTCTGGCAAATGACTACCAAGCAAAAATGAATGAAAAGAGTACCAACAAGTTGAATAGCTAGAAAATTCTAAATCTCCTGTTTCCAAACCACTGCGATATGTTTTCAAGAATTCAGGCAGACTTTCGCGGGCGTGGTATTTCCAAATCCCGATAAAAGCATGAAAGCTTCCTAGAACTTTTGCTTCTAATTCTTTAGCCTGAAAACGCTCTAGTAAAACTAAGGCTAATTTACCAAATTTATAGCCCAATTCGATATTAGGTAGCCCGCAAAGCATAAACCCATAATTCACATAGGCATAAGCAGAGAAACGACTGTTGCCATATTCTAATGAGAGCATAACTTGTTGACAAACTATGAAGGGAAAAAGTAGGGGGGTTGCTATTGTTGCAGGCGGAATTACCAACCCTAATATCTCCAATGCCGCCTGTTTTTCTGCATCCTTCATTAACGGTAAATTCATCAATTCTTCAACTGATTTTTCCTCACAAAGCGATTGAGTTTCGCTCGTTACCTTTTGGATATCTGCAAAAGTTGGAGAGGCGGGAATATTCACACCTAAACTAGCTAGAGTTTCTAATGCTGTTTCAACCGATCGCACTGGTTGATTTTGCGCCATGAAAGCTAAAATTTTCACATTGATTTACTTCATTTTCTCTGCCATAAAGTTTTTCAGGAATCAGGAAGCGATCGCTTAAATCTCTTTGGGCAATCATAAATTCTGGAATACCGCCCCTTTGCTGCCATTGTTGTTGACAGACTTCTAAATCATGCTTTAATCCCAAAGCATTCTGATACCGATCCTCAGCATTTTTTGCCATCAATTTTTCCACTATTAAAGATAGCGCTACCGGAATTTCTGGCTTAATTTCTGATACCAACGGCGGTTTTTTCGCAATATGACAATGTATCAACTCCATTGGATCGTTAGACTGAAAAGGGAGTTCTCCTGTTAACAACTCAAAGAAAGTAACACCTAAATTATAAAAATCGCTGCGATAATCAATACCTCGATTCATTCTGCCAGTTTGTTCCGGCGATAGATAAGCAAGAGTTCCTTCTAAAACCTCTGGGTTAGTTATAGTTTGAGTTTCACGAGGTAACAAAGAAGCGATACTAAAGTCAGTAATTTTAATCTCCTTAGTGATGGGATGGATTAATATATTAGATGGTTTGATATCTTTGTGAATCACCCTTTGTTGGTATAGATAATGGAGAATATTAGTGAGTTTAATCGCAATTTCAAGAACTTCTTTTAACTCTAGGACATGGTTTTTGCTATAGTCTCGTAAAGATAAACCACCAAAATCTTCCATAATCAAAGCATAACTATTGCCGTAACGCTCCAACGCGATCGCCCTAACAATACCATCAATTCTCAAATTATTTGCAAGGTTATATTGGTTACGAATATTGATAATTTCACTAAAGCTTGGGTGTTCCCGTCGTAGCAGTTTGATCGCCACTGCTTGATTGTTGGCTTCTCGTATTCCTCTATAAACTAAAGTTCGACTACCCGCATAAAGTTGTTCGATGAGACTGTATCCGGGAATAGGGGCAGGGAAATCAGTTATCGCCATATTTTTTATCCTCTTATTACACTTTTTACACTTTATCTATACGATAATTTACCAATCTCACGCTAACTCGTCAATTTATGAAGAGTAATTAATCGATCCAGTCTGAGAGTAGATTACCAGATACACCTAGTTAAAAGTAAAATAAAGAAAAAAACTGAGTTAAGGAAGATGTAAAATCAACACTCAATCACCTTCCCTAAAACCGCGCGATCGCCCCTAATAAAGTCGACTTAAAACATAATCCGCCAACTCAATTAAAGCCTGCTTCGACTCCGACGGCTCAAGCCCAGCCAAATGTGCCACCGCAGATTGAGCATAATTAGCCGCCAATTCCCGCGATCGCTCAATCCCCCCACTATCCTTCACCAACGCGATCGCCTGCTCAATATCCCCCTCAACCGCAAACTCTCGCTCAATTAACACCTCCAAAAAAGGCTTTTCTGGCAAAGCATACAGCACCGGAGCCGTCAAATTCCCACTCTTGAGATCCGAACCCCCAGGCTTACCCAACGTCTCCGTCGAGCCCGTAAAATCCAAAATATCATCCACAATCTGGAACGCCAAACCCAAATCGCGCCCATAATTGTACAAATCATCAGCCAACTGCGGCGACACACCACTTAAACAACCAGCCGCCTTAGAACTATTAGCAATCAAAGAAGCTGTCTTATAATAACTCTTCTCCAAATACGCCTCGATCGACAAACTGGTATCAAAGCCATTCAAACCTTGCTGAATCTCGCCCTCAGCCAAATCCATAATCACCTCAGAAAGCAGTTTCACCACCTCCAGATTATCCAGATTCGCCAAATACCACGAAGATTGAGCAAACAGAAAATCACCCGCCAACACCGCCACCCGATTACCAAAATAACTATGCACCGTCGGGATACCCCGGCGCACATCAGAATCATCCACCACATCATCGTGAACCAAACTAGCCGTATGAATCATCTCCGTAATCTCAGCCAATCGGCGGTGTTTAGGAGAAATTTCCTCATTCGGCATCGTTGTTCGCGAAATCAGCAGCACGATCGCCGGCCTCACCCTCTTTCCTTTAGCCCCGAACAAGTGTTCTGCGGCTGCATACAAGATAGGGTGACGCGCCCCTACTAGCTGTTTTAAGTTCTCTGTCAACAGCCGCAGGTCTTCTTCAACTGGAGAAAATAGGAGAGTGCGAGAAGTCATGGATACGGCGGCTCAAAAGTTAAGTTACAAAATTTTACATATCATAGCCTGATTTTAAGCTAAACCTCTGCTGTTTAGCAGGAATATATACCTAATTGCAGGTAATTCCTCATCAGTTTCTATCCCTCCCTTATTGCTAATAACCCTCAGACTATTGACAATAATAAACCCAAGGTGAAACACTAAAACTGACTTGCGGTAAGAACCCAGACTATTTAGAAAAATTGTATCAAATTATTAAGTAGCTTGCCAAAAAGTATGTCAAAAGAGAGAGTGCTGTGTTATATTAAATATTAAGGATTTAAACAATTCCATACATTAAATACAGCTAAACCAGCGGGTCGTTTCCGAACGCCTGTATAAGCTTGGTCTAGCCAGCCTCGATCGTCTGTTAAGAGCTAGGTAGTCTGGAACTAAGTTTTGAACTCTTGCGAGGGCAAAATTTGTTCTAGTAATTCGCAGCGTGTCTTTAGATGGGGACTTACCCTGAACCATGAAAGAAACTGGGTTTCTGGTTTGATGCCGAGTGCTGAAAACACGAATTCTAGTTCAAAAACCCGGTTTCTGGGCAAGTCCTAATTGATGCAAAGTAGCTAAGAACGGCCAAAGTACATTCTACGAGGGATGTATTGGCTAGGCTTTGCATTAGAGATATTAACTCTTAAAGCGATCGCCTTCCCAGATGGCTGGTATAGAAAAGCACCCTTTGGAACCAAGGTCTAGTTTCGTTGGTTAGCCAAATGATTGGTCTTGACTACTCCTTCCCCCTCCTCCCCTCCTTTACTTGTGGTTCTAATTATGATTTACCGTGATATCCCTTTGATTATCCCCATCCTAGCAGCGGGTTATGTGTTGACTATTTATCTATTGTTAATGTTGGCCCAACGGAGCACTAAAATAACCCGATTGGGTCAGTGGCGCATTCCATCGGAAGAATCACGAACTACACTTCATTAACTAGGAAGTTAACCGATAAGTTAACTGAGAATTAGAAAGCATCTCTTCCCCATTTTAAACTCCAAAAAGTAAAGTGTGGTAGGGAAGCAAAAATCATTGGTGATACTCCCTGGGTTTTGAACTCAGGGAGTATTAACATATAAAATTAATTTTGTCAAGCGTTCTAGTTTAAACCCACATTCCGCA
>MBRE01000052.1 GCA_001698425.1 Oscillatoriales cyanobacterium USR001 | reverse complement strand
CATAATTCTACTGTTGGCGATCGCGGCGAACAAGGATTGCGAAACCCTTATTCTACCGTTGCTCATTAAAAAGTGTCCGGAGTATTGACTACATCTTATCATACTTTTGTCCTAACCATAGCGCGTAGCGCTATAAATGATGACAGAATCGGGAGAGCTTTAGACAAATATCATCAAGCTGGAACCACAAAATTATTCACGGCAATTGCCCTGAAAGCAGCGAAGAAATTTCAAGTATCAATGAAAAGCGTTCACCTAGATAGCAGTTCAATATCAGTAGAAGGAGCCTACAAAAACTGTCAGGGAAAAAGCCAGGAAGTTGAGGCAGAATCTGAAGATACAGAATCTTCCATGAAAACCATAAAAATCGTTCATGGCTATTCAAGAGATCGAAGACCAGACCTCAAACAATTTATCATTGATACGATCGTAAGTGGAGATGGAGACGTACCATTGTATCTCAAAATAGATGACGGAAATGCCGATGATAAAAGTGTCTTTGTAGAGAGATTGAAAGAGTTTAAAAATCAGTGGACATTTGACGGAATCTGTGTAGCAGATAGTGCCTTATACACAGCGGAAAATTTGTCGGCAATGGCAGGAATGAAATGGATAACTAGAGTACCATTAAGCATCAAATCAGCTCAAAATAAAATCTCCAATATTGAAGATATTGACTGGGAAGACTCTCAGATAAAAGGCTATAAAATAAAAGATCCGTTATTTTTTACTTCGAGCGCTGGGAGGGTGACAAAGAAGCCTAGGAACTAGACCTAATCAAGGTTGCAGCCCGTATACCCTGTTGGTAAAAGCGACGTTTATTGCGGGTTAATTTCATTAACTCTTGAACTTCTAATTCGTAGCGATCAAGATAATTTACCCACTTTTCTCCATCCTGACCGCTCCCAAATATACTCCTTCTACGGTATTTTTGGCGCTGGTCTTTTTGGCGAGATAGATATTTTTGCACCTGTTTTTTCTGAACTTCAGCGCCTTGAAATATTGCCGCAGTGTAAACGATCGCCATTAACAGAATCATCTTAATCAGTCTATCTCCCCTTAAACCACTCCCTTCTAAATTATAACCTCCACTCTTACAGTCTCTAAACATTTCTTCA
>MBRE01000051.1:162106-179210 GCA_001698425.1 Oscillatoriales cyanobacterium USR001 | reverse complement strand
TAATTTATTCAGCAAACCCTATAATAGTAAAACCTATACATCTCGAACTTAATCATGTCAACACCAAAACTAGAAGAAAGAGTTGCCCAATTAGACTGATTTCAGTCAAATTAAAGGCTTGAGAATTGAGAATTGGACAATTCCTCTATGAATTGCCCTTCCTCCACCGCTTAAACAACTCCGGCGTAACCAAACCTTGAGGAAAAAATATCGTCCCCAAAACAATCAACAACCCAAAAATAATTAACCGTCCATCCCGCAAAAATTGCGCCAACCAAATAGGTAAACCCGCCGTAGCCGCGATCGCCCTCAAAACCTCCGGTAAAGCCGTAAACACCATCCCTCCCAACACAGGTCCTAAAAACGTTCTATTCCCACCAATTAACACCGAAGTTAAATAAATAATACTAGCATCAAAAGTACCTTGACGAGCATTCCAAGTATTCAAAAAATGAGCGCTAACCGCACCCACAACTCCCGCCAAAATCGCACCCAAAGTAAAAGCTAAAACCTTATAAAAAGTCGGATTAATCCCAATCGCATCAGCTACCAATTCATCAGCACGAATCGCCGCAAAAGCACGGCCGACACGGATACGTTCAAGGCGATAAAGAAGCGCCATACTTACCAACATTAAAGGTAAAGCAATCCATAAATACTCAATCGGCGTGCCAAAAGGTTGAGGAATCCCAAAAATCCCCACCGCGCCCCCAGTTATATCCAAATTTAGCGATAAAACCCGCAGGATTTCCACAAAAGCAATAGTTGCAATTGCCAAATAAATCCCCCGTAGCCGTAATGCTGGCACCCCGACAACAATCCCTAATAAACCAGTAATAATTCCAGCAATTAACATTTCTAAAAATAGCCAAGGCAAAGGAAATAAATTACCATTTTGCTTAAACACCGTAGTAGAAAGAATTGCCGAAATATAACCACCTAAAGCATAAAAACCCGGACTAGCTAAAGACAATTGCCCAGTCATTAGTGGCAAATACAGCGATAACCCAAGCATTGCCCCTAATAGCATTGAGACAATTAAAAACCCGTAAGTAGCAAAAAAATTAGTCATTTATAATGTATTGGTTATTGGTTATTTGTTATTGGTTAACTGTTATTGGTTAACTGTTATTGGTTAACTGTTATTGGTTAACTGTTAACTGGGAATTTTGGTCAAACTTCCCTTTTCCCTCTTCCTTCTTCCCTCTTCCTTCTTCCCTCTTCCTTCTTCCTTCTTCCTTCTTCCTTCTTCCTTCTTCCTTCTTCCTTCTTCCTTCTTCCTTCTTCCTTCTCTAAACCTTCTGAATAAATCGCCGGCCTAACAAACCCTGTGGTCTAACTAAAAGCATAACAAATAATATAGCAAAAGCCGCAGCATCCTTATAAGCAGAAAAATCTGCCGGCACAAAAGCCTCCACTAAACCAATCACAAAACCCCCTAAAACCGCCCCAGGAATACTCCCTAAACCCCCAAGTACAATTACTGCCAAACCCTTCAAACCAAAAACAATCCCAAAATATGGCCCGGCAATACTCACACTAGATCCCACCAAACTCCCAGCTAAACCAGCTAAAAAACTACTGACAAAAAACGTCAAAACAATATATCGATCGGTATCAATTCCCAACAAACTAGCAGTCGTAGCATCTTCAGCCACAGCCTGCATCGCCTTACCAAACTTAGTAAAATTTATCAGGTAAGTCAAAATGGCCACAATCACCATACAAACCCCAAAAATTACTATCTGTACAGTCCGAATTGGAATTGGTTTATCAAGCGTACCAAAATTAATTGCTACTGGTAAACTACCGTAAATATTAGCCGGAAAAGTGTAAATTTCTGCGCCAACCAGATATTGAATAATATTAGAAATTGCTACGGCCACCCCCAAACTAGAAACCACCGTCAACAGCGGATCGGATTGTCGCCGACGTAACGGTTGAAAAGCCACCCTTTCAATCATTACCCCAACCAAACCAGCCATAATACTACCAACAATTAAAGCCGCAAAAAAAGGTAATTCAATTGGTGCTTTTGCATTCGCCAATAACCCATTAAAACCAAAAGTCCCGCCCATCAAAGTATAGGTAAAATACGCCCCCAACGTAAATACAGCACCGTGAGCAAAATTAATGATTCCTAGAATAGAAAAAACTAGCGTGTAGCCCAAAGCAAAAATAGCATACACGCTGCCAATGGATAAACCATTGAGGAATTGTTGAATAAATTGGGTGATGTCCACATTCCCCCTTGATAAAAAGTTATAACTTATTATCAATCATTAAGTTACTTCAGGAATACAAACTTGCCATTAAGTCCATCCGCATCCATTTTAATCTGTGCCACGTAAAAAGCTTTCTGATTAATTTCCCCTTCAGGCGTGAAAGAAATTTCACCCAAAGGCGTGTCATACTTCCCAATCAACAACTGCGAATTCAAATTAGTGCGTAAATCTGCCAAAGGTTGACCGCTAACTTTTGACTTAGCATTTACCGCTTTTAAAGCTTCAACAAAAACCTGAACTCCCGTGAAAGCTTGAGCGCTAAATTGAGGCGGTTCTTTCTTAAATTGGCTACGATAAGCCTCACGAAACACCTTATTAATTTCACTTTCATGCTCAGGGCTATATGCTTGGGCAATTAAAACGCCATCACAAAGCGCCTTACATACTGACAACACATTGGAAGTATTTAAACCATTACCACCAATAATAATGCCTTTGTAACCCAATTCTCGCAACTGTTTAATCAAGTTTCCACCATCAGCAGCTAACCCAGAAATAATGATTAAATCCGGTTGTGCATTAATCGCATTAGTTGCTTGAGATTGGAAGTCAGTATCAGTAGTTAAGAATTTTTGTACTGTTGCTAATTCTAGCCCTTTGTTTTTAACAGTCTCCTGAAAAGTTCCGGTTTCAGATTTACTAAAAGCATCATTCTGAGCGAAAAATACCGCTACTTTTTTAATCTGGGGATTTTGCTTGAGAGCGGCTTCAACCGCATTGGGAGCCACTACTGCCACAGGTGCGGATACGCGGGCTATATAGTCACCAATTTGGGGAATGCCTTTGGCTGTATTCGAGGGGGCTAATACAGGTACTTTAGCGCGATCGGCGATGGGATCGGCACTAAAAGCTTGTTGGGAAAGCGTTGGACCGACAATACCCACCACTTTATCCTGATTGATCAGAGTTTGAAAGGCGTTAATTGCCCCCTGTTCATCGCCACCTGTATCTTGGAATACCAATTTAATCGGTGTTCCATCAATCCCACCCTTATCATTAAAATATTTTTCGGCAATTTTTGCCCCCGCCACTTGCTCCTGACCTAGTAAAGCAACGTTGCTGGTTTGCGCTACTCCAATCCCGATGGGAATGGCGGTTGAAGTTCCCGCAGGTGTATTTGTAGGTGAAACAGTGGGTGAAACGGCGGTAGATGGGGAAGTCGTTGGAGAAGATGTTGGCGTTTGAGTAGTGTTCGCTTGACTACAAGCAATTAGTAGCGAAGCGCAGGTAACGAATAAGGTAAAGGGATGAACAGTCGGTTGCCTCATAAGGTTGCTAAAATACTAGGGTGAACAGACATATTTCTTTCACAATATTATATAGAGTCACTGCGTCAGTCCTGTCAAATTTGAAATTGCTTATAAATTGCTGATAAACAAACAAAGTCCGCGTGCGCGGACTAAGGAATTTTAACCCAAGTAGGGAGGTTTTGTGTTTTGTGATGTGGAGGTGGTTTCAAGCACCGAAGAGCAAAAGCAGAATTACTAGCGTTGCATAAATTTCTGGAGTTTGCGAACCATTTTGTCAACTATTCCCTCAGTGCGATCGTCAGATGCTGCTTCTGCTTCTATGTTTTTGACAACATCTTCAGGAAGGTTTAGCAAATCAACTAATTTTTGATAGGCTGCTGCTTCGTCTGCATTGATTTTCGGTTCATCAGGTGTGCGAGAACTAGAGGCGATTACCTCATAACCGAGTTGTAAAACTAATTCCCGTTCCTCTTGACTTTCTAACTGAGGAATTAATTCATCTAAAGGCAGATTTTGCATTAAGTAATCTCGCAATTCTTGTTGCACTTGCTGTAATTGTTGAGGATCGTCACTAGCTGTAAATAAACGGCTAAAACGATTCAGCATTAAATCTACTTCTTCAGTTGCCAATTCTCCATCAGACCATGCCATAGAAGCAACAATCCGTAGCAAAGTCATTTGACGGGGATTAATTGATGGAGGTGGTGGTGGTTGTAGCATAAATTTGTTATTTGTTATTTGTTAACGGTTAACTGTTAACGGTTAACGGTTAACCATTAATAATTATGTCACGAATTTGGATAAAGGAAGTCCGAGCCAACCTGCAAAGTTTTGTTTCTGAATTGGGGTTGGTTGGTCTATTTTAACAATTTGATAACGGTTGGGTCGAGGTGGGGCGAGGGTAACTTGACAAGTGCGTAATTCATCTTGGTGAAAAACTGTTACGGCGATCGCATCTCCTACTTTATAATCCTTAAGGCGATCGCTTAAATGTTCCGCACTCACCCGAAACCCATCAATTGCCAATAATTCATCTCCTGCATCGATCCCTGCCAATTGTGCCGGACCCCCCGCTTCCACAAATTTTACCATTTCTCGCCCATGATCTAACCCCGCAATCAAACCAATCTGAGGCAAACCCCCTGAATCGTCACCTGCTAACTTCAAGCCAAAAGGTGCAAAATATTCATCGAAAGGTAACTCCTCAGTAGTATTAAGATAGCGTTCAAAAAAGTCGCTTAAATCCACACCCGCAACCGACTCGATCGCACCCTGTAACTGTTCAGGAGTAAAGCCAACTTCATTTTCTATCCCATTAAAATCCCAAGTAGACTTACCAAACTTTTCCCACATAATCCGCATCACATCATCAAGCGATCGCGCATTTTTATGACGTTCCCGAATCAACAAATCTAACAACAACGACACCATCTCACCCTTCAAATAATAAGAAATCTGGTTATTGTCACTATTAGCATCTCGTCGATAAAGCTTAATCCAAGCATCCCAACTCGACTCATTCAACGGTTGCACATTTCGGCCAGGAGTCGTCAGAAACCGAGTAATCTCCTTAGCCAAACTTTGGAAAAAAACCTTAACATCATAAATTCTCGCTCGAAACGGAATCACCAAATCATAATAGCTAGTCGTCCCTTCCGAAAACCACAAAGAAGGAGTATAATTCTCCCCATCATAATCAAAAACCTCCAAACCTTTAGGGCGAATCCGCTTCACATTCCACAGATGGAAAAACTCGTGAGCTACTAACTGCATAAAGCGATCGTACTTTTCCTTAACCCGAAACCCAAAACGAGGATAATTCAAAGAACAACTCAATTTATGCTCCAAACCCCCAAAACCAGAACTCGACAAATGCAGCAGAAATAAATAATGATTATAAGGTAAATCGCCAAATAATTCAGCCTCCACCTCAATAACTTTCTGTATATCCTGAATAATCCGCCCTGGTTCTAAATTTCCCTTACCCCAAATTGCCAAAACATGAGATTTTCCCCTCACCTCAAAATCATACAATTGGTGAGAACCAATCTCAAAAGGACTATCCACCAAAGTATCAAAATCCATAGCCAGGAAAGTATTAACCTGCTCTGGTATAGCTGGCAAAGTAGTAGTAATTTGCCAACTAGGTTTGGGTGGCACAATAGTTATAATGTAAGAATTTTGCGTAAATCCAGGCAGATAAAAAAAGAGCGCCGCACTGTTAAAATAACCGTGAGAGGCATCTAAATGATTAGTTCTGACCGTCAATTCATTAGCAAAAACGCGGTACTTTACCGTCACTTCCGAGACATTTTCCGTCTCAACTTGCCAGTGATTTTTACTAACTTTCCGCCACGACAAAGGCTGACTCTCCCCTGCATAAACCCGAAAATCTTGCAGGTTTTTAGCATATTCCCGAACCAAATAAGATCCCGGAGTCCAAACCGGAAATTTTAAATCCAGTAAGGGTTTTTGCCAAGATTGGACGCGCAAAGTTACTTCAAACAGATGAGTTTCAGGCTGGGGCATGGCGACCCAGTATTGAATCTCTGGTGCAATTAATGGCAATGGTTTCACAGACATTTCGACTGCTTCTAAAGGTCGAGAAATAGTAGCATCAGTCATCTTTTTTCCCCTTGGAGAACGCAAATTATAGCACGATCGCGCTTGGGGTGCAGAGCAAAAGGAAGGCAAGTTTTATACAACATAGCTGTAGCCGTCCTTAAATTTGGAGGTTTAGGTAAAATTTTGTAAACAGTTGCAACCCCCCGCTATAGTCGGTACTCCGATTTAGCGGTGGGCTATTTACTGAACTGCTAGATTCTTCAAGTGCTTGATGCTAGTTAAATGGATAGCCTGACGTTCTGGATCGATTTTGATCCAACCTTTGCCATCCAATTTTTCCATAATTTTGCTGGCTTCCTCTACGCCAATATCAGTAACATCAGCTAAATCTTTGTAAGGAATATTAAAGATGTCTGTACCCTGTTCCGTTTTCTGACCATAGTTTTCTGCCAATTCAACTAAGGTATTAGCTAGTTTAACAGCCGGAGGTCGGTTACGGATTTGATAACGCAGATTAGTTTGACGTAAACGCCTAACCATTAATTGCAACATCCGATGGTGCAATTGTTGGTCTTTGAATAAGATTTGAATAAATCGTTGAGCAGTAACACTAATCAGGCGGACTGCGGAAAGAGCAATCACGTCATTAGAACGAGGGGACTCATCTAAAATCGCCATTTCGCCAAAGAAATTGCCTCGCCCTAAAATGGCAAGAGTTACGGCACTCTCTCCAGAAAGACGACGGACTTTGACCCACCCTGAGACTACAAAATAGATGGCATTGCCCCAAGCATCTTCCATCAAAACTGCTCTGCCTGGTGGATATTCATGCTTGACGGCTACGGATAGTAGGCTTTCCAAGGTCTGTGGGTTAGCACCTTTTAACAGGGGGAAAAGCTCGCTGAAAGCTTCTGTCTCCATGAAAACTCGTGGTAAGGGGGAATTTTTAATATGCCACAGCCGGCAATTTGGGAACTAAGGTTGCTTGGCAAAAAGAACTTTTTGCTCCTTCATTAGATAATAAATGACCATGAGGCTCTTTTTCCGATCGGCTTGAGCTAATCTGAGTAAATGATTCGCTGGCTGTGGGTGTAAGGGTTGGTGGTAGGGATATCAGGGATGAGTAGTAGTGCGGGAGGGAAATTCGCATTGAACGAGCGATCGAGCTTGCTTTCATCTATATTACTCCTCATTACTCCTCTGTAAACTAGAACACTACTCCAAAATAGTTTACCACTAAAGGCTATTTTCCAGATAACTCATTAGCCAATTTGCCGCCGTTGCTCGACGAGTTTGCCGAGGGCCAAATTCTCCAATCTTGTAACCCTTAAATCCCAATTTATCCTTAAGCAATTGCTTATTTTCCTGGGGAATTGAGCGTGTTAGTTTCACTGTGGCAGGACGAGACTCGATAAAGTTAGGGGGTTGTGGATATTCTTCTTGCCATTCTGCTACGACATCGGTGCTATGCCAATTACCATTACTGTCGCAGCGATAACCTAAATAATGCCAAACTAATTGGTTAACAGTAGCATCGTCTATTTCTTCATTAAGAATAGCCCAAATAGTTTCAGTGGTGAGCGGTGGTAAGTTAGACATATAGTCGAAGGAAGAAGGAAGAAGGAAGAAGGAAGAAGGAAGAAGGAAGAGGGAAGAAGGAAGAGGGAAGAAGAAAGAAGGAAGAGGGAAGAAGGAAGAGGGAAGAAGGAAGAGGGAAGAAGGAAGAGGGAAGAGGGAAGAAGGAAAATTAAATAACTTGATGATTTGGTTTGTAGTAAGCGCTTTAGCGCTTGGCGCTTACTACAAACAAGCTAATTATTTAATTTCTATTCCTTAGCGATAAGCTTAACGGACCCAAACAACCGATAAAGGTGCGTTACACTTTTTAGTATCCAAGGAAACTAGGCGTTTAAAATGCCATCTTTTTCTGCCATTGATAGCATTAAGTCAATGACTCGTTTAGAATAACCCCACTCGTTGTCATACCAAGCAACTACTTTGAAGAATTTGGAATTAAGGGCAATTCCAGCTTTTTTATCAAAAATACTGGAACGAGCATCACCTCGAAAGTCCATTGATACAACTTCATCTTCCGTGTAGCCCAAAATGCCTTTTAATTCTCCTTCAGAGGCTTGTTTCATGGCTGCACAAATCTCGTCATAGGTAGTTTCTTTAGCTGTGCGGAAAGTTAAGTCAACTACGGAAACATCTGGAGTGGGTACGCGAAAGGCCATACCTGTTAGTTTGCCTTTCAATTCTGGTAATACCAAGGTGACAGCTTTAGCTGCACCGGTAGAAGATGGAATGATATTTTGGGGGGCTCCGCGTCCACCGCGCCAGTCTTTTTTGCTGGGGCCATCTACGGTAGGCTGAGTGGCTGTCATGGCGTGAACTGTTGTCATTAAACCTTCTTCTAAACCAAAATTATCGTTGATTACTTTGGCGATGGGTGCTAGGCAATTAGTGGTGCAACTAGCATTAGAAACTATGGTATCTTTCGCGGGGTCAAATTTGTGGTGGTTAACGCCTACTAGGAAGGTTGGCACTTTTTCTGGGTCTTTTGTTGGTGCTGAGAGAATTACTCGTTTTGCTCCTCCGGTAATGTGTTTTGAAGCTCCTTCGGCATCGGTAAATAAGCCTGTTGATTCTACTACATAATCAGTGCCTAATTTACCCCAAGGCAGTTCGGTTGGGTTTTTAATGGACATACAAGGGATAAAGCGCCCGTCAATAAGTATGCCGTCTTCTTTAGCTTCGACTTCGCCGGAATAAGTGCCGTGTGTTGAGTCGTATTTGAACAAATAAGCGAGGTTATCGGCCGGCACTAAGTCGTTAATGCCAACAAATTCGATTTGAGGGTTGTTGATGCCGGCGCGGACTACTAAGCGTCCGATGCGACCAAAACCATTTATACCGACTTTTAAGGTGGCCATGATTAAAATTCCTGTGGAAATACTGTGATTCTTTAATTAGTTTTGTGAATCACGGTTTACAGGTTATCATGGTGTTGATTTTCTTTAGGTGTTCTTTTTTATGTCTTAAGGATCGTGTTGTTAACTTGTAATTAGTAATTGGGAGAGGATGTGGTTGAAGTTACGATCGCGTTTTTCAATCTCGATCGGGATCGATTCCTAGTGCTCTTAAACGTGCGGCTAATTGATCGGCACGTTGTTGAGCCTGTAATAGTGCTTCTGTCTCGGTAGGATATCGGTTTCCTTCGCGATCGTACCAATACAACCATTCCCGTTTAATTCCCTCATAAATTCCTTCTTCTGTTCCAATTCCTAAACCTATTTCTGGCATCCATACTGGATTATTTGTTAATAATTGATATTTCCCTTCATGCAGTTGGTAAATTGTTAATTGCGGTTTGCTCCGACGAGGGGCATAAATTACGTAATATAACACCCCTAATCGAGCATATTCTATTTTTTTTCGTTTATATTCACCTCCCGGACTCTTTGATACTACTTCAATTGCTAGGATGGGAATTACTCCATTTTCTTCCCAAGTAACGTAGCTTAATCGTAGGTTTTCTCCCTTAATTTTGGGAACTCCTAAGCTTAAAAATCCATCCGGGACTATGGCGGGTTTTTCTGGGTCATAATACCAGGCCATATCTATGCCAAAAAACCAGTTATCTCGCTGCGCCCAAATCAAGTTTAGAATGGATTTTAACAGGTGAGGAATTATGTCTTGTAGTTCGCTATCCACTGGGGTTTCGTCTGAGTAAGGCAATGATTCGGCTGTGGGCAGATTTGATTGGTAATTGCGTTCTGATAATAGCATGATTTTTCCTTTTGTCAAAGCTAAATTATTCCAGCCAAGGACGAGTCATCAACTCTAATTGATTAACTTCATCTGCGCTCAAACTCCAATCTAAAGCACCAGCATTTTCTCGTGCTTGTGCAGAATTTTTTGCTCCCGGAATCGGAATTACACCAGATTGAGATATCAACCAATTAAGTGCAACTTGAGCCGAAGTTCGCTCGTATTGCTTCCCAATTTTTCTGAGGGTAGACATCACTAACGAAATTTTTTCTAACCCATTTTTACTAAAACGGGAATCAAATTTACGCGGTCCAGTAGGTTGCTCTTGAACGCTATACTTACCCGTAAGTAATCCTTGAGCTAATGGGCTATAAGCCAAAATAGTTACGCCTAATTCGCGGGCTGTACCTACAATTCCTTGCTTTTCCACTTGCCGAGATAGTAATGAATATCGCACTTGATTTGTAGCTAAAGAAATACCTTGTTGTGCTAAAATTTTATGAGCTAAACGCATTTGTTCGGCGGTGTAATTGCTTACTCCTACTGCTTGAATTCTACCTTTTTTTACTTCTTCTGCTAAAGCATTCATCAGGGTTTCTTGATTCATCAAAAAAATGAATGGCCAATGTACTTGATAAAGGGTAATTTGCTCAACTTGCAAACGTTTTAAACTAGCTGTCAAAGCCTCTGAAACAGATTTAGCTGTAACTCGCCAAGGTGTGGGACCATATTTGGTAGCAATCTGCACAGATTGAGTAGTTTTCTTGATGAATTTGCCCAATAATTCCTCAGACAAACCGTTACCATAAACTTCGGCAGTATCAAAGAAATTCACTCCAGCATCCAGGGATGTTTTAAAGGCTTCTTCCACTTCGGTTTCACCAAAGCTGTTACCATAATCCCAAAACAATTTGCTACCCCACGCCCAAGTTCCGACGCAAAGGGGAGTAACGGCTGGTCCATTTTTTCCCAAGGTAATGCTAGTCACCGTTGATTAATCCTTAATTGTTGATACTATTTTTACTTGATAGTTAGAGGGTATTAGTAGACAATTATTGTAATTGTTGTAATATAATTACTGTTACTGCCATCTAACTGTGATTTTACCATACCATGTTTGACGATAATTTGCAAATCATTCTCGATCGCTTATGTCACAATCTCAAACGAGATGTATTAGTTCAAGAAAATTTACATGATATTAGGATAACTCTTGATGTCGATCGCGCAGTTTTATATTATTTTTACCGAGAATGGAGCGGGCGGGTAACTTGCGAGTCTGTAAAATCTAGGGATTTATCAATTTTTGGTTCGACGGGTCCAGATGATTGTTTTAATAGTGAATATGCTCATTTATACAAAGGGGGACGAGTCAAAGCAATTGCCGATATTGAAACAGAGCCTATTAATATATGTCATCGAGATTTTCTTCGTAGTTTAAAAATTCGAGCTAATTTAATAGCACCTGTTTTAACTAATGGTAGATTGTGGGGTTTACTCATCGCTCATCATTGTAGTGGACCTCGTACCTGGTTACTTTCAGATATTGAATTTATGGAGAAAAAAGCAAAAGCTATGGCAATGTCCCCTACAATTATCGATCGCTAATATAGCATTTTTTAGGAATAGAAATTAAATAATTAGCTTGTTTGTAGTAAGCGCCAAGCGCGCTCTTTGCGCTTACTACAAACCAAATCATCAAGTTATTTAATTTTCATTCCTTACTTAAGGGGATAGGTGAGATGGATGTTGTTTCAACACCCCTTTTAAATAAAATCCAGTATAAGAATTAGGATTTTCTGCTACATTCTCTGGGGTTCCTACAGCAATTAACTCGCCTCCATTATCCCCTCCTTCGGGTCCTAAATCAATCACCCAATCACTACATCGAATCACATCTAAATTATGTTCAATTACCAAAATTGAGTTACCTTTATCTACTAATCTTTGCAATACATTCAATAACTGATGAACGTCATAAAACGATAACCCTGTGGTTGGTTCATCAATTAAATAAAGGGTTTTCCCAGTGGCGCGACGTGACAATTCAGTTGCTAATTTCACCCGCTGTGCTTCGCCGCCAGAAAGGGTAGGTGCAGATTGACCTAATTTAATATAACCCAAACCAACATCTACTAAAGTTTGCAAACGACTGGCAGCCCTAGGAATATTTTTAAACATCTCGCATCCCTCTTCTACTGTCATATTTAAAACCTCGGAAATTGATTTCCCTTTATATTTAACCTGTAAGGTTTCTCGATTGTATCGCGCACCTTTGCAAACTTCACACTGGACATAAACATCGGGTAAAAAGTTCATAGAAATTATGTTCACGCCTTGGCCGCCGCAAGCTTCGCATCTTCCTCCTTTAACATTAAAAGAAAATTGTCCTGGTTTGTAACCTCTGGCTTTTGCTTCAATGCTTTCGGCGAACATATCTCTAATTACATCAAATACTCCTGTATAGGTAGCTGGATTGGAACGAGGGGTTCTACCAATGGGAGATTGGTCGATGACAATTACTTTGTCAATGACATCCTGTAAACTTTTTTCTCCAGTGGTTTTAATGCCCTCCATATCTTTCGGTAAAGGGACTTTTCGAGTGAGATAATGTTGCAGTGATGGATAAAGCAAATCGTTGATTAAGGTGGATTTCCCGGAACCTGAAACGCCGGTAATACAAACAAGTTTGCCTAATGGAATTTCTACATCAATATTTTTTAAGTTGTTGCGGTGGCAGTTTTGCAAAAGTATTTTTTTACCATTGCCTTTTCTTCTCTCAGGAGGGGTTTCTATTGCTTTTCTTCCTGATAAGTATGCGCCTGTTAAGGATTCTTCTGCGGCTAATAATGTTTCTAAATTTCCTTGAGATACAATTCGCCCGCCGTTGACTCCCGCAGCGGGGCCGATATCAACAATATGGTTGGCGGCGCGGATGGTTTCTTCGTCGTGTTCTACGACTATTAAAGTATTACCTAAATCTCGTAATTTTGTTAGGGTTTGTAATAGTCGGGAGTTGTCTCTTTGATGCAATCCAATGCTAGGTTCGTCTAAAACATAGAGTACGCCAGTTAAACCTGAACCGATTTGAGTTGCGAGTCTAATTCGTTGTGCTTCGCCGCCAGAAAGTGTCATGGCTGGTCGATCTAAGGTAAGATAATCTAAGCCAACATCGAGGAGAAATTGCAATCTGGATTTGATTTCTCTGAGGACTAATTCGGCAATTTGTGCTTGGCGATCGCTTAATTTTAAGCTTTCAATTCTCTGCTGACATTCTCGAATGGAAACGCTGGTAAAATCTAAAATATGATATTGCCCTAACTGGACGGAAATTGCTTCTGGTTTGAGTCTTTTTCCGTGACAAATTTCACAATGTCGATCGATGCGATATTGTTCTAGTTTTTGCTTGATTAATTCTGAACCACTGTCGTCATATTGTCGCTGTAAAATAGGAATTACACCGGGATAGCGTCGTTCGGTTTTTCCTTCAATTAAAATTGGATTTTCTGAACCATGTAAGACTATATCTTGCTGTTCGGAGGTGAGTTGATTCCAGCGGGTATTAATGTTAAAATTGCAAGCTTTAGCTACGCTATAAAGGAGGTTAAGATAATAGGAATTATCTTTTTCTGACCAAGGAATTATGGCACAATAAATTGGTGCTTCTCCATCGGGAATTATTAATTCTGGTGCGAAGGTTCTTAAACTTCCTAAGCCGTGACAGTTGGGACAAGCGCCGTAGGGTGAGTTAAAGGAAAATAATCGCGGTGAAAGTTCTTCCATGACGGCCCCGTGTTCGGGACAAGCAAAGTTTTCACTAAAAGTTAAGGGGGGATTTGTTGGGGTGTTTTCGTGATTTCCGATTTCTTCTATTAAGGCGATGCCGTTAGAATGTCGCAGACAAGTTGTGAGGGAGTCAACTAAACGTTCTTGTAAACCTGGTTTTTTAATTAATCGATCGATAACGATTTCGATGTTGTGGGTGTGATTTTTATTTAGTTCGATGTTTTCTGAAAGTTCTAATACTTCTCCATTGATTTTTACGCGAATAAATCCTTCCGTAAGTAAACTGGATAATAGTTTACGATGAGTGCCTTTTTTGCCTCTGACAACGGGTGCGAGAATGTGAAAGCGAGTGCCATCGGGAAGTGCCATAATGCGATCGCACATTTGATCGATAGTTTGTGGCGCAATACAGCGATCGCAAATTGGACAATGAGGCTCGCCCGCCCGCCCAAATAGTAATCTAAAATAATCATAAATTTCTGTTACTGTCCCAACTGTCGATCGCGGGTTATGAGAGGTCGATTTTTGGTCAATAGAAATAGCGGGACTTAATCCTTCGATCGCATCTACATCGGGTTTATCTAATTGTCCTAGAAATTGACGGGCGTAGGCGCTAAGTGACTCAATATAGCGGCGTTGTCCCTCCGCAAAAATTGTATCAAAAGCGAGGGAAGATTTACCAGAACCGGACACGCCAGTAAATACAATTAAGCGATCGCGAGGTAATTCTAAATCAATATTTTTTAAATTATGTTGCCTAGCGCCGCGAATCCGAATAAAATTTTGTGAATTTGGGCTAAGATTAACAACAGATTCACCATTTTGAAATGTACTTGAGTTACTCTTTGAGGTTTCGGCAGTAGAAGACATAAGAGAGGAAATAATATTGCTTAAATATTTTAGCGCTGTAACTACTATAACTGACTTCCATTCGTAGGAAAATCACATAATAGTCAAATAGCTTTCCGTCGGACCATCGGGCAAAACCTTCAATCTTTGATGCTTCAAATCAACTTCAATTCCCAGCATTTCCATCGGAATTACGCCTAATAAAGCATTTCTTCCTTCGGGCAATTCCCAACACTCAAAAGTTCCCTCTCTGCCGCATAGAGAAATTTTAGCATCTTGAAAAATTCGAGCTTCACTAACACCCATTGCCGTCTCAACTACTACTTGCTTGAGGATTCTCAAACCTAGTTGTGAAATTACATTTTTAGGAAGACATAGAGTTGTCGCCCCCGTATCTACAAGCACATTTTCTAGGGTAATAGACCTGACTCGATCGTTGGGAATCATACCCCGTTCAGCATCAGCCTGATCGATTAAATTGGTGATAGTTAGATTGGTAATAACTTTTCCCATTGATTTGTCTGTAGTTTCCATGATTATACCATAACTTGATATGAAAATTAGAATTACATAACTGTCAAATAGCTTTCCGTCGGACCATCGGGTAAAACCTTCAATCTTTGATGCTTCAAATCAACTTCAATTCCCAGCATTTCCATCGGAATTACACCTAATAAAGCATTTCTTCCTTCGGGCAATTCCCAACACTCAAAAGTTCCCTCTCTGCCGCATAGAGAAATTTTAGCATCTTGAAAAATTCGAGCTTCACTAACACCTATAGCCGTCTCAATCACCACTTGCTTAAGAATTTTTAAGCCTAATTGAGCAATAATATTTGCAGGTAAGGACAAAGTTGTTGTTCCCGTATCCACAAGCACATTTTCTACAGTAACAGACCTCACTTGTTCCGGCGGAATCATACCATCTTCTGCATTACCCTGATCGAGCCGATTTGTAACCACTAGAGTTGTGATAACTTTTCCCATTGTATTGTCCGTAGTATTTTTCATAATGTTACCATAAGCAATGACTAAACCTATGATATCATAAAAATCCACTTCCAAGTTAAAATAATTTAGTTCGCCAAAAACTATGACCAAAAAGTTCAAATTTAGATTTCTAGTTATCGCCCTATTTTTATGTGTAGTTGGCGGTAGTTATCTAGGCGATCGCTATCTCAAAAGACCCTTCGCTCTACGCCTATCAACAAAACACCAACCCTGGCCAGTTCAAAGTGGGCTTCGCATCGCCACACTACGCGAAAATGTACCCACAGTTAACCGAGTAGTTTTAGTTCCTAACGAAGCTACATTCTTAGCCGCAATGCAAAAATGGAGCCTGCAAGGAAGATGGCCAATTTTAATAGAAGATACTAAATATACACCAATGTTTATTGAGCGTTTTAAACCCGCTGAAATTATCCGTTTACCCAGCGTCAAAGAACCATTATCTAAAGGTAAAAAACTTGAAGAATCTATAATTACTGGTTTAGCCGCAGCCTGGAATGCCACCGATATTCCCTCTCTAAAAAATACCTGGTTACAACTCGGTTGGGAGCCTCCCGGAGTAGTAATTTCATCAATTAATGACCCCGCCTGGCCTGCGGCAATTGCTTTAGCCGCCGATCGCGGTCAACCATTAGTATTTGTAGAAGGTAATTTTGGTAAACCGAACGATACGCTAAATTTAGATAAATGGCAGAGACTCCAAAAAATCGTCACAAAAGCCGTAGAAACCACAGGTTATCCATATAGAAATTTGGGTGATTCTATTGATACTGTTACTTTGGTAAGACAACTAGCTGTTAAGTATGAATCTCTGAGAAAAAAAGACGAACAATTAGCCGTCACCGATGGTTTAGCAAGAGATATAAATGGCGATCGCTGGGCCGCAGTTGGCTGGATTTATGGTTCGTCAACTCGCAGTCTTTATCAGGCGATGTGTTCAATATTTTTAGATTTCCAAACCGCAATGCTTTATGATAGCTATCCCGCCGAAGGTAACTGGAAAAAGTATGAAATTACATCAGCAGCAAATCAATTAACTGGAATGGGTTTAAGTGTCGAACAGGTACAAAAACCGGAAGCAAGTTTAAAAAGGTGGCAAGATTTGACATCAAGAAAATGGGATTTTGATTTGATATTTATTAATTCCAGAGGTAATCCAGATAAATTTTTTGTGGGTGATGGTGATGCTTTAGTAAAAGATATACCTAAACTTAAATATCCCGCAGCAATTCACTTAATCCACAGTTGGTCTGCGACTACGCCTGACGATCGAAATACTGTTGCTGGTCAATGGCTAGATCGTGGAGTTTATGCTTATGTTGGTAGCGTCCATGAACCATTTTTAGCGGCGTTTTTGCCACCGAAAATTATAGTTGAACGCCTCTCGGCTGGCGCGCCTTTTCTAATAGCTTCGCGTTTGTTGGAAGCAGTACCTTGGAAAATTACCACCATTGGCGATCCGTTGATGATTGTTAGTCAACCCAGGCTGAGAGTGCCGCCGAGTCAACAACCAATGCCGTAACAATTTAACCGCAGGAAGAAAAAGCGACGATCAAGTCCTCGCTCAGAGGACTAATGAATTTAACAATTT
>MBRE01000051.1:63105-162066 GCA_001698425.1 Oscillatoriales cyanobacterium USR001 | reverse complement strand
TCCCTGGCGGGCTTTCGGCTTAATTTGACACCAATGACTTTAGGCTTAAACAAACAGAAACACCCAAGCGTTACTTAATGAGTGATTTCCTCTAATGATTATTTTCGACGTGGAGTTATACTAAATGTTAATATCTAGTTATATTGCTCCCTCATCAATACTTGAGGAAATATCAGACTTCGCGGTGGGTGTTACTGTTGTTGGATGAGATGTTTGTGAGAATAAACAGCTTTTTACTCCTTATGTTCAAACGTGAAAGGTTAAAGTGTGAACTTGAAATTGTGAAACTGGCTGTCGGATCTCTGGGAAGCTTTATTTGCTTCATGTTATTAATTTAGCACCTTTTCTGAGAGATGCAAGTATCTGCAATGAAAGTTTACTGTTTGATAAACAACTACATAGTAAGTGTAAAATTAGGTATAGTAGGATGAAAAAATCGAAACTAACTCAACTCTGTGCTTTATCTTTAGGCTTGTTTCTCTGCTGTAATAGTCAATTAATGGGGACAGGGAAACCGCATCAGCAAGCGCAGGAAACCGATACTAGGCAAGAGATCCTACAACATTTAGCTGGGGCAAAAATTGTCTATTTGGGGGAAACTCACGATCGCCTTGAGGATCATCAAGCTCAACTGAAAATCGTTAAAGAACTGTATCGGCAAAATCGTAGAATTGCGATCGCACTGGAAATGTTTCAGCGTCCCTTTCAAGGCGCAATCGATCGATATTTAGCCGGTCAAATCACAGAAGCAGAATTAATTACCCAAAGCCAGTATAATCAAAGATGGGGATTTCCTTGGGAATATTACGCCCCTATTTTGCGATTTGCCAAGGAAAATCAACTACCAGTATTAGCTTTAAATACACCCACAGAAGTCACCAGAAAAGTTGCTAGTACAGGTTTAGAAAGTCTCACGCCCGAAGAAAGAAAGCACATTCCTCCTAATTCTGAAATTCATCTCAATAATGCCGAATATCGGCAAATGTTACAAGAAATTTATCAACAACACGCAGCCGGAGGACATGGTTCTAGTAAGGGTTTTGAGCGTTTTCTCCTAGCCCAAATTCTCTGGGATGAAACAATGGCAGAAAGCATCGCCC
Source organism: Oscillatoriales cyanobacterium USR001 (assembly GCA_001698425.1). Taxonomy (GTDB): domain Bacteria; phylum Cyanobacteriota; class Cyanobacteriia; order Cyanobacteriales; family Microcoleaceae; genus Kamptonema. Next base: position 160,966 of record MBRE01000051.1, on the reverse strand, counting down.
AATTTGTTACAAAATCCCCCGATTATCAAGTAGTAGTATTAGCTGGAAAAGGTCATATTGTTTACGGTTACGGTATTCCTAGCCGTGTAGCCCGACGTTTAAGTAATAGAAAACTCATACAGCGATCGGTGCTATTTTTTTGGCCAACAGAGTCACCCTTGCCCACAGATCGTCAAATTGCCGACTTTATCTGGCAACACAAAGAATAGTACAATAATAATTGCACCTTATTAGGAACCAACCATGATCAATAGACCCAAAATTCTGGCCTTTGCCGGAAGCACTCGCGAAGCATCGTACAACAAAATGCTCGTAAAAATTGCCGCTACTGGGGCTAGGGCGGCGGGGGCGGATGTGACTTACGTGGATTTGCGGGATTTACCGATGCCAATCTTCGATCAAGATTTAGAAGCGCAATATGGACTACCAGAAAATGCCAGAAGATTAAAGGAATTGATGATTACTCATCAAGGGTTTTTGATTGCTTCTCCTGAGTATAATAGTTCTGTAACTCCGGTGTTAAAAAATGCCATTGATTGGGTATCGCGTCCGCAACCTGGTGAGTCTGGATTAGTGGCTTTTACTGATAAAGTAGCCGTAATTATGAGCACTTCACCGGGAGCTTTGGGAGGTTTACGGGGATTAGTTCATTTGCGTTCAATTTTGGGAAATATTAATGTGTTTGTGTTACCGGATCAAAAGGCAATTCCTAAGTCAATTGAGGCCTTTGATGCTGATGGTACGATGAGAGATCCACAGCAGCGGGAGGCAGTTGAAAATTTAGGTGCTAAGTTATCTAATGTGTTGGCGAAGTTAATCGCGTAATGTGATAATTTTGGCAGTTTTCAATTGGGAATTAGCGGCGATTATGTCCGGTTAATTAGACATAATTCATTGACCGGACATGATATGAGAGAATAGACTGCACTAAGATATAGGAACTCCCAAATCTTTACAAATCTTCTTTGCTAGAATATCAACAATTTCTGTATGTCTCGGAATAGCTGATGTTTTGCGGTTTAATGGGTTGTAGTAGATGGTATGATTTCCACCTTCTCGCAGCCACAAGCACCCATTCGCTTCTAAATATTGGATTAGTTCTCGTCGCTTCACTAGATGCTCACCTTAATTTCTTCACGAATTACATTTTTTCCTGAAAGTTCTTGTTCAGCTAATTCTCTATTTGCCATGAGAATTAACTCGACTGCTTCTCGCAGACTTTCCTTAACCTCCTTCAAAGTTTTCTCTTGTACGTTAGCACCAGGTAACTCTTCAACGTAGCCAATATACCAGTCGTCAACTTTTTCAAATACCGCAGTAAATGTGTTTTCCATTTTGTTTTGACCTTGCAAGAAGATAGTGTATATCTTATCAAGAAATATGGAAGTGCGATCGCCCAAAAATATAAAAATATTAATTTTACTCGTTTTCTCTATTGCGTTATTTTTGCAAAGCTGCTAGAATAAAATATATTCGCTTAAAACTTGCCTATTCCAAGGAAGAAGTAAAACGCTTTTTTGCAATCATAAAGACAGTTTTGTAATATATTTACTTATGACACTCTCTGCATATCAAAACATTCGACCTATTCCAACTACGGAACAGGACGCTACTCTTGCTCAAGTCAGTAGCCGGACTCTGGCATCGTACATACAGACTCAGAAAGCCTACCGCACTATCAGGCTTGTTCAAGATGAAAAGATGGGTGAAACTGTTGCTATACCAGAGGTAGCGTTTCGTCTACTCATTGATATTTTGGCACAGATGGCTCAGGGAAATGCTGTCACACTTATCCCAATTCACGCAGAATTAACAACCCAAGAAGCTGCTGATATTCTGAATGTTTCTCGTCCCTATTTAGTAGAGTTACTGGAGTCGGGAGACATTCCTTATCGTAAAGTTGGGACGCGCCGCCGAGTAAGTTACCAAGATTTAATTGACTATAAAAATCGGATTGACGCAGCACGGAGGGAAGCCCTGGATGAGCTAGTTGCTCAAGCTCAAGAATTAAACATGGGATATTAGTTAATTGTGGCAACATTGATTGTTTTTTAGTTTTAGGATGTAGTTAATTAAGGCTTTTTCTTCCCCACAATTTCCACCAACGGCAAAAATACTGACTTCAATTCCTCCCGACTTATTACTAAAGTCGGATAAGATTTTCTCCCATAATTCTTACCAACTTCTAAAGGAAAAATCGGCTCAGATTCCAAGGGTATCCAAACACTACCGGCAGCTTTTAATATTACCCAACTCCCGGCAATATCCCAAATCTTTGGTGTAGCTTCAACTCCACCTAAAACTGACCCTGCTGCTACTGTTAAAAAGTTGTAACTAGCCATGCCTAACATCCGAATTTTAGCGGGAATTTGAGGAGCGATCGCGACGCTCCTAGAACAAACATTAAAAAAGTGATTGCTAGTTAAAGCATCAGCACTAGAATGAATGGGTTGATGATTTAAAAAGGCTCCAGAATTACCGCTAAGTCCAGAATCTTTTAACCAAAAGCCGTGAAAAGATTGATTTATTGGTGGTAAATGTACATAACCAAAAACCGGATTTCCGTGATATAATAAACCCATTGAAATACCCCAAATGGGAATACCTCTGGCAAAATTAGTAGTACCATCTAAAGGGTCAATAATCCAACACCATTGAGTATTTGGGAAAACGTGCTCTCCTTCTTCACTTAATACGCCATGAGTAGGAAAAGCTGAGATAATTGCCTCTTGAATTTCGCGATCGGCCCATCGATCGGATTGAGTTACTAAACTTCCATCTAACTTTTCCGCAGCTTGAACTGTACCAAAATCCTTTAACAATTGCTCTCCGACTCTAGCAGTCGTAGTTTCCGCAAAACTTAAAATTGAGTCCCACATTAGATTTAAAATTAATTACTACAGATGAACGCAGATATATTATACAATTATCTGCGTCCATCTGCGGCAAAAATTTAATCCAATTCATTTTCTAAAATAGACGCGATCGCGCTTTTAGCATTATTGCGAAATTCCTGCACATTCACTCGCCCCAACAACAAAATTGCCACTACCATTCCCACAGCTTGCAACGAAAAAACCAACCCATAGGCCAACACAGGCGCATCAAAAATCACCTTCCCCAAATTCAAAATTACCCCGCCAAAAACCGTAGCTAAACCCCTCGCCATTGCTTGAGATAAACCCCAAGCACCGATAAAAGTTCCCGCAGTTTCTGCCGCTGTTAAATCCAGCATTAAACTTGTCGCACCCGCAGTCAAAATGCCAGCAGAAAAACCAAAAAACAGCAAACTAGCTTTTAATAATCCCGCATTTGCTGTAAATCCAGAGAGAATAATTAAGCCAAAACAAACCGCCGCCGCCATACAACCGACTTTAGTAGTTTTCATCTTACCTAAACGCGGTAAAATCAAAAATCCAGTCCCACTAATTCCGATTAAAGTTCCTGTCCCAAAAGGAACATTTAACTTAGTTGTCTCTGAAATACACATTCCGAAAACTTCGCCACCGTAGGGTTCCATAATGGCATCCTGCATGAACAAACTAATAGTTAGTACCAGTAAAAAGCTGAAAAACAAACCAGTTTGGCGGTTGGCAGTCAATACTTTTAATGCCTTGCCAAAACTAATTTTATCTTCTCTTTCAGTTGCTGTCGAACGTAAAGCAAAGCGGGAAAATTTCTTTTCTATGCCTACAGTTGCCAGCAAAGATAATCCAAATACAACAGCAGGCATAATCACAAATAGAGGATTAATTGCAGTTCGTAACTTTGCTAAATCGGCAACAGGCGGGGTTAGAGATGGATTGTAAGCTAAAATTTCTGCTCCACAAAGTTCTGGACGATTGAGCAATTTCGAGCTAATAATTGCTCCCAAAACAATTCCTACCATGAGCATCGACCAGACAACGCCAATTAATTTGGATCGATTATCTTCATCAGAAATATCAACTAAAAGAGCGGCAAAAGGTGTAGAACTAGCGCTCAAAGCTAGACCATAAAAAGCAAAAACTAAGGCTAAAATTGCCGACCAACTATAGGTTTGAAAACTCCAGCCTGTAGCTTGCAAACTGCCGCCAATTTGCCAAATAACTTGCAATGCAATGAAAGATATGGTAGTAAAAAGTGCTGTACCAATCCAGATAAAACCCGTGCGATGATAACCAAAAATAGTTTTTGAATCTGACATTTGGCCGAACCAAACTCGTGTTGGTGAAATGAATTGGTGCATCGCGATCGCACCCGCCGCAATCCAAGGGAGAACTTTTAATTCATCTATCATTAATCGGTTGAGCACTCCTAAAGTTAGGAGGGACATAATGCCTAGTCCCATCTGGAACAAACCCAGTCTAAACATCGTCACCAACTTGATTTTGGGGATTTTTGTTGAGCTAGGTTCTATGAATTGTGAATCTGGTAAACTGTCGATCGCCATAATTACTTAAGGAAATATTAGGATTTGCATTCTTAATAACTAAGAATACCTGTTGATCGCTAATTTATAACGATTATTTCTTTGTGTTCTTTGTGTCTTTGTGTTTCCTCAAAAAAGAAGTCTTACTCCCAATTAAATCTAATCCCTAAAAAATCTTCCAACTCCTGATTATAAGGCCGAAAATAATCGCTCATCCAGGAACGCATTGATTCACTCAGCGGCGGATAAAAACCCGGATTAAAATTTGCATATTCAGGCAAATAATACTCCGGTAAACCAAGAAACTCTAAAACCTGTTTCATCACCGCCGCCGGATCTCCATAAAAATCTTCACTTCTCAAAATAAGTAACTGTTCGCGAGGGAAAAACTCCAACCATTTCTTAATAAAATCAACATATCGACCGCGAGACAGATAATTGCCTGGTTCTTCTCCTATAATATTATCAGGATTAGTTTTTAACCTTTCTAATTCATCATTAATCGCCTCTTCAAAAGACCGATGTTCCCAATTTAAACTCACCCAACGATGATATTGAGAAATTGCGCGATCGACTGGATTTCTTAAAAGTACAATGAGTTTAATATGGGGGAAAACACTAAAGATTCGTGACGGCGTATCCCCAAAATCCAGATAGCTAGGACTAGCTTCTCCTGTGATAAAATGTTGTCCTTCTGGAATTGGTGGAAAATGAGATAAATACCAATTAATACCTCGATTAAAGTGCCAAGACCAAAAATCCACCTCCTTTTTAATCGGAGATAAAATCTGCGGGTGTTGAGATAGATAACTATAAAGAGAAGTCGTACCGCAACGCTGAGAACCAATGATAATAAAGTCAGGAAATTCTACAGGTTTTAAATAACTATTTTGCTTGATTAAATCTGGGAATAATTTTAAAGTTTGTTGATAACTAGCTGTTTGATAATAAACGATCGCTTCATCAAATTTACCTTGGCGACTTAAAGCTTCTCCTAAATTTAAGTAAGGCCAAAAAGCCTCTGGTTGATTGGCGATCGCGCGGTGACATAAACTAACAGCTTCCTCCAGTTTTCCTTGTTTAGTAAACACTTCCCATAAATTATAGTAAAACCACCAATGAAAATCGGGATATAGTTCGAGAATACGCAGGAATTGACTAGCGGCTTCCTTCCATTTAGATTGTCGAGTTAAAGCTACTCCTAAATTGTAGTAAGACCAACAGGAATCAGGTTTTTCTACAATCGCTTGCCGACATGATTCTAGTGCAATATCTAACTCTTTTTTTTGCTTTAAAACCTGCTCTAATTTTGCTAAAATGTCAGTATCATCTGGTTTAATTTCTAGCGCCATTTGGTAAAAAATAATTGCACTTTCAAGTTGATTATCCTTTACCAAAGAATTGCCTAACTCTGAATATATCTGATAATTTTGGCGTGCTAATTGTAATAAATTGTGATATAATAATTTTTGTTTTTGATCTTCGGTAGATGATTCCCAAAACTGCTGCAAACTATCACCTAATTTCTGGTAAATTTCTGGTAAATTCGGATCGATAATCGCAGCGCGAAAATAGGCTAAAATTGCTTCATCCCATTTTTGAATCTTAGTTAAAGCATCCCCTAAATTGTAGTAAGACCAAGGAAAATCAGGGTTTAATTCAATTGCTTGGCGGTAAGTAGTAACCGATTCATGCCACTGTTTTTGTTGCAGATAAGCATGACCTAAATTGTGATAAGACCAAGAAAAATCAGCCTTTAATTCAATGGCGCGGCGGTAAGCATTAATAGCTTCAGACCATTTTTCCTGTTTGAGTAAAACATCACCTAATTTATGGAAATACCAAGAATTTTCCGAGTTAAGTTGTGAGGCGCGAGAAAATGCGATCGCGGCTTCTTGAAACTCTCCTTTTTCTTGCAATTCATCCCCTAATTTATGGTAGATTTCTGCTTGATTTTGGCTGATTTCATCATCAAAATTATTACACATTTAATCACCCTGCAACTTGTATTAATTACATAATTCCATAAGTTTTAATCAATTTTTCTAATAAACTCAAATCCGCCTTAATATCTTGGTGAATGGGCAGGCGAGAATCGGGATTTTCTAACAAATCTCCAATTAAATAGTAATGATCTAAACCACAGACATTACTCAGTATCCAATAGCAATTTGGGAGATAGGATGGCGAAAAGATTTCTATAACTTTAGTCCCAGGATTACAGAATACAAGATTAGTTAATCCCGCACCATGAGGCGCTACCACAACTTCAGCACTTGCTAAACAAGATGCTTGTTCTGCTAATGACATAGTTTCTAGTTTAACACTTTCAAAACCCCATCGATCTAAAAAGTTTAACACATCTTTTTCATTGACAAGTTTTCGATAAGCAGCCAAATTTCTGCTAATATAAATCCGCTTAAATTTGTCTATTTGAGTACCTTTTTCCGGTAAAAATTCCCTTCTAATAAACTCACAACCCCATGTTGATATTTGAGATATACCTTGATAGCAATTTGATGGAACTACTAATTTTTTTGCTTTGATATGCAAACCGCAACTACTCTCAATAATTTTGCTTTCTGGAATCCCTAAAATTTTCAGAGTTTCCTTTTCATAGGCATGATCTATTCCATTAACAATAAACTTATCTATGGTTTCTATATCTATCCCACTGCGACGTAAAAGATCGAAACGAGGAATTACATCAAACATCCAATGATAATAAGCTGCGCCGCCCCAACGCACTGATAAAAAAGCTACAGATCCGTTTATATATTCAACAGGAGTTAATTTATCTGAAGAAATGACTAATTCTGCACAGCCAGTAGAAAGATCGGTAACTAGCTTATTTTCTGAAGTAATTATAGCAGTAGTAATCACATCCGCCCAGGCGCGTCCATCTGGAATAACAGCGACAAATGTTTTGGGTAAATAATAGGGAGAAGCCGAAAAGATGCTGTTACTATCTAAGCTTTTAGAAGGCAATAAAGAAATTTCATCAGCGGGGGAAATTGTGATATAATTGATGCCAGGATATAACTCAGATGTAACTGTTAAATCTTCGCTAAACTGACAATACTTTTTCAGGATCTTTAACGGTAGCATTTGATATTCACAACAGTGATACTCTGACTTTTCTAACTCCCCTTGTTGTGCTAAGGCGTAACCAATTTTGTGATAAACTTCTAACAAGTCTGGTTTAATTTGTAATGCCTGAATAAAAGATGCGATCGCGCCTTCCCAATCTTGTTTTTCCAACGCACATAAACCCAAACCTTCATAACAGAAATAAGCTTTTGAATCAACGCCTATTCCCTGTTGATAAATAGCGATCGCCTCATCCCACAAACCCTGTTTTTGTAGCACATCTCCCAACTTTTTACACAACCAAGCATTATCCGATTCTAACTCCGTACCCCGCCGATAAGCCGCCGCTGCTTCTTCCCATTTTTCCTGTTTTTCCAGAATTTCACCTAAACTCTGACAACACCAACTAACCCCTGGATTTAACTCAACAACTCGCCGATAAGCCGCCGCCGCTTCGTCCCATTTTTCTTGTTTAATTAGTATCTCTCCTAAATTTTGGTAACTCCAAGAAAAATCAGGATTTAACTTAATAGCAACTAAACAAGCCGCCACAGCTTCCTCCCATTTTTCTTGTTTAATTAAAGCATGACCTAAATGATGATGAGAGCCAAAAAAATCAGAATTTAACTCAATAGCTTGGCGGTAAGCAGGAATAGCCTCATCCCATTTTTCCTGTGCGCTTAAAGCAATTCCTAAGTTATTATAAGACCAATGAAAATCAGGATTTAACTCAATAGCTTGGCGATAAGCTGTACTAGCTTCTTCCCACTTTTCCAGTTTCAGTAAAACATCCCCTAAATTATGGTAAGACCATGATACTTTGGGATCTCGTTCAACAGCACGACTGTAAGCCTCGGCTGCTAGTTCAAACTTTTCTTGATCTTGCAACAATTTAGCTAATTTATGGTAAGCAGAGCCTCTATTTGGCAAGACTTTAATCGCTTTCCCATAAGCAATTTCAGCTTGTTCTAATAAATTATTTTTAGCTAATTCATCACCCAAATTCTGATAAGCTTGGTAAGATATCTCATTCCCAACTAATCGATCGCCAATTTTTTTAATAATAATTTGATAACCCTTGTGCAGAAACTCCATCTGAGTTTGAAAGATTGCCATAAAAATATCTATGCCAATCTTAGTAATTTGTACCTTACTTTCGGGATCTCTCCATTCATAATCATCAAAAATTATGATACTTCCTACTTTGGCTAAATTCCAAGAAAGCAATGTATCTTCTAAAACACTCGTAGCCTGATGACAACCATCAATGTAAATTAAATCAAAGCTATTTTCAGGAAGAATAAGCAAAGCATTGTATGACATTTCTGCCAATTTAGTTACTTTTTCTCCAGCCCCTGTTTTAGCAATATTATCATCAAACTGAGGCTGAAAACTTGGCTCAATGCAAGTAATTTTTGCTGAATGATCGGTTAACAAATAATCCAGAAACCAACAAGCAGACATTCCCTGGAAACTACCAATTTCCAGTATATTTATTCCGGGTAATCCTGCCAAATGTTTTAAATGTTTTTCCCAAATAGGAATATTATGACTAAACCAATCCCGTGTAAATTCATATTTTCTCTCTGCACATTGATACCAACCTCTCAATTTAGCGGCTGTTTGGAAACAAACTAAAGCCTCCTCTATGCCACCTTTTTCTACCAAGGCATTACCTAATTGAGTATAAGGCCAAGGAGAATTTGGTGTCAATTCAATGGCGCGGCGTGCCAAGGCAATGGCTTCATCAAATTGTCGCATTAGAAGTAAAGTTTGGCCTAAATGATGATAAGATAGCAAGGCATCTGAACTTAAATCTACAGCGCAACGGTAGGCATCAGCAGCTTCATTAAATAGTCCTTTTTGGGTTAGTATATTTCCTAAATCATAGTGAAATTGCCAGATATCTGACTGCAAACCAATCGCTTTTTGATAATAGTTAATAGCTGTGTCTAATTCTCCTTTTTTTGCTAAGACATCGGCTAGTTTATAAAAAATATTAGCATTTTCTGGCTCGATTTCAATGGCTTGGCGATAAGCTAATATCGATTCTTCCCACTGTTTTTTCCCTGCGAAAGCTTTACCTAAACCACAGTGAGATACCGCCGATGACTCTAGGTTTAGCTGAATTGCTTTTTGATAATAAGATATCGCTTCATCCCACTGTTTTTTCTCTGTTAAAACTTCCCCTAGATTGTGATAAGCTTCTGCTAAGTTTGGATTAAATTCAATTGCTTTATGGTAACAAACAACAGCTTGATCTAATTTTCCCTGTGCTATTAAGGTATTTCCTAATGTTAAGTGCTCTTCTGCTGTCGCCCAATTTGGATCGATAGTTAGTGCTTGATACCAACAATCTGCTGCGACTTTTGAGTCGCCTTTTTTTGTCCAAATTCTCGCTAAATTGCGGTAATTATCAGCAAAATTTGGATTGATAGAAATTGCTTGTTGATAACAAGATATCGCCTCATCTAATTTCCCTTGGGCTAAATAATTTTCTGCTTGTTTATGCCAATCAACTGTTACCATTTCCCCATTTTCACTCAATGTCATATTAATCCTAACTCCCAGACAACTACAATTATAGCAGATTTCAAGTTTATGATACTAAATCCGGGTTGACTACTCTTTTAAGAAGGAACCACGAAGACACAAAGACACAAAGAAGAGGATGAGGATAAAAGGGGTAATGGTAGCGGATTTGGTATGAGATACATCTCAGAAACCCAGAATCAGGGCGGACACGGACACTGCCCTACAATTCTACCACTTCCATCATCTTTTTGAGGACACTCAAGTTTACCAAAATATCCTCAGTTAGAGAATTTTGATACATTAATTGTCTAATTGGATAACATTCAAACACCTCACCGATTAAATAGTAATGTTTCAGTTTCAGATGGTAGCTACTAGCCCAGAAATAGTGTCCGATATAGTGCGGTGAAACTAATTCTATCACCTTCGTACCAGTTTGGCAAAATATGGTATTTGTCAATCCGCTTCCATGAGGTGCAACTATTACTTTAGCATGAAAGAATAATGCAATTTGTTCCGACAAAGGTAGGGATTCTAACAAGATTCTGACAAAGCCAAATTTGCTCAATTCTTCTATTACTTTTTCTTCATTCAAGACGCGCCGATATCTCGCTTTGTTTCTGCTAATATAAATTCGTTCGGGATAGCTACTCAATGGGGTAATTCCTGTCAAAAATTCCCGCCTAAGAAAATCAATTACCCACAGCGGCGGCCAACCTAAATAACCGGGAAAAGAGGGAACAATTAATTGTTTTGCTTGGATGTGAGGATGGTTGTCGCTGGCTAAAATTTTGTTTTTTGGAACTCCTAAAGCTTTGAGTGTTTCTTGTTGGAATGGCTGTTGAGAATTATTAACTAAAAACCAGTCGATTTTATCAAAATCAATGCCACTTAACCGCAGTAATTCAATGCGAGGTAAAACATCTACCATCCAGTGAAAATAGACATTACCAGAAAGTCCAGATAATACGGCAACTTTTCCATCAATTTGTTCTAATTTTGGTAGTGATTCTAATTTAAAAATACTGTGTTTGGTAATATCATGTTTTTCACATCCTGGCAAGAATCCGGGATAGTCACGGGAAATATCAGCTAATAGATAATTATCGGGACTAATAACTGCGATCGCACTACAAAGTAACCAATAACTTTTTTGCGGCACAATCCAAGCTCGTCCTTCAGGAACTACAGCTACAAAGGTTTTTGGCTGTTTAACTGGAATTGCTTGAGGATTTGATAAAACATAAATTCCCCAACCTAAATGGATGGGTTCAAACCAATCAGAAATACGCTTTAAACAAGGCTGACAAGTTAATCCGCCACAGTCAAATTTTGGTGATTGGTAATTGGTAATTGGTGATTGGCGATCGCGAATATTTTCTGAACATTCACCAGAAATTTTAATATAATTACTATCCTCTAATTTACTAGCAATCATCCAATCATAACTAGATAAATAAATCCCTCTTGGCAATTGAAAATTTTGGGGTGATGACACCGGAAAATCCCTAACTTCTACTCCCTGAGATTGCCAATTTAAAACTTTTTCATAATAATCGATCGCCTGTTCATATTTTTTTTGTTTTTCCATTACATTCCCCAAATTAAAATAAATCTCCGGCGACTGCGGTTGAATTGCCAAAGCTATATGATAAACTGTAATTGCCGCATTAATTCGCCGCTGTTTGGCTAAACTATTGCCTAATCTCCAGTAAATTTCTGCATTATTTGGCTGAATTTGTAAAGCCTTTTGATAATAAATTTCTGCCTGCTTATAACCACCGTACTCGACTAAAGCATTACCCAAATGCAGGTAAATCTTAGTAAGATGTTCGCAGATTTCAGTAATTGGTAATTGGTAATTAGTAATTGGTAATTGGCGATCGGTAATTGCTAATTTAATTTTTTCTTCCAGTCTAATATTAGTAATTCCCTCTTCCCTCTTCTCTCTTCCCTCTTCCCTCTTCCTTCTTCCCTCTTCCTTCGGTCCCATAAGTGATATGAGAAATTGGTAACAAGCAGATTGAGCTTGTTCTAATTCATCTTGTATTTTACTACTAGATGTAGATGCGATCGCTCTCATTTCTCCCAACTCACAATACGCCTCAACAAATTCAGGTTTAAGCTCGATCGCATGAAGGAAATAAGGCATCGCCTCCGCAATTTTCCCCAACGCCATCAAAGAAAAACCACTATCAGTATAAGCTGAAATATAATGAGGATTAAGTTCTATTACCCGCTGAAAACATGGAACCGCCTTCTCATGGGCTCCTTGCATTTGCCAAGCTTTACCTAAATTATAATGAGCTAACTCCATTTTAGGTTCTAACTCAATAGCTTTGTGATAAGCTAAAATCGCTTCTTCAGGAGCATTCTCCATTAAAACTTGAGCCAAATTATTATAAAGAATAGCCCAATCTGGCTTAATAGCAATACCTTTTTGATAAATATTAATTGCCTCTGCAAACTTCCCTTGTTTCACCAGAGTACAACCCAAATTACTATAAGCTTTCACATACTTTGGCGCAATTTTGATTACCGTTTCATAACTTTCCACCGCCGCCACCAACTCATTTTGCTGGTCAAAAACCACACCTAAATTATAATAAGCATCAGCATAATTTGACCTCAGAGATATCGCCTGACGGTAACTACTAACCGCCTCCGCTAAATTTCCTTGCTTATGAAATACATTGCCCAGATTGTAATACACCTCCGTCCAATCCGGTTTAATTTTCAGAGCTTGCTGATAATTTTCCACCGCCTCATCCAGCCACCAATACTCAGCATATAATTGACCAAGATAAGCATAAGCAATAGCCGATCGCGGATCAATTTCCAACACTTTAACATAAGCATCCCTCGCTCCCGTCGGATCGCCCTGAACTTCTAAAGCTTCTCCCAAAGTCAGATAAGCCGCGATCGCATCAGGCTGTTGATCGATCGCCTCCTGACAAATCGCGATCGCCCCTGTCACATTTCCCTGAGCTAAATAATTTTTAGCCTTACTAATATATTCTTCAATTCTCATGCCAATAATATAGCGTTTCTCAATTATATGAGGTATAAAAACGACCCCCCCTCTAGCCCCCCCTTGCAAAGGGGGAACCGGAAAAGCCGCCTTGCAAGGGGGGGAACCGGAAAAGCCCCCTTTCCAAGGGGGTTGGGGGTAGAGCAATTATACTCCACTCATAACAACTGGAATCTGTTGCAGAGAAATTATCGGAATCGTTTCCACCAGTGACAGCGTGTAAGCTGAGAGATGCAAAAAATCACATACTGGTTTTTGCAGTAATATTTCAAACACAATTTCTTGCATTTCCCTTGCCAGTCGCGATAATCCTGCTGTAATGGGAAAACTTCTTGTTCCCATCTCTGTCTTTTGAGCTAATACAGAGTATTCAAAAACCACAATACTGATAGCTTTACCTTCAGTTTTGCTGATGCGTAATAGTATATGATCGGTCAACTCTATTCCAGTTGCTGGTACGCCTGATACAAAGGAAATCGTCAGAGAATCGCTGACTTCATCATATTTTATATTTGGTTGGTTCATAGAATTAACCCATTACTTTTTGATAAGCTGTAACAATATAGTTATTCGGTACTGGTTGACCATTTTCACCTGACCAATACCGGCAGAGAACAATCGCAACAATATGAGTATTGTCCTCAGCTAAGTCGTCATACGTAAGTAATAAATATAAGTCGATTATAACATGGCATAAGTCCTATAGCATTAGGACAGATTTTTGTAGGGGCGGGTTCGCCAACAGCTTTAAAAGATACCCAAAGACTCAAAAACCCGCCCCCACCCCGCGATCGAGTCTAACAGTATTGATCCGGGGCGGGTTTTCTGGATTTCTCACTTGTTCTGAAGATCCTGGCGAACCCGCCCCTACAGCAATTATGTCTAATTCACCGGAATTGATATTATCCCTTAAAAAGCTGGAGTTTTAGAGTTTCCACTGCATAAGTCTTATATAAATCCCAATTCCTAAAACATACAAGAAAGTGTGCATAGAGCTTCAACCTCTCGCACACTTCATCGTCATAATTAAATTTTTTTGAACAGTGAGGACAGCCTTCAGAAATACATCCAAAACTGACCCCACCATCAAAAGCCACTTTAGAACAACTCGAAGTTGCTGGAAGTAAGACTGAGTCCACTGGACATTTGAGCCAAAGTTTGAACTCCATTACCAGTGTTGTAGTACAGCAAACCAGTTGTCTTATCGTAAATAACCTTATTCGCGGTACTACCAGGAGCACTGACATTAAAGTTATCAACCACAACCAATTCACTGGCATCAAAGGAAGAACCCAGACCAGTAAAGCCTGTTGACTTCAGCCAAATCTTATCATCTGTAACACTAAAATCAGTGATGGTATCCGTTCCTTCATTGCCAGTTGTAAAGGCAAAGGTATCATTGCCAGCACCACCAGTCAGCAAGTCAGAACCCATGTCACCATAGATCAGGTCATTACCACTACCGCCATTGATGGTGTCACTGCCTTTGCCGCCTCTGAGGGTATCATTGCCGTCGTCACCGCTGAGGACATCATTGCCCATGCCGCCCATTACCATGTCGTTGCCAGAGCCGCCAGCTACGGTATCATTGCCATCATCGCCGAATACGGTATCGTTACCAGCACCACCAGCTACGGCATCATTGCCTATATCACCTTTAAGTGAGTCTTCACCATCGCCACCATCAACGATGTCATTACCTTTACCAAGACGGACGACATCGTTACCGGAACCAGCAGTAACATTGTCGCCTCCGGCTCCAGAATTAACAGTGTCATTGCCCGATCCAGCGGAGATCACATCACTACCACCAAAGGTTTGAATATTATCGCTGGCTGACGAGCCGTTGAGTCTGTTATCTCCAGAAGTACCTTGAACATTCAAACCGCCCTGGGGATTAGGGGTTGAACTTGCTGGTGTCGTGGGATTAGTTACCTGTGTCATTTACACTCCTCCTTAATAATTGCAACAATCACTTTTCTACAATACACTTTTCCCTCCAGTGGGATTCAAAAAATCAAACCGGATATCGGTTGAGACCCTCATTAACCCGGCTGGTATAACCTATCACCTAATTTAGCTTGTCCGTAGAGAGTCTTGGGGTCGGGATACAACTCCTCAATTTGTTGATTAGCCAAGCTGGAATGCTTTCAACGCTAGACTCTCGACTCTACATCTCTCCTCCTAACCCAAGTCAGCAACTTAGTCGAACGCCAGTGTATCATAGACACCACAAGGCAAGCTAGTGCTTTTTACTAAAAATAAAGTAGGAGTTTACAGAGCCAGGTTTTGAACTCTGTTACTGTTTTCTTGGTAAATCGCGCTCCCCACACAATTAAAAGCAAATAATTGCAAATATTTTGTTAGGAAGTAGAAGGCGACTTGAATAATGAACTCTGTTTTTGACTGACTGTAGGGCAGAAAAAATAGTTCCCGACTTACAACCGACAAATTTTTTAGAGCATTCATCATTATTATTAAAGGAAAAATATCAAGAAATGTCAAGTAATATCAATGAATATTGCGTAAGCGCTGGGGGTAGAAGTGACAAAGAGGTTGAAGCGATCGCCTGGAACTCGCGTTCAACAAGTTATCTAGGTAACACCCATAAATGCTGACTCTCGTTATACTATCAATCATCCACGACTAAACTATGACGGTGAAACCACCATCAGTATTTTTCTGCTCATCAACCACTATTTAGTATAAAACGCCACAAATGTTAGCCCTACCCGTTACCGATCCCGCTCACGACGTTCTCCGCTGCGAGAGTCAGCCTCTCGATGCCATTTTCTCCCCAAAAACCGTTGCCGTAATCGGTGCAACGGAAAAAGAGGGCAGCGTCGGCCGAACTATTCTTTCTAACCTGATTGCCTCTCCTTTTGGCGGCACTGTTTTCCCCGTGAACCCCAAACGTCCTAACGTACTGGGAATTAAAGCTTATTCCAGTATCGCCGCAGTTCCCGATCCCGTCGATCTCGCGATCGTTGTCACCCCCGCCAAAACAGTACCGGGGATCGTCAGCGAGTGCGTGGCTGCGGGCGTGAAAGGGGCGATTATTATTTCCGCTGGCTTTAAAGAAATTGGCCCCGTTGGTGTGGAATTAGAGCGCCAAGTGTTGGAGCAAGCTCGTCTGGGCAAAATGCGTATCATTGGTCCCAATTGCCTTGGCTTGATGAGTCCGCCAACGGGTCTGAATGCTACCTTTGCTAGTTCGATCGCCCGCCCTGGGAATGTCGGTTTTATCAGTCAGAGCGGCGCTTTGTGTACGGCGATTCTCGATTGGAGTTTCCGAGAAAATGTGGGTTTTAGTGCTTTTATTTCGATCGGTTCGATGCTGGATGTGGACTGGGGGGATTTAATTTATTATTTGGGAGACGATCCCCGAACAGAAAGTATTGTGATTTACATGGAAGCGATCGGTAATGCTCGATCTTTCCTCTCGGCGGCGCGGGAAGTTGCCCTAACCAAGCCAATTATTGTGATTAAAGCTGGCCGCACGGAGGCGGCGGCCAAGGCGGCGGCCTCTCACACGGGATCGTTAGCTGGTAGCGATGATGCCCTGGATGCGGCGTTCCGGCGTTGTGGGGTGTTGCGTGTCAAAACTATTGATGATTTGTTTAATATGGCGGAAGTTTTGGCAAAACAACCGCGTCCCAAGGGGCGAAGGCTGACTATTCTCACTAATGCGGGGGGACCGGGAGTGTTGGCTACTGATGCTTTGATTAGTGAAGGCGGTAAATTAGCCGAATTATCGCCCCTAACGGTGGAGTTGCTGAAAGAAATATTGCCACCGGCGGCGAGTACGAATAATCCGATCGATATTTTGGGAGATGCTGACTCGGAGCGCTATGCTAAAGCTTTGGCGATCGCATCGGCAGATCCCAATAGTGACGGTTTATTGGTGATTCTTACCCCCCAGGCGATGAGCGATCCTACTCAAACCGCCGAAAAAGTAAAAAGCTTTGGACGCATTGAAGGTAAGCCAATTTTAGCAAGTTGGATGGGTGGAGCAGATGTGGCGGCTGGGGAAGCAATTCTCAATGGTGCGAAGATTTACACTTTCCCTTACCCCGATACTGCGGCTCATGTATTTAACTATATGTGGCAGTACAGCTATAATTTGCGCGGCCTCTATGAAACTCCGGTTTTGGGCATGGATGGAGGTAGTTGTACGTCGGAAATTTGCGACGTGCCTCTGGCTAAAATTATTATTGATAGCGTCCGCCAGCAAGGTCGGACTCTGTTAACTGAGTTTGAATCTAAACAATTGCTGGCTAGTTATGGCATCCCGACGGTGGAAACCCATATTGCCAAAACAGAGGATGAGGCAGTAGAGGTTGCCGAGGCGATCGGTTATCCAGTGGTACTCAAACTTTATTCGGAAACTATTACCCACAAAACTGATGTTGGTGGTGTGAAGTTAAATTTAAAAGATGCGATCGCAGTGCAGAAAGCTTATCAGGATATTCAAGAAGCGATCGCTCAATCTTCCTCTTTTTCTCCCTCTGATTTTCTCGGTGTTACTGTTCAACCAATGGTGAAATTGGACGGCTATGAAATTATCATTGGTAGTAGTCTCGATCCGCAATTAGGACCAGTATTATTATTCGGCGCAGGCGGTCAATTAGTAGAAGTTTTCAAGGATCGATCGCTGGCCTTACCACCGCTGAACACTACTTTAGCTCGGCGAATGATGGAGGCTACAAAAATTTACGGAGCGCTTCAGGGTGTACGCGGCCGCGAACCAGTGAATTTAACCGCTTTAGAACAATTAATGGTGCGGTTTAGCCAGTTAGTAGTTGAACGACCGGAAATTAAGGAGATTGATATTAATCCCCTGTTGGCAACACCGGGAAATACTTCAGATTTAATAACCATGAAAGGGAGTGGCTTAATTGCTTTAGATGCTCGCGTCGTGCTACACGATCCCGCGATCGCTTACAATGATTTACCTAAACCAGCAATTCGTCCCTACCCCAGTCAATACGTGGCTCCCTACACGATGAATGATGGTACGGAAGTAGTGATTCGACCAATTCGCCCAGAAGATGAACCATTAGCAATTAAGTTCCATGAAACTCTTTCGGAACGCAGTGTTTATTTGCGCTATTTCCACATGGTAAAACTAAGCCAAAGAGTTTCTCACGAAAGAATGACGCGGATTTGTTTTATCGACTACGATCGCGAAATGGCTCTCATTGCCGATTACAGAAATCCCAATACTGGCAAACATGAATTAATTGGTGTAGGCCGACTCAGTAAACTACACGGTAATAACGAAGCAGAGTTTAGTATGTTAGTTAGCGATCCCTTTCAACATCGCGGATTAGGCACAGAAATTTTACGGCGGATATTACAAGTTGGACGCGATGAGAAACTATCCCGAATTACTGCACAAATGTTGCCAGATAATCAAGAAATGCAGCACTTATGCGAAAAGTCGGGATTTATTTTGACCCGCGATCTGAGTGAGGGAATAGTAACAGCCGAAATTGTCCTCAATCCTTAATAGCAAGGCTATTTCATTCTCAGGAAAACGAGGGTTTTGTAGGGGTAGTGCCCCCGTGCCTACCCCCCTCACCAACTCTCTAATCTCCCTCTGTGTTCTCTGCGTTCTCTGTGGTTAAATCATTCCGATGCAACCGGAAACAATATCAGACCTCTGGGCAGACACGGGGGCACCGCCCCTACGGAGAATGAAACAGCCCTGAATCCTGCCCCACCCCACCCTCTCTTCAACTAAAATTTCAAAAGTTGCCAAACCTGCTAAAATCAACAAGGTTGTTATATCCAACTCCTACAGTCATTGAGTCAATCAATTGAACTACCCAAGGTAGATGATTTTTTACAAGAACTTGTCGCGATCCAGCAAACCGGTGCAAAACGGATTGCCTTGTTGGGATCTCGCCACGTTCCCATCACCCATCAGCAACTCATTGAGATGCTAAGCTATGCCCTAGTTTTAGGCAATAATCAACTAATTACCTCTGGGGCTACGGGTACTAACTCAGCAGCAATCCGGGGGGCCATGCGGGCCGATCCTAATCTGTTGACGGTGATTTTACCTCAAAGTTTGAGTCGCCAGCCTAGAGAGTCTCGCGAACAACTCGATCAAGTAATTCACTTGGTTGAGAATCCCAAAAATGATACTTTGTCTTTAGGAGAAGCAAGCGCCCTGTGCAATCAGGAGATTGTTTCTCGCTGTCAACAGCTAATTTGCTTTGCGTTTCACGAAAGCCACACCCTGTTGCAAACTTGCCGGGATGCGGAAGAACAACGCAAAGTTGTCACTCTGTTCTATTTTGATTAAAAATTTTGGCGGATTATGCTTCTGCAATTACCAGTTTCGGCAATTCTGCTGGATGCTATTGCGGCGGCGGCTGCTTTAATTTATGCACCATATTTAGTCGTAGCCTATGGGCCTTTGCAAGTGGGCTACGATTTAAGTGGGCTTACCGCTATCATTTGATAAATTCCTAGCTTATGCTAGTTGTTGG
Source organism: Oscillatoriales cyanobacterium USR001 (assembly GCA_001698425.1). Lineage (GTDB taxonomy): Bacteria > Cyanobacteriota > Cyanobacteriia > Cyanobacteriales > Microcoleaceae > Kamptonema. The sequence goes on along the minus strand of MBRE01000051.1, from coordinate 141,399 downwards.
TTGTTGGTTGTATTTTACTAACAATCACCAATCACCAATTACCAATCACCAATTACCAATTACCAATTCCCAATCACCAATTCCCAATTTATGGCAGCTAGTTATTCCTTTGATATTGTCAGCGACTTCGACAGACAAGAATTAGTAAATGCTGTCGATCAAACCGTGCGCGAAATCCAAAGTCGCTACGATTTGAAAGATACCAAAACAACAGTAGAATTGGGAGAAGAATCAATAACTGTAAATACAGATAGTGAATTTACTTTGGATGCAATTCAGACAATTTTACAAACAAAAGCTGCTAAACGAAACCTGTCGCTGAAAATTTTTGACTATGGTAAAGTCGAATCTGCCAGCGGTAGTCGAGTCCGTCAAGAAATTAAGTTGAAAAAGGGAATTAGTCAAGAAATTGCTAAACAGATTAATAAATTAATTCGGGACGAATTTAAGAAAGTTCAATCTTCAATTCAAGGTGATTCAGTAAGGGTTTCTGCTAAATCTAAGGATGAATTGCAATCGATCATTCAGCGTTTAAAACAAGAAGATTATCCAGTGGCGCTGCAATTTACTAACTATCGCTAATTATTTACTTCTGTTTAAACACCAGCAAAGTAATATCATCATAAACTTTTTGCTCTCCAATATACAGCATCAAATTATCAATTACCGCCTGCTTAATTTCCGCCGCCGATCGCTGATAATTTTTCCTCACTATCTCAATCAGTCGTTCTAAACCATATTGCATTTTATTCATATTAATAGCTTCGGTAATTCCGTCAGTGTAAAGCACTCCCACATCTCCAGGATACAATTGTACCTCAGTTGCTGCCACAAAATCGGCAATTTCTTTGACTAATGCAATCGGAAAACCTAAAAATTCTGTATCAATTTTTTCAACTTCACCACTAGAGCGCACGATAATCATATCTTCATGTTGACCACTTAATTTCAACAGGCCATCGCTGTAATCCAGCAAAGTTAGAGTCATACTTTTATCAACATTCATCCGCTGCACGTTATTATAAATTGTACGATTGAGTACGTCCAAAAATTTAGTAGGATCGGTGAAATCACCTTCTAATAAAGTCCTGATTGCTGTTTGTACCATTAACATAATCATGCCACTTTCTAACCCGTGTCCCGTTACGTCGCCGATGCCAATTTTGACTCGTCCTTCGCAGGAAAGTACGTCGTAATAGTCGCCACCAATTTCATCAGCAGGGTCCATAAATCCAGCGATTTCTAAGCCCGGAATTTGTGTTAGTTCTATTTCCTTGGGTAACATCATTTTTTGCAAGCGGCGCGTAACTTCTAGTTCTGCATTCAGGCGTAAGTTCTCATTTTTAAGGATCTCATTGAGTGCTGTAATTTCGGTGTTAGCTTCGGCAAGTTGGGCAGTGCGTTCTTGGACTTTTTGCTCTAAGGTTTGGTACAAGAGAGCGTTTTCTAGGGAGATGGAAGCTTGAGAAGATAAGAGTTTTAAAACTTCTAGTCTTTCTGAAGTAAAGGCTTTTTCTACTAGGTTATTTTCTAAATATACGATCCCCCTGAAGTGACGTTGATTGATGATGGGAGTACAGAGTATAGATTTGGTTTGATGGGCGATAATATAGGGGTCGGTGGCAAACATTGCTTCAGTGGTAGCATTGTTTAAGACGGCACTTTTTTTGGTTCTTTCTACATAGTTGATGATGGTCATGGGGAGGACTTCGGCGAGGGGCAGATCGGGAATGAGTGATAGGGTGATTTTGTCGCCTTCGACTTTTCCGATAGCTTCTATGGTGAGAGTATCTGACTTTTTGAGCAGTAAGTATCCTGTTTGCGCCCCGGCATTTTCGATGATAATCCTCATCAATGAAACCAGTAATTTATCTAAGAGAATTTCTCCAGAAATGGCTTGACTAGCTTTGATTACTGTTGCTAAATCTAAATTTGCGCTAGTGTCAATCCCACTAGATGTGCGGGTAGTTGTATTTCCTTTAATCTGGGTAGTTATTGATGTTAAAGTTAATAATTTTGGATATTTTTTTTCTAAATATTTAACCTTGGCGATCGCACCCCAGCAAGTATAGGCATAGTGGGCTTCCTGCATATAATTTTGGGCCATTTTTTCTTTGCCCCAAGCTAAGTAAAATTTGGCAGCTAGTTCATTGGCAAGGGCTTCTTCTTGGAGAAATTGATTTTCTTTAGCTAGGAAGATAGCGCGATCGTAATGTTCAATTGCTTCAGCTTTATTCCCCAAAACGCGATACTTTTCCGCCTCAATTAAATGCCATTTATGTTGATGATTGATCGGATAATTTTGCATCCAACGGTGTAGTGCAGTTTGATGGGTTTCAACTTGGGCAATAATATTAGCTTTCTCTAGCTCTGTTGACTCGGAAAAAAAAGCTAATTTGGTCAGGGAGCCATAGAAATGGAGAATGGGAATAAAAACACTTCCTAATGACATTGAATAAATATACTGTTCGATTTGAATAACATACTCTAGGGCGGCGGTGTAATTCTCCCATGAGTAAGCCAGCAACATTTTGTAGATGTAGACATAAATAATCGCACATAAATCATTGCCCTGATAGTGCATGGGGAGCATCACTGTTTCATCATAGGCGCTTCCCTGCAAACAATCCGGTTGGTCTACAAATTCCCTAAAATTATGGACAGCTTGCCGAAGTAAATCCAAATAATTCCGAGCCGAATATTGTTTTAATTTTAACAAGGCATCGCTGTAAGCGGCTAGTTCCGCCCCTAAACCGCTCAATTCTATACCACTAAAAAAGCTGGCATAGCTGTAGTGTTCGATGCTATAGCCTGCGTATAAAGCCTCGCCAGTTTCCCCGCCAGCATTATAGCCATCTTTGAGGGTTTGCATGATAGCTCTCAACGGTTCTTGACGATGTTGAATAAAGCATCCAAAAAACAGCATAATGATGGACTTAAATTCCATTGCATTAAACCGCTCCAGTACATTAAGTGCCAATTTACCAAACTCATAGCTCCTTTCTAAATCTCCCATCACGGTACATAGCACCATGCCATAAAGCACATAGCCTACACATGATGCGGAGGTATTCCCAAATTCCAAGGATAAACTCACCATTTTGCAGCTAACCAGAGGCAACAAACTCGGCATTCCCTGGACGCTGGCAGCAATCAACATAGATAACAATTGCATGGTTGATTGAGTCTGAATATCGGTCATAACTGGCAGATCAACCAGTTGTGCAATCTGTCTGTCTTGCAGTTGGGTAGTTAGGGTTTCTAGTCCTTGATTAATCATGGTTTCATTAGGTTCCATCGGCAGATAAACCCCCAATTGCTCTAGTGACTCTCTGACTAGAGCAATTGCTGCTAAAGGATTTCCCTTGGCTGTTTGAGCAGCAATTTTAATTTCATAAATTTTTACTTTGTCTAAAGCCGTTCTCCCTCTCTGTAATACCTGTGCTGCCATCTGTTCCATGCCTTCTAAATCGGCATTCAAATAGGCGGATTCGGCAGCAACGATATAGAGATTTAGGGTCAATTCATACTGATTTTGCCAGCAGTTGGCTGTGAGTAACTCAATCCCTGTTTGTAAATAGAGCATTGCCCCAGCGTAGGCGGTAGCATTTCTGGCTTTAATTCCGGCTTTTAAGTTAAGTTGAGCTAAGGCTTCTCGTTCTGGCGGTTGAGTGATTAACTCTTGTCCTAAATTCAAATGCCCTACAATATCAAATAGTTTTTCTTCTCTTTCTATCTCGGAAGAGTTTTGTTGAAGTAATTGTCCGATTTGGAGATGGGTGGCTTGTTTTTGGTCTTCATTAATTAGCGAATAGGCAGCTTGTTGGACGCGATCGTGCAGAAATTTATAATTTTGAATTAATAGATTTCCATCTAATTCTGATAAAGGTAAGACTAACCCCGACTCAATTGCTATCACTAAGTCAGGGAAAACTTCTGGGGGCGCTTTTCTGCCAATAATTGATAAAGTATGTAAGTCAAAGTTAGCTCCTATACAAGCCGCTAATTGTAAAATTGATTGGGTACTGCTAGGCAATTTCCTTAATTTGCCAATCATTAACTCGACTACATTATCCGTGATATTTTGCGCTTCTATTTGCGCTTGATCCCATTGCCATTTTTGCTCCTCGTAACTAAATTTTATGAAATTATCTGTATATAATAATTTCATAAATTGATTGATGAAAAATGGATTTCCTCCGGTTTTATTTAAGACTAATTTAGCTAATGGCTTAACTCTGTATAGATCGGTTTTCAAGGTATCAGCCACCAGTTTACTAATATCTTCTAGCCCCAAATTAGCTAAAGTAATTTGATGAATTATTACCTGATTTTTTCTTAAATCATCCAACATAATCATTAAGGGATGACCGCTACTAACTTCGTTATCTCGATAAGCACCAATTAGAAACAGATATTGCAAGTTTGGATCGGTCATCATCAGTTCAATTAATTTTAATGTTGCCCCATCTGCCCATTGTAAATCGTCCAGAAAAATGACTAAAGGATGGTTTTTTGTACAACAAGCTCGGAGAAAATGTTGGAAAACTAAATTAAACCGATATTGGGATTCTGTGGGACCTAATTCTGGTACGGGTGGTTGCTTACCAATAATTAATTCTATTTCTGGGATGACATCAATTATGATTTGCCCATTTGCACCTAATGCGGCTAGAAATTTTTGACTCCAGGCTTGTAGTTGGACGAAATTTTCTGTTAATATTTGTTTGACTAATTGTTGAAAAGCATTGACGATCGCACTGTAAGGAATATTGCGCTGAAATTGATCGAATTTGCCGGCAATAAAATAGCCGCGTTTTTCGGTAATTGGTTTATAAATTTCTTGGACAAGTGCGGATTTTCCAATACCTGAATATCCCGCAATTAGCATTAGTTCGGCACTCCTATCATCCGCATTTAGGTTACTCTCCTCGCTCTCTTCTGGAGATGCTACGCGAACAAAAGCAGTGATTAATGTCTCAATTTCTGATTCTCTTCCATACAGTTTTTGGGAAATTTGGAATCGATCGGAGATATCTTGACTACCGAGGGGAAAATTGGTGATGTTTCCTGTTGACTCTAATTGACTCAAACAATTTTTTAAATCTGCGGTTAATCCCCAGGCACTTTGATAGCGATCTTCGGCGTTTTTTGCCATTAATTTCATCACAATATTGGCAACTGGCAGAGGGACTAACGGGGTAATTTCTGATGGTAATAAAGGTTGTTTGGCAATGTGACAATGAACTAATTCTAACTCATCATCAGTTTCAAAAGGTAGTTTTCCGGTTAATATTTCATAAAAAGTTGCTCCCAGGGAATAAAAGTCTGTGCGATAGTCTAAACTTCGATTCATTCGTCCAGTTTGTTCTGGGGAAATATAGGCTAAGGTTCCTTCTAATATGTTAGGGTTTTTCAGGGTAGGTTTTTCTCTCGTTAAACGAGTCGAAATTCCAAAATCAATGATTTTTAATTGTTGGGTTTCTGGGTGATAAACTAGATTGGATGGATTGATATCTTTATGAATGATGTTGGCTGAGTGAATTTCTCCTAAGCTAGTAGCAACTTTAATCGCGATCGAGAGAAATTCTGCTAAACTAAACTGATGGTTTTCTCTCAATTTTTTTAAAGATTCGCCACCGAAATCTTCGACAAACATTACTAAGGTATTTTGATACTTTTCTAATCCATAGACTTTGACTACACCCTCAAAGTTAAGAGTATGAGTTAGTTCATATTCTTGTTTATACCGAGTAATTTCTGAAGGTGTCGGATAATTTTGTTTGAGGAATTTGAGAATTACTTTTTCGCGATCGCTCTCCCGAATGGCGCGATATACTTCTGAGTTGATACTGTCATAGATTTGACCTAGAACTTGATAGCCAGATAGTGCAATCATATTTTTAAGATAGGATTAGAAAGGAATTGAATAATTGTTATAGTAGGGTGCATCAGAAGCTAAAACCCTTGATATAGCAATCCTAAATCAATTGTAAAATTTTTAGTCCTCTTGACCCCACCCTTGCCCTCCTTAGCAAGGGGAGGGTTGGGAGGGGTTCTAGTTTTTTTACAACTCATTTAGGACTGCTATAGTCTTTACAAAACTTCGTTTGACGCACCTACAAGACTTTCTATCCAAATTATGAATCAAAGTCACAGCGATCGCAAACACCATAGACAGTCACCTCATAACTATCTATTTTCAACCCCGGTCGTAGTTGCTGCAAATCGATTCCCTGAAACTTATTCCAAGCAATATCCTCAATTTCACCACAACATTTACACCGAAAATGATGATGGGGTGCAACATTAGCATCATAGCGACAAACCCCTTCCTCTAGCAAAACCTCTCGCACCAATCCAGCATCTCGCAGAGTTTGTAGAGAACTATAAACAGTTGCTTGAGATGACGTTGGTGCATTTTGATTGAGGTCGCTCAAAATTTGTTCTACTGTTGGATGATCGGCGCGAGATAATAAATTTGCATAAACAGCAAAGCGCTGAGGAGTAACCCGCAATCCCTTCGATTTTAATATTTTAATAATTTTATCTGCTTGCTGCTGCATATTACCACTTGCTCCAAATGCCCTCCAAATTTGCGGCCAATTCTCCTTGGCAAATAAATTTTGGTGATGCTTTGACCCACGTTATCATCTTAGCAGTAATTCTCTGAGAAAGCAATTATTTCTGAAATTTTCTGAAAAATAGGTATTTATTACTATTGACTTATTCTTAAATCAGAATTATTCTGAGTTGTATCGGCAAACCAATCTTTTCAATGAAAAGAGTTTTAGCTGATGGGTGTGCTTCACATCCAGAAAAAATCTGTAAATAATTTTCAAACTACTGGAGAAAAGTAAACATGGCTGCTATTGAATCAGTACCAAGTGTTGTTTTCAAAACCCGCGTGCGTGATGAATCCGTAGAAGGTCCTAACCCTTATCGTTGGGAAGATAAAACAACTGAACAGATTTTTGCTGGCAAAAAAGTAGTTGTTTTCTCATTACCAGGCGCATTTACACCAACTTGCTCATCTAATCACTTACCTCGCTACGAAGAGTTATATGATGAGTTCAAAGCTCAAGGCGTTGATGCAATTATTTGTGTATCAGTAAATGATGCCTTTGTCATGTTCCAATGGGGCAAAAGCGTCGGCGCAAAAAATGTATTCTTGCTACCTGATGGCGCTGGCGAGTTTACTCGTAAAATGGGAATGCTTGTTGATAAATCCAATATTGGATTTGGGATGCGGTCTTGGCGTTATTCTATGCTAGTCAATGACTGTAAAATTGAGAAAATGTTTGTCGAGCCAGGTTTTTCAGATAACTGTCCGATCGATCCCTTTGAAGTATCTGATGCTGATACAATGTTAGCATACCTCAAAGGTGGTACTTCTACTGGTGTTTCTGCACCTCGTCTCGCCTTTGTTGGTTAATTGCTAACGGTTAACTGTTAACGGTTAACGGTTAATTGCTAACGGTTAACCGTTAATAGTCCAAATCTAATTACCAATTACGATCGCGGATTTTACGGATTACACGGATTACACTGATTAGTTAGAGGGATGATGATTATTTGGTATCCCAATTACCAATTACGATCGCGGATTTTACGGATTACACGGATTACACTGATTAGTTAAAGGGATGATTATTTAGTATCCCAATTACCAATTACCAATTACCAATTACCAATTACCAATTACCAATTAATATGAAACTATCTAGCAAAAATCTTGATACTTCCCTTGAGACTATTTATGATGCAATTATTGTTGGTGGAGGAATGGGTGGATTATCTGCCGCCATTTATTTGTGTCGCTATGGATTAAAATGTTTAGTCATAGAAAAAGGTAAAGGGCGATCGCTGTGGATGCAGGATTTGCGTAATTATTTAGGACTCGATCCACATACACCCGGTAGAGATATCTTGAATCATGGAACTAAACAAGCATTAGACTGGGGCGCAGATCATCTTCGAGGTTATGTAGAAGAAGTAACCGAGGTCGGAGAAACCTTTGCAGTGCGGGTAAAAGTAGGTAAAAAAGATAGCATTTATCCCGTATTTCGCAGTAAATATGTAATTGCAGCATCGGGGATAATTGATATTTTACCTGAAATTGAAGATATGCAGAACCTTTACGATTATGCAGGTTATACACTCCACGTCTGCATGATTTGTGATGGTTTTGATATGTGGGATCAGAAAGCAGTTTTAATTGCTAATTCTGAATCTCAAATTGGTGCAGCTTTTGTGTTAAATTGGTTTACTCCTTATATTTCAGTCTTAACTCATGGTTTGTGTGAAGTTAGCGATACAATGAAACAAAAACTTGCCGATCATGGATATCCTTTATATGAGTCACCAATTGCTCGTTTTTTGGGTGAGAAACATCAAATGAGTGGTGTAGAATTAAAAGATGGTACGGTAGTAGAGGCGACAACTGGTTTAATTAGCATGGGTTCGATTTACCATAACCATTACTTGAAAGGAATTGAAGGTTTAGAGTGGGATGGTGAGAATTTAGTTACTAATGAGATGGCGCAAACTAGCCATGAGAGAATTTTTGCCCTTGGTGATTTAAAGAAGGGAATTAATCAAGTATCGATCGCAGTTGCTGATGGTACTTTAGCCGCCACTCAAATTTGGCGGAATATTCGTCGGAAGAGTGCGCCTCGTAAGTGGGAAGAGAATCTAGTTAAAAGTTAAATTTGGTTAAAACACAGAGATTGACGGCCGGAATGCTTCGCCCCTACGGGTAAATTTGCACAATTGGGATGCTCCCGCTTCGATCGCTGCTATGATGATTACAGATTTAATTGAGGAGCCAAAATCAGACTCTCTATTAACTCACTTTCACTATCCACGTTTTACTGACTAGGAGTGCATCTCATCATTAATAGAACTTAAAGACAATATCTTTGTAAAACTCTCCTTTGCGGAGTAAAAGTACAACTAAGGGCAATTTTACATAAGAAATGCGTAAGTTTTATCAAGATTAAACACACTTAGAATCAAAAAAAACAATGGCACACTTTCCGATTGTAGAGTACGATCAACTCACCAACACTAAGGCTAAAGAAGTTTACGAAGAGATATTAACAGAATTAGGATTTGGAATCGTACCCAATCTGTTTAAATCGATGGCAGTTAATCCTGACATATTAGAAGCAAATTGGAAAAAATTTCGGTCAACAATCTTGGAAGGAGATTTACCCCGCACGCTCAAAGAAATGGTCGGCGTTGCTATTTCCCAAGCAAATAATAGTCAATATGCCCTTAACGTTCATCTACATGGGTTATCAGCCTTGGGAATGAGTGAAGAAATCCTGCGGACTCTAGTTTCTGACTTTGCCAACTGTCCTTTACCAGAAAGGGATAAAGCTGTAATTAGCTTTGGTTTACTAGCGGCGACTAATCCCTTAGACGTGACAGCAAATCACTACCAAAACTTGCGGGATTTAGGGTTAGACGATCTCGAAATCTTTGAGATTATTGCGACCGCAGATTTATTTAGTTTTGTCAACAGATATACCGATTCTATTGCCCTTGAAATAGATGTTTTGTAATCTATCTCTGATACCCAGATTATGGGCGATCGCTTAGAAGATCAAGACCGAGAACAACTTCTGTTAACAGCCAGACGGCTGTTAGCAGAAGCTCAAGCGCTTTCTATCCGTATTTCAGCCGTTAATGAAATTGCCACTGCGATTAACCGCACCCTCGATCTTAACCAAATTTTACGGGTAGTAGGCAAACAATCTAAATGGTTGTTAGACTTCCAACACTGTAGCGTTTGTCTCCATAGCACAAACAATTGTACCACCTTATTTGGTCCGCCGATTAATGCCGATATTTCGACCCTCCCAGAGAATGGCCCAATTAAAAAAGCCTTTAAAACTAAACAACCCCAATTAATTCAAGATGGCTTTCCTGGTAGTGTTTTGTCTGCGTACAATTCCCAAATTATCATTCCTTTAGAAATTGAAAATAAGGTATTAGGAACTATTAATTTTGCCGCAACTAAGCCGCGAGCTTACACTCAAGAAGATTTACGAATTGGCTATCTTTTAGCTTTACAATTATCCGCAGCGATCCGCAATGCTGAACGTTTTAAAGAAGTAAACAGACTATATTTAGAACTAGAAACTGTATTAGAACAATTGTCTCTGTTATCGACATATGAAAAAACACAATCACCACCACCAACGGGCACGCTTAATCGGTCGAAATGGACAAATGAACTCAAACATTATACGACTAGGTTCATCTCCTTTGGGTTTTCGCGATCTTTATCACTGGTTGCTAACCATTTCTTGGTCAGGATTTTTTACTAGAATTGCTTTGGTTTATATACTAAGTAATGCTATATTTGCCTTGGCCTATTTAGCGGGAGGAGACTGCATTGCTAATGCTGAACCAGGCTCATTCAAGGATGTTTTTTTCTTCAGCGTGCAGACAATGGCTACTATTGGTTATGGTGCGATGTATCCACGTACCAGCTATGCTAATAGTATTGTCGCGATCGAAGCGCTTTTTGGTTTGTTAGGAGTGGCGATGGTGACAGGTTTAGCTTTCGCTAGATTTTCTCGACCTACGGCTAAAGTTTTATTCAGCCATATTGCTGTTATTACTCCTCAAAATGGCGTGCCAACTCTCATGTATCGCACAGCAAACCAACGGTATAACCAAATTTTAGAAGCCCAACAACGACTCACTTTACTGCGCGATGAAATCACTGCTGATGGACAATTCATGCGTCGTTTCTACGACTTAAATTTAGTTCGCAGCCGAACACCTATTTTTGCATTAACTTGGACATCTATGCACATAATTGATGAAAGTAGTCCTTTATATGGCATGACGGCAGAGGATTTTGCTCGTCAGGCAGTTGAAATTATAGTAACAATGACGGGAATTGATGAAACTGTTTCTCAAATTATTCATGCTCGTCATTCCTATCTAGCGGAAGAAATTTTATGGAATAGTAGATTTGTTGATATTTTATCCCATTCTCCAGACGGGGGGCGATCGATAGATTATACTCGTTTCCATGATGTCATACCTTTGTAATTATTCAAAAGACCTCTTGCGAAAGTGCGATCGCCTGAGACTTTCGCAAGAGGTCTATTGATTGAATCAATCGATCGATTGATTTAATTTTGTATTTCTTATAACCGTCTGAACTTTGAAAATTTACTGGTGCTTCTCTCGTTAGTTTTGTTAGGGTGAATGTAATTGAGAGAGATTTGAGAGATGCAGAGTTAGTTCATTTAGTTAATTTGTTACAGGATGTTGAAGATTCAAGCCCAAAATTAAATCGGAGCGACACGATTTGAACGTGCGACCCCCACTACCCCAAAGTGGTGCGCTACCAAGCTGCGCTACGCCCCGACACATTTTTTCACCATATCATTAATATCAGGCAAAGTCAAGTAAAATTCAAAAAATTTTTCAAGCCTAGCTTTTAGGTAAATTTTTGTAAACTGTTGCGACTCCTTGTACTAAACCTGGAACCGCTGCCGCCTGCCAAGAACCTTCGCACCGCCGCCCCCCATTTAAAATCAATTTGATGGTGTAAGCTTCGGGATAGCCTTCTGCCTGCATCCATAGCAAATCGCTTTCTACTTCACAGGCAATTTTCTCCTCATTCATTAACTCAGCAGCCATCGAACGCATTGTCTGTGCTAAATGCCCAAGCAATCTGCAAAAATCATTCAATTCTGGCTCTGTTAACTCGATCGCCCAATCATCCCCACCAACTAAACCCGTAAATTCAGTTGCGTTAGGGTTCCATCCGAAATACCAACCTGCACCAGTCTTAATTACACGATCCATGTTTACGGTATCAATAGCTTGGCATCTCCTGGTTGCGGTGGCGGTGCTACCTGTAAAGGCGATCCAGATTGCTTATCACTCGCCCCAGGTAAACTAGGAGCATTCCCACTGAAAACATCCACCAAAACCTGAATCAAAGTATCCCTTTGAGTGCGGTTGAGGCTTTGAATCACTGCGCGATCGCCTTCCATTGGATTTTGCCGCAACACATCACCCCCTGGATACACCGATTCTTCCAAATACTCAGGAGTTACCCCCAAATAATCAGCTAAAGTCACCTTCCAATCCAGACGATAATTGGCAGGTCTACCCTTCACAAATAAATGATAGCGAATTAATCGCGCCACCAAAGTATTATTCGGGTCAACTTTTCCTGTCTCCTTCAATACATAATTATTTTCCAATGGAAAATCTGGCAATCGTTGATAAACTAATCGCCATACGTCACTAACCCCTAAATCTCGTTGAGATTTCTGAGCCAGATGCACGCTTATTGACTGGGGAATCGGCGAAAATAAGGGCGATCGTGCCGATAAACTCAAAATCCCAGATTCTAAAATCCCATTTAAAACAGTCAAACCAGCCACACTTAAAGCTACGATCGCAAAACTTAAAGCTAACCTCCACGTTTTCACCGTTTTCGATCGCCTTCCCACTTACTTAAAACTCTCCCCAATAATTTCCGGTTGAGTTAGCTCATCCGACATCTCCATAATCGCCCGCAGCACCGGCTTCATTTGGTGATCGTCCATATTATCAAAATCCTCATAACGGCGACGTTTGGCTCGGTTTGCCACTTGCACCGTAATCCGGTAACGATTGGGTGCAGCACTAATCAACTCTTCCGCCCGACGAGTTAACTGAGTTGAATCGACAACCTGACGCTTACTCATTATTACTAACCACTTTACGTAATGTTACATTGTATTTTAATATGTTAAGATTCTTGCAACTTTGGTAGTTTCAAGAGTTCTCGCCACAATCATAGCAGAAATATAACATTTTCTGGCGAGTCCCATTCAATAACGCCCCGACCGGAAAGCACGGAAAACCCTGTTCTCAGTTCGGGCAATAGTTCCGTAAATTCTTTTATTAACTTTTTTAGCTTATGCAGGCAGCAATAGCCTATTCATTTCCTCGGTTGCATCAAATAAATCCTCATCCCCTGAAACTGGTTGCATTAGGGGACAGCTTAGTTTATGGTTTTGGCGATCCCGAAGGCGGGGGCTGGGTAGAAAGACTGCGGCGGTTGTGGATGTTACCCGATAGTGCAGGTCATGTCCTCTACAATTTGGGAGTAAGAGGCGATCGAGTTTATCAAGTTGCCCAACGCCTCGAAAACGAATTTCGCCATCGAGGGGAATTGAGAAATCGTCTCCCAGATGTCATCATCCTTTCCGTAGGCATTAACGATTCCCCTAGAGTTCAGTTACCACAAGGTCGTAACTATACTGAATTCGAGCATTTTCAAACAGTTTTGCATCACTTGTTAGACCATGCCCATCAACTTTGTCCCGTGCTATTTGTAGGTATGGTTCCCGTTGATGAAAGCAAAATGCCATTTCAAAAATGTTTGTATTACAATCACGCCGATCAGTATCGGTATAAAGAAACCACCCGGTTAGCCTGCTTAGAGCGTCAAATTCCCTATTTAGATATCTTTGAAAAATGGCTAAATCGCGGCAATGATTGGTGTAATTCCCGCCTCTGTCCAGATGGGATTCATCCTAATGTAATTGGCTATCAATCTTTATTGCAAGATTTCCTTAATTGGGAACCCGTTCTATCAAACTTGATGATAACCTAGCGACCCTTAGTCAACGTTATAATCAGAAATATGAGCGATCGCTACCACGATGCGATCGCATCCCTTAACATCTGCTTAAAGTCAGAGAATTATGAGTTAATGCCTAATGGTTTACAATATAAAGGAACATTAAGAAATAATTAACTGTTTAGCTGTAACGCTGGACAAGATTAAGCTTTCAGACTGTACCCACTTACCCACGATCCTGATTAGGAGCCAAGCTGTACCATGATTCCCAACCATTCCCTAGCGGCTGACGAAAATATAGCATCTGACAAGCAAGAAGAAGCTTGCGGTGTTTTCGGTGTCTGTGCCCCCGGTGAAGATGTCGCCAAAATGACTTACTTTGGTCTGTACGCCTTACAGCATCGGGGTCAGGAATCGGCGGGAATTGCCACCTTTGATGGTGAAAGCGTGCATTTGCACAAAGATATGGGATTAGTTTCCCAAGTATTTAACGAATCCAGTTTAAGCCACCTCCCGGGTGTGATAGCGGTGGGGCATAATCGCTATTCTACTACAGGCTCGTCAAGAGTTGTCAATGCTCAACCTGTTGTAGTGGAAACTCGTTTAGGTTCCTTGGCTTTAGCACATAATGGCAATCTTATCAATACGGGCATTTTACGGGAAGAATTGCTGAAGCGCAATTGCAATTTTATCAGCACAACGGATTCTGAAATGATCGCAATTGCGATCGCTCTCGAAGTAGAAGATGGCAAAGACTGGCTAGAAGCCGCGATCAGCGCCTTTCACCGCTGCACGGGAGCCTTTAGTTTAATTATCGGCACCCCCGCAGGCTTAATGGGAGTGCGCGATCCCTACGGCGTGCGTCCCCTCGTAATCGGGACTTTGGGCACAAATCCCATGCGCTACGCCTTGGCCTCAGAAACTTGTGCTTTAGACATTATTGGTGCTGAATATTTGCGAGAAGTAGAGCCGGGAGAATTAGTTTGGATCACCGAAGATGGCATGGCTTCTTTCCATTGGAGTCAACAACCAAAGCCCAAACTTTGCATTTTTGAAATGATTTATTTTGCTCGACCAGATAGCATCATGGAAGGCGAAAGTTTGTATAGTTATCGGCTAAGAATCGGTCGCAAATTAGCAGAAGAATCACCAATTGATGCTGATATTGTCATCGGGGTTCCCGATTCTGGGATTCCCGCAGCTATTGGGTTTTCTCAAGTTGCTGGTATTCCCTATGCTGAAGGACTGATTAAAAATCGCTATGTGGGACGCACATTTATTCAGCCAACTCAGACTATGCGAGAGTCAGGAATTAAAATGAAACTTAACCCTTTAAAAGATGTGTTAGAAGGGAAGAGAGTGATTATGGTTGATGACTCAATTGTGCGGGGGACTACTAGCAGGAAAATAGTTAAAGCTTTGCGAGATGCCGGTGCGACAGAAGTTCACATGAGAATTTCATCGCCGCCAGTAACTCACCCTTGTTTCTATGGGATTGATACGGATAATCAAGATCAGTTAATTGCAGCTACGAAGTCTGTGGCGGAAATTGCCAAGCAAATTGGCGTTGATTCTTTGGCTTTCTTAAGTAGAGAAGGAATGTTGAAAGCAACTAAGGATGATTCTAATAATTTCTGTTCTGCCTGTTTTACGGGAGATTATCCGATTCCTGTACCAGAAACAGTTAAGCGATCGAAGTTAATGTTAGAAAAAGCTGCGACTTAATTAGTTAAGGTGGGCAAATGCCCACCTTACTTAATAGAGATTTTTGAGCTAGGAATTGGGCAGTTGATTTAACCAATTAGTTAAATCTGTTAGTTGGGAGAAATCTAGCGATTCCTCAGCTAATTGTTCCAATTGAGCGCGAGATAATTGATTAATTTGCTGTTGAATTTCAGGGGAAATATTGCCCAATCGCCGGATCAGTAAGCGATTGACTAGGGATAGTGCTTCTTCTTTGACTCCTTGTTGGATACCTTGTTGGATTCCTTGTTGGACTCCTTCTTGTCGACCTAGTTGCCGGCCTTCTTCAAGGATTTCTTGGTAGATTACAGATTCGCGCATAGCTTCTCCTCTGAATAGTTGTCGAATTAAATTTTGGTTAAATTTCAAGCCAGCAAGGACTTGAATACAGGTAGAAAGTTGCGATCGCTCGCTTGATTCTTCGATCATAGCTACTCCCTCGGCTACTTGTTGCAACAAATTTGAGTACCTGAATATCGGTAGTTTCAGTTGAAAGGAGCCAGCGGGCAAAGGCGGCTGGGTATTTTTCAGCTAGGTATTTACAGGTGTTATCGTAAGCCAAGAGAGATGAAGTTGATAGAGATTATTAGTAATATTTTACTTGATAATTCGTAGGTTATTGATTTCTTACCCATTCTCGGAATTGTCGCACGGCGGCGGTGACACCTAGAGTTTGGCATTGAGCGAGAAATTCGTCAACTTTGGTGGGGGAAAGTGTGGGGAAAGTGGGAGAGCGATCGCATTCTATATATTCCCCATTTTGTAATTGATAAAATTTGATTTGTTCTCCATCATATCGCCATAGTTCGGCTACACCTAAATCTGCATAGATATCGAATTGATTTAGGGAACTGCTAGTAATGTTAATTTCAACTGCTAAATCTGGCGGCGGAGTTTGAGTCAAGTCTAGTTTAGTTATACCTCTAACTCGCGCTTCATTTTGGATGTAGTAACACGAATCAGGTTCTTTAGCTGCGTTTCTTTCGGAGCGTTTTAAGGTGACGGAACCACCCATTTCAATGTTAAAATTCAATTCATCAACAAAGGCTATAATCATCGCTTCTATTTTTCTGTTAGGATTCTCATGTTCCCATAGTGGTGTCATAATTTCTAGGTTTCCTTGATGATATGAAAGTCTGCTAGAACGATTGTCGCCAAGTTCCACTAATAGGCTTTCAAAGAATTGCCAACTGATGTTTTGTAGTAAAACTCGTTGTTCGGCTTGAGGAATTGATGTTGTTACCATTTTACTCACCTTATTTGCTTGAGTTTACGGTTGACATTGAAGGCTGCGTATAGGGGGCCAGTGTCAGCGAGAACTGCTCTCAAGAGTCTACCTCTAATGATTGGGCTAAAATGCGATCGTGATTGATAGAAGTGTCAGAGAAGCCACTACCTTTGGAAGATGGCGTAATTCGTAAACGTTTTTGAGGAATGTTTAATAGTTCTTCTGTCACCTGGTTTTCTTCTCGTTCTTGTAAATAAGCTAGGAAATCGGCTGCTACTCGCAGTCTTTCTGGGGAAAGTTGGCGCAACCTATTTTCAGATTCCTGAAGTATGGCAATGTCTTTTTGTTCTAGTTGCATTGTGAGTTTTTTAGGCTAGGTTTCTTGTAAAACATTGTGAATGAGTTCTACTGCTAATTCTAGTTTATCGCGCTGAGTGAGAGCATCGAGATCGACTGTAACGAGCGATCGCTTTCTGGGGATAGACACGACTGGGTGTGTGGCGGGTAATTCCAAGGTTTCGTAGAAATAGTCAATGGGTTTGCCGTACACAGCGGCGAAGGCGGGTAGCTCCCTCTCTGCTTCTACTTTGCGCTTGCCGTGTTCGATAGTAGAGAGCGTCTGCTGACTCATCGTGATGTCGTGTTTGATCTCTAGCTGCTCAATGACCTGTTCTTGAGTCATACCAAGGAGTTCACGGGTTGCGCGGAGACGCTGGCCAAGGGAAAACGCCATGTCGTAATATCGGATAATCGTGTATTTACAAGAAAATCCTATAAATTTTGTTGACATAACTCCACTAGATAATCTAGTATAACTCAAGATAATCTTGTAAAAATCGGATGATCGTGTAACACCCACAGGTGTGAAACAAGTCAAAGTCTGTTTGTCAATATCTTGAGAAAGGAATTTGCAATCTTATGAACTCTAAAGTTTTTGTTGCTAGTATCGCCCTCTTAATGTTGAGCATATCTTTGCCAGCCAATGGTCAATCTAAAACTCCAGTCACTGATAGTCAATCTAAAACTCCAGTTACTGATGAATTTGGTGCTACCGGAATCACGCCTAATGCCGATCAATGGCGCGAAAAGTGTAGGATAAAATACATCATAAGAATTAAGCCTGATGGTAGTTTAATGACTGATACTACTGAATTTACAGATCAATTTGGGATTACCGGAAAAACACCTAATTCTAATGAATGGCTGAAAAGAATTAGTGGTAGATTCTAAGTTTTTAGAAAGTAAATTTGGGCAGGTTTTAAAATTGAAAAAAAGCTCATAGTAAATCTTTGAGCTAAACCTGCCCTGACAAATTTACACTTTAGTCCTGTTTACACAGTAGTCCTGACTAACTAATTAATTTTGACAGCCGATTTCACTGGTAAAGTAATTGGGGCTAATATTTGAGCATCTTTTTGAGCAGGTACTACTTCTCGCCAAGCTTTAATACCTCCTGAAAGATAAACTAAATTTAAACCCGTTTTTTCCAATTTTTTGTAAGCTTTAATCGATCGCGGCCCTCGCGCACAATAAAGTACAATAGTTGGCTGGGGTTGATTAGGTTTGACACTGGCTTTAGCAATGGCTTGGATTTGTTTAATCCCAAATCCCGCTTGAATATCTGTGATGGGAATAAGGGGACTTTCACCGATGCGATCTTCTGCATATTCTTCAGGCGATCGCACGTCAATAAAAATTACTGGTTTCAATTTACCCTGCTGCAATTCGGCAACGGTTACTTTTTTAGCGTTCAAACTGGCGATGAAAGTTGGGATATCCATGTGATTAATTAAGGTAATTGTAGCAAGAGAACCAACACCAATTAAGCTGAGGCAAAGAATTATAGGTAAAGGGCGAAAATATCGACCAATACCTGTTTTTGAGTTATCTAACATTTTTCATTCTCCTAAGAAATGGATAGAGGATTTGGTCGAAATATCCAGTAGGTATAGCATCAGAGACACCATATTTATTCGGCATTTTCCCTACTGGCATATAGAGAGTTCCAAAGAGAAAATCTAATAGCGGAAATTGAGCAGCAAAGTTTTTATTGTGTATTTTGGGAACTTCACTATGATGCCAGTGATGGAATTGTGGGGTGGCTACGAACCATTTTAGGATGCCAAATTTGATTTTAATATTGGCATGAATTAGAAAGGCAATTACCGCAGAATAAAAAGCATAAATTACTAAGGTTTCCTTGGTAAATCCTAACCAGTAAAGCGGCATCATTTGCCAAAATTTAGTAAATATTTGATCGCAGGGATGCACGCGCACTGCGGCTAACCAGTCCATGTGTTCTATGCTATGGTGGACGGCATGAAATTGCCAAAGCCAGGGTATTGTATGCAGCAGTCGATGGGCGATGTAATAGCCCATATCTGCCATGATTACGGCTTCTGTAAATTGTAACCATAGAGGTTGAGATGCTACTTGATTTTGTAGTTGTAGATCGATAAAATTAGTAAGAATTGAGAAACTGATGGTGACAATAATAGCCCCTGCGATTCTGCCAATAAAGTGACCGATGAAAAAATAGGTAATGTCGGTTTTCCATTGGGGACGAAATATCTTTTGCTTGTGTAAGGAAAAGATTTGTTCGAGGGGAATGAAGATGAAAGCTAAGATGATGAAACCTTTGATAATTTCTGGCATAATTATTGTCGGTATTTATCTGGTTACTGGGTCTGTGCCATTAGCGCAAGTGGGATTACCATTGTTAAGGATAGGATTTGGAGGTTGGGTTTTGGTGGGAGACTTTGTTACACAGCTAATGGCTGTGGTTGATGTTTCCTTGGTATGATTGTTAGTTACTAAGAAGACAGCACCGACATAGCTTTTAAACTTCTCATCCTTAGATAAGCCATAGTGAAAAGCAGTTTTATTAGTTGTCTTAACTGAATATCTGACGCTGCTTGTCTCAGTTTTCATTCCAAGACCCAACTCATCAACGGAATTAGCAAATACACGATTTTCTGCAAACTTTACTTGCTGGGCACGGTTCATTGAACCCACATATTGTTTAGCTTCTGGTAATTCGCCGTTCTTAGGTTTATAACCCATGCACGGTAAAGCCGCCATCTGAACATTATCAAATTGATAATTTTTCACCAATTCACTTATTAGTTTAAATATCCCAAATAACATCCCAGATGTAATTGTAAGCCAAAGTATTAGAGATATTTTTTTGACTTTTTTATTAGGTATGATAGCTACCGATTCGGGTTGAGATTGCACAATTCGGAGATTCAATATAGATTGATTATCTATATCTTCCTGTGCTTTTTCAATGGCATCTATTTCAGCATTTTTCTTAATCATAGTTTTTCTCCAGATATTTTAGTAGTGGTTTATTTAGCCAATCAACAGCGATAATACTCTACTAAGTAATTTTGATATTTACTTAGTCACTTCTTCTGTGCCATTAGCGCAAGTGGGATTACCATTGTTAAGGATAGGATTAGGAGGTTGGGATATCGTAGGAGATTTTGTTACACACAAAATGCTTGCGGTTGAAATTTCCTTGGTATGATTGTTAGTTACTAAAAAAACAGCCCCGACATAACCTCTTAGCTCTACTTTTTTATTCCAATGAAAAAGACCAAAGTAAACTGTTTCGGAGGTATCTTTATTGGGAATACCGTAACTAAATGCGGCTGTTTTCGTAGTGTTAACTGAATAATGAAAATTGGTTGTCTTAGTTTTAATTCCAATACCCAAATCATCGACGGAAGTAGCAAATGCACCATTTTCTCCAAATTTTGCTTGCTGGGCGCGGTTCATTGAACGCACATATTGTTTATTTTCTGACTCCTTCGCATGACGAGCGCCACAAGGAAAACCCTCGAAAAAATAAAGAACGCCATTAATCAAATTTTTGATTATCTCAATACTAACATTCAATAGTAGGAAGTAAATCAGTAACTTAAATAAAAACCAGTATTTCCTTTTCTTCTTAGGTGCGATCGCTACAGATTCCGATTGAGATTGCACAACTATGGGATTCGATAGAGATCGATTATCTATATTTTCCTGTACTTGTTCGATCGCATTTATTTCACCATTTTTCTTAATCATAGTTATTCTCCAAATATTGTGATTTATAATTTACTTGGTCACAACTTCTGTGCCATTACCACAGGCTAATTGACCATTAATGTTTGTTGGATCGGCTGGTTTAGCCGTACCAGAAGATTTAGCTACACATAGAATAGCTACAGTTGTCATTTCATTTTTACCTACTTGGGTAGCAACTTTATTGCTAGGGACTATGAAGACAGCGCCGACATAGCTTCTTAGCTCTATTTTTCTCTTCCATGTCCAAAGATCAGAAGAGTAAATTATTTCGTCGGTATTTGCATCTTTATTGGGAATGCTATAAATAAATGCAGATGTTTCTGTAGAACTAAATGAACGATGAAAGAATTTATTTTGTCTGTTAATTGTTCTTCGACTGTTACTAAATCTTAAATTCCCATTGGTATCAATTAACTCATCGATGGAATTAGCAAATCTATGGTTTTCTGCAAATTTAGCTTGCTGGGCACTGTTGATTGAATCCACTGTGTTTTTTTCAAAATTATTGGCAAATCTAGCCATAGGAGGACAACGAAGAAAACTTGGCAAAGCGATCGCAGCAAGTATAGAACATAAAGGAAAATAAATTAAAAGTATTCTTAGTAAAAGACCTCCCCCAGATTTACGTTTTTTGTTAGGTTGTTTTTCACCTGGGAAAAATTTTTCTAAATTTTCAGATTCTTTATCTATTACATCAATTTGTGGATTTTTCTTAATCATGGTTATTCTCCAAATATTTTGATTGATTGAGCGGTTTTCAGGCATTTAATAATTATCAATCTCTAATTAGTGATGAGATTTACTTAGTCACAACTTCTGTGCCATTACCACAGGCTAATTGACCATTAATATTTGTGGGATTAGCTGGTTTAGCCGTACCAGGAGATTTAGCTACACATAAAATAGATACAGTTGTCATTTCATTGTGACCTGCTTTGGGAGTGACATTATTGCTAGGTAATAAAAACACAGCCCCCACATAACTTTTTAACTTTTCATCCTTAGATAAGCCATAGTAAAAGACAGCTTTATTAGCCACATTAACTGAATATTTGTAATTAGTTGTCTCAGTTTTAATGCCAATACCCAAAGCATTAACGGAATTAGCAAATCTACCGTTTTCTGCAAGATAAGCTTGTTGGGCACGGTTCATTGAACCCACATATTGTTTAGCTTCTGACTGCTTTGCTTTCTTGGCATCGCTGATAGGAAATGGCATGATTATAGACAGAACTATTATAATCCCTAATACTGAGACTATACTTTGGCAACCGCAACCTAGTAAAGAGAATTTACCTTTTTTCATGGACGCATCGGATACATCCTTTAACGCTATGCCATCGGATTGAGATTGATTATTCATATATTCCTGTGCTTTATTGCGCCTTCCAGATTACATATCTCTGGGTGCAAAGGGGTTATGCAGACATCGCGCCTCTCGGTTTCTTTTCTATCTCTAATTAAATCAGTAGGCTATTTGAGAACTTAACTGAGTTATCATCGACTTCTCATCGACTTTTCCTTAACTGTCAGACAAACTTGCATTTAATACGACAACAGACTATAATTAAACAAATGATTAGAGGAAAGATAAACTATGCCCGTCCAATTACTCAAAAGGCTGTTCACAGTAGAAGAATACCATCTTATGACTAAAGCTGGTATCATTTCTGATAGCGATCGTGTGGAACTAATAGAAGGAGAAATTGTTCAAATGGCTTCAATTGGAACTCGTCATGCAGGCTGCGTGAACCGTATTAACAGACTTTTCTGCCGACTTCCAGAGGACTTAGCAATTGTAACTGTACAAAACCCGATTAAATTGAGTGGAAAAACGGAACCCCAACCCGATTTGGTATTACTACAACCTCGCGCTGATTATTATGATACAGCACATCCCATGCCATCAGAAGTTTTTCTATTAGTAGAAGTGGCTGATAGTACAATTGATTACGATCGAGATGTAAAAATTCCTATTTATTCTCGTTCATTAATTCAGGAAGTTTGGCTGTTTGATTTGGTTGCAGAATGTTTAGAAGTTTACCGTCAGCCTACGCCGAATGGTTATAGTTTAATGCAAAAGTTCTGGCGCGGTCAAAAAGTTTCACCCCTAGCTTTTCCTCAGTTAGAAGTAAGTTTAGATTTCATTTTGGGATAAATTAGTCATGTTTTTAACTTATATCTTTAGGTTAAGCGATCGCGAAAATATTGTTGATATAAATTACACCGAGCAGTACAATTATTATCATCAATTTTCACCAATCCCATACTATTTTAGTCAAGATTTCCCTCCCCTAACCCAGATTATAGAGTTAACCTAATTTCCCTCACTTAACCGCCGCAAATTCAAAACATCGCTCATTTTTTTAATCTGCATAGAGGTGCGCTCAAACTGATCTTTATCCTGAATATCAACGCACAAATCAATTAAGGCCGGCAAACCTGGATAAGTCTTCACACTCGCACTGCGAACATTTACATGATTGTCTTTCAAATGAGACAAAACATCATTAAGTACGCCGACGCGATCGAGCACTTCAATCTGAATATTTACCGGGTAAGTATTCGGCCTTCCACCATTGCGATCGGGCGCATTCCAACTAACAGGTACTAACCGATCTCCTGGCACATTATCAGTATTAGAACAGCCTTGACGATGAATGGAAATTCCATTATTTTTAGTGACAATTCCAATAATTACTTCCCCTGGTATTGGAGTACAACAACCTGCTAAATGATACATCAAACCCTCAACTCCGGCAATAGGTGACTTACTAGGAGATGAACTGGGAATTGGACGCGCCGGCATTACATTAGGAACAGGTAAAATATCAGCAACATTCTCAATCTTTTGCTGCACTTTCACGCCTTCTCGCAGGCGATTTACTACTATATTAAGCGTTAACTCACCGTAACCTAAACCAGCTAGTAAATCTTCAACACTGTGATAATTACAACGTAAAGCTACAGCCTGCATTGGCTCAGATTTTAACAAAGATTCAAAGCCATTTTTTCCCAATTCTTTTTCTAATAAATCGCGGCCGCGAGCGATATTTTCATCTCGGTGCGATCGCTTGTACCATTGCCGAATCCGGTTTTTTGCCCCACTTGTCTTAACAAAATTTAGCCAATCTAAACTCGGATGACCATTCTTTTGAGTTAGAATTTCCACAATATCGCCATTCTTTAAAAGCGAGTCCAGCGTCACCATTCGCCCATTCACTCGCGCCCCCGTACAATGATTACCAATTTCCGTATGAATGCGGTAAGCAAAATCCACTGGTGTGGCATCTTTAGTTAGTGCAACAACATCGCCTTGGGGCGTAAATACGTAGATATCTTCATCAAATAAATTATCTTTAACACTCTCTAAATATTCTTCGGCATCTTTAAGATCGCTCTGCCATTCTAATAGTTGTCGCAGCCAAGTAAACTTTTCATCATCTCCTGTAACTTTGAGATTGCTAGAGCCGCCACTTTCCTTATATTTCCAGTGAGCCGCAATACCATATTCGGCAATATGGTGCATTTCTACTGTGCGAATTTGTACTTCAATGGGGCGGCCGCCATGAGCAATTACACCTGTATGCAAAGATTGATAACGGTTAGGTTTTGGTAAACCAATGTAATCTTTAAAACGACCAGGAATCGGACAGAAAGCATCGTGGGCAATTGCTAAAGCTCGATAACAATCATCTTTAGTATCGACAATAATTCGGACTGCTGAAATATCATAAACTTGGTTAAAACCCTTATTTCGTCGCTGCATTTTCTGGTAAATTCCATACAAATGTTTGGGGCGGCCGCTAACTTCGTAGCATTTAACTCCAATTTTGTCTAGTCGATCGCGTAAAATTTCTGTTACTTCTGCTAATTGTGCTTCGCGATCGATCCGCTTTTGAGCTACTAATTCCTGAATTTCTCGATAAGCTTCCGGTTCTAAATATTTAAACGATAAATCTTCTAATTCCCATTTAAAACGACCAATACCCAAACGATTAGCTAAAGGTGCAAAAATTTCCCGTGTTTCTAAGGCAATACTGCGGCGTTTTTCCTCTGATAAATGTTCGAGAGTTCGCATATTATGTAAGCGATCGGCTAACTTCACCACAATTACCCGAATATCTTTAGCCATTGCTAAAAACATCCGCCGAAAGTTCTCAGCTTGGCGCTCCGTTTTGCTAGAAAAATTAAACTTAGAAAGCTTGGTGACACCTTCCACCAATTGTCGCACTTCAGCACCAAAACGCTGTTCTATGTCATCAAGAGTTACATGGGTATCTTCAACAATATCGTGTAAGAAACCCGCCGCCACCATCGCACTATTGCCCCCCAAATATCGTAACATTCCAGCAACGGCAACAGGATGGCAGATGTAAGGTTCGCCAGATTTGCGGGTTTGGCCCTTGTGGAGCTCGTTGGCAAACTCAAAAGCCTGACAAATTAAGGAATTATCCGTTGTACAAGTGGCGATCGCCTCCGACTCAGGCGATCGCCCATTCAAACATTCTTGCAACCAATCGGGAATATTACAATCAATTGACGGAATCATTGTGTTAGCGTTCATAGTGTTAGCGTTCATAGTGTTAGCGTTCATAGTTCTAGCGTTCATAGCAGTTGAAGGTTAAAAGTTACAAATACTACAACAGAATTTGTTTTCCTGTTCAGGGAAATTTTTTTTGTATTTAGGTATACTAAACTGAAATCGATCGCGATCGCGATCGACTTTCAAAACTGACAAAATCCAGATTAAAGCCCAAACCAGACGGATCAATTCTTAAGGGAGTTTAAAGTCACCTGAAAAAATATCCCAGGAAGACTTAGGTAGTTGCGCCAAAAATGCAGAACTTACCTTAATATGCAAGAAAGTTAAAGCATATTTCTACCTTCTTTAATTATAGATACAAATTTCTTTACATTTGCTATGCTCTTCCCAAATCGCCACCAGCACTACCAAGAATTTAAGCAACTGCTCCAACAGAGCGAAACCGTTGCCAAACAGGATAATGTAGATCGGGCCGCAATCTTGGCAGCTTTTGAAGAAGTGCAGCAATTTTTTACTGGGAAAATTATGGAATCAGAAAGCAACGGGCTAGATCCACCCTTATCATCCCTAGAGCAGTCATACTTGACAGAAATGCACAAGCAATTGCGACTATTGGCAATGGATATAAAATTTTGGCAAGCATCTCGGATGCCAGCCACAGCCGAAGCCAGAAAAATTGCCATAAGCGATCGCATTCACACCCTGATCCGCTACTGCAATACCCTATTGCAAAAAGCACAAAATAGCTAAAACATTACAGTCAAAGCACCAACCTCAACCACACAATCAAGTCAAGGAGAAAACCGCCGTGCAATGTCCAAAATGCAAGCATCCGCAGTTAGAAGAAGGAATGTTAAACAAGCATTTAACAGTCAAATGGTGTCCTAACTGTTATGGTATCTGGATACCACCCAGAGAATACCAAGCTTGGCAAGAATATCAGCGTCAGTGGCCAAGCAAATCCCAGTCAAAAAGAACTATTAACCCCGATTTTGTACCTTCTCCCTACGACTCTAAAGCTGCTATGTGTCCAGATGATGGTCAATATCTATCGCGAGCGCGAATTCCCTTCACAAAAACTCCCGTTTATGTGGAGCGTTGCTCTGTTTGTGGTGGCATTTGGTGTGACAGTGGCGAATGGGAAATTCTCGAAAATATGGGTTTTCATGGCGAGATTGAGCAAATGTTTTCTAGCTCATGGCAAGCGAGGGCCAGGGAACAGGAACTTTCTGAAAGAGAGCGCCAAGGCATAATTGATAAACTAGGAGAGGAATTATCTCAATATGTTTTTGCCCTAGCAGAAGTTTTAGAAGATCATCCCAATGGAGATTTTGCTGCTTCCTACATTTTGCGTCGATTTGAAAGCAAACAAAAAGATATGCGTCGGCCTAAATAAATAATTGTTAACTGTTAACGGTTAACGGTTAACTGTTAACTGTTAACGGTTAACTGTTAACGGTTAACTGTTAATTGGTTCGTTCTTCCTTCCTTCTTCCTTCTTCCCTCTTCCCTCTTCCTTCTTCCTTCTTCCTTCTTCCTTCTTCCTTCTTCCCTCTTCCCTCTTCCCTCTTCCCTCTTCCCTCTTCCCTCTTCCTTCTTCCTTCTTCCTTCTTCCTTCTTCCTTCTTCCTTCTTCCTTCATTTATGACTAACTCCCTGTTTTGTGTCGAAAAATTGCGTGTATCTTACCCAGAAAGAAATCAACAAATTAGCTGGGCAATTGACGATGTATCTCTCACATTAGAGCCGGGAGAAAAATTAGGATTAGTTGGAGAATCTGGTTGTGGAAAATCAACGCTCGGACGAGCGACAATGCGATTATTACCTAAATCTACAAAAGTTCAAGGGCGAGTTAGTTTTGCTGGCGAGTCAGTGTTTGATATGAGCAGCGAACAACTTAGAAAATTTCGTGGTGAAGCAGTTGCATTGGTATTTCAAGATCCGATGACTCGCCTCGATCCTTTAATGACAATTGGAGAGCATTGCATGGAAACTCTGCAAGCTCACCAACCGCAATTATCGCGATCGCAAGCTAAAGATCGAGCTATAGAAACACTAGAAGCTGTCAAAATTTCCGCCTCTCGTTGGTTGCAATATCCCCATGAATTTAGCGGCGGAATGCGACAAAGAGTAGCAATTGCCTTAGCTGTACTTCTCAATCCTAAACTCATTGTTGCCGATGAACCAACTACCAGTTTAGATGTTACAGTTGCGGCGCAAATTTTGAAAGAATTAACTCGACTTTGCCAAGAAAGGGGAACAGCAATATTATTAATTTCCCATGATTTAGCAATGGTAGCAGAATATTGCGATCGCATTGCCGTTATGTACAGTGGCAAAATAGTAGAAACTGGTCCAGTTGAGTCAGTTTTTCAACATCCGCAACATGATTATACGCGATCGCTCCTGAAAGCAGCCTTGCACATTCAAAAAGAACAAGAAAGCGGCGGAGATGAGCAAGCTATTACCAATTCCCAATTCCCAATTCCCAATTCCCAATCACCAATTTTACGCATCCAAGATTTGCAGCAATATTACACATTAGAGCGCAATTTCTTAGATCGAATATTGTCTCGAACTGAAAAAGTAATTAAAGCCGTAGATGGGATTAACTTAGAATTATATCCCGGTGAAATATTAGGATTAGTTGGAGAATCTGGTTGCGGTAAAAGTACCCTATCCCGGACGATTTTACAACTAATTCGTCCCACTGGAGGCACGGTAGAATTTTTAGGGACAGAATTAACCACGCTTTCTCGCGATGCGGTGCGATCGCACCGCCGCGAAATTCAAATGGTATTCCAAGATCCCCACGCTTGTCTTAACCCGATGATGACAGTAGGAGAAAGTATTGCCGATCCTTTATTTATCCACAAATTAGCTACTCCCAACACAGCTAAAAAACAAGTATTAGCAATGTTAGAACGAGTAGGTTTAACGCCATCAACAGATTATTATCAGCGCTATGCAGGAGAATTATCTGGAGGACAACAGCAGCGAGTTTCAATTGCGAGAGCGCTAATTACCCGTCCTAAATTGTTAATTTGTGATGAACCAGTAAGTATGCTAGATGCCAGCGTACAAACCCAAGTTTTAGAGTTAATGTTAGAATTAAAAACCGAATTTAACTTAACTTATTTATTTATCACCCACGATCTTTGGGTAGCCAGATTTTTTTGCGATCGCATCGCCGTAATGAACTCTGGTAAAATCGTCGAATTAGGAAACACCAAAGAAATTTTCACCAATCCTCAACACCCTTATACTCAACAACTTTTACAAGCTGCACCCTTACTTGCTCGAATATAATTCTAACTAATCCGTGTAATCCGTGTAATCGGTAAAATCCGTGTTCATAATTGATAATTATTTAGTGATATATGTCACAGAGAAAGTCGACAATAGTCACATTACCCATAAACTTTTATCACTAAATACCGGATAAAAATCATTCATCATTGTAGATAGCGGTATGTCTGGAAGAACTTTAAGGAGGTGGTTCCGACTATGACCACAAAACTAAATCAGAAAGTAATAGTTGGCAAATCGGAAACTGGAGTAATATCTCAGATGGAAAACCGAGTAAAAACCGCTCAGGAATTGTCTGCGACTGTTCAACCAACAAGTGTAATTGAAATAGTCGAATCCGCCAAAAATGCTCAATTAAAAGCCTTTGCCAGTGTTGCGATGGCGATGCTAACCTTGACAATGACGGATCTAAGTCAAGCTAAATAAACAAGCGATCGCGTTCTCGATCTCAAATTGAGAACTTAGATGCGCGATCGCTTTTTAGCCACATCACAAATCATTGAAGCAGACAAAACTCTGATATTTTTAAGTTGAGTAGAGATCGACGTTCGCTCTGTCTTCAAATAGTTATCTACCTAATTTATTAGGAATACCTTCGCAACCACCGGGAATAGTTTTTCTGGATTTTTCGCCACACCAAGAGCAACAATAGTAACGTTGTTCTTCAGATAACCTTTTAACTCCTGTGAAATCTGCATTTTCGAGGACTGTACCAGTATTTTTGCCTGTATCATAGTTCGGAACATCAGTGCGACTGCGAGGTGAAGCAGTTTCTACTGAACCATAAAATAAAATTGCGCCTTTGAGATCGCAGTTGACGAGGTTAGCATCGAATAAGATTGTACGAGAAAGGTTTGCTTTTACTAGATCGCTACCGCTAAGATTCGCTTTCACAAGATTGGCTTCGCTTAAGTCTGTCCATCGCAAATCCATATTAGCGAGATCGGCTCCTGCTAACATAACACCAAGTTCAATTACCCGCACGCCATAATCGCGATCTTCAGCGTAACCGCCGTCTCCGTCTAGGATAGCGCGACCCAAATGGCGATCGCGTTTAATGGGAGTAACTAATCTAGCTTGGGATAAAAAGCGCAGAATTTTGGCTTTACCTTCTGCGTCTACGCTACTCATAATCGCAGCAGTTCGACCTTCGGCGATCGCTCTTTCTTGAGGCCAATCTTCCAAAAATCCTTGTTCATCTAAAGCTAATTCGGAAACACCTTGAAAATAAGCATCAATAGTTTGTTGTTGGGTAATACGGTTTTGTTGAATTGTTAAATCTTTGGAGATTACATATTGTCGCCAAGCAACATAAACGCCAAAAATTGCGATTAAAATTTGACCTAAAGCACCGATCAGTTCCGCGATCGCGCCGATCGCCTCCCACTGAATTATAATGTTACCATTGTTAGCATCCTTATTAGCACCACTGAGTATTAGTAAACCTACTGCTCCCCCAAAAAGCCCAAAAGAGGAGACGATCAAACTGCGCCAAGCAGCCGGAATTAATTGAGTCCAAGCATTCCCCCCACTCTGCCATATCATCGCCAGGGAAACCGCGATCACGTATAAAGCACCTAATAATCCCAGCAAGACATTATCAGTTGCCAATCCCACAATCATGGTAATAATCGAGCCTAGAGTAGTGGCGGCGGCAAACTTTTCACCATATACTCCTTGGCGTTGGTTCGAGGTTTTATAGCTTTTAGATAGGACAGTTGAGGTTTTTTCGACTTGAGGGGGACTCTCTGTAGTTTCTGGAAAGAGTTGCGGAGTTATACCATTGGAAGTTTCTACGATCGGATTGGGTGGGGAGTTAGGATCTGGAGTCATGCGTGAAAACTGTAACAGGTTGTAAAGATAATTGTACCCAACTCAGGATAACTTCATAGTGCAATCCCATTAACATTCTCACTTTTTACCCTTAAGCCAATAAGTAATCATATCTCCTGTACCTTTAACCGCGATCGCACCCCGCTCCTCAAATAAATACCTATCTTTTAACTCTTCATAAATAGCACCAGTAACTTGCACATATCCTGGTAATCCCAGAGATTCCATTCGCGAAGCAATATTAACAGTATCGCCCCACAGATCGTAAATGAATTTTTTTGTCCCAATCACCCCAGCCACTACTGGACCCGTATGAATACCAATCCGAATTTGAAAAGGTCGATCGATCTCAGTTTGCAAATTCATAACTATTTCCTGCATATCTAAAGCCATGTTCGCCATCGCCAGCACATGATCCGGTTTCGGTAGCGGCAACCCTCCTGCTACCATATAAGCATCTCCAATAGTTTTAATTTTCTCTAAACCATGCTTTTCAGTCAGTGCATCAAACTTAGAAAAAATCTTATTCAGAAAATTCACTAATTCTAGTGCTGAAATTTTCACAGAAAGAGATGTAAAATCAACAATATCTGCAAATAAAACTGTAACTGAATCAAATTTCTCAGCAGCAGAACCCTCGCCTTTTTTCAAATTTTCAATAATCGAGGCAGGTAAAATATTTAACAATAAATGATCTGACTTTTTCTGAGCGATACGTAAAGCTAGTTCGGCGCGTTTTCGTTCTTGAATTTCTTTTTGTAATCTCCCAACCAAATTTTCTAGTTGCTTAGTTTGGTGTTGGAGTTGCCGTTGTTGATTTTGAATAGTTAAATGATTCGCAACCCGCGCCAAGACTTCCCGATCTTGAAAAGGTTTTGTAATATAATCAACCCCTCCCGATTCAAAGGCTTTTACCTTATCTGACACATCATCTAAGGCACTCAAAAAAATTACTGGAATTGAGCAGATATTTGGTAAAGCTTTCAACTGTTTACAAAGTTCATAGCCACTCATCTCTGGCATCATTACATCCAGTAAAATTAAATCTGGCGGTAATGCTTTAACTGTTGTCAGGGCACTTTTCCCGTTTAAAGCTTTGCGAACCTGATACCCTTGTTCGGTCAAGATTGCAGATAAAAGCCTCACGTTATCTGGGGTATCGTCAACGACCAGAATACTGGCTTTATTTATAGAATTTTGATTGCTATCCATATCAATTTTCCCTCCTTAAACTCATCGATACTTCCACTAAGTTAGTGATTTCATCAAATAGAAAATCATTAGCTAAATTAGTAAGAGTTTGTACCGCCAAATTAAATTCTAGTGGTATTTCCCTAATCAATTCAATAATCTTCTCATCATAACATTCAGAAGCCGCATTAGATAGATTTTCTAGCCACTGTAACGGCATTTGACTTAGTTGAGATTCTACCAATTGATTGCTTGAAACTTGGTTAATTTGATTTGTGTTTTCCGGCTTTGATTCAACTGGTTCGTCGTAAATGTAACGCAGTCCTAAAAGTGATTCCATTTTAGCAAATAATATTTTTGCCTCAAAAGGCTTACGGATAAAATCGTCACAACCTGCGGCTAAAATGGTTTTTCTTTCCTCTTCAAAAGCACTGGCTGTGAGGGCAACGATGATAGTTTTTTTTCCGAGAGGATGAGCTTTAATTCGTTTGGTTGCTTCGTAGCCATTCATTTCTGGCATTTGCATATCCATCCAGATTAGGTGTGGCTGCCAATCTTGCCATATATTAATAGCTTCTTGCCCATTTCTAGCTTCTCGAACTACTAGGCCTAGAGGTGACAATAATCGATCTATAACTAAACAATTGTCGGCGCGATCGTCAACCACTAAAATGCGATATTCTGGTTGATTTGGAGCTAAAGCAACTATTTTTCGCTGGGGTTTCAGCCGTTGAATTTCGAGAGAGACAGCAGCGGTAACTTGAATATCAAAAATAAATTTACTTCCCACTCCAAGCTGACTACTAACGTAAATATCTCCTCCCATCATTTGAACAAATTTGCGACTAATTGGTAAACCTAGCCCTGTTCCCTGTTGCGATTTTCGACCAGTTTTTGTTTGCTCAAAAGGTTCAAATAGTTTATCCATTTCTTCTGCGGCAATGCCATAACCAGTATCTTCAACTTCAAACTCAATGGAAAAGGCAGAAGATGTATTATGTTCTAGCTTAACTTTTACTCGCAAGGTAACGCTACCCGTCTCGGTAAATTTGATCGCATTTCCTAAAAGATTAATCAAAACTTGGCGTAATTTTCCCTCATCTCCATTCACAAACTGTGGTAAATTGTTAGCAACTTCAAAAATCAGCGTTAATTTCTTAGATTCCGCTTTCAAGCGGAACATCTCTTCTACAGTTTGTATCAGTCGAATCAAGTTAAAACTACTTTCATTAAGCTGACTTCTGCCTGCTTCAATTTTGGACATTTCCAAAATGTCATTAATTAGTGAAAGCAAATGTTCCCCAGCACGATTAATAATTTCTAGGTGTTGCAAGTGTTGATTTTTGAGGGATGAATCGCGTGCCATTACTTGAGTAAATCCCAGGATTGCATTCAGGGGAGTCCGCAATTCATGGCTCATAGAAGAGAGAAATTCACTTTTAGCGAGGTTAGCTGCATCCGCTACCATGACAGCTTTTTGCAATGCTTTCTCGGCTAATTTGCGTTCGGCAATTTCAGTTTGAGCTTTTTCAAATAGCGTACATTGCTGGATGGCAATTGCTAGTTGTACGGAAATTTGCCTGAGAGATTCTATCTCAGAAGATTTCCAATGTCTTTGACTGCGGCAATGATGAGCAATGAGTAAACCCCATAAATTTTCTCCTTGTAAAATGGGAACTACGAGATTAGCTTTAATTTCAAATTCTCTCAGTAAGTTAACGTGGCATTCAGAAATATCTGCCGTGTAAATATTGTCAATGGCGCGCACGCGGCCCTGCTGGTAAACAGAGATATAGCGATCGCGAAAGCAAGAATCATTAATGTCAATTCCGAAAATTGGCATTGTACCTACTGCCACTGACTCAACAGCGATAAATCCACTCCAATCTGGGTTAAATTGGTAAATAACTGTTCGATCGATTAACAAAAACTGGCGCACTTCTTCTACAGCCATTTTCATCACTTCTTCTAGGTTGAGAGAGGACCGAATTCGCTCTTGAATGTCATTCACCAACCGCTCTCTTTTTAATTGTTGTTGCAAAGCTGCTTCTGCCTGTTTACGGGCTGTAATATCGACTCCATAACCTACACATTCTATGGGTACGCCAGTAGGATCTTTGACTAACTTGATCTCATCGTATATCCAACGATAATGACCGTCTTTGTGCAATTCGCGATATTCATAAGAGATTAACTCTTTTTCCAATATCCGATCGAATTCCCGATCGATAATTTCTCGATCTTCTGGGTGAACAAGACTATGCCAATCCAGGGAACCATCAAGAAATTCTTGTGCTTCGTAGCCAATCAGTGAAACAATATTATCGCTAACAAAAGTAGCGTCCAAATTTCTAGTAAGTGACCGGTGCCGCAGAGAACAATAAATGCACCAAATAAAGCAAATATTCCTAAGAAGGGAACATCGCGCCGTTTGTAAATAAAATAAATCAGCATTGCTGGTATTGAAAAGTAGGCGATCGCGATCAAAAAGTCACTTGTGACGTGCAGGGACACTAGGGGTGTCTGCCACAGATAACATTGACCGTGCGGCATATACTCAGTTGGAGAAAAGATATTTTGGATGATTTGCCACATAATAGAAGAAGGAAGAAGGAAGAGGGAAGAAAGAATCTGCTTTCATCTGCGTTTGCAGAAGTATCGTATATCTTTAGATCAAAACTTGTTCAACATAGTTTTTAGTTTCAAGGCACGTCTTTCCGCTTCTTAACAATATAAATTAGCGTGAGGGGAATCAAAAAATAAGCGACGGTAGCCAATTGCTCTGGTTCGTAGTAAGCGCTTTAGCGCTAAAGCGCTTACTACGAACCAGCGAATTATTTAATTTCTATTCCTTAGTTATTGCCCCACCTGAAAAATTTGTTCTGCGGTTAAATTTAATTCGGGGAAGGCAATCGATCGCAGCACATCATCACCTCTAAACTGATTTACTATATACTCACCGTCAACCAATTGGTTTATTGAAATAGTGGGTTGTTTGGGATTGCCAATATATCTTCTGCCGCCTAACCCCAAATAATCAACAATCCAGTATTCAGGAATTGCCAATTTTTCATATTCTGCTAACTTTATCAAGTAGTCATCTTGCCAATTGGTACTGACAACTTCGATGACTAAACGGATAGTTTCACCTCTAGTAATAGTCGAGCGCTTTTTCCACATCGGTTCCGTTTCGATTTGTTGCCAATCTAATACCATCACATCTGGGCTGTAGCCAGACCGATCGGAATCACTAGCCTTAATAATTCCTTGGCGGGGAATGAAATAAGGTAAAGCCAAACGTTCAATCTGAACGTCTACTTTGAGGGCGAGGAAGCCCCCTACTTGTTCGTGAGTTCCAGTTGCTTGCATTTCGATAACGGCTCCATCATGTAATTCAAAGCGACCTTGACCTTCTGGATACCAGTCCAGAAACTCATCTAGGGTCATTTGTTTAGACTTGGCAGGTTTTTCTTGGACGATCATAGTTAATTTTTTCTTTTAATTTAATCTATAGCGGTTCTCAATTATATGAGGTACAAATACGACCCCCCCTAGCCCCCCCTTGCAAAGGGGAGGAACCCGGAAAAGCCCCCTTTCTAAGGGGGTTGGGGGTAGAAGCTCTTGTACCTCACCAGACAGAGAAATGCTATATCATAGCTTTTTAGCATAAAAGGAGATTATCGGCTATTTGACCATAAAGATCGTAGACATCAGCCTGAGTAATTTTTACACGCACCATTGACCCTAAAGAAGCTTCGCCTTCAACATAAACTAAACCATCTACATCAGGAGAAAACCGGGCCGATCGCCCAATTAATTCTCCTGTTTCTGGATTTTCCTGTTCCAGCAAAACATCTACTATTTTACCTACTGATTTTTGATTATTTTTTAATGAAATTGGTTGCTGGGTTGCCATTACTGCCTCTCGTCGCGTTTCCATCACTTCTTGCGGTAGTTGATTGGGTAAATTGTGAGCAGGTGTTCCCTCTTCTGGAGAAAATGTAAATACTCCTACATGATCGAATTCGTGACGTTTAACAAATTCTAATAAATGTGCGGCGTGTTCTTCTGTTTCCCCTGGAAAACCGACGATAAAAGTTGTTCGCAAAATTGCATCGGGCATGGCGGTTTTAATGTTCTCAATAATGCGATCGTTTACTCCTGCTTGAAATGGTCGATTCATCGCCCGCAAAATTTCTGGGTGGGAGTGTTGTAAGGGGAGATCCAAGTAAGGTAAAATATTGGGTGTTTCCTGAATTGCTGCCATGACTTGGGGGGTTAAACCTGTTGGATAGGCGTAGTGCATTCGTATCCAGGGTAAATCAACTTTTCCTAGTGCGCGTAACAGTTCGGCTAATTTGGGTTCGCCGTAGATGTCTTTGCCATAATTTGTGGTAATTTGGGAAATTAAAATAATTTCTTTTACGCCTTCTGTGGCTAATTGTTCGGCTTCGGTAACTATTGATTCAATGGTGCGCGATCGCTGATTTCCCCGCAGGTGTGGAATAATGCAAAATGCACAACGATAATCGCATCCTTCGGCAATTCGTAAATAGGCAACTGCTTCTGGTGTGGTGCGATAACGGGGGGTATTTTCGTCAGGAATGTAGGTAGGTTCGGGGGAAACTAAGGTAACGCGATCGCCTTTTTCTACCTGTTCAATTACACTCACTATTTGATGATAATCTCCAGTTCCCACTAATGCGACTGCTTCTGGTAATTCATTGAGTAAATCTTGTTGAAAATGCTGCGCCATGCAGCCAGCAATCACTATTTTTTTATTAGCTTGAGCTAATTCTACTAAAGTTCGGACAGATTCTTCTCGCGCTGCTTGGATAAAACTACAAGTATTAACAATTACATAATCGGCTAATTCTTCATTAGCATCGACTTGATAGCCTGCTTGAACTAGGAGGCCAATCATGTGTTCGGTGTCGATGCGATTTTTTTCGCAACCCAGGTGAGTAAATGCGATCATTGGCGTTGCCATATTGAGAATTTCAGTTTACGATGTGTTGAGTAACATTTTATGATAGCACATAAGTTGAAAATTGACAAGATATATAGCAATCCTAAATCAATTGTAAAATTTTTCCTTGCCCTCCCCTTAGCAAGGGGAGAGTTGGGAGGGGTTCTAGTTTTTTTACAACTCATTTAGGACTGCTATAGTAGAGGGAACGAATTGAGTTACTAAATTCTAATTGTAGACATGGCGGCCAATTCTCGCTCTGGTTCCATCCCAATAGTTGGCGGAGAACAACGATTTGCCACTTGATTAATTAATTCCAAATGTTGCGGTAATAACTTGGCTAAATTATACTTTTCCAAAACAGTTTGACGCGCTTTTACTCGCAATTCTGCCATGCGAGTAGGATGATCTAAAACTTCGCTAATGCGATCGGCAATATGTTTAGGCGAAAAGAAATCTACTAATAAACCATTTTCCCCATCGCGGATTACTTCTCTCACTGGCGGCGTATCGGAACCAACTACTAAACATCCTGTTGACATTGATTCAATCATCGACCAAGATAATACAAAAGGTCTAGTTAAATAAACATGAACATCCGAAGCCTGAATTACTTTCAAATACAAACCATAGGGAAGAGTGCCAACAAAGTGAACTCGCGATAAATCTAAAGGCACTTTCTTCAACATATAATCTTTGTAATTCTCACCATTAGGTAAAGATTTGCCGTAGCAAACTCTATCTGATGCTACAACTACAACATGACAATTGGGACGACGTTCTTGTAAATAGGCAATGGATTCAATAAATTCAGGAAAACCGCGATAGGGTTCCATTCCTCGCGATACATAGGTAACAATTTCATCGACTCCCGATAAATCCAAATTGGGCAAAACAAGTTTGGCTCCCGGATTCGGTTTAAAATAGTCAGTATCTACCCCGTCATGCAGTACAGAAAGCTTCCGTTGAAATTCTGGGGTAAATTGCGATCGCTGCCAATAAGTAGGCGATAAACCCCAATCGCAGGAGTACAAATCAATTAAAATCGGCGCATTTTTTACCCGAATTCTGGCCATATCATCAACTGTTAAAGGTTCCGCTGGATCGAAATCTGCATCGGAACCTACCGAGTGATAAAACCACTCAAAATAACAAAAAAGTGGAACATTAGGAAAAGCTTCTTTAGCAAATAGTGTCGGCCCCCAGCCAGAATGACCGCAAACAATATCAGGAAAAAAACCTTCTGACTTTAATTGTTCGGCCATTCTAAATACTGCTTGTCCGTAAATAACAGCACTTTCTAAAGGCCGAACGTAATGATGGGTTTGCGGGTGCGGTTCCCTACTAGGAGTAAAAACAGCCTTACGAACGCCGGGAATATTCCATTCTTGACGCTCATTTTTTGTGCCAAAAACAATTTGATTTTTGGGATCTGCACCTAAAGCGGTGATGATATGGCGGTATTGGGCGGGGAAGTTGGGATGAAGAAATAATGCTTTCATTGTTTGTTGAAGGAAGAAGGAAGAAGGAAGAAGGAAGAAGGAAGAAGGAAGAAGGAAGAAGGAAGAAGGAAGAAGGAAGAAGGAAGAAGGAAGAAGAAGGAAGGAAGAAGGAAGAAGAAGGAAGGAAGAAGGAAGGAAGAAGGAAGGAAGAAGGAAGAGATAAATAGGTTGATAATTGCGATTGGATTTAACAGCTTGGTGCTTGACAAATCCAGACGCAATCTCGCGGGACAGAAGTGGTGTTTTTTACAATAATTTTGTAGTTCAAATGAGTGAGAAATTTCTCCATAATTGTGTCAGTCATAATTGAAAACGCTGTCCCATCTCGACGACCCATTAAATTCAGAGGTAAGTCACTTAAGAATTTTTCCCACCCTAATTCAGTGAAAATGTTACTGTGGTGAAATACACACAAGGCATCACCCCGCAACAGTTGAGGAATTTGAGTTAGGTAGTTAAAAATATCTCGCGGTTCTATATGTACCATTGTATCGTAGCAAAAGCAGACATCTGCGGAGCGAGGGGTAATTCCTGCTAATGTTAAACCATCGAGTTTCACATAATCAACTCGTTGATTGCCCAGGCGCAATTTTGCGGCTTCTAACATTTCACTGGAAATATCAGCACAAATCACGCGATCGCAATATTTCAGCAACATTGCCCCGGTTTTTCCCCCACCAATACCAATCTCTAAAACAGTATGTTCTTGCTTAATATAAGGCGCAATAAATTGTTGCTCAATCAGCGCTTCATACTCTGCCAAAGAGTTAGCTGCACCGGCAGCTTTACCAATCCATTCATCTCCAATATGCCCCAATTCTGGGTTATTTTTTTGCCATTGTTGGGCGTAACTATCCCAAGCTCCCTCGTAGTCAACTTTCATATTTTTACCGTCCGATGTTAATAGTGTTGATGTTTAAATTTCTCGTAAGTTCCCGTCTTTCTTAATTCTCAATTATATATCTTTAGGGCGCAAAATACTCAGACAAAAATCCGCTGGTAGCCCTCCCGGTAATTCCATTAAAATTTCTTCAAATTCTAGCAGTAATTTAATGATTGCTTCTCCTTTAGCATCTCCTGGTAAAAATTGTTGGTGATCCAATAGGGGATATAAGGGGTGTAATATCGCTCCTCCAAGGGGATTAAAAACTTCCATTTCAAAATATTGATCGAGTAAAGGAAGTATGAGTTTTGAACGCACTGCTTCCGAAGGATCTGCCTCAAATACGAGTTTAAGCGATGGGTTAACAAATGTTTCCATTTTTCCTGATTTTAACTCTTCGGGAAAGCAGTTATACAACCGATTAATTAAATCTACTTGATGCTGACTGTAGATGTTATAACAGTCTCCTATATACTCGTTAACTATTAAATAACCTTCTGGTTTTAAAGATTGATGAACAATTGACATAAAGCGTTCAATTTCTTTAACATGGTGCAAAGAACCAGAACAAAATACTATGTCGTATTTATGATATTCATTAATTTTAAAATCATTGAAGTCATCTTGATAAAAATTAATGTTTACTCCCGCTAGTTCAGCATTTTTTCGGGCAATTTCTAAGGAAGCATCAGAAAAATCAAAGGCATCAATATGTTTGGCTAAACCTAATTTGGCAATAATTATTTCGTGATTGCCAATGCCACAACCTATTGATAATAGTTGCTCGAATTGTTGGCAAGCAAAAAAGTCTTCAATTAACCAGGCCAGCCAATATTTTTTGGTTCTTCCCCCAGACATTCGCTGGTTAATTGTTTCTTCAATTATTGGATTAGATACCCATTGACTAGCTACACCTGCTCTTGGAGTTGTTTCCCAGTAATTTCTGGATTGAGATAAATCATGTTTTTGCAGCCAATCTGAGATTGTTAAGTTTCGATCGTTAGGTATTAATAAAAGTCGTTTCAGGATTTTTTTTATTAAGCGCTTGGTTAACTTAAACATGAAATTTAGCGGTTATTTTGTAGTGTTTATTTGTATTGTTTAAATGCCGGTTACACGATCGCGCATAAATTATTTACGATTGAGGTAAGCTGCACAGAAAATTTGGCTATAAGCTTCTGTCATTTCTTCAAAAGTGTTCAATGATTGTAGAACATATTTAGCATTTTCCGCAAGACGTTGCCGCAGTTTATCATCCTCTAATAAAGATAATAAAGATGTTGCTAATTCCTGGGGTTGTTCGGGGGTGTAAAATAAACCATTTATTCCCGGTCTAACTTGTTCTTTAATCCCAAATACTGGTGTTGTAATAATGGGTAAATCATAAGCCATTGCTTCGAGGATTACTCTGGGAAAACTTTCCACGCGAGAGGTACAAACAAAAATATCAGCAGATTTGTAATATTTTGCTGTTTCTGGAGTTTCAGAAACTACAGTTACCCGTAGTTGTAATTCTCCTGGCAATTCACTAATCATTTCAGCTAATTTTTTGCTGTAAAGACTGGGGCGATCGCCAACAATAAAACATCTAATCCGATTATGCCATTTTTCAGGTAAATAGGAAAGTGCTTTAACTAAATCTTGTTGGCCTTTGCGATCGCACACAGTACCCAACAACAAAATTACCACATCATCCCCTACAACACCCAAACTTTCCCTAGCTAAATCTGAAGTTATAGACATATCTAACCGACTTAAATCCAACCCATTATGAATCACCTTAAAATTGTGATTGCTATTAAGTTGTAAATATCTCTCCCGCGTCGCATCCGCCACAAAAATCACCTGATAAGGAAAGCGAAAACACTCAAGAGCCCTCGCCGCAATTTCCGGTCCAAATCTATCAAAATAAGTCTGCCAAGGATCGCTTTCATGGACATTCCAAACCGAAGAAATACCAAGTTCGCGAGCAACATCTACCATAAAAAAGTTTTCTAATGTATTGACATAAAATACATCAACATTATAGTTTTTCACCTCTTGAGCAAAGTTGCTAATTGCCTCATTATAACTATTTCTTTCATAGATGTGTTCTAAGGGATGATCTCGCACAATTACTTCAATTCCTTGCTGTTCATAAACCTCTCGTAGCGGACCTTCTTTAACGCAAAATATAATAGGTTTAATTATTCCCTCAGATGCTAATTTTACAGCTATTTCATATTGATGTAGCGGCGCACCGGTAAAATCCAAAGAATTGCTACACATCAATAATTTAGGACAAAATACCTGGGCATTTTTACCTTTTTCTTGATTGCTTCTTTCTGCTTCTGCCAAAAATAATCTACCGGGTTGAATGCGAAAATACTCATCATCCAAAGACAAATGAGGATTGTAAAAACTATCAACTTTTCCCGCATATTTACGCCGATATGCAGCAACTTCTTTTGGGTTATCATCAAAACCCCTAGAAATACCTTCACGATGCAAAAGTTCAGCCGCAGGACAATAAACTGAACGATAACCTCTTTCTAACAACCGATATCCATAGTCCACATCATTGTAAGCAACCGCAAAATTTTGTTCATCAAAACCACCCAATTCTAAAAACAATTCACGGGGAGTTAGCATACAAGCTGCTGTTACGGCGGCATAATTTCTTGTCACCATTGCCAAAGAAAGATAACCGCGATTATCACTAGGCATTAACTTAAAAGCATGACCTGCTAAACCGTGATGCAATCCATGAATTACGCCAGCGTGCTGAATTCTACCATCAGGATATAAGAGTCTTGCACCAACCGCACCCACACCAGAAAACTGCATATATCCCACCATTTGACTTAGCCATTGTGGATTAATTACCTCAGTATCATTATTCAAAAATAGAATATAATCGCTGGTAACTCGTTCGACAGCACGGTTATTAATTGCGGCAAAGCTAAATTTTCCATCTGCATTTTTTATGGGCAAAACTTGATGGTGAAGCTGGTTTAAATATTCCAGTGTTTTCGGATCGTCGCTTTCATTATCAATCACCACTACTTGATAATTTTGATAGGTTGTTTTGGCGATCGAATCCACACAACCTTTTAATAAAGTTAGCTGATTTTTCGTCGGAATAATGATGGTTACTGACGGCCCACGATCGGGAAAATGTTGGGAAAATATGCCTAAATTCTCTTTACTTGCCCAATCTGGTTGATATACTTTCCCCTGTATATTTCGGCGGTTCAAAGCTTCTTGAATAGCCTTTTGTCCAGCTGCAAAACTCGCTGGTTTTGCCGCCCCAGATATCGCTGTAGAGCCGGGTGCTGTCCGCCAATGGTACAATACTAATGGTAAGTGTCCAACCTGACGAGAAATCTCTGTCGCTCTTAAGGCAAAATCATAATCTTGGGACCCTTCAAACCCCAATCGTAAACCGCCAATTTGAGCAAAAATCTCGCTTCTCACCACGCACAAATGACCGAGATACATATAGGAAAGTAGCAATTCTGGCGACCAATCTGGTTTAAATTGTGGTGCAAATCTGTGTCCTTCTGTGTCAATTTTATCGTCATCTGAGTAGAGAAAATCGGTTTCGGGATGACTTGCTAGATATAACGCAACTTCTCCTAATGCGTCGGGAGTAAGTTCATCATCATTATCCATAAATAAGATAAAATCTCCTGTGGCAAGTTCAGCGGCGCTGTTTGTTGCCGCACTAATATTCCCATTTTTGTCGCGCAAGGTAATCCGAATTCTGCTATCTTTTGCTGCCCATTTTTTCAAGGTTTCAGCCACATTTCGATCGGTGCTACAATCATCAGCAATACAAAGTTCCCAGTTATGATAAACTTGTTTAATTACGCTGGCGATCGCCATCTCTAAAAACTCCAATGGCGGATTATAAACTGGCATCACTATGGAAATTTTAGGCAAATTTCCCTGGCATAATTCTAAACGATAAATCAAATAATTACGCGCAGTTTCATTCCACTGATTCACCCCTAACCAAGCATCATAACGATCTATAGGTTGTGGAACTACAAAACCCCCAGGTGGATGCAAATCACCTGACGAATTTAATTGCTTTTGTTGCCGATAAATTGCCCCTACCTGACGCAATACCTTAGCTATTTCCCAAGGCATAGGCAAAACTCTACCAAGACGCTGTTTTCTCTCTGCCATTCGCTGACGTATTGCCGCAGAAAATCGAGATATTTCTCGCAATTTATCAGTTACTTTATCCCAAATATTATAACGTAAAACTGTCAATATTTTAGGAGATTGAAATGATAAAGTTTCACCATTTTCTAACTGAGCTTTTAAGGAAATCTGCCAGATTCCCGGCGGTAAATTAACTAACGCTTCAAAGCCACTTTCTACACTATTAACCCAATCAGGGAAAGCCTCACCGACATCTTTTCGCCGCAAACCAAAGGCACAATCTACAGCAATATCTCCGCAACATAAGGTTAATTTAGTAATTTTTCGATCGGGATGACAACACCAACCAGCAAACAAAATTTGTCCCTGACGTTGCTGCAAATCTACCGGCGCATCAAAAGCCGCTTTAATTGTCGACACGGAGAGATTATAAGATTTAACTAAATGCCATTTACCATTACTATCTTGAGCCTCCAACATTAGTTTATGTCTGCCAGCAGGTGCTTGAACTTCAATCATAAAACCAGATTTCACCGCATAAGCAATTCTAGGGTAAGCTTCGCTGACATCGCCTCTACCTATCTCATAAACTCCATCAAAAATATTTTTGCCAATCCGAGCGCGTATAGCTTTGATATTGATTTTATTATGAAATAACCAGCCAGATATTTGCAGATTTTCAGTAAAAATATCCCAACTTGCAGGCGCATCTAAAGAAAATATAAATCTTGGCGGCAAATTACGCAAGTCTTGCTCTAAATCCAATAATTTTTCTCTAATTTTCCATAATAAAGAAGACTTAAAAGAGGAAATTTCATTTTGATATCTTGCAGCTTCTAACCTCGAAATTTCTAGCTGTGTATTGACTTCTTTAAACTCTACTTGAGTAAAGTTAAGTTCACTTTCTAAGGCAACAAATTTAGTTGTAACTTCTTGCAAATGTGCTGATTTTAACTCAAGTTCAGATTGGGTATTTCCTAATTCAGTTTCTAATTCTAAAACTTTTGCCAAAGCTGCTTGAAACTGCATTTCAGTACCCGCTAATTTTAGCTGAGTATCACCTAATTTACCTTCTAACTCTAAAACTTTATTTAAAGCTCCTTGAAATTGAGATTCCTTACCCGCTAATTTTACCTGAGTATCGCCTAATTCTGTTTCTAATTCTAAAACTTTTGCCAAAGCTGCTTGAA
The DNA here is from genome assembly GCA_001698425.1 of Oscillatoriales cyanobacterium USR001. GTDB lineage: Bacteria > Cyanobacteriota > Cyanobacteriia > Cyanobacteriales > Microcoleaceae > Kamptonema. The sequence goes on along the minus strand of MBRE01000051.1, from coordinate 97,165 downwards.
ATTGTGTTTCAGTTCCTGCTAATTTTACCTGAGTATCACCCAACTCATTTTCTAATCCCAAAGCTTTTGCTAAAGCTGATTGAAATTGTGCTTCAGTTCCCGCTAATTTTACCTGAGTATCGCCCAACTCTGTTTCTAATTTCAAAACCTTTTTTAAAGCTGCTTGAAATTGAGATTCCTTACCCGCTAATTTTACTTGAGTATCGCCCAACTCTGTTTCTAATTCCAAAACCTTTTTTAAAGCTGCTTGAAATTGTGCTTCAGTTCCCGCTAATTTTACTTGAGTATCGCCCAACTCTGTTTCTAATCCAATCGCCTTACTTTGAGCTTCTTGGAATTGGTTTTGCCATTGTTCTAATTCTAATTTGATAATTTTCTTTTGTTTTTCCAGCTTACGGATTTCTAGCCAATCTTGAAAAGGCCAAGATAAAGAGGAAGATAAATTAATAATTTCGGAATCAGTTGTAGCGAACCCAATGTTGAGATGCAATGCCTTTAACTCAAGTTCGTGATAGATTTCTAAAGCTTCGGGAAAATATTTGCTAATTAAACTCGGTCGGTGAGTTTGTAAAATTTCATTAACTAATAAAGATTCTTCAAAATTATCTGGTGGCGGGGATGCTAAAGCTACATTAAATTTATCATTAATTGTGGCGATAAAATCTTTTGCTCTATTGCCAACTGCGTCAACATGAGCTAATAGGCAACGCTGCGGTAATTGTTGATGAAATTCTAAGACTTTTTTGTTATAATGAATCCACATTTGCACAGCCATTTCTGGACTATTAAATAAGCTATTATCGGTGGCTCTGCGGTACAAAGAATCTACAACTTCCCAAGGAGAACGATAGATACAAATTACATTGGCATCAGGTAATAAATTTAGCCAAAAGTTTAAGAAAAGAGTGGTACGCGGGTCTTTCCATCCCCAAATAGAATTACTTTTACTGTTGTTAATAATCTTTTCAGCTTGTGCTAAATACTCATCTGAAACAACAAGTTCTTTTTCTAAGGTACAACCTAAGTCATCTATGCCTTGCGATCGCAAAATAGACTTATGAAACTCTACAAAGTCAACATTTTCAAAATGTCCCTTAATATTCCCATAGGCAGGTCCTACCAGTTTTTCGCCAATATTCACCCCTACTTTCTGAAGGAGAGAAGCTGTTAAAGATGTACCGGAACGGTGCATTCCGGCAATGATAAAAATAGATGATTTAGTTGCAATTGTATTCATAGTTTCTATTCTCTTTCGGATTCCTTAAGCTAATATCTTTACTCATTTTCGCCAGCTAAACCTATTTTTCGCTTAACTCGAAACCAGGCTAATCTCATTTTCCAAAATTTACTGCTTTCCATTGCCATAATGCGATTTTGCATTCTCAGAATTTGAGACTGTAGTTGCTCTTTTTGTGCCTGATTGTTAGCTATTTCAATCTGAACTTGCATCTGAGTTTGTGATAATTGTACCTCAGTTTGTGCTAGTTTTTCCTCTGTAGATAATAGCCGATTTTGAGTTTGTTCCAGTTTGTCCTGGGTAAATAATAGCTGATTTTGAGTTTGCTCCAGTTTCTCCTCGGTAGAGGATAGCTGAATCTGAGTTTGTGCTAGTTTCTCCTCAGTAGATAATAACTGAATTTGAGTTTGCTCCAGTTTAGCTTCAGTGGAAAGTAATTTAGTTTGTGATTCCTTGATGTTGAGAAGTGATTGCAATTTACAGTTTTCGATAATCCATTCCAAACCGTAGTTATTAATCGCTTTAATCATCACTACATCATCTGGTAAAACCATCCCTCGACCTAAATAACAAGACCAACCTGAGTTTAAAACGGTGTTAGTTTTAAAATGTTGAGCTACATCTTCCCGGTTTTCAAATGGCAAGCACTTTTGCATAAGCTGACCATTAACAAGCACCTGAACTTCTTCCAGTCTACCATCTTGGTTAATATCTGCGGCCCAGCCTTCTAAATTAATTTTATCAGTGGGAGTAATATAAGCAATTTCCAGATATCCCTCCGGGTGATGTCTAAAGTTTAAACTGGAAAAATCTTTGACTTTGGCATTACTAACTAAATATAAATCCTGATATCTACTAATGCCTTTAGGAATCCTGTGGACAACGGCTTTTCCATCGCTGACTTGAGCTATAACTTGATTAATATAAGCCTCAGTTACATAAGTAGTTCCGTATTCTTCTTTATCCAAATAACGGCTTTCGCTGCGGGGACTAAAAACAATGCCACTTGGCGGAATTGGAACTTCTGGCGGTAAAAGTTCCATATCTAATACACTGAACATTATTAACCCTTGAGGGGATAACAAATCATATAAATTTTGCATCCAATTTACAAAGGTTTTTTCTGGCATATGGCTGAAGAAAGAGCAGGCCAGAATACAGTCAAACTTTCTGTCAACTACATAATTTTCAGGATTTTTTGTAGAGATAATTCCATTGACATTGAAGTGTTCTTGTTGAAACTTAACTGCATTGGCATAGATATCGGAAACCCAAATTTTTTCCGGTGGCAATTCTTGGATTAAAAAGCGGGTAAAACGGCCGTAACCGCAGGCAAAATCCAGGAATGATGATACATTTTCAAAACTATCAAAATGCCATTCCACAATTTGTTTAATTGAATCTAAGATGCGGCGACCAATGGCATAATAGCGTACTAAAGCTCGATCGCGATCGTTATCTACGTTACTCAGACTATATAAATACATCTCATCTTCTTCACAGATTTGGGTTCGGAAATCTGCGGGAAATTTGACTTGATTTTCAATAAATGCCCTAACAACCGGATTTTCTGCTGACTCTATATTCATTTTGACTACAACTTGCATAATTTCTTAAACGACCTCACTTTTTTGGTCTTGATTAATAAAATCAGTATTGAGAATAGTTAAGCATGGCTCGATCTGTAAGTCAACTATTCCATTACTCTGAGATTGAGCACAAGGCTGAACTCTAAACATGGCCACATCCACACAGCGATCGAGATAAGTCAAGTCGTAATCTACCATTCCTACTACGCCAGCATTCAGAAAATAAACTCCTGGGTTTAACATACATTTAAACCGAAAATTCACGGAAACCGTAGTACCAGCTTTAATATATGGTACTGATTGAGATGCCGCATTTAAGGAAGAACCACCTAACTCAAAACCACTAATTGTTTTAATCAACATTCCAAACCGCACGTTAGAAGTTGACTTAAAGAAAACTACTGAGTAAGTGTAAATATACTCCTCTCGACCGATCAAGTGATTAATCATTTTCCCCTTGAGAGTAGTAATGCAAGGATTGATGATTTCTGCACCGCGAGAAGGATATCTAACTGTTTCCGCCGGCACCATTGATGGATCGTAAAACTCATAATAATCTATGACTTTAGTAACTACTTCCTCTGTTTCTAATATGCCGTTTTGGGGTCGAGGTGTTACATCTAAATTCGGATCTGAGTTATTTGTAGCTTCTTGCTGAAATAACTTATTCAATTCCCGGATTTCTGCCTTCAATTCTTCGGCTTTATCTGGTTTGGCATAAATCATTTTCTGATACTTAGAAATTACCAACTTCGGCGTATGGGTAAGCAATAATTCCCCATGATCCATTAAAATTGCCGACTTACAAAGTTGGGTAACGGAGGAGGCGGCATGAGAAACAAACAGAATTGTTCCCCCTCTTTCTTGGATGATTTGCAGACGTGCAAAGCACTTACGTTGAAAGGCCTCATCGCCAACAGAAAGAGCTTCATCTACTACTAAAATATCAGGATCGACGCTAGTGGCAACGGCAAAAGCTAAGCGGACAAACATCCCACTAGAATAGGTTTTGACTGGCTGATCGATAAAATCACCAATATCGGCAAAAGCCGCTATCTGCTCGAATTTGTCTTCTGTTTCTTTATAAGAAAATCCTAAAAGTTGAGCATTAAAAAATACATTTTGCCGTCCCGTAAATTCAGGATTAAAGCCACTTCCTAACTCTAATAAAGCCGAAATTCTGCCAGTAACTTCTACTTCCCCGGTAGTGGGTGTGAGGGTTCCCACAATAATTTGTAATAGGGTGCTTTTTCCCGAACCATTACGGCCAACGATGCCGAGAGTTTGGCCTTTGGGAATTTGGATATTAATGTCTCGCAGTGCCCAAAATTCATCCGCGAGTTTTTGACCGGGAAAGATCATTTCTTTTAAGCGGTCTACTGGATGTTTGTACCGCTTAAAACATTTGGACACATTTTTTAGAGAAATTACAGTTTCCGTCATGCCAAAATCAAAACTCACTCACTGAAAACACCCTTACAATACATCAGCAAAGGCAGGACGCAATCGCCGATAAACGAATAGACCGAGGTAAAATACAATTATGGAGATGACGCTAACGGCTCCCCATTCGGTCCAGTGTTTCACTTCACCCACCAGTATAAGATCGCGATAAACTTCTGCGATCGCAGCTAAAGGATTCAATGAAAATATCCAAACTCGCCATTCTTCAGGAATCACGGTTGCCGGATAAACAATCGGTGTTAGATAGAACCAAAGATTTAGGATAACACCTAAACTTTGAGGAATATCGCGCAAAAATACCGTTAGTCCGGCGGTTAAATACCCAAAACCCGCTGTCAGCAATAATTGTGGCAACCAAATAAATGGTAATAACCACAGGGTAGCGTGTAATTTTTGAGAGGACACCGCCACTATACCAATCAATGCGATCAAACCGAGGGAACTCTCAATAAATACTGAAAAAATTGGCACTAGGGGTAATAAACCCAAGGGGAAGACGACTTTTTTAACTAAATTTGGCTGACTCATCACGGAGACAGCGGCTTTTGTCAAACCGCTGGTGAAGGCTGTCCAAGGTAGCAAACCTGCGAACAGCCACAGACCGAAGGTAATATTGCTATTGTCGGGAAAGCCTTGCAGCGTTAGCTTTACCTTGAGGACAATGGAGAAAACATAAGTATAAATCAGCAGTTGCGATAGCTGATTCAGCAGCGGCCACAAGTTACCGAGAATGGAACCTTTATATTGGGCTTCCAAGTCGCGCCGTACTAATGTTAACAGCAGATTAAGTTTTGTCCCTAGCTGGGAGGAAACGGGTAGCCTGCGGCCAACCTTTCCAGCCTTCTGGACAAAGCCTTTCATTGATTTCAGCAAATTTTCTCCCTCACCCACAACCTACAGACTTGAATTGACGACTTAATTTTAACTGCCATTGTGTAAAAATGGGGTTTTGTTAGAGAATAGTTCGTAGGGTTTGAGCGATCGCGTCTTTTTGATCTCGATCGTACCCCCACTTCTGCAAAAAAGCTGCATAGTTGCCTTCTCCTGTCGCGATCGCGGCTAAAATTTGTTGAGCAATGGTTTGGCAAACGGGTGTCTTAATGCTAGAAATAATTAATGCCGATCGCGATCGCACTCGATTCGCACTAGCCGCCATCTCGTGATCTTGATTTCTCGCATGATGCACCACCATTGCCGTTGACATCGCCAGATTTTTCACCAACAATTCTGCCACAATATCTGGTGCGACTGCTAAGGCCTTCAACACCGCAGGCGGTGAAAGTTCCGCTACATCTCCGTCTTCTGTCAGATAAGTTACGAAAAAACCCCTTGCGCCATTCTCAGTTTTGACGATGGAAGTCACAATTTCTTTAATCTCAGTATCGGATAGTTTACCGGTTTCCATTTCGGACAGTAAAGATTGTGTCAAGGCGATCGCACCTTCAAAGCTGATATCTTCTGGAGCTAATAAAGACTGTGAAATTGTCATAGGATTATCAGTAAATGTACACACCATTCTAAAATAATTAGCAATAAATAGAGATAAAATATGGCAATCATCTCCTCCCAAAAACATCCACCTTCCCCAGAATTACCGGAAGAATTTACCAAAGTCCCCCGTCGCAAAGCCGCTAAAACCGAACCCGACTCTCTCTTAGCAGCGGCAGCCTTAGCTGATGAGCAGAATCACAGCAAACAGGAAGAAAAAATCCGCCCTCACCGTTTAGCTGATTATATCGGACAAAAAGATTTAAAAGAATTTCTGGAAATTGCCCTACAAGCCGCTAAGTCTCGAAATGAACCCCTCGATCACTTGTTACTCTACGGCCCACCGGGATTAGGCAAAACTACCATGTCTCTAATTATCGCTCAAGAAATGGGAGTTAGTTGTAAAATTACGACGGCTCCCGCTTTGGAAAAACCGCGAGATATTGTCGGACTTCTAGTTAGTCTCAAAGCTGGTGATGTGCTTTTTCTCGATGAAATTCATCGTCTTTCTAAGGTTGCTGAAGAAATACTTTATCCGGCGATGGAAGACTGCCGATTAGATATTACCATCGGTCAAGGGAAAACAGCTAAAACTCGCAGTATTCCCTTGAAACCTTTTACTTTGGTGGGTGCAACTACGAAGGTTGGTTCCTTAACTGCGCCTTTGCGCGATCGCTTTGGATTTATCCAAAGATTGCGCTTTTATGAAGTAGATGAATTAACTTTAATTATCCAAAGAAGCGCTCAAGTTCTCGATACAGAAATTACCAAAGAAGGAGCCGAAGAAATTGCCAGGCGATCGCGCGGTACACCCAGAATTGCTAACCGTTTACTGAGAAGAGTTAGGGATTATAGTGAAGTTAAAGCTTTAACTCCAATTACTGTGGAAGTTGCCTCAATTGCCTTAGAACTTTTTAATGTCGATCCTTTAGGTTTAGATTGGACAGATCGGCTAATTTTGAGTAAAATGATTGAAGGTTTTAATGGTGGACCAGTAGGTTTAGAAGCCATTGCTGCGGCTACGGGAGAAGATTCTCAAACGATTGAGGATGTTTGCGAACCTTATTTGATGCAAATTGGCTTTATGCAGCGGACAAATCGCGGCCGGATAGCTACGCCTGAAGCTTGGAAACACTTAGGATACACAATTAATTGAGGTAAAAAAATATGGTACAAACACCTGTCAAAAACATCACATTGGAAGAGTTTTTGCAACTGCCAGAAACTAAACCTGCCAGCGAATATATCAACGGTCAAATAATCCAGAAACCTATGCCAAAAGGAAAACACAGCATTCTTCAAGGTGAATTAATCTCTACTATTAATTCCGTAGTTAAGCCTCCCAAAATTGCTATTGCATTTCCAGAATTGCGATGTAGCTTTGGTGGACGAGCAATTGTGCCAGATGTGACAGTTTTTGCCTGGGAAAGAATACCCGTTGATGACAATGGCGACATTGCTGATGTCTTCCCAATTTATCCAGATTGGACTATTGAAATTCTCTCTCCAGATCAGCGTCAAACTAAGGTGACAGGGAATATTTTACATTGTTTAAAACACGGTACTGAATTGGGCTGGCTCCTCGATCCAGATGTGCGATCGGTGTTGGTTTATCCGCCAGGGAAACAACCGGAATTGTTTGCTGAATGGGGGGATGTGTTACCTGTTCCAGATTGGGTTAAGTTGCAGTTGACGGTGGGTGATGTGTTTGGGTGGTTGCAGTTGGGAAGTTAGGGAAAACGGGCGATCGCGCCTCTACATTAGCGTAAGTCCTCCAAACGTAAGGTGGGCGCTCGCTGCCCCAATATTGTAACTGATAGCTGATGCGGATAGCTACGCCTGAAGCTTGGAAACACTTAGGATACACAATTAATTGAGGTAAAAAAATATGCTACAAACACCAACAAAAAATCTTACCCTTGAAGAGTTTTTGCAACTGCCAGAAACTAAGCCTGCCAGCGAATATATCAACGGTCAAATAATCCAGAAACCTATGCCACAAGGAAAACACAGTCAGTTACAATCGAAATTTCTTAGCAATATTAATCAAATAATTGAACCCCCAAAAATCGCTCTAGCATTTCCAGAATTGCGATGTGTTTTTGGTGGACGCGCTATTGTGCCAGATGTGACAGTTTTTACCTGGAAAAGAATACCTGTTGATGACAATGGCGACATTGCTAATGTCTTCCCACTTTATCCAGATTGGACTATTGAAATTCTCTCGCCCGATCAAAGTCAAACTAAGGTGACTGGGAATATTTTACATTGTTTAAAACACGGTACTGAGTTGGGTTGGCTCCTCGATCCAGATGTGCGATCGGTGTTGGTTTATCCGCCAGGGAAACAACCGGAATTGTTTGCTGAATGGGGGGATGTGTTACCTGTTCCAGATTGGGTTAAGTTGCAGTTGACGGTGGGTGATGTGTTTGGGTGGTTGCAGTTGGGAAGTTAGGCGATCGCATGGTTTTTTTAGGGAAGTTTGGGGAAACACGAAGACACTAAGACACGAAGGAAGGTAAATTGTAGAGTACGCTATCATCTAAAACCCTTGCTGTACTTACATTTTACCTTTTTCTTTGGCGATAAATCTTATAGAATTGTAAACTACAGTACATCGGTCAGGATACTGGAGTTAATATAATATTGACTCAAGATAGTAATTTAAGCGAACAACGGGACTGGGAAAAAATCAGTTGCGATCGCACTCGCTTGAACATCGATCGTCACCAAAGAGAAAATTTATTGAGGCAGGGAATCTATGGGAATTTTAGTTCAAGATGTATCCAAACATTTTGGTTCTTTTCAGGCAGTAGAGCAAGTAAACCTGGAAATTAAAACAGGATCTTTAGTTGCTTTATTGGGACCATCCGGCTCAGGAAAATCTACTTTATTACGGCTAATTGCTGGATTAGAACCACCTGATACTGGGAAAATTTGGATTACCGGAAGAGATGCCACTTATCAATCAGTACAAGAGCGGCAAATCGGATTTGTTTTTCAACATTATGCTTTGTTCAAACACCTGACAATTCGTGAGAATATTGGCTTTGGTATGGACATCCGTAAAGCTCCTAAAGAAAGAAGTCGTAAGCGAGTAGAAGAACTTTTGGATTTAGTACAATTAAGTGGATTAGGCGATCGCTATCCATCGCAACTTTCAGGAGGCCAAAGACAACGGGTAGCCTTAGCTAGAGCTTTAGCCGTAGAGCCACAGGTACTCTTATTAGATGAACCCTTCGGAGCCTTAGATGCCAAAGTTCGTAAAGAATTACGGGATTGGTTGCGACGGTTACACCACGAAGTTAATGTCACCACAGTATTTGTTACTCACGATCAAGAAGAAGCGATGGAAGTTGCTGATGAAATTGTAGTAATGAATAAAGGTAGAGTTGAACAAATCGGCACTCCGGCTCAGATTTATGACTCTCCAGCAACGGCTTTTGTGATGAGTTTTATTGGTCCAGTAAATGTTCTTTCTAGCACAGCGAGGATTTTTGCTCGACAAAGTTTAGAAGTGCCTTCTCCTCAAATTTATTTGCGTCCCCATGATGTGTTAATTCAAACCGATCCTGAAGAATCTTTTGCGCCGGCAAAAATTAATCGGATTGTTTATTTAGGTTGGGAAATTCAAATCGAGTTACTTGTGGACGATCGCGAAGTAGTTACTGCTTACTTAGATCGCGATCGCTTTAAGGAGTTAAATGTAACAGCTAATCAGCGAGTTTACGTTAAACCTCGACAAGCCAGAGCATTTCCTGTCCATAGTTAACGGTTAACTGTTAACTGTTAACGGTTAACTGTTAACTGATAGCTAATCTTTTAAGTCTGTTGGTGACTGCTTCCTTTCATCCAATATAGGACTTACGCAACTGTCACAAGACTTTTAGGTACGTAGTTGCGCTTCAGCGCTCTTAGCATACAAAAGAGCGCTAAAGCGCAACTACGTACCTTGTTTAATGTGCCTGTTGGGTAAGTCTTAAAGTAAAATACTTAAATCAGTCTCTAGGGATTCAGATCCCAGAGTATCGACCCCTTGATTTATCCGTAGTATGGAAGGAAAGAGTTATGGTGGAAAATACGGTAAATTGTGCTGTAGAGTGTGTTAACGGCTGTATTTTGGGCGATCGCTGTCCAAATCAGGAATATGTAACAAAAGCATCAAGTTTCATAGAAAATACTTCACTCGATCGAATGCTACAGATTGCTGAGGAAGCCGTAAGGAAAAAACGAACAGCCCCACCGCAATGGGTAATTCCTGATTTTCCAGAGTAGATGTTAAAATTGTAGGAAAAAGGCGCGATCGCGATTATGCCAACTATACCAAAACTTATTATCAAACCAGGATATCGATCGCAGTCAGAAGATACTTCTCCTGAAGTCGATGCTTTACAGTTTTGGTTACTCAGACAGCGATCGCCTCAACAACGATTAGCAATGGGAAAATCCTTAAATCGCAGCGCCCGTCAATTTTCGATCGACTGTTTTTCTCGACGATTCCCTAACTTATCTCACCAAGAATTTGCCATCAAACTTAGTTTAGCCTGGTTACAAGAACGCTTTCCTACTAATTACATTCCCCAGGGAAATCCCATGACCTGGATTCAAGATTCGATCGCTTTAGCTGCCCAATTACACCCCATTTTTGAAGCCCTTGACATTCCTTATTATATCACAGGAGGAGTCGCCGCGATCGCCTTCGGAGAACCCCGCACCACTCAAGATTTAGACATAGTAATTTCCATTAAACTAACCCACATTTCCGACCTAGCCATTGAATTAGAAAACATCGGGTTTTATGTCCCAGGATTAGAAGATGTAATTTCTGGAAGAATGCAAACTTTACAAGTTACCCATATAGAAAGCATTGCCCGCGCCGATTTAATCATCGCCGGAAACGATAAATTTGAACTCATCAAATTTGACAGAAAACAACAATATCAAATTCCCGAAGGAACAGAAATTTACCTAGCATCACCAGAAGATTTAATTCTCAATAAACTACGCTGGGGAAAGCATAGCCAATCAGAAAAACAGTGGCGAGATGTCTTAGGAATAATCAAAGTACAACGAGAAATTTTAGACTTTAATTATCTCAAATATTGGGCTAAATCTTTGAGCTTAGTTGAAGATTTGAACAGCGTAATTGAAGCCGCAGAGTTTGACATTGCCGAACACCCCTCATAATGATAGAATTAGCCTACCACCAAGCCGGCAGAACTCCGGTAAAATATCTACTAATAAACCACCACATTAAATTATGACTAATACATTTGAGCGCCGTCCCTCCACATCCCTAGTTGTTCAGAGCAATTTTTCTCCCGCTCTTAACAAAATGATTCAAGCTGGTTATGTCAATACAGACCAGCTAAAACAAGCCCAAATTGAATGCCGCAAGTCAGGGAAACGCTTAACAGAGGTACTCGAAGCCACCACCGGTCAACCCATGCCTCCTGAATTGCTGCGACAGTACAAAAAACAACAGATGTTTGAACTCAAATTGGTGTACGGTGTCGAAGCTTTTGACCCCGAACTAGCCCCCATTTCCACCGAACAATTGGGGACAATGCTAGAAATGTTAAAAATCTCAATTGATACTTGCACCCAAGGGCGTTTTTTACCTGTGCAGAAAACTGAATCTGAACCACCATTAATTATCGTAGGAATGGCAGATCCAGATAACCTCAACTCCCAAGAAGATTTACGCCGAATTTTACAGCCTCATGGATTCGGTTTTCAGCGGCGAGTAATTACTAAAGATGACTTTGATGAAATCGTTAATATCTACCGAGAAGATGATGCCAAGAAAGCTGCATTAAAAGCAGCAAAAGAGAAAGAAGCCAAAATGCAATTCGGGGAAGATAATTTCGACGTTGAACTTGAAGAAGTTAGCGGAGATATAGAAGACATTGCCGATTCTATTGGTGATGCTGAAGCTGCCCCAGTCATTAAAGCAGTTAACGTAATTTTGGCAAAAGCACTATCAGAAAAAGTATCTGACATCCACGTAGAACCCCAGGAAGAATATTTACGAATTAGGATGCGGAAAGATGGAGTTTTACAAGAATATTTCCGCTTTCCCAAACAGGTAGTCGCCGCCATTACTTCCCGCTTTAAAATTCTTTCCAGCATGGACATTGCCGAACGCCGACAAGCTCAAGATGGACGGATTCGGCGACGGTTTGAAGGACGGACGGTGGACTTCCGAGTGAATAGCTTGCCTTCCCGTTATGGAGAGAAAATAGTGTTGCGGATTTTGGATAGTTCCAGCACTCAATTAGGTTTGGGATTGTTAATTTCTGACCAAGAAACTCTAGCTTTGGTACGAGAAACTGCAAGTAGACCTTTTGGATTGATTTTGGTGACAGGACCGACAGGTTCGGGAAAGTCAACTTCCCTATATTCAATTCTGGCAGAAAAGAACGATCCAGGAATTAATATTAGTACGGCAGAAGACCCGATCGAGTATGCTTTGCCGGGACTAACTCAGTGTCAAGTAATTCGCGAAAAAGATTTAACATTTTCTAATATTTTGCGGGCGTTTTTGCGGCAAGACCCGGATGTGTTGCTCGTGGGAGAAACGCGGGATAAAGAAACAGCAAAAACAGCCTTAGAAGCGGCTTTGACGGGTCACTTAGTATTAACTACTTTACACACAAATGATGCCGCCGGCGCGATCGCCCGTTTAGACGAAATGGGCGTAGAACCATTCATGGTATCCGCCGCTCTTTTAGGTGTATTAGCTCAACGCTTAATGCGGCGGGTTTGTAGCGAATGTCGCGTACCCTACACCCCCACTCCTGAAGAACTGGGTCGCTATGGTTTGTCTGCTTCCCAAGAAATGGATATCACTTTCTATAAAGCTAACACTATACCTTCAGAGGAGAGAAAAGGGCTATCAGAAAAAGGATTATTGTGCAAAAAGTGTGGCGGTGGCGGTTATAAAGGCCGCGTTGGTGTGTATGAATTTCTGAAAGTTACAGAACGACTACAAACCTTAATTACTCAAGGTGCACCAACAGAACAAATTAAGGAAGCAGCAGTAGAAGAAGGCATGAAAACCTTGTTAGCTTACAGCTTACAATTAGTGCGTGAAGGTGCTACTACTTTTGAAGAAGTAGAACGGGTAACGTTTACCGATACTGGCTTGGAAGCTGAATTGAAAGCTAAACGAAAACAGGGATTAACTTGCAAAACTTGCCGCGCTGAATTAAAGCCGGAAATGTTAGATTGTCCCTACTGTCTCACACCACGCTTTGTGGATTAATTAGGGACAGTCTTTAAGAAACTAAGCTACATTGGTATGTAAGTATCAAATTGATTCGGGAGACGTATCTATGGGTTTGATGATTGAGGACGTATTGGAGTCCCTTGTAGAGCAAGGCGGTTCGGACATTCACATCCAAGCTGGCGCACCGATATTCTTCCGCATCAGCGGGAAACTGACTCCTCAGCCGCAATTTTCTGAAATGATGGCTGCTGAGGAAGTCCAAACACTGATCTTCCAGATGCTCAACAATATGCAGCGGAAGCAGTTGGAGATGGAATGGGAACTCGACTGTGCTTACGGGGTGAAAGGATTAGCCCGTTTTCGGGTGAATGTTTATCGGGAACGAGGCTGCTGGGCTGCTTGCTTGCGGGCGTTAGCTTCTAAGATTCCTAACGCCGATGCGCTAGGCGTGCCGCAGATATTGCGGGATATGACGGAAAGACCGAGGGGTTTGGTACTGGTGACGGGACAAACAGGTTCTGGCAAAACGACGACAATGGCGGCTTTGTTGGATCTAGTTAATCGGACGCGATCGGAACATATCTTAACAGTTGAAGACCCAATTGAATATGTATTTCCGAATATTAAAAGCTTGTTTCATCAACGACAAAAGGGTGAGGACACCAAGAGTTTTGCTAATGCGTTGAAAGCAGCTTTACGGGAAGATCCAGACTGTATTCTAGTGGGAGAAATGCGGGACTTAGAAACAATTGGTCTGGCAATTTCAGCCGCAGAAACGGGTCACTTAGTATTCGGAACTCTACACACTAACTCGGCAGCGGGAACAGTAGACCGGATGCTCGATGTTTTCCCTCCAGTTCAACAGCCCCAAATTCGAGCGCAAATGTCTACTTCTTTAGTAGGAATTGCATCTCAAAACTTGGTGGCCAAAATTGGGGGCGGTCGTTGTTGTGCGATGGAAATTATGGTGAATACCCCAGCTATGGGCAACTTAATTCGGGAGGGCAAAACTTCTCAAATTTACTCTCAAATTCAAATGGGAGCTAAATTGGGAATGAGGACGATGGAAATGGCTTTAGCCGATCTTTTTAAAGCGGGTAAGATTACCTGGGAAGCGGGAATGGGTAAGAGTGGCAAGCCGGATGAGCTTGAACGCTTGATTGGACCTGCACCCGCAGGGGCGGTTAAGGGTGGACACCATTAATTTCATTGAGGGATTTGGGATGGGGAATTTAAGATTAAGTTCGTCATCCTAAATCTAAATATCTAAAATTATCTAAAATTTCAAATTTTCCGAGGTGAAAAAATGGCTACCAATGCTCTCCGTGGTAAGAAGTCTCAAGGTGGTTTTAGTTTAGATGACATTAGCCATAAAATCGAACTGGCGATGGCCACTGTGACGATTAAGGATTTGGCTATTTTTGCTCGCCAATTTGCCGCTATGTTTAATGCTGGTGTGGCGATGGTTAGATGTCTGGCGGTGTTAAATGAACAGTGTTCTAATCCGAAGTTAAAGAATGCGCTTAAGAGTATTAGTGCGGATGTGGAACAAGGGAGTGAACTTTCGACGGCGATGCGAAAGTTTCCTGATGTTTTTGATATGCTTTTCCTGAGTATGGTGGCGGCGGGAGAGGTTGGTGGTGTACTCGATGAGGTGCTGGAAAGGTTAGCGGTTTTGATGGAGAAAAACCATAAGACTCAGAGTGAAATTAATTCGGCGATGTCTTACCCGAAAACGGTGTTAATGATCGCGATTATTATCTTTTTTGCGATGACGATTTTTCTGTTACCAACTTTTGCTGGTATTTTCAAAGATATTGGTGCAGATTTGCCGGCGTTTACGCTAATGATGTTGGCGATTAGTTCTTTTTGTGTGACTTGGCCGCCGATTCCGCAGGTGACGGTAATTGCGAGTCTGATTGGGCTTTCTTTTGCTTATAAGATGTATTACAAGACTCCTATGGGCCGCTTACAAATGGATAAGTTCATGTTGAAAGCGCCGGTACTTGGGGATTTGTTGGAAAAGTCGGCGGTGGCGCGTTTTTGCATTATTTTTGGGACGTTAACTAGATCGGGTGTACCGATTCTGAACTCTTTGGAAATTGTGCGAGATGTGGCGGGAAATCAAGCGATATCAAATGCGATCGAGTATGCTAGAAATCAAATTATGAGTGGGGGGATGATTAGTATTGCTTTGCAAGAGCAAGCTGTTTTTCCGGCTTTGGCAATTCAGATGATGGCGATTGGTGAGGAGACGGGGGAATTAGATAAAATGTTGATGAAGGTTGGTCTTTTTTATGAGACGGAAGTTGAGGAAGCGGTTAAGGGTTTGACGAGTATGATGGAACCTTTAATGATTGTGGTAATCGGGGGTATTGTGGCATCAATTCTGTTGTCTATGTATTTGCCGATGTTTGCGGTGTTTCAGAAGATGTAGAAAGTTGTTATTTGTTAACGGTTAACTGTTATTTGTTATTTGCTAACAGTTAACTGTTATTTGTTATTTGTTAACAGTTATTTGTTAACCAATAACCAATAACCAATAACCAATAACCAATAACCAATAACCAATAACCAATTTAAAATGTCTATTAAACGGTTACATTACGAAGCTTTGTTGGCAGAATATAGCGAGTCTTCGGCGGCGATCGCACTACTGAAACGCTATAGACTTTATCTCGAAATGATTCCGAGTATGCGCCGCGCTCAGGAAAGTTTAATTACTATTCCGTTGCCAATTGTCCGTCTGCGGGATGGGGTTTCTTTCTCAGGAATTAGTGGTGCGAGTATCGCGCCTCGACAGGCGATTTCTCTACCTTGCGATCTGGCAATTTTGATGTGCGATCCTGAGTGGAAGGTGAAAATTGGGGTAGAAATTTTGATTTTTATTCACCGTTATCAAGAAGATTTCTCAGATTTATTAGGCCGCTGGCGACAGTCTCAGGTTTGGTTGGATAAGGGTTATGAATGGGTGATGCCTCACCGTTATAAACATATTTATAGTGAGGAAGGTGAGGAGATTCATCCGTTATTTGTGTTGTTTGATGAAACGCCAGAACGGATTAAACGGGGATTACAGGGTGCTGGTTTGCCGTTTGTAATTGAAAGTTTTGAGGGGGCTATTGAAGAGGAGGAATATGAGTCTTTTAGCGCCAATAGTCCACCGATAATTAGTGATTATAGCTAATTCTTTGCGATCGCCTGCGGTAAGCGATCGCCTGCGGTGAGCGATCGACAGAAAAACGCGATCGCGAAAAAATCTCAAATGGGTTCTATAATCAAAAAATGCTAGAACTTCACTGTCACACAACTTATTCTGATGGCAAGCTAACCCCTGCGGAATTGGTAAAAGCCGCTGCTGCATTGGGGGTTAAGGCTTTGGCGATTACTGACCATGATACGTTATCTGGTTGGGATGAGGCTTTGAGTGCCGCTGCCGACTATAACTTAGAAATTGTTCCTGGACTTGAACTAAGTACGATACATTACGATCGCTCTCTGCATATTCTAGGTTTTTATCCCAACCCAGAAAAATTGCGAGAACCCTTAAGGGAACGCTTAGAAGGCAGAATGAGGCGATCGCAACAAATGATTGATAAATTAACAGAACTGGGATATCCCATCAAAATGCCAAAACTAGGCGAAGGAATGGCCCCCGGCAGACCTCATATCGCTGCTGAACTCGTTAAAGCCGGTTATGCCACCTCCAATAATGAAGCCTTCGATCGCTGGTTAGGAGATGGTAAACCAGCTTATGTTAACTACGAAAACCTTTCCATTGTAGAAGGCATTGATTTATTACGCAACGCCGGCGCAGTATCAGTCTGGGCTCACCCCTATTTATTTCGTGGCGGTAATGTGGAAGCAGTCTTAAAAGAATTAGTAGATGCTGGTTTAATGGGTGTAGAAGTCTATCATCCCGGTCACAGTTCCAGCGATACAAGACATTTAAAAGATTTGTGCAAATATTACGGCTTACTAATTACTGGCGGTAGCGATTATCATGGTCCAGATGTGGAAAAGAAAAGCCCCGATCAAGAATTAAATATGTTTCATTTGCCGTTAGACTTACTTACACCGATTAAACTGGCAGCTAATTTTT
Source organism: Oscillatoriales cyanobacterium USR001 (assembly GCA_001698425.1). Taxonomy (GTDB): domain Bacteria; phylum Cyanobacteriota; class Cyanobacteriia; order Cyanobacteriales; family Microcoleaceae; genus Kamptonema. The sequence goes on along the minus strand of MBRE01000051.1, from coordinate 80,054 downwards.
ATAATTAGTAGTTAAAACCGCCTTCGGATAAGCAATTCGCTTATGATTAAACTGTTCCCAAACTCGCACAAAAATCTCCGCAATCTGCGACATATCCTCTCGCGTTAACCCCGAATCAACTAACTGATTATCTTGCCAACGCGCCCGCATCATGCGATTAACCATACTTAAAGCCTCTTCGTGAGTGGCATCTTTCAGCGATCGCAGCGCCGCCTCACAAGAATCCGCCAACATCACAATCCCCGTTTCTCTCGATTGAGGAATCGGTCCATCATAGCGAAAATCCTCTTCTCTCAACACTCGATCGATCGCCTTTAACTTAGTATTACCAAAATCTTTCTCATTATTCATCCTCTCTTGTTCCGCCACAATTTGCTGCGCTTGGTGATAGAAATAAGCAATTAACATCGTCCCTTGATGTTCAGGAATAAACGACTGAATTGCCTTCGGCAATCGATACTTCTTCGCCATCACTAACCCTTCCGTAACGTGCTTCTTAATAATCTGAGCGCTCACCCAAGGATCGTTAATCTCATCATGCTTATTCGGTCCACTCATTTGATTTTCACAAAATCCCATCGGGTCGTGCATTTTACCAATATCATGGTATAATGTCCCAGTCCTAACTAATTCCACATTACAACCAAGCGATCGCGCCGCCGCCTCAGCCAAACTCGCCACAAACAAAGTATGCTGAAAAGTTCCCGGCGCTTGGGCCGCCAACCTCTTCAACAACGGGCGATTCGGATTAGCCAATTCCGCCAAACGAATCGGCGTAATTAAATCAAATACGTGCTCCAAATAAGGACTAATACCCAACGCCAGCACGCTCCAAGCCAACCCACTCAAACCTTGCAAAGCCGCAAGCCCAAGTAACGCATACCAAAGCGAACCACCAGTAGCACTAGCAATCAAAGTAAACAACAGATAAACTACGCCCTGAGTCAACCCCACCGCCACACCCAACAAAGCCAACTCCTCCCGCGATCGCATCCGCCCAGCCATCAGCGCCCCCAGCAATCCCCCCGCCATACTCGCCAACAAATGAATCCCCTCCACCTCCAAACCAATCGGCAATACCCCCGACAGCAAACCCACCACCGTTACACCCACCGCCGAACCATAAAAACTACCCGCTAAAATCCCGATCGCCGGCAAACTCGTCCAAGGAACACCCATACTCAAAAGTATTGGCGTACTTAAAGTCAACAGCAACAACAGCAAATGATCTCGCCGCCGCAAACGGTAGTACCTCTCCACCAACAGCACTATCCCAATCGCCCCACTCACTAAACAGACAAAACCTCCCAAACCCAACCAATTCACCTCTCGGCGACTCAAACCAAAATAATCCAGCAACACAAAATCTTCAGGAGTGATTTCCTCACCTTCTTTAACAATTACTTCCCCTAACTCCACCGTTACTATCACCGGTTTCACCTTTTGAGCCGCAAGTTCCGCTAACTGTCTGGTTGCTTGTTCATCTTTAATCAGATTGGGTTTTAAAATTGCTGCCAAACTTTTAATCGCTAATAATTGACCTTGTATCGGCAGCGTTTCTTTTACTTGTAATCTAATTGCTTCTTTTAAAATATCTTTAGGTAGCCCTGGTGAAATACCTTGAGCCAGCATTCGTTTTGCTGTGAGGTTAATTACCCTTTGAGTTTTCTGCCATTCTGCATCTGACATCTCAAACAAAGAAGCATCATAAATCTGTTCTAAATCTGACAGCGATTGATTAGCAAGAGCATCTAAGGCATGAAAATAACGCGCCCTAGCCTGTCCGATATTTTCTATAAGCTTGTTAAAATCTTCATTAGATACCGAATCACGGTAGTTTTGGAGCTCGCGGGCTGCTTGTTGTTGCACAGATTTTGTAGCGATCTGTTTTGAGGTAGTAATTGTTTCTGCACTCGGCTCTGTGGTTCGGTTTCCATCATTTATTTGTGCAAGTAAAGATCGCCATTCCCATTCTTGGCAAGCTTTAAGATAAAGTTGTGTAGCGATCGAAAGGGTTTCTTTCTCAACAAAGGGAAATTTTCCAGCCAGTTGCCGTAATTGATTCCCTTGGGCTAAAAATTCTTGCAGTTCTTTTTCAATATCGCTATTAGCAGCAGGAGCGATCGCCATTACTGGTACTGCACCAGTGCGAGCTAATTTACGCTGTTCTTCAGTAGTTTTGCGATCGGGAATACGCACATTAGCTGTCGCCTTAATCGTTTGAGGAGCCTTTGTTCCAATATCTAATTTCGGTTGATTGTAGAACCGATGCCCCATTGTTCCAGTCAAGGAAACGACAGCTATAACTAGGAGCAAAGGCGATCGCGCCCTAGCTTTCAGATCCGATTTTAAACATTTACTTCCTTGGAGAACCACATTCCCAGGAACATCTCTAAACTTAGGCTTATAAGATTGTAAATGCGTTTTGCTTTCTACAGATTTTGTTAAACCACCATTATTTAGAGATTTAACACTGTGTTGGCTTCCCCTAAACGCAGCATTTAGCTGCTCAATTAAGCTTGTAGCAAGAGACGATCGCTTATTCATTTATATTTAAGCTAAATCTACAGAATAAAAAATCACGCGCAGCAGTCTCAGACATTTAATCTGAGTTTTTTACTTAATAGGGTCGAATTACGTAAGGTGCAGCCACAACTGGGTTTGTTAGTGGTTTTCTACAGCTGTGGAAAACTCCTGACCAAACAGCCAAAAGATGCGCCGCCAATTCCATAATTTCTCCTTCGCTTGCCCTATTCCAAAGTAAGTTGGTTAGCGCAGTTTTCCGTTTAGAACCCTCCGCTAACTCTCCCGATTCAGAATTTGTTCCTACTGCTACACGCCATTCTACAGGAATCGCTACCACACTGTTATAACTTCCTGATAGAGATCCTACCAGACTACAAGTTAGCTGTGGCTCTACTCCTGTTCGGGCTGCCCTAATTACTGCCAAGCGAAAGTCTTCTGGTGTACTCAAGAAGCAGTAAAAAGCTATGGCTATGGGTAGGAAGGAATTGATCTGAAGGGGTGTGAGGGTATAGGGGGAAGAGGTTTCTGCTTCCCTTTTATCTTTTTCTTCTTCCCTCTTCTTTTTTCCAGTTTCTACAATCTTACAAAGCTGAACTACAGCAGCTTCTAAACTCGCCTCTTGTTCTAATAATATCTGTACTTGTAACAACAAGATGGCTAAGGGGGTATCTATCCCCAGATAGGTAATGATTTCGGGAATTAAGGTGGCAGGATTAAGTTTTTCTTTGCAAGCCCGCGCGATCGCATATCCTATACAAGCAGCACTGCTCACTAAATCCTGTTCCCCATAACTAGGAGATTGCCAAATATGAGTCAATTCTCCCAATTTTTCTCGCAATTTAACTTTATTTTCATGGAAAAATATCGCCACTGGCAAGGTAGCAATTGCTACCTCGCCAGGATGAAGAATTAAAGGAGAAGTATGAACGGTGAACGGTGAAGTTAAATTTCTTCTGCTCCAAAATTCCTCTGCTATACTAATATCTCGACGATCTCGATCGCCACCGTGAGAGTCAATTCTCATCCGTTGCGAGTCAGAAAATTTAACCCAAATCTCTCTCCAGTCTTTTAAATCTAAACCGTTACACTGAATTAAACTTTGCATCAAAAGCAAAGCAACTTGTCCTCCCAATCCAAAATCAGCGTGATGCGGCCGAAAGTCTTGGCGATCGAACCTCCAGCTTGGCACTGCTAAAACTCTTCGCAATTCGATCGGTTGAGTTTTATTTGAGTTGTTGCTAAAACTGACTTTTGTAGTCTCAAGATGCGATATTTGTCTTTGATATTGAAGCCCTAGAAAATCTCCTAACGCTGCACCCAATAATGTACCTTGAAACTTACTTAACAGCGAGTACCGCATTTCAGTTGTTGGTTGTTGGTTGTTAACGGTTAACTGTTAACTGTTAACCGTTAACTGTTAACTGTTATTGCTTTAAGTGGGAAACTAAAGCTTGTAGCCCTAAGCGATAACTTTCAGGGCCAAAACCACTAATTTGACCAATTGCCACCGGAGCAATAAACGAATGATGTCTAAAAAGTTCGCGGCGGTAAATGTTGCTTAGATGAACTTCTACCGCAGGCAGATTAACGGCAGCGATCGCATCTCGGATAGCCACACTGGTATGGGTATAAGCTCCAGCATTAATCAGCAGACCTTGGTTTTGCCCTAACATTGAATGAATTGCATCTACCAAAACTCCCTCATGGTTGGACTGCTGAATAGAGATTTTTACCTGGAGGGCTTGTGCTTCTTTTTCTAACAACTGGTTAATGTCATTTAAGGTGGCACTGCCATACACTCCAGGCTCTCGTTGACCTAATAAATTTAGATTAGGTCCGTGTAAAACCAGGATATTTAACAATTCCAACAGTTCCAAAGAAATTAAAATTTTTTTTGATTTTTGATTTGGGATATCAGATTTAGATGGAATCTCAAATCTAATGTGGGCTACCTGGGACGCTTTGGATCTTTAACGGGAATGGGAATAAGTTCAGGTTCTGGTTGAGCGCCTGGACCCAGCAGAGCTTCGATCAGCTTGCGAATCCATTCCGTGATTTCTTCCAGTACCTTTTCAATGTCTGCCATTGAACAGATAGCTCCTTTTTTGCAGGCTAGGTGGCTGGACTGATGGCTAAATTTTGCTTATTTAGGCAAACAGGACTTATTAAGTTAAAAGCCTTTGTTTGTCTTCTCTGGGTAAATCTTTGGGGTTATTTACTCCCCTGCGATCGAGAGATTTGCTCTATAGTGCCAATCAGTCTTCTTTTTTAATATTATAATGTCGGGTTTTCACCGACTAAGTGTTTCTACTAACATAACAAACCAAAACTGGTTTGTCAAATATCTTCATAAAGTAGTTTCATACCAATTCCTATATCTACAGCTAGAGATTTGACCCCCCTGTAGTCCCCCCTTGGCAAGGCGACGGCGAAGTCGGGGGGTAGAGATTTGCAGTCATAGCTTTAAGAATTGGTATCAATCCCTGATAGGGATCTAGGGTAGCGGGGTTTAAACAAAATACTCTCACCAAAAAGGTGAGAGTATTTGATAAATATTATTTAATCAATGGAACTGGGCAGAATCGAACTGCCGTCCAAAGCGGGTATTGACTTCCCGATCGCTCACAGGTTTAGCCTATCTGATCCTCTAGGCGGGAACTATCCATTGTCCCGGATTGTGGGATGCTCGGGTATGTTCTTTCCCAATTAGCCTACCAGAGAAAACTAACTAGGGCATCCGTTGGGGTTTTGTCTGTAATCCTTAACGGAGTCAAACTACAGACGCTCGAACCGTGTTATGGGTTATTAAGCTGCGACAGTGGCGGCTTTACGAGCAAAAGGTACAATGTTGTTTGCACTTATTATTTGTTGAGCCCAGTATTTCCGAGAGAAGACTCACTCTCGACCTGCATCACGGAGTAGCGTTCGCCACCCTGTCGAAACCATTACAGTCCCTTGCTTGCATTTACTAATCATACACCAGTTTTTTTGTCAAGTCAAGGGCGATCGCATAACAAATCGGATGGGACTTACGCAGAACTAGGTTATCTGGTAATTTCTTTGTCATTGCGAGGGGGGCGAAGCAATTTCAAAGATTTTTCATTGCTTCTACAAATTGTTGGGAAATAAATGGTAAAATAGTTTCGTTTTTACTATTGGCTTTTCCTTCGGTGAATACAACTAGCAAATAAGGTTGTAAATTTGGCAATTCAATATAAGCTGCATCGTGACGAACTGTAGTGGTTAGACCAGCTTTTGACCATAAAGTAGCATTTTGGGGAAGTCCACCACCTAAGAAACCGGTGACTTGATTTTCTGGATCTTCGGCTAATTCTGCGGGATCTAGCGATCGCTGCATTAAAGCCATCATTGCTTGGGAAGCCTTAGAAGAAACTGCAACTCCACCAATAATACTATGGAGTAAACGCGCTACTGCGTTAGTTGTTAACATATTGCGATTTTCCATTAATTCTCCTAAAAAAGCTCTTTCCCGACCATAGGGACCATCGCACCAAGTTTTTTGATTGATATTAATAGTTTGCAATTCTTCCCAATAGAGAGATTGGAAATAGCGGTTAACTATATTTCGCTGTTTTTGCCAAGTTTCAAAGGGACCACCGGATAATTCGGGTCCGCTAGTAGTGCCAGTAAGCATATCGACTACTAAACTTGTGGCATCATTACTAGAGTGAACGATCGTATCTCGAATTGCTCGATCGAGTTCTGTTGAAGGTGTAATCATGCCTTTAGCAATCCATTCGTAAATTGCTACGAGGTAGAATAGTTTAACTACGCTGGCGGGATAAGTTCGTTCATCGCCGCGATCGCTAAAACCTCGAACTTGATATTTCCAAAATTCTTGAACGCTGAGGGCTCCACCTGTATTTACCACAACTGGCGGATCGTAAACTATCCAAGTAACAGCAAGTTGATTAGCGGCTAATGTAGGAAATTCTGCCTTAGTTGCTTCGACAATTTTACTGCCAAGGGTTTCTAATTGTTCGTTTTTGTGAAAGAATGTCATAAGAAATTATTGAATTTTGAATGTTAACGGTTAACGGTTAACGGTTAAATGTTAACGGTTAACGGTTAACTCTCTGACCAATTGCCATGACTGATTACCAATTATCGGATAAAGTGGAGTATCAATGTCAAACCAACATAAATATTTATGATTCCCCTAAGTGCGATCGCTTGGCAACTCAGGCGGCGATGGGTAGGCATTTGCGAGTAATTCTTGAGTTCCCCATAGGTGGGAAAGGAGAGACAGAAAATCATCAGGAAAGCGCGATCGCGGTGCAATTGTGTGAAGATGATTATCCGGGATGGTTAGCCGTCGAAGACATACACTTGTTAATAGTGACAAAAACGCCATATCAAGCTAGAGTGATTTCTGCAACTGAAATTAGAGAGCTATTGCCAAATGTGATCGCCTTTACCCATCACGCTATGAACCAACCTAATCATTATCTTTGGGGTGGGACAGTTGGACCAAATTATGATTGTTCTGGGCTAATGCAAGCAGCGTGGGGCTCAGTCGGTATCTGGTTGCCAAGAGATGCTTATCAGCAGGAAGCTTTTACGCAACCCATTGCCTTAACTTCCCTGGAGCCAGGCGATCTAATTTTTTTTGGATCGGTCGAGAAAGCTACTCATGTTGGATTATATCTCAATGATGGGCGTTATATTCACAGTTCCGGGAAAGAACTGGGGCGAAACGGCATTGGTATTGATATTTTATCAGAGGATGGCGATCACATTAGTCAGACATACTATCGGCAATTGCGGGGGGCTGGTAGAGTAGTAAGAAGCTATGGTAATAGGTAATGGCTATATTAACAGTTTCTAAGCAAGTGAGTTACCAGTTACCAATTACCAATTACCAATTACCAATTACCAATTTATTAGAAAAAATGGCACAAGAAGCGGAAAATAAATTAGTCCCTGATGTTTCCATAGTAATCCCAATTTATAATGAAGTCGAGAGTTTACCTCATTTAATAGAGGCGATCGCCTCTAGTCTTCATACTACCAACTTTACTTATGAAATTATCTGCGTGGACGACGGATCTCAAGATGGCTCTCCTCAGCTACTCAAAGAAATAGCTAACAGTAGAAAGGACCTGCGCGCTGTTATTTTACGTCGTAATTATGGGCAAACCGCCGCCATGTCAGCAGGCTTTAATCACGCCCAAGGAAAAGTAATAATCACCATAGATGGCGATTTGCAAAACGATCCAGCGGACATTCCTATGTTAATCGCCAAACTAGATGAAGGCTACGACTTAGTAAGTGGTTGGCGGCAAAAAAGACAAGATAATTCAATCAGCCGTCTGTTGCCATCAAAACTAGCTAATATGTTAATTAGTCGAGTAACAGGCGTAAATTTGCACGACTACGGTTGTTCCCTAAAAGCTTATCGGGGAGAATTAGCAGCAGACTTAAATCTTTACGGAGAATTGCACCGATTTTTACCAGCATTAGCCTTTATTGAAGGCGCGAGAATTTCCGAAGTTCCCGTGCGACATTATGCTCGCCGCTATGGTAAAAGTAAATATGGAATTTGGCGGACTTTTCGAGTATTAATGGATTTGCTGACGATTACTTTTATGAAAAAATTTCTAACTCGACCAATGCACGTTTTTGGCTTGTTAGGGATGATTTCTATGTTGATAGGAATAGGTTTAGGAATTTATTTAACTGTTCTAAAATTAGGTTTAGGGGAGATTATTGGCAATCGTCCTTTGCTGATTTTAGCAGTAGTTTTGCTATTGGCGGGAGTTCAGTTATTTAGTTTTGGTTTGTTAGCAGAAATTTTGATGAGAACTTACCATGAATCTCAGGGTAAACCAATTTATCGGGTCCGGGAGATTTTTGGTAATAAGTAAGGTAAAGAGTTCAAGATTTAGTATACAGTTTATTGAAATGACGGAGAAGGAGGGATTCGAACCCTCGGATAGGAGTTACCTGCCTATCAACAGATTAGCAATCTGCCGCTTTCGACCACTCAGCCACCTCTCCAGATGAGCGACTATCATCATAACACATATTTTTAATTAATGTCTACAATTTTGCAAAAAAAGTTTTCGATCGAGAAATTATGGCATTATGGGATCGTCCCCAGAATTATCACCCAAAGCCCCAAAGCCTCTTGCAATCAAGTGTTTTTCCCAGCTACAAGCCGGATTCAAGAAGAAATTTTTAGTGTATTGATATCCCAAGCGATAAAGTTGAGCTTTACGGTCAAAATCCAGGTTAAAGTCCGTCGCCGTCACCCCTGCTTCAGTCACATCAATATTGATCACTCGCCCCTTATCACTTTCCCGTTGATGATAGCGATCTCTGGCATTCATCATAGTTCTAAACACGGCCGAGAGTAATCCCAACGGTCCATTGATGTTGACTTGATCCTCAATTCCTTTGTCCAACAATCGAAAGCCAAAAGTAAACCAGCGAGGGGGTGTGGCATTCATTCCTGGCTTGCGATCGTAAATCCATAAAGGAAAATTACTCAAAATTCCCCCATCAACAATTAAATTATCCAACAATTTTCCAGGTGTAAAAAACAGCGGAATGCTCATTGATAAACGGACAGCCTCAGCAACGCTAAAATCTTCCGCTTTCGTTAACTTTAATTGTTCATACAAACTCTCATAGAGCGGCGGTTCGCGGCGCTGTAAGTCGTCTGGCATTACTAACATCTCCCCGCGAGTAATATCAGAAATGACCACCTTCAGTTCGCGACCACGCCCCTGCTGTTCGACATCTGCAAAGGTTGTAATATTGCCAATGCTAAGAGTATCTTTTAACCAATCTCGAAAAGGTTCGGAAGAATATTCTCCAATCTGACGAGTGAGTGCCAGAGAGATCAGCATTGGCAATGGGAAACGTAAGTCATCGGCCGGATTTCCATTAAAAATCAGAGGGCTAGTTTTTTGGGTGAGGAATTTATCGTTATAGTTGAGTTCTCCCAAAATTTTCTCTAATTCGTCAATGGAAAAATCGGCGGCGAGAAATGCCGCAGTGATCGCGCCGGCGGAAGTACCGGCTAATTTGCGCCACCGCAAACCTAAATCGGCGCAACAGCGTAGGGCTCCTAAAAATGCAACTCCTCTAACACCGCCACCCTCGAAGATGGCATCGGCATAAATCTGACCTTCATCATCAGGAGGGGGCATTTTCTTGATAATAATTTCTTTCTCTGCTTGAGAAAGCCTTAAATTTCCTTGGGCTAGAATTTTTTGGGGATGCCACTGGGCCATTATGAGATACCTGATGTTTAAGTCGTAAGATATTAAATTTTAGATCGGGAAGTATGTATTAATTATGTTGACTTGGTGATTCTGGGGGTTTGGTTGCATCTAAGGATTCTTTGACTTGTTGCTGGATTTGCGATCGCACTTGTTCGTAAGCGACGGCCGCACACCAAGGTCGTAAGTTTAAAATAGTTCCATCCTTAGAAATAGCTGTGACTAAACAAGTGGGCTCTGGTTCGTCTAAAACTAGGGGATGGGATGAAAGTACGGTTAATAATTGATTAATAGTTGTGGAAATAGCGCGATCGCCAATATTCACTTCAATATCAACTCGTCTTGTCCCCATTGCTGTTGTATTTTTCAGCGTACCATTAAATAGTTGACTATTGGGTATAGTAATTTTCACATGATCTGGTGTCACTAAAGTTGTGGAAAAAATCCCAATACTATCAACAATTCCTGCTGTGCCTCCACTTTCAATAAAATCTCCAACTTCAAAAGGTCGTAAACTAATTAGCATCACTCCCGCAGCAAAATGGGAGAGGGTATTTTGCCAAGCTAAACCAATCGCTAAACTAGCCGCGCCGACTACGGCCACTAAACTTGCAGTTTGTATTCCTAGTTTATTTAATGCCGCCACAGCGCCGATGATAAAAATTGTAATTTCGGCAGCTTGTACTAAAAATTTTCGCAGGGTTGGTTCGGTGCGACTCAAGGCTTTACGAGTAAAACGACCGATGATTCTACTGGCAAATTGTGCTAGGACAATAATGCCAATTGCCCAGAGAATTTGCGGGATGATTTGAAATGCCAAGTCTAGCAATTTTTTCCAGAATTCTATGGCTACTTGTAAGGTTTTAAATTGTTCTGGATCTAATTGTGGGATAGTGTTTTGGGCAATGATTAGAGATGGCTTAATTGCGATCATAATTTTTGATGTTGGTGATTACTGATTAAATTGGAATTAATTAAACACAAAGACACAAAGAACACAAAGAAAGAGAAGAATGATTATGTTGTTAGTTATTTTCGATTGGCTCTTCTTTGTGCCTTTGTGCCTTTGTGTTTCCCTAAAAAATAGGTAATAATCCTAAATTTGGTAACACAACTAACCAATAGCTACGCGAGGGAGACGGTGCTTAAAACTACAGAGAATTTCCCAGGAAATTGTCCCTAATTTTGTAGCCCAATCGTCAGCAGAGATTTTAATTTTACCATCTTTTCCCAAGAGTGTCACAATTTCACCAATTTCTAAATCAGGGATAGCAGTTACATCTAACATCATTTGATCCATTGTAATTGCTCCTATTTGTGGTACTAATTTACTGCGAACTAAAACTTGCATATTATTTGAAAGATTGCGAGGGATGCCATCAGCGTAGCCAATGCCAACTACGGCTATAAGCATTTCGCGATCGGCTATGAAATGATGGCCGTAGCTAACACCAGTGCCTGCCTGAATTGTTTTGACTTGGGTTACTTTTGCTTTAACTTGCATGACAGGTTTTAAGTCAATAACTGACTGTAAATGAGGTGCGGGATATAAACCATAAGTAGCTAAACCTATTCGTACCATATCATAATGTAGGCGGCGATCGGCTAAGGCGGCGGCTGAATTTGCTAGGTGTAATTTGGGGTAAGCCATTTCTTTTTTTTCTCCAATTCCACAGGCAGATATGGCTAGTTCAAAGCGCTGTTGCTGTTGTTTCATTACGGTAAAGTCGGGACTATCGGCTGTAGCTAAGTGGGAATAAATACTAGCTAATTCCAAATTGGGTAAATTTTTTACTAATGTTACAAATTCTGCGGCTTCTTGCCAAGGTGAACCTAATCGTGACATTCCTGTATCTAGTTTGACATGAACGGGTAATGATTGATTAATTGTGGTGAGAAATTCGGAAAAAATTAGGGCTTGTTTGGGAGTACAAATGGTAGGTTGTAGTTGCCATTGCGCGATCGCTTTTACTTGTTCGGGGGTATGAGTTGCTCCTAAAATTAAAATAGGAGCGTTAATCCCGCGATCGCGTAATTCTATTCCCTCTGGAATTGTCGCCACTCCTAGCCACGTAGCACCCGCTTTTAAGGCAGTTTGAGCTACTTTAAAAGCACCATGACCATAACCATCAGCTTTTACTACAGTCATCAAGGCCGTTTGAGGAGATAATAAAAGTTTAAGCTGTTGTACATTGTAAGCTACTGCGGCTAAATCAATTTCTACCCAAGCTCTTTGGCAAATTCCACCGTATTCATCCCATCGTCTTACCTGGGGAATTTCTTGTGTTGATATTTCTCTCAAGTCTTCTTCCCAACTTAACATGATTCACTCCAAATTAACTTAATTCATCCAGACAGGATTATTGTATCAATTCACAACTTTATCTAACACTTCAGACAAAATAATTATGCTATTATTACAGAGAACTTGACTTAGCTTGATACTGATCTAAAAATGCCCGCAATTGTTTTTCCTGAAATCCTCTCGCCATTGCACATACACTTTCTGCAAAAGGTATCCATTTTTCATCTAACTTTTTCAAATCTTCGGCTTGTTTAATAATTGCTTTCAAGTTACCCTTTTTAGCTAAATCCTGCAAAGTTTCTAGTATTTCTGGTGGTGGAATTACCAAAGATTTACTTTCAGATTTATTTAGGTTCAATTTAGTAGATTCTGCGATCGTTGGCTCTGCATAAATCCAAGATACACCTAATTGTTTCTCTAATAATTGAAATAATTCTGACACTTGTACTGGCTTAGGCAAAAAGGCATTTGCCCCCGCATCTAAACTCTTATATTGGTCAGCTTCAAACACGCTGGCTGAAGAAACTATTACTATCATTTCTTTAAGTTTTTCAGCATTTCGCAATTGACGCAAGAGTTCAAAACCATCCATCACTGGCATCACTAAATCCGTGATAATTGCATCAGGTTTAAACTCATTAACTTTCTCTAATCCCTCGGCACCATTCGCTGCTTCCACTACTTCAAAACCTACGGGAGTTAATAGATTTATAATCACTGAGCGATTTTCCCAACGGTCATCAACGACTAATATTTTTCGTTTATCCCCTGTAAAACTAACTATTGTTCCTTTTAATTCAAAGCTAGGTTTTAAGGTAAATTCACTCGCGCAAGGTAGGTCTAAATCAAACCAAAATTGACTTCCTGCTCCTAATTTACTGGTTACTCGAATCTGAGAACCCATCATTTCTACAATTTTAGCGCTGATCGCTAATCCTAATCCTGTACCTTCTGCCATACGTTTTGTTTCACCAACTTGTTCAAAGGGTGTAAAGATTTTTTCTCTTTGTTCTTCACTCATTCCCACACCTGTATCTATGACTTGAAATCGGATTCTTTTAAGGGAGTTCAGAGTATTTTCTTCTATATTTTCTATGGTTGATGATTCAATTATACCTACTTTAAAAGTGACGCTACCTTTATCGGTGAATTTAATGGCATTTCCTAATAAATTAATTAATACTTGCCTCAATCGCTTTTCATCCGCGTCTACACTAATTGGAAGCATGGGATCGAATTGATTAATCAATGTAATACCTTTTTGTTCAGCTTTAATCCGACAAATTTCACCAACTCCTTGCAGAAAGGCCAAAAAATGAAATTCATTAGGATAAAGTTCCATTTTTCGAGCTTCAATTTTAGATAAGTCTAATATGTCATTGATTAGGGTGAGCAAATGAGTACCGCATTGCTGTATAATACCTAAACCATTCCGTTGTGTTTCTGTCTGATTTCGATCGCGGATTAAGATTTGAGCATAACCTAAGATACCATTGAGGGGCGTTCGCAGTTCGTGACTCATATTCGCCAGAAATTCGCTTTTAGCTTGGTTAGCAATTTCGGCTATTACTTTAGAATTTTCCGCATCTTCTTTGGCTTCTTTAAGTTCGGCCGTGCGTTCTTCAACTCTAGTTTCTAATGCCGTAAAAGATTCTTGTAATTTTTGTGTCATTAGGTTAAAAGATTGAGCCAGAGTTTCTATTTCATCAACTCCCTTTACGGCAATTTTTTGATTTAGTTCTCCTTGAGCAATTTTTTCACTAGCTTGACTAAGTTGCCGGATCGGTGTAACAATCCAATTTGAGGTAAAAATACCCATTATTATTGCTACAATTAAAGCTAAGATACATAATAAAATTGTGCTCCGGGTATTGGCATTAATTTTATCCATGAAATCTGCTTCTGGAATTACTACTACAATCAACCAATCCAAACCAAATTTATCTTTAAAGGGTATGACTTGAAGAAAGTTTCGCTGACCATCTTTGATAAATTCAAGTTGTTGATTATTCTCTAATTTCCCGATATCGCCAAATTTTTCTATCAAATACTGACTAGCTTGATTAATTAAAACATCATTGGTTTCTTGTGCGTTGATTCTCTGAATTTTTTTTCGATCGTTAAGGTGATTATTAATCAAATAAAGTATGGGTTTTTTGTGGGAACTTGCTATTAGCTTTCCATCTCGTTCAACAATAAAAACTTTTCCTGACTTTCCCACTTGTAGATTTTCTAAAAATTTACTGATATCTAAAAGATTAATAGTAATACTAAAAATTCCTAATCGGCGATTATTTTTATCGAAAATTGGATGGTAGGCAGCAATGGCAAGTTCTTCAAATACAGTTGGATAAATTTCACTCCATCCTGGCGCTGTGCTTATTTTTCCTTTTTGATACCAGCTTTTTGTTCTAATATCAAATCCGCTACCTATTTGCAACAATTTATCTCGATTACCATCTTTGTCTACAGAATACTCTAAATATTGATAGGGATTAGAGGGATCTTCTACTGTTAAAATCCGCATTTGATTGTTTTTAATATAAAGACTGCTTCCAGTTCTCTGTAAATTGGCAAATAAAATATTATTGATGCCAGCAGATTGAAATTGTAATATTCTAAAGTAAAGGTGGCGTTCTACTGCGGATAAGTCTTTTAAATCAAATTTACCTAGATGAACATCATCAGCATTAATACGATGAATGAGATGAGGGGTTGCTAAGTAGGTGTTGAGGTACTGGTTGACTCTCGCACTAATTTCGGTCTGTAACTGAGTGGCCACATCATTAACTGCTTTTTGTCCATTCCGTAAAGATAACCATCCCGTTAATCCAACAGCTGCAAAGAGTTGTAGGACAAATGGGACAACAAGGACACCGCGCAGAGGAAATTTTTGTTTGTTAATAGCCATTAGACTGATAAATTCTCATGCGATCGTATTCGTTAAGTTTATCTGCTTTATTCTGGGAATAGTTGTATCCCTGAAAACATTGTATCGCCAAAAAAAAGCGATCGCCTACAAAAAAGCGATCGCTTAAAACTTATTAACCAAAATTACTTAAAGATTCCTGCAACAGTCGGAACTTGTGACTCAACAATTTTGGGAGCCACAATACCCCTGGCGTATATCCCAGGATTTTGTTGAGCAATTTGGATATATGATTCGCGGACTTCAGCATTTAACGCCACTGTCTTCACGTCATAAACCTGTGTGGCTAATTTGGGATAAAAACCAATGCCAATTATCGGTAACAAAAAGCAAGCCGCAATAAATACTTCACGGGGTCTAGCATCTGTAAAAGTTGCTTCTCCAGGTAATACGCAACTTGTCCCAAAACAAACCGCTTCTTGAAGTCCTGTTTCTTGTAAATTTCCATTCAAATCGCAAGTGGGAGCAACACCTGAGTAGAATAATTGCCGTAGCATGGAAAGCAGATAAATCGGAGTGAGAATTAATCCCACAGCCGATAAGAATACGGTGACAAACCGGAAAGATGTGCTATAAATATCGCTGGTTGCCACGCCCACAAAAACTGACAATTCACTAGCAAAACCACTCATACCGGGAAGTGCGAGGGAAGCCATGACGCTAATGGTAAATAGTGCAAATATTTTGGGCATGATCTTACCGAGATTGCCCATTTCATCCAAGAGCATTGTATGAGTGCGATCGTAGGTAACGCCCGCCAAGAAAAACAGCACGGCGGCAATTAAACCATGCGAAAGCATTTGTAATAAAGCACCGTTAATTCCCAAATCAGTGAAGGAAGCAATACCTAGTAAGACAAATCCCATGTGCGAAACTGACGAGAAAGCTAGGCGGCGTTTCATGTTGGTTTGGGCAAAGGAATTAAATGCACCATAGATAATATTGACAACGCCTAACATTGCCAAAACTGGTGCAAAATAAACATGAGCATCCGGTAACAATTCTAGGTTTAAACGAATCAATCCGTAGCCGCCCATTTTTAACAAAACACCGGCTAAAATCATCGATACTGGTGAAGAAGCTTCGCCGTGAGCATCAGGTAGCCAAGTATGCAGCGGGAAAATAGCGAGTTTCACGCCAAAGGCAATTAATAAACCCGCATAAAGTAATAGTTCTAGTCCAAGTGGGAAATTTTTTAGCCCCAATTCGACGACATCAAAGGTGATATTTCCACCACCATAAAAAGCCATTGCCAAAGCTGCAATCAAAATAAAGATAGAAGCAGCGGCGGTATATATTAAAAATTTTGTCGCGGCGTACTGACGTTTTTTGCCTCCCCAAATGGAGATGAGCAAATAGACAGGAATTAGTTCGATTTCCCAGAAGATGAAAAATAGCATCAAGTCTTGGGCAACGAATACGCCGATTTGGGCTGAATAGAGCACCAACATTAAAAAGTAGAAGAGGCGGGGTTTGCGATCGACTTGCCAGGCGGCGAAAATCGAGAGTGTAGTCACTAAACCGGCCAGAAGTACGAGAGGCATGGAAAGCCCATCTACGGAAACTGCCCAAGATAGACCTAATTGCGGTATCCAGGGGTAGCTTTCTACGAGTTGAAAGCTGCTGAGGCTGGGATCGTAATGGGTCCAAAAGACGTAACACATTAATAGGAAGTCGGCTACGGCGACCCCCAGTGCATACCACCGTATTGTTTTGCCGTCTTTGTCTGGGAGCACTGGGATGAGGGTGGAAGCGATTAGGGGGAGGAGGATAATCGCTGTCAGCCAGGGGAATTGAGCCTCGATCATAAGGGTGAGTAAAATACTTGGTGGTGGACGATCTCAGTATAATAAATTTTGTAACAATATTTTTAGATTTATTTATTTTTTTTGCCAAATCAGGACTTATATCATTTCTAAAAAAGTTTTCAACAGTTTGG
>MBRE01000051.1:0-63055 GCA_001698425.1 Oscillatoriales cyanobacterium USR001 | reverse complement strand
CAAAAACCCGCCCCGAAGACTGTAGTATTAATGTAGTATTAATTTAGAGAAATGGTATTACGCAGTGCCTCTATATTTAGCGAATGGCATTCGCCCACCATATATAGCTAAGTCTTAAAAATTTCCCAGCCCGATCCCCCTGCGTCCAAGCTGTGCTAGTATCGGTGGAAATATTCTCTCTAAACAATCAACAATGGGCAATGTTCTGGTGCTGAACGCCTCTTACGAACCCCTCAACATCACCAGTTGGAGGAGGGCTATTGTTTTATTGCTGAAAGGCAAGGCTGAACAGATTGAGCACAACGGGAAATATCTCTCCCAGGGTTTCCCGTTACCTACGGTCATTCGCTTGCGTCACTACGTTCGGGTTCCTTATAATGATATTCCTCTGACGCGCCGAAATATATTACACCGAGATGGTCACTCGTGTCAATATTGTGGTTATACAGGGGATGATTTAACGCTCGATCATGTAGTTCCCCGATCGCGTGGTGGTGGTGATAGTTGGGAAAATTTAGTTAGTGCTTGTGTCCGCTGTAATGTGAAAAAAGGTTGTCGAACGCCAAAGGAGGCTAACATGAGTCTGCGTTATACCCCTCGTAAACCCTATAGTGGTTTGTATTTTGAATTGACTAAGCACGTTAGGAGTGGAATGCACCAGGAATGGCAAAAATATGTAATTGGACTTTAACAACCCCTGTCAGCGCAAGCGCGGGGGTTTTGTGTTTTCTGTGGAGGAAGAGGAAGCGTAGGCTTTTGAGCGATTGTTTTTTAGTTTTAGCGATCGCCGCCTGCTTTTTACCTCTTCCTTTTTTATGGTATTAAAGAATCCGTTATCGAAATATATTTGACATGATTGTAAAGGGATTGCGATCGTTAATGTCTTAGAATTTCTTAGGCGATCGCGTTTCAGTCCCGTTGCCGGGATTATTTTAATTGAAAGTTAGCTTAGTTTAGCTACTAGAAAACTCATTAAAAGTTTCAGTCCCGTTGCCGGGATTATTTTAATTGAAAGTCTACTTCCTAAATTAAGAGTAGAGCCCCGATTAATAAGGGGTTTCAGTCCCGTTGCCGGGATTATTTTAATTGAAAGAATGTATACTCCTTACTACTTTCTGTAACTACATCAAGTTTCAGTCCCGTTGCCGGGATTATTTTAATTGAAAGCCTGAAACTATGGCTTGAGGAAATCCACAAATCAGGGAATCAATGTTTCAGTCCCGTTGCCGGGATTATTTTAATTGAAAGTCTGCCGGCTGAAACCCAGACAGACAAGGCATCCTGAAGCCAGTTTTCGTGAACCTCAAAAACACCTTCATTTCAGCCGCTCTTATTGCGAGTAAATCGCAATAAATAGCCGACTTCAACAGTGTAAACTATTTTATTATCAAGGTTCTAGCGATTTTCGTGAACCTCCCGAAGAAATCGCCCTCGCTTCGGTTCACGAAAATCATACTAAACTCAAAACATCTCCCTTGTCAAGCCCCTTACCAAAAAAACCCAAAATCAGAACCACAAAAAACCAACCCCATCACCAGCCACGCGATCGATCCATTGCACAATCACCTCATTCGTAGGGTCATATATCAACAGTTTCAATTGATACTCCGTCATCGCTGCTTGGGGTAAAGCACGATGGAAAAAAGTAAAATAAGCTTAACAATTGAAAAATGAAGATTAGGTAATGTTCCAACTTTCAAATCTTGATTGCGGTGAACAGGAATTGACAAAATTTGTTCTAATTCTGGGTTTTCATAGATATAATGACTGCCAGTAACTCTTTTTAAAACCCAACCTTTCTGCTCTACAATTTTGCAAAGTTGCTTGCCAGAATATAGATTTCATATAGCAATCTCCACAATTTTATCTGTGGAGGAAATTGCTTCACGACTATTAGCAACTTCGAGCCAACCGACGATAGCATCTTTTAAATTAATCATTACTTCTTCGATGGTTTCTCCTTCAGTAATGCAGCCTGGAAGTGCGGGAACTTCTGCCCAATAGCCACCTTCTGCTGCTGGATGAACGATCGCTCTAATTTTCATACATTAATGGAGTTATTTGTTAAGGACATGGCTCTCCCGTACTTATGGTGATAAAGTAGACTTATAGTTTAGCTACATCAAGGTTTTCAGCTTCCGTTCCGCCTTGAAATTGTATCAAATACTACTTTTTACACCGAGCATCCGGGAGAGCCACAACTGATAAATCATACCATGATTCCTTGCCCGTCGGTACGATCGCGACCTTTACCAAAAAACCAGCCCCATCACCAGCCACCCGATCGCCATTAAGTTAAAAAGTAAAAAGTAAGATAGCTTAAAACTAGGTAGCATCCCACCCAAGCAAAACAGCGATCGCCCCCAACCGATCGCTTGACAATCTGCCCAAACTATCTCTCACTAGAAACTAGCCTCGCCGCTATCCTAAAAAAGTTTCCCATGTCAACCCTAGTCATCGTCGAATCTCCTACTAAAGCCCGCACTATTCGCAACTTCGTACAATTAAAATTAAGAGATGCTCAAATAAGTAAACATGAGCGATGATGAATTACGACAACAAATTTCAGAAATAGCTAGTAAATATAAGCTATTTGAATGTAATGCTTGCGCTTTAAACATCAAAAATTTTTTAATTCAAAGGGAGATTTCTGGAAAGAAGGTAAAAATTTATACGGGCAGTGCCAAAGGAAAATATGGTAATATTTACAATGATGACATCGGACAGAATATTGCTACCAATGGACGGCACGAAGGGATTGCAGTTCAAATAAATGGGGAGGAATTAATTTTTGACAATATCCATAACAAAGGAATTCCGAAACAAGAGTGGCTGGCAAAATTTTATTGTTTAGCGCTCGATCTGGGCGGTCAATTTGAGATTACGGAAATTGAATTTTAGCTAAAAGGAGATGAAAGAATGTTGGATTTGTATGATTTGCTAGGGAAAATCAAAAAAAGATCCTCTTTATATTTGGGGAAGCAATCGCTTAGTCATCTTCATGTTTTCTTAGATGGCTATTCTTTTGCCCTCCGTCAAATTGGCATCCCAGTCACAGAGGAAGAGAAAAAATTTGAGGAGTTTCAAGAATGGATAGAAACTCGATTTGACCAAGCATCTACTCAATCATGGAGTCGGATTATTCTTTTTTATTCTGAGGATGAATCTGATGCCCTGAAGCGGTTTTTTGATTTATTTGAAGAATTTTTGAAGAGTGAACATTTGCCAAAAGATGATGCAACAAATCATTGCGAAATGTCAGAGGAGTTGAGTGTTGTAGGGGTAAATAGTTGAGTTCGATATTGATAGGGATGCGAAAGTGCGATGCCTGCGGCTGGCTACGCCTACGCACTTTGAGATTGGGAATGGAAGAGGCGCGATCGCCATTAAGTTAAAAAGTAAAAAGTAAGATAGCTTAAAACTAGGTAGCATCCCACCCAAGCAAAACAGCGATCGCCCCCAACCGATCGCTTGACAATCTGCTCAAACTATCACTCACTAGAATCTAGCCTCACCGCCATCCTTAAAAAGTGTCCCATGTCAACCCTAGTCATCGTCGAATCACCCACTAAAGCCCGTAACATCTGTTTGTGCTAAGATTAAAGTGTAATTAACAAGACCACTTTTGCACCGTAACCCACAGAAATTAGTGTTATGTCAATTTCCGAGTACAGTCTTGAAAATTCGATCGTGCAACCAGAAACTTCTAGCCGAAATGCCACTCAAAATGTTCTACCAAAAAATACTGAACTATCCTCAGAAGTAGTTAACAATTTTTATACTCTGGCAGCACAATGGGAGAGTGAAGTTGCTGGACTATCTTTAACTGCCCAAATGCAAACAACGAAAAGTCTTGGAATTGTTTGTTACTATTGACATGGTTGATATTTCTGTTTCAGGATTGTTCATAACCTATGCCTTGAATTAGCACTCGCCGAAGTTCGTCATTATCCTCCGATAATAGCCATTCTGAACGCCACTGTTGAGGGTGAACTTTTCCGTATTTTTCAGGTAATCTCACGCCATGATAGGCGTACACGCTGAAACCATCGGCAAATTGAATTGCAGGCGATCCTTCTGCGTGGAGTCGCTGTTGAGAGTCGAAGGAAAGGATGCGGGGGCGATCGCACACATAGCAAATTTCTGGAAAAGCAAAAATACAGCCACAATTCTCAGCTACCGATTGATACGATTCCCATTTATACTGATTTTCTTTGCAGGATATTGATAAGCCGGAAATACAATAGTCTATTCTTGATGCTTCCTCCGCCAAATCCTCCTGCCTAATCATTACTAGAGAAATATATCCTTCTCGTTCTTCTTCTTCCTCAGTCCATTCGCTTCTAGGTTCATTGCCAGTATAACTCATAAAATACGATTTATATTTTATTCTAAACAAATTTCCTATATCGTACCAGAGTCTGATTTTTAACTTACTTACAACAAATGTTATTTCGATTTCCTTATAAACTTTATAGCGAATTAAACCAGATCGGGAAGATGGTAACCTGTCGAGCAATAAGAGATTTTGATAGGCAGCATAAGGGCTATCAAAGAAAACAATTTTTGGCTCTTGTTTGCCGATCGCAGCATAGATAGCTTTGACTGCATCAGCAGCTTTCTCGCGGTCAATTGGCTCAGTAGAAAGCGCGATCGCTCTCCACTTTTCCCGATAGACTGGAATCAATGCTTCTTGCTCAGGTGTAAGCTTATCAATCATTTTTACTGCCTTTACTCTAATTGTTCAAACAATCTCTCCAAATCTCCATAGTCATAAGGTGGGCGTTTGCGGACGGCCACAATATCTACCAACTTATCTGGTTCCGTAATTGCATAAACTATCCGCCAATTATCTATACGTTGCCGCCATAGTTCTCGATCAAAATTAGGTTTATCTAACAATTTACTGTCAGAGGGGCGTGGATTTTCCGCTAAATCTCTAATGGCTTGCCTAACTCGCTGCCGTATATTGCCAGGGAGATTTTTGATTTCTTGAAATGTTTCTGGCGCGATGTAAACAGTGTAATTGCTCACTCTAACTCCTGCTCTACATCATCCCATTTTAACCAGCCTGCTGACGTGCGATCGCCCCCCGCAGCTTTCAAATTAGCAAATGCTTTCTGTGCAATTTGTGCATCTTCCAAATTCTCCAACCATTCAATCAACACATCCCAATCTTCAGCACTCAGAACAGCTAAATGCTTCCCTTTGACAGTGACGAATTGGACAGAATGCAAAACTTCTAGCCCAGTCATGCAAATCGCTCCCATATAATTTTTACTCTACTTTAGCGCACCTTTACCCATAAACTAGAATTAGCGCATCTTCCTCAACTCGATCCTTCAAACCTTTTGCCCAGTAACATTGCCCGTAATTCAAGGCTAATCTGAGGTAGCCTTTACCAAAAAACCAGCCCTATCACCACCCACCCGATCGCCATTAAGTTAAAAAGTAAAAAGTAAGATAGCTTAAAACTAGGTAGCATCCCACCCAAGCAAAACAGCGATCGCCCCCAGCCGATCGCTTGACAATCTGGCAAAACTATCTCTCACTAGAATCTAGCCTCACCGCTATCCTTAAAAAGTTTCCCATGTCAACCCTCGTCATCGTCGAATCACCCACTAAAGCCCGTACCATTCGCAACTTCCTGCCCTCCACCTACCGCGTAGAGGCATCAATGGGTCATGTGCGCGACCTCCCATCCTCCGCCGAAGAAATACCCGAAGCCGTTAAAGGAGAAAAATGGGCCCAATTGGGCGTAAATGTAGAAGCAGACTTTGAACCGCTTTACGTCATTCCCAAAGATAAAAAGAAAATCGTCAAAGAACTTAAAGACGCACTCAAGGAAGCCGACGAACTCATCCTCGCTACTGACGAAGATCGGGAAGGAGAAAGCATTTCTTGGCACTTATTACAAGTCCTTCAGCCGAAAGTTCCCATCAAACGCATGGTCTTTCACGAAATTACTCGCGAAGCCATCCGTAGCGCCCTCACCCACTGTCGCAGTATTGACGAACGGGTAGTTCACGCCCAAGAAACCCGGCGGATTTTAGATCGCCTCGTTGGTTACACCGTTTCGCCGCTGTTGTGGAAAAAAATCGCCAGAGGACTCTCGGCGGGACGAGTTCAATCCGTCGCCGTCAGGCTATTAGTCCGTAGAGAACGCGATCGCCGGGCCTTCCGCCAAGGAAGTTACTGGGACCTAAAAGCCATCCTTACCCCTCCCAATGCTAAAGTCGGACAAAAAGGCAATGAATTTGAAGCCAAACTCGTCACCGTCCGCAACGTTAAAGTAGCCACAGGTAGCGACTTTGACGAAAGTACCGGTCGCATCGCCGCCGGCCGCAACGTCTTATTGCTGAATGAGGAAGAAGCCAATGCGTTACGGGAAAGACTGCTAGGAAAGCCTTGGAGTGTGGCCAACATTGAGGAACGACCTGTCACCCGCAAACCCTCGCCCCCCTTCACTACCTCCACATTGCAACAGGAAGCTAACCGCAAGTTACGACTGAGTGCGCGGGAAACCATGCGAGTTGCCCAAGGCCTCTACGAACGGGGTTTTATTACCTATATGCGGACGGATTCGGTACATCTATCGGAACAGGCGATCGCGGCGGCCAGAAGTTGCGTAGAAGCACTCTATGGTAACGAATATCTCAGTCCTCAACCTCGCAAATACACTACTAAAAGTAAGGGCGCACAGGAAGCCCACGAAGCCATCCGGCCCGCCGGCAGCACTTTTCGGACACCCCAGGAAACCGGTTTAGACGGTCAAGATTTCCGACTTTATGACTTAATTTGGAAACGGACGGTGGCCTCGCAAATGGCTGACTCCCGCCAAACTCATATTAATGTACAGTTACAAGTAGAAGATGCTGGTTTTCGTTCCAGTGGAAAACGCATTGACTTTCCCGGTTTTCTTCGCGCCTATGTGGAAGGTTCCGACGATCCTGATGCTGCATTGGAAGATCAAGAGGTAATTTTACCACCTTTAAAAGTTGGCGATCGCCCAGATTGTAAAGAATTAGAAGCGATCGGTCACGAAACTCAACCACCGGCCAGATTTACCGAAGCTTCTTTAGTAAAAACCCTAGAAAGTGAAGGCGTTGGTCGTCCCAGTACCTACGCTAGTATTATTGGTACGATCGTCGATCGCGGCTATGCCAAATTAGTAGCAAATGCCTTAATTCCTACCTTCACGGCCTTTGCAGTAACGGCCTTATTGGAAAAACATTTTCCCGACTTAGTAGACACGGGTTTTACCTCGAAAATGGAAGCAACTTTAGATGAAATTGCCACCGGTGAGGCGCAATGGTTGCCTTACCTACGAAAATTTTATCTAGGAGAAACTGGGCTGCAAAATCTAGTTAAAATTGGTGATAGTGAAATTGATGCTAAAACTGCCCGAACGGTTGTACTAGAAAATTTACCTGCGAAGGTTGCGATCGGCAAATTCGGTCCTTATATTGAGGCTGAAAGTGAAAATGGGATGGTGACGGCTTCTATTCCTGGTGATTTAACACCAGCAGATTTAGACCCCGCACAAATTCAAAACATTCTGCGGCAAAAAACCGAAGGCCCTGAACAATTAGGCATACATCCAGAATCGGGTCAACCTATTTATATTCTAGTCGGAAATTACGGTCCTTACGTGCAGTTAGGTGTCGCCACTGAAGAGAATAAGAAACCCAAACGCGCCTCTTTACCAAAGGGTGTAACGAAGGAAAGTGTAACTGTAGAAATGGCCGTTGGTTTGTTATCTTTGCCACGCTATTTAGGTGTGCATCCAGAAACCGGGGCAAAAATTCAAGCAAGTTTGGGAATGTATGGGCCTTATATTGTTAGCGATTTGGGTAAGGAAGGCAAGGAATATCGATCGTTGAAAGCTGGTGATGATGTTTCAACAGTTACATTTGAACGAGCATTGGAGTTATTAGCCCAACCGAAATCTAGTCGCGGGAGAAGTAGTAAAACTGCGGAACCTTTGCGGGTTTTAGGTAATCATCCCAGTGATGGTGAATCGATCAATGTTTATGATGGTCGTTATGGTCCTTATGTAAAACATGGGGAGATTAATGCTTCTTTACCGAAGGATGAATCTGTGGAGAATTTTACCCTAGAAAGGGCGTTGGAGTTGTTAGCAGCTAAGGAAAGTTCGGGGACTAAATCTACTAGCAAGTCGAGGAGGTCAACTGCTACTAAGGAGCCAAAGACTACGGCGACTAAGACAACGACTAAAACGGCTACTAAAGCGGCTACTACTAAGAAGTCTACGAGTACAACAAAAAAGAAAGCTCAGTAAAAGTGGTTAACTTGTGAAAATAGAAATTAAATAATTAGCTGGTTTGTAGTAAGCGCTTTAGCGCTAAAGCGCTTACTACAAACCATTAACCATCTATTTAGACTGGTTTTCGTGATGTTTCTCACGCCATGAAGAACGCATTTCCTGACGTTTTTGCTTTTGCTCAGGAGTGAGAATTGCGTCTATTTGGGCTTTAGAATTTTCCCGCAACGCTTTGAGTTTGGCTTTTTGATCTTCACTCAAGTTCAGGTTTGGCTTTTGTTTTTGTTGCCGAGCCGTGCGAAGTTGTTCTTTTTGCTCTGGGGTGAGAATCGCATCCATTTGCTGGCGGCTAGACTCTCGAATTTGCTTAATTTGTGCCTTTTGAGCATCAGTCAAATTCAGTCGATTAGATTTAGCTTTTTCTCCACCTGTTCTATCTGCTTGAGCATCAACAGCAACGGCAGTATTGGTAAAAGCGGGAATTACGGTCGCAGTAGCAAGAACTAATGCAATTACTCCGGGTAGTAATAAAAAATGTTTCTTCATTTTTATGACTGTGATAACTTTTGAGTGTTTGGGATGTAAACTAAACTGCTTACTTCTTAGACTACACCTAGACTAGATGAATTTCGGAAAAATTGGACTATGAGAAAAAATTACGTTTTTTCTCTGATTTGAGGGACATTTCCCATTGAAGGGACTGCTAAACGCTGTCAAGAATGGACAGATTTATTAAAGCTATATCATAATAAACTACCACTAAAGATAGTTGATTTCTGATTTAGTTTAAGGATATTCTTGAAATATAAATCAAAGATTTTTGAATAAATATTCAGGAGTAAGCTCATGTCTATTAGCAAACAAACACCTACTGATGAACGCATTGAAGAGAAGATGGAAGCTCCTCATTATGACCGGGGAATTACTCCGGCTGAGACAGCAGCGCGTCAAGATCGTGAGGGAGATGCTTTTATGCACATTCCCACAGAAACAGACTTAGAAAGTGAGAAAACTCAGGAGCAAGTCGATCCTGATAGCATTCATACTACAGATGGTTATACTGTAGATAAAGAGGGTTTACTCAATAACTACGCGATCGAACCTGAAATGTACATTAATGAACCAGGAGACTTGCGAGAAAAAGAGAAAGCAATAGCTCATATTCGCGCCGAGGAACTTAAAGCATTCAGTAAAGATAACATAGCTAGGGACTAGGGACTAGGGGCTAGGGGCTAGGGGCTAGGGAAGAAGGGAATAGAATCAATGGTTCCAGCAATCAATCATGTCTATCGCGCCTTGGCGACTGCTATATAGCATTTTGTAGGGGCGAAGTATTCCGGCAGATAAGTTATTGGTTAAAACAAGAGATTTACTGCCAGAATGCTTCGCTCCTACGAATATATTTGCACGCATTGGGATGATCCCCAATCTCTGCGATCGCCCCTATTTTTGGGTGTGATGCTCATCTACTAAAATGACTAATTTACCTGTAGCTTGATTGGATTCCATATAACTATGAGCTTCGACAATTTCGTTAATTGGTATTACCTGCTTGTTCGATGACGATTGCTTTCATAAAAAAGTTTGGTAGTGATATTTTTTTATTATTATGACATTCAATGCTCAAATTAATAGACCCTATAGTAAAATACTGATCGCCAAATCAGATGTGTTCTTTTCTAATTAATGTTGTGCAACTGCTGATTAATCGGGCTATTTTTTATGCAAAATATAGCAAAAATGACCTATTGGTTGCTGAGATTTAATTGTTAGGTCACTCAAATCTTGTAGAAATGGAAATAAATTATAAGTGCGAGAACCATCAAATTGATCGTTTTCACTAAGATTCTGTTCTTTCCACCATTTAGGTGATTCAACTTTACGAGGAATTAGATCAACAATAAATTTATAGACTCCTGTTTGCATTTCATTAGTGTTGAGATTAGCCTCAAAAGTTAGTAGTCTATTATTTAGGAATTTAGCATTGCCTAGATTAAAAATTTTATCAATATTTTGATCTGGGCTAAAGTCTTTGGTATTGTTATTAAAATCACCTTGAATTTTAAATTCTATTGATTCAGGACGAATTGGTAATGTATAGCTTAAAGGTTGATAATCAACTTGATAATTAATTTTTTCCATATCTTTAGCTTTATTGGTAATCATTAAGCGATCAATGGTTTGTTCATTTTTTACTTCAATCATTACTTGACCATCATTAATAGTAAATTGTCTTTCTATGCCATTATTATCCAGAGTCGGTTTAGTAATGTTTAGCATAGATGTTTCTTTAACTAACAAAGATGAAAAAATCACAAATTTATTCTCTGCAAAATTCAACCCAACATTTTTACTTTTGTCTTTAAAAGTATCAAAAAATCTTGACACATTATCATAAGTACCCAAAACTAAAAGATAGAAAGGACGAAACTTTTGTGGATATTGATCGCTGGTGCGATAATCCTGAGAATTCCCACCTAAGTTGATATCGTAAACAGTCCCATCAAATTGACTTTTGAGAGCAATTACTCCTACTGCATACTGTTTTTCTAAATAATGCTTTCTTAAACTGGCAATAACATCTGAAATAACAGCATTTTGTTGATAAAGATCGGTAACAATAATAGAAATTTCATCGCTGACATCACCATCAACAGGAATGATAGCTTTGTCAATTTTAGCATCACCTAAATAGTGATATTTGTCTTTATCCAAAAAATAATCCCCGTAAAAGTTGGGATATCTGGCCTTGTCACTTTTGTTACCAAATGATTTATCTTCTCTTTTTGTGCCAAAGCGATAGTATTTAGGGGACTCAGATTTAGGAAAAGCAGCAAAAGTATCATCTATCAAGCGGAGAGTGCGATTAAAAATGCTACGACCATTGGGATCTGCGATGGGTCTTCCTTGGTCATCAAAGAAAGGGCCATAATTATCCCGTCGAATGTTTTGGACAAAGCCTTGCATAGATGGTGTACCGTCAATCTGAATGATTGGAGTAATCCGAGTAGCATTATCGTGTTTGTTAGAGACTGATTCTGATGCGGCACAGTCCCAAGGCTCTTTTTTAGGACACGCTACCAGAGTAAAACAAACAGAGACTATGGCCAAACGGGACAATAATGACCTTACTAAAGACCCGTAAGAATTGTAAATTCTTGTAAACTGTATCATAAGTTACAGAAAAAAAACACTTGGTGCGTACTGTACTATTTAGAGGATACAGCAAATTAACAAATTCCAAATAAAAAAGTAATGAAAGCGAGCAGTCGAGCTTGGGAGTTTCTTGGTCTAGTTGCTGTAACGGTAATAGGTGCAGTCCTAATACCCATAGAAAGTTGGATTTATGGTACAGGTACTATTTCTGTGACAGGAGTAAGAATACCTACATTTATTAGGGATATGTTTACCCCATCAGCACTAATTGTATTTGCCATTTCGGTAATATTTGCTATGTTATGGTGGGCTGTGGCTACTTTTAAATTTTATTCTGCTCATCCTAGAGGAGATTCAACAGCCAAACTAATTTGGTGGTTGTTTGCGTTAGCTCCAGTTTTAAGTATAGGCGTAGCTTTATATTTCTATGGAAAGATTAGTCCTCAAGCTGTACCATCAATGGCAGTTTTTTTAGTATTTAATATGTTGCTAAACTATTGGTTAGCAACAGCAGTGAGTACACCGTCCTTAATAGCTCATGTAGTTCCTTTAGCTCGATTGTGGAGAAAGTAAAAAGAGGTAAAAAAGATTATGTCAGTTTATATAATTGGAATTGGTGGTAGTGGAGCGAAGTTCCTAGAGGCAGTTAGCTATGTGGCTGCGTCTGGTTTATATCCAGAAGATATACAAACTCTTTTGGTGGATCCAGATAAAGGTAATGGCAATTTGAGAGAATGCGAGAATACTCTTAGTATTTATAGAAAAACTCAGGCTTGTATTAATAGAGACAATCCAGATAATAACATTGCTTGGATGATCAGAAAAATATCTGCATTTGAAAGTGGTCTATGGTCTCCTTTTACAGAAGGAAAAGTACGGATAAGAGATGCTTTTAAATATGATAGTTATCCAGAAAATAATGCTGTTAAGCATTTGTTTGATGTCTTATATACTAAAGAAGAAAGAGATACTGATTTAAAAGAAGGCTTTAGAGGCCGACCTTCTATTGGAGCAGGAATTATGAGCCTGCTAAGTCAAGAGCAGAAAAATCAGGAAAACTGGGAGACTTTAATTTCTAAAATTAAAGATGAAAAAGATGCTGGTAAAGCGCCTAAAGTTTTTTTATGTGGTTCAATTTTTGGTGGTACTGGTGCTTCCGGTTTTCCCACTTTGGGACGTTTGATTGCTGATGAGTTAGATAAAGAGAGTCTATTAAGAGATATTAAGTTTGGTGGGTTATTAATGCTACCTTATTTCCGGTTTACCCCTAGTCGTAAAGATGTAAGTGAAGGCAAAGTTTTTGCCAAGTCTGAGGAGTTTATTCTAAAAACGGAAGCTGCATTGCGTTACTATAGTACCAAACAGTTAAAATTTGATACAGTTTACTTGTTGGGAACTCCTAATTTAGCCAACTTGGAAAACTTTAGCACTGGGGGACAAAATCAGCGCAATTTTCCTCATTTTTTAGAATTATATGGCGCTTTAGCTTTGCGAGACTTTTTGTTAACGCCTAAGCCTAATCAACTAAATATCGTAACAATTGGTCGAAAAGATAGTAGTTTAGTTAGTTGGGATGATTTACCCGATCGAAATGAAGTGAGAAGTAAATTGGTGACAATGACCAGATTTGCTTTTGCTTGGTTATCAGCGATCGCGCCTGATTTAGATAACATTAGAAAAGGAGCTAGAGAACAACAATATATTTGGTATTTGAAATTTTTTAGAAAAGTCAAAATAACTGATACCCAAGAGTTAGATACTTTTAAACAAATTAGTGAATGGGTAGAAAATTATTTGACTTGGCTAGGATATATTCATGATAAGCCAGGTGGTGAAGAAGTCAAGTGGTTTAATAGTTACAACTTTTGGGATAGCAATAACAAATCCCTAAAAAAAGAGCGCACCAACTTTAGCAAGTTAGTTGAAGAAATAAAGGGGGTTGAGCTTAACAAAATTTTGGAAGGATTAAACGATAAAGATATTGGCGCGCCTAAAGATGGAACTGTTGGATTGGCTAAAGCCTTATATAAAGCAATTAGCCAAATTTAAACCAATATTTTAAATAATAGGTGGTAAACTTTTTGGCAGTTGATTTCTAAGGAAATGAATCTCACAAATTACGAAAACCTAAAATTTAAACAGTAAATTCAGCATTTAAGGAGAAAAAACTGATGAATACCAATCAAATCCAAACTAACCAAAACAAGTCCTCTGTGTTGTTACCACCGCAAAATCCTAACTCTCGGTTTAGACAAGGAAATACGGGTGAGTGGCACAAACAAACATCGGTAGCATTTGATGAATTAGCTGATAGTTTAGCTCTAC
The DNA here is from genome assembly GCA_001698425.1 of Oscillatoriales cyanobacterium USR001. Lineage (GTDB taxonomy): Bacteria > Cyanobacteriota > Cyanobacteriia > Cyanobacteriales > Microcoleaceae > Kamptonema. Next base: position 49,290 of record MBRE01000051.1, on the reverse strand, counting down.
CAGAAGTTGGTAAAGATAATGTTAATGCTATTCCTGATATGTGGGCCCGCCCCCTATTAGTAGAAATGGTGTTGTTGCGCCAACAAGAGAAGGGTCATCCTCTTTATGAGCAAATGAAAGCGGAATGGAAAGGAATGTTGGCAGCGATCGCGTTGAAAGAAGTACAAGGTTTTAAACTAACAGCAACCAAGATAGATATACGTAGATTAAACGTTGATTTATTTGTTAGATCTCTCCAAGCACTAATTCCAGATAAAGAAAAAAGTATCTATCAGCTAGAAGGGGGGGCAAACAATAATCCTTGGCAAGAAATTTATGTATTTTTATTACAAGGAAAGCCTGTAGGTATGACATCTCCTACTACCCTAATTTGTCCTGCTGAAAATGCAGACTGGACAGGAGTTCATTGGTTTAGTGATAAAAAATTACAATCACCAATCAAGCCAGAAAATTATCTGACAGATGATGAAAAAATCCAGTTATGGCAATGGCTAGGTGAGCTACAAGATGAGCTTGACAACCATCAGGGCGAAACCACAACAAAAATTAAAGAAGTTATTAAAGAGTTTAAAAATGAGATAGACACCAGCTTACCGGAAAACGATCGGAGCGAAAGAAGAAGTCCGGTCGCACATAGACCGCGTCGTAAAGAAGGAGGATTTGGCATAACTACAGGAGCTTTAAAAATACTAGATAAAATCATTAAACCGACCCAGAAACCTTCTGATATAAAGTTAGTATCACAAAAAGTAGGTGATGCAGATATTCTATTTATTGCCAATACTGAGGAGCTTGCTAGACAATGGAACTCTAAAAGTCCTAAAGATATCTGGATTTGGGATACTAACTTGCCCGCTTTTGATGAAGATGGTTTTCGTAGGAAATATCAAGGAGAATTTTTAAAAGAAACTGATATATTCTTGGAAAACTTTTACTTTATTCAAGGTGAAAACCAATTAACTAATGTTTTACTACCAAATGGTTCTGAATCACTTGCTTATGAAGTAGAAGAAAAACAACAAATTAAGGAAAAGAAAATTACACCATTGTTACCAATTCAGCCAAAAATGTTACAATATTTTACGGCCGAGGAATTGAGCAAAATGGTAGAATTAGCAGAAATTTCTAAAGGAGTAGATTCAGGCGTAAAAGTGACATTAAAAATACCTTTATCTGGTGGTATATACACCGTTACTAAAGAATACGTAATTAAAGAAAGCAATGCTATCACAAATACACCTTACATAGAATTATGGCCTAACTTTAGAGCGAAAGGTTGGAAAGAATATTATGCTTTTTACTATGATCTGAAAGAAGGTGAAAGTCAGGAACGATCTTTTGAGTTGATATTGCCTGAACCAAAAGAAGTTTCTCTTCATAATATAAAGGATTTTAAAATAACTCGTTTAGATGAGTTTCCTTCATACATTATTTGTCAAGACAAGGCAGAAAAAGTAGAATTAGGTTTAATTTTACTGAAAACACCCCCGTTAGTCGGAAATGAGGCTCAGGATAAAACTTGGATAGTAGGAATAGACTTTGGTACATCTTTTACTAATGTCTATTATCAAAGTGGTAATATCAAACAAAAATTAACATTGTCAGCATTCCATCTGCCCATAACAGCAGTTGATCCAGTTGATGCAGTTTATGATTATTTTATGCCCCCAGTTGAGCAAAAGCTCCCCCTATCTAGTGTTTTAACTGCTAAGAAAGCTATAGATAGAAATAGACCAGTTTTTGATGGTAGGCTTTATATTACCCCTGATTTATTAACATTTAATCCTCAGCAAGATCATATCAAAGCCAATCTCAAATGGGATGCTTATAGTCTTCCTTATACTAAACTATTTTTGAAGCATTTAGCTTTACTAATAACAGCAGAAGCGGCGAGCAAAAATGTTAGAGTTATTGAGTGGACAATTTCTTATCCATCGGCGTTTGCCCGAGGTCAAAAAAATCTTTATTTAGTGATATGGCAAGATATTATTAATGATTTAACAGCTAAAACTGGAATAAATCATCAGTTATTAGATAGCGCCAAAGGGAAATGTTATAGATCAGAAAGTTTGGCTTTAGCCCATTACTTTGCTGAGGAGGAACAAGAAGATTTGCTATATACTACTTGCATTGATATGGGAGGTGGAACATCTGATATTTCGATTTGGCAAGGTAATATATTGCTACATCAATGTTCTGTTCTTTTGGCTGGCCGAGATTTATTTTCTCAATTTGTAAAAAATAAACCACAATTTATCGAAGCACTTATCAAAGACAAAGATGCAAAAGAACAATTGGTTCCTGCATTAAATCAGCCAAACAATCAGAATAATGATAATGATTCGTTTTATGTGAAACTAGATGCAGTTTTGATTAGTAAAGGAGAAGAGTGGTTAAAGAAGAACAGATATGCCAATAGTGATAATACAGATTTGCAGGATATTTTGCAAAAGTCGGCGATCGGCATGGCTGGATTATGTTACTATGTAGGAATTATTTTGCAAGGCTTACGTTTGGAAGATAAATACACTCGTGGTAGAATTACTCCATTATATATTGGTGGAAATGCTTCACGCATTTTGCACTGGTTTGCAGATTCGGGAACATTTAATAAAGAGTGTGATGCTTATTTTTTATTTAGTCGTATGTTAAGTCGGGCATCTGGTTTTGAAGATACAAGGGAAGACGTTAAGTTAAGCCGTAACCCTAAATCAGAAGTGGCTCGCGGTTTAGTAGCCAATCAAAGAGATACTAGATTACAGGGGTTAGATGATGAAGAAGAAAATGAGGTATTTTGTGGAGAAGATTGTTTGGTTAATGATAACTTAATATCAACATACGCTCGCTTAACATTACCTGATAATATTAGAAAATTTGAGGTAACGGAATTAAGGAAAATAGAAGAGTTTTTAAATGAGTTTGACTCAGCTTTAACGGAGTTAAAGATCAGAAGTATTAAACCACTAAATCGGTGGAGAAATGATACGGAAAAACAAAACCTTTTGGAAAGAACTAAGAGAAAGCTGGAAAATAAATTGCTAAAAATGACTGGTCAAAAGAATGATATTAAGGTGGAACCACCTTTTATTTTAGGATTAAAAGCATTATTAGAAGTTTTAACGGAGGAATAAAAATGATGCGTAAAAGTAATTGGATTGTTACTGGAACTTCGATCGCTTTTATATCTATCTGTTGTCTAGGGGGTTGTAGGACTAATCCATCACCATCTGTTTCCTCTCCATCTCCTACTCCAAAAAATGCTACAAATGAAATCAACTCAGTAAAAACCCAAGTTACTGAGTTAAAATCTCAGTTTAAAAATTTAGATTCTGATAATATTACCACCGACAAATTACCTCTACCTCCAGTTGTTAATAAACTAAAGTCTATCCAGACGGAATACGATCAGTTTATCACAAATCACCCTGACAGTATAAAACAGGATGAAGATGTTGGAAAAAGCAGTCTAGCTATTCGTCAATTACTGACAAGCGCTGTCAAAATTTTTGATGGTTTAATAAGCAAAAATAGAGATGAAATAATAAATGCACAGAAAGAATTAAAAGACCAACTATTAAAAAAATATAAATTAACCTTAGCCTATGAAATTAACCAAGAAGGCATAATTGATGACAGTACAATGAAAGCAGCTAGTGATTATTTAAAAAAACTAGCACCTGATATGGAAGTTAAATTAAATCAATTAGACACTTTATTAAAACAGAAAAAAATAATGTCTGATATGACAGAACAATTGAAAAATTTGATTGAACAATCATATTCTAATCAGAAGAAAGAGAATAGTTTATATTTATATTTAACGATGTTTTTTTTGCTCGCTATCATACTAATCCTATTATGGCAACTTAACCAAACAAAAGAAATTAATAAAAAAGTTGATACCCAGACTGAATCAATCATTAAAAAACTTCTTTCAGATATAAAAATAGGTGAATCAAACAAAAATATAACTGACATAAAAAAGGAAATAAAGGATATAAAGGAAATAAAAACATTGAATCAGGAGATCAAAAGTATGGTAATGGATTTTATAGAATTCAAAAAAGAATCTAGCAAAAAATTAGAGAATCAAAAAACTGATCCTGATTCATTACCTTTCGCCACTACTGATACAACTCACGAATCGTTATTGAAAGAAGGTGAAACTAACTCAAAGGTAGAAAGCTTAGAGGGACAATTATCTGAAGCAAGAGCAGATATTGTGGTTAAAGATGTTAAAGATGAAGAAATTAGTCAACTCAAAGTAGATTTGCAATCTAACACATCGTTATTGCAAAAAATAGAGGATTTAAAGGTAGAAAGAGAAGAGTTAGAAAATGCTAGAAATACGTTAAATACGTTGAATAGTGAATTGCAAGAAAGTTATAACAAAATCAAGTTAGAAAAAGAGGATTTATACAAGCAAAATCAAGAAATTAAAACTATTTTAGAGGAGGAAAAAACATTAAAAACATTAAAAGAACAAACAATTGAAGAATTAAACTTAAATATTGTGTTTAAAGATGACGAAATAACCTCTCTCAAAAATCAAATTAATCAACTTGAAATTAATAAATTAAAACCAACAATTACTCCACCAAAGGCGGAAAATGTAGAAGTAAAAATACCTCCAGAAATTACTAAATTAATAGAAGATTTTAATCAAGATACCGAACAGATATCATCTCATATTGATATTGAAGTTTCATTAGATAAAGAAATGTATGAAAAACTTAGGCAAGATAGTAGCTTGACACCTATTTTAAAAAATAGCAATAATAGCAATGAAAACAATTATTTGATTTGGCGATCACCAAATAAAGCCGATTATTATTATTATTTAATACCTAAATTAAACCAATTTCCTACATCTCAAGAACATAATAAGGCCAAACATTTATTTCAATATATTGGTTATACCGAAGAAAAACAAAGAGCAAAATTTGTTTTGGATAAGCCAGGTAAAGTAATGAAATTTGGACAAGATTGGCAACTAATTGAGAAAGGTGTGTTAAACTTTACATCAAATAAGTAAAAATTAATTTTGAGAATGTAACCAATAGTTTCGGAGTATGAAGGGTGATAACTCTCTGGAACATACGAATTATCAGCGCCCGAAAAGTTACTCGCCAGGAGCAGAGGTTTTATGAAGAAGGATATTGAAAACGAAGAAGAAATTCATCAATATTGGGAAAATCGTAACCGGGAACGATTTGCTCAAATTGCCACAATATCTTTAAAACCTGAGCAAGAAGCAATACGCACTAAACTGAACGATTGGAAAGCCAAAATTGAGTCTAGGACATGATTTTTTTGATCGATAGTATTAGTAAAAGCGGGAATTACGGTCGCAGTAGCAAGAACTAATGCAATTACTCCGGGCAGTAATAAAAAATGTTTTTTCATTTTTATGACTTTGATAACTTTTGAGTGTTTGGGATGTAAACTAAACTGCTTACTTCTTAGACTACACCTAGATTGGATGAATTTCGGAAAAATTGGACTATGAGAAAAAATTTCTTTCCCGACTAGGGAGAATAGTTCAGGACTTACGCACAGCCTGTAAATATAGCATTTTTTAGGGGCAATCTACCTGCGATCGCCCCTATTTTTGGGTGTGATGCTCATCTACTAAAATGACTAATTTACCTGTAGCTTGATTGGATTCCATATAACTATGAGCTTCGACAATCTCGTCAAAATGAAAGACTCGATCGATAATTACTTTATTGCGACCGGCGGCTACACCATCTATAAAATTTTGTAAATCGACCGCAGATAAATCATCAGATCCTCCACCATAAACCGTCAGCCTTACTGTCTTGGGGATAGCTGCCATTGGGAAAAATTCCTTTAAAATCCATTCATTACCTAAGCAACCTGCTATACAAAGAATTCCTCCAGGAGTTACAGTTTTAAGGGAATCAATTAATGCTACTGTCCCAACTAATTCTAAGACACGGTCGACTCCTTGAGGAAAGATATTGCGTACACTATCAGCAATAGTACCATTGTCAATGATGACGCGATCGACACCGTTTGCTTTTAGAGTTTCAACTTTAGCGGAATTACGAGTAGTAGAAATAACGGTTAAGCCGATCGCTTTAGCCAAATGAGTTGCTGCTAAACCGATGGATGAAGTGCCACCACGAATCAAGAGTGTTTGTCCTGCTTTTACTTCTAAACCTTTTGTTAGTGCGCCCCAAGTCGTTTGAAACATTTCTGGAATGGCTCCTAAGATAGACCATTCAAGTTCGCTTTCTATGGGAAAAACACACTTTTGGGGAACGCAAGTATATTCAGCGTAGCTACCATCAAAATCACGTCCCATTCCTCCCATGAAGGCGGCAACTTTTTGACCTGGCTGAAAATTTGTTTCAGGTGCTTCTACAACGATTCCCACACATTCAATCCCCAGAATGCGCGGAAATTTCACATTAGGAGAGTGTCCTTGGCGCGTAAACATTTCGGAGCGATTTAATCCAAAGGCTTTGACTTCGATCGATACCCAGCCAGGTTGAGATTGCGGACGAGGAACATCTTTGATTCGTAGTACATCAGGATTACCTGCTTGTTCGATGACGATTGCTTTCATAAAAAGTTTGGTGTTCATAATTTTTTTATTATTATGACATTAAATGCTCAAATTAATAGACTTCCATCGGAGAACGTCGCTACGTTATAATTGGCATATCTAGGTTTGGGCAACTTTTAATTGTTGCACACACCGATCGAGAAAAAAAAGTACGAATTATCAGCACTCGAAAAGCTACTCGCCAGGAGCAGAGGTTTTATGAAGAAGGATATTGAGAATGAAATGGAAGACGAATTACTTTCTGAGTATGACTTTACTCAGATGTCAGGAGGTGTTAGAGGCAAATATGTTGAACGATATCGTAGTGGGACAAATTTAGTGCTTTTAGATCCCGATGTTGCTCAAGCTTTTCCCAATGATGCAGCAGTGAATGAAGCATTGAGGATGTTAATCCAGATTGCACAGCGCCAGCAATTAAATACTATGGTGCAGCAGAGGGAATAAAAATTCTTAATGAGCGCGATCGCGAAATAGAAATAACTTCTTTCAGTTTGTAGTAAATTTGAAGATAGACTGTAAATATCCTCTAGTTTTTAAGAGATCAATGAGAAGCGAGAAAAAATTATTACTAATAAGTTTGGGTGCTATTACTTTGTGTTGGGGTTTAGTAAACCCAATTCAGGTGATATCGGGCGCGATCGCTCAGACAGAAGTTCCTATGAGACTACAACACGGGGAAGGAATCTATACCCTTACAGTGTCAGAAACTAATACCACAAAATCGGCTTATGGGGGTCAGTTACGCCTCTATGACGTGCATATTGCCAAGATGTTTGAGGTGACATATTCTGATTGTCAGGAGATACCTAACGCTGGCAGTAGGACTTGGTTTTACCGCGCTGGAAATGGAAGAATTGAGATGGGGCAATTCATAATTACCTGTCAGTTGGCTAGAGATATTGCTAATAATTACGGTTTAGGCAAGCCAGAGCGTACAACGATTGAGTATTCTCAAGAGGAAGCCGGACCGCCAATATTGAGGAATCGTTCTATTCCAATTTTAGATATTACTGGTAACAAAATACAGCGCTGGATGAATTTTGTCCAAAGTTTTAAACCTTATTCTGCTAATTCTCAATCTGGTAATTCTCCATCGAGTAGTCCTTTTCCTGTTCGTGAAATTCTCTCACAAATTCAAGGTAAGACGAGAGTACCAATTTTTTTACCTAGTGAACTTCCATTTTCACAAAAAATTTACTTGAAAAGCCGAGTAGAAACAAATGGCTATAGCATTGAAATCAGTCACACACCTAATTGCAATGGTACACCGTGCTTTATCGGGAGTATATCAGCAGAAAGAGGTGGAGAACCAGCCCAACCACCACCTAAAGAATTGAGGGGTGAATTTAAAACTATTAAATTAGCTGGCCGAACACAAGGAATTTTTTATAATGGCTGTGGTGCTTACTGTACAGCCTTAGTGGAATGGCAGTATCAAGGAGTTTTGTACCGAGTAACAATGAAGAATGGACGAGAGGAAACGCTCGTTCAAATAGCCAATTCTGCTATTGAAGCTGGGCCTCGTTAGCTGAAATTACTAGGACAAATTTCACGGCAAAAAAGTATAGCAATTGTGTACTTTACAGTGTTAAAATTAACCAGAAATACGAGCGGCTAAGGCTAAGTTTAAGTCTGAGCTATAGTTTTTCATACTAAACTATGATAGAGTTAGTGTATCAAAAAATCATTAAATACTATGACAATTGAAAATCTGGAAGCGGAAGTGATGGCATTGCCCAGGGATGCTCAAGCAATATTGCTCTCGCGACTCCTAAAACACTTGGGACAAAGTAGGGAAAACGATCCAGAAGTTACAGCTATCTGGAGCGAGGAAGCTGAAAGACGCGATTTGACAATCAATATCCGAATGAATCAACCTCAAAGCGATTTAATCGATCGCGCGGCTCAAATACAAGGAAAAAGTCCCTCAGAGTTCATGGTGGATTCAGCCTACCAAAAAGCCCAAGATGTTCTTTTAGACCGATGTTTTTTTGGGTTAGATGAAGTTAAATATAAGGAATTTGTGGCATTGCTAGATGCTCAGCCTATGGGAAATGAAAAGCTACACACATTACTAACAACTAAATCTCCATGGGATTAGAACAAGATCGACAGCAGCTTTCTCCTCCCGAAAAACTGAAGTCATCACATCAAATTGACAGCTTTAATTCAGATAACAATGAGTTAAATGAATGGTTAAAACGTCGTGCTTTAAAAAATGAGTTGGAGGGCGCTTCAAGGACTTACGTTGTCTGCGCTGGCAAAGTGGTTATTGCATATTACTGTCTTGCTAATGGCGCACTAGCACAAACTACTGCAACAGGTAGAGTTAGGCGTAATATGCCAGATCCAATTCCAGTTATAGTAATTGGAAGACTTGCAGTCGATCGGCACTGGCAAGGTAAAGGTATCGGGCGTGCTTTGCTGCGAGATGCAATTCTTCGCACTTTGCAAGCTGCTGAAATTGCGGGAATAAGGGCAATTTTGGTACACGCTATTTCGGAAGAGGCAAAGCAGTTTTATGAGAAGTGCGGGTTTACTGCTTCGCCTATCGATCCGATGACACTTATGGTGACGGTTAATGATGCTAGAAATGAATTATAATTATGATAGAGTTAATGTATCAGAAAATTCTTAAATACTATGACACTTGAAAATCTTGAGGCTGAGGTTCTTGCACTTCCAAAGGACTCTCAAGCAGCACTACTATCGCGACTCCTAGAACACTTGAGACGTGGTGAAATAGATCGAGAAGTTGGCTCGATCGGGGGTGAGGAAGCACAAAGACGCGATCGCGAAATGGATAGTGGTGAAGTTACTGGCATTCCGGCTGAACAAGTATTTGAGAAAAAACGGGGTAAAGAACTTTATGAGAATGTGATCCGCGCTCAAGTAGAAACACCGGAGAATATTGGCAAGATTGTTTCAATTAGTGTGGAGACGGGTGAATCTGCCCAAATTAGTCTATACTAGAACAAGAACCAAAAAATCTTAAGAGAGAGTCTATGCCTACTTATAACGAGGTAATGAATCAAGTTCAAACTCTGACTATCACTGAGCAACTCCGATTATTAGGAGACTTGAAAAATATCGTCGAGCAAGGGGTAGAAGTGGAAGGAGATGATGAGGTAATTTCAGCGGCAGAAATAGTGGCAAGTGAAACTGCTTTGCAGGATTATTTTGCGGGACGCGATCGTGGGATATCTTCAAAAGAACTGAAATTGAAACTATTTGGAGAAAAAATTGACTGACTACATTCTGTTGAAAGCAGCCGAACGCTATTTAGAACGAATGCAGCTTGACGATCAAGTGCGTATTGTTAAGGCTTTGGATGCGTTAGTTACAGATTCTACAGGACTTGATATTAAACCCCTGAAAGGTCGTCCTGAATTACGATTGCGAGTAGGGTAAATATCGCGTAGTGTTTTTAGAAGACAGAGACAATCAAGTTTATGTTGTAACTCAAATTGGTTCTCGCGGAGATGTTTACAAATAGCAGTGATCGTAATTTTTTAATCTGAGTTAGATGGAATCCGCTCGCGACGAAATAAGCAACTATTGGGTAGCTGATCGCCGCCATCCGTTTGCACCCATGTTAGTATAAAAATAACTTCTACGAGGCTATATGTATGACAACCATCTCTAACGAACAAACAGCTATTATCCGTACAGAAAGAGGACTAACAATCGCGGGTACACGCATCACTATCTACGACATCATGGACTATGTGACGGCTCAATATCCACCTAAGTTTATCAGGGGATTGTTTGATCTGACAGAGGCACAAATTAATGCGGCTTTAGCTTATATTGAGGCCAATCGTGCTGATGTTGAAGTTGAGTATCAACAGGTGCTTAAGGAAGCTGAAGAACTGCGGCTGTATTATGAAGAAAAGAATCGCGATTTGATTGCGAGAATTGCGGCGCAACCACCGAAACCTGGTCAAGAAGCTATTCGAGCAAAACTTCAAGCAGCAAAAGCAAAACGTGAGGCTAAAGCATGATTTTTTTAATCGATCGTAATCTCAATGGACACGCGCTAATTTTCTTTCATTGTATTGTTAATAAGGAAAGTGCTTTAATATGTTAACTAACTACATCCAAGCTGCCATGAAGCAAGCCAAGTATGAAATTTTCCCTGATGATGGGACTTTCTACGGAGAAATTCCTATCTGTGAGGGAGTTTATGCAAATGCTGTAACTCTCGAAGCTTGTCGAGAAGAATTGCAAGAGGTATTAGAAGACTGGATTTTACTTAGTCTCACTCTGAATCTTCCTTTACCCGTCCTTGATAATATCGATCTTACAATTACCAAAGAAGTTGCCTGATGCCCCCTTTAAAACCAATCAAACGTCGAGAGTTAATTTATTACCTGAAACAACTGGGATTTGACGGCCCCTATTCGGGAAAAAGGCATCAGTTCATGTTGAAAGATAACCTTCGCATCACCATCCCTAATCCTCATCAGGGTGATATTAGTGCCAACTTTTTAGCTAAAATTTTGGGCCAGGCTAAAGTTGATATTAGTGATTGGGAAAACTTATAAATTTGAGAAAATTTTGTCAAGTGATTCCCAAGTATGATAGGATTAATGAATCGTAAAATCCTTAAATACTATGACACTTGAAAATCTGGAAGCGGAAGTGATGGCATTACCAAGGGATGCTCAAGCAATATTGCTCTCGCGACTCCTAAAACACTTGGGACAAAGTAGGGAAATTGATCCAGAAGTTGCATCTAGCTGGAGTGAGGAAGCACAAAGACGCGATCGCGAAATGGATAGTGGTGAAGTTACTGGCATTCCGGCCCAACAAGTCTTTGAGAAAATTCGCGGTAAAGAACTTTATGAGAAGGTTATCCGCGCTCAAGTAGAAACACCGGAGAATATTGGCAAGATTATTTCAATTAATGTGGAGACGGGTGAATATGAAATAGGTGAAGACTTGGTAGTAACGAGTCGCAAATTACAGGCTAAACAGGCTAATGCAATAATTTGGGCGGAACGGATTGGTTTTGATGCGGTTTATGCTGTTGGTGGCACATTGGTCAGGACGGCTAACGGTTATTGTGGATGATATTTTGTGATCGTGAGTGGTGAATCTGCCCAAATGGGTTCTATACTAGAATAAGAGCTAAAAAATCTTAAGAGAGAGTCTATGCCTACTTATAACGAGGTAATGAATCAAGTTCAAACTCTGACTATCACTGAGCAACTCCGATTATTAGGAGAATTGAAAAATATCGTCGAGCAAGGGGTAGAAGTGGAAGGAGATGATGAGGTAATTTCAGCGGCAGAAATAGTGGCAAGTGAAACTGCTTTGCAGGATTATTTTGCGGGACGCGATCATGGGATATCTTCAAAAGAACTGAAATTGAAACTATTTGGAGAAAAAATTGACTGATTATATTCTGTTGAAAGCAGCGGAACGCTATTTAGAACGAATGCAACTGGACGATCAAGTGCGTATTGTTAAGGCTTTGGATGCGTTAGTTACAGATTCTACAGGACTTGATATTAAACCCCTGAAAGGTCGTCCTGAATTACGATTGCGAGTGGGTAAATATCGCGTAGTGTTTTTAGAAGACAGAGACAATCAAGTTTATGTTGTAACTCAGATTGGTTCTCGCGGAGATGTTTATAAATAGCCTTTTTGTTTGGGTAAAAGTATGAAATTAAAGTGCGATCGCGCTTCTAATACTGGGGAAAGGCGATCGCGCTTCTGTGACTTGCGAGTAATCAGCTAGTAATATAGTTTTTAATTTCAAAGTAGAGATGATAGAATTAATGTATCAAAAAATTCTTAAATACTATGACGCTTAAAAATCTTGAATCTAAAGTTCTGACGCTTCCAAAGGACTCTCAAGTAGCACTATCACGATTTCTAGAATACTCTCAAATTCCATCGCCTAGTTCACGAGGAGAACCACATACAGTACATTGCATGGCGATTATTCTCTTGCCAGAATCATTCTTAAAGTGGAAGAAAGACTTAGCCCAAGAATAACGATCTAAAAGGGCAGCTAGACCGTTCTCCAAAACTCCTGTTTCCTTAGTGAGTTTTGCTAGGTCAGTATAACTCATTTCTTCATGCAAGGTTCGATATTGACAAGAAGAACACAATAAATTCATTTTAAGAGTCATCGTAGTAACCTCTTGATTATTTAGCTATCTCTAAATCTTATTTTGTGCGTTTTACCTTTGACAACTCCAAACCGTAGCATTCAGCACCCAATTTTCCCAACCATCCCGAACCAATTTAGTAGAATCTGGTACAATTCAGTTGACAAAGTAGGATTTAGTAGGATATAGTACATTGAACCTCACTCAACCCTGACCCATGAATGTTGAAGATGTCGTAGAATGGGCGAATAATTCAATTTTTAATAAAACTGGAGAACATCTCACACCCCTACAGGAAGCAATACTATCGGGTGTTTGGCAAAGACAAAAATATCCTCAAATCGCTAAAGACTTCCATTGCAGTGAATCTCACGTTAAAAAAGAAGCGGCTAAGTTATGGGAAAAGTTAGGTGAAGAATTAGGAAAAGACCTCAATAAGTTTAATTTTCGTTCTAAGTTAGAAAAAAAATATAGTCTTTCTCAATCTTCTCAATCAGGTCACTGTTTATTACAATTTGATAATGTCAATATTGGCGGTCAATTTATACAAAATATTGAAGATACAAAAACGCGATCGCACACTCCCCCTGACTCTCCCCAAACCCAAAATCAATCCCCCATCATCAACTTAACAGACGCACCCGAATTAACCTACTATTACGATCGCACCTCCGAACTCACCACCCTCAAAGAATGGATTTTACAACAACACACCCGTTTAATTACCATCTACGGCCTAAGTGGAATTGGCAAAAGCGCGATCGCCCTCAAACTCATCGAAGAAATACAAACCCAATTCGATTATATTATCTGGCAAAGCCTCGATCGCACACCCACCCTTTCCACCCTCCAAACCGAACTCAAACAATTTTTTTCCCAATCCCAATCAACCCCATTACCCACAGTCATAGATTATTTTCGCACCTCACATTGTCTAGTAATTCTTGATGATCTACACAACATCTTTAAAGCCGGTGAATTAGTCAGTCAATATTTACCAGGCTATGAAGATTACGGCAAATTTTTCAAACAAATTGCCACATCCTCCCACCAAAGTTGTTTAATTCTCCTCAGTTGGGAAAAACCCAAAGAAATCGCGAATTTAGAAGCAGAAAACCAAGCTACTAAAACATTACACCTCCAAGAACTAGGAGAACAAGCCGCAGAAATTCTCAGAGAAAAAGTATTAAAAGATGAAGAAAAATGGTCAGAATTAATCAACCTTTATCAAGGTCATCCTTCCTGGCTAAATATCATCGCTGCTACAATTATAGAATTATTTGATGGTAGCGTTTCCTTATTTTTAGATAATACAAATGATTTATTTTTAGGTGACTTAGAACCCCTTTTAGAACCTCACCTGGAGCGTTTATCAGAATCAGAAAAAAAGGTATTATACTGGTTAGCCAGTCAAAATGAAGCCGTTGATATTTCACGACAACCTGCTGATAGTAACTTATCCAAAGCTGAATTGTGGGAAATCATCCAATCTTTAACCAGACGTAGCTTAGTAGAAAAAGTGCAAGTAGAAGCGCGATCGCGGTTTCTCCTCAATCCCGTATTTCAACAATACATTCAGTCGAAATTAAATCAGATATAACCTATTTCTGGCAAGAAATTTAGAAGAAACCCGGTTTCTGGCTGTGCTTCGTAAACCGGGAATCCGCTGTATCAAGGCAACTTTTCAAAACCAGCTTGAACAAAATGGTTGTCAAAACTTAAAGCTGTGCGAATATTTAATTGAGTCATTACCACAAAAGAAATGCAGTCAGTCAGTGAGTATGACTTATCATTATATTGTTGAAATAATTGCCATCCCTCAAAAAATAGCACTTCATCAACATGGATAAACTGAACTAACGAACTACGAAGTAAGCGACTCCCAACTTCAACAGCTTTATGATGACGATTGCGACTATTAAAAAATGTCACCATTTCGTCAAAAATATAAGATGTAGTCACCAATTTGGGTTTCCCATTAATCAAATTTTGCCAATGGTTTAATGTCCGAGAATGATTGATATCATCGGCTGTTTCCAAAGCGATAATATAACTGGTATCTAAAAAGAAATTGCTCATTCAACAGAACTGTAAATATAATTATCTAGTTTTTCAGAAGCATCAGAAACCCCGCAGTTTACCGGGTTCATCCCCATCTCAAAAATTGGATCTGTCTGATTAGTTACGATCACAAAGATAATATTATTCTCCTTACGAATTTCTACCTCTTCAACTCCCTTGAGAAAATCCTTGGGAATAACTACACCTTGTTCTGTTACTTTAACTTTCATCAGCTTTGCTCAATTCAGTTACTTTCAGTATATCCTAACTTGTACCAAAGCGCAGCGCCAACTCACGACGATCGAACAAACTCAAATCGAACTCACGTTACATTATCTGGCGCAGCCTGGGCTACACTCCCACACTTTCCACGCTGCAAACCGAACTCAAGGAAATTTTAGCGCGATCGCTATTTCTCATTAATCCTATATTTCAACAATACATTAAATCCAAATTACGATGACATTAAATGGTCAAATCAAAAGACCCCATACAACTGTGATTCTCGCGATGACTGTGGATGGTAAAATTACCGATCGCACGCGATCGCCTGCAAGATTTGGCTCTATTAATGATAAAATTCACCTGGAAACACAAATCGCGATTGCAGATGGTGTATTATTTGGTAGTGACACCCTTCGCGCCTATGGGACAACCATGAGAGTTTCTACGCCGGAATTGCTGAAAATGAGGGAAAATCAAGGGAAACCGTCACAACCGATACAGATGGTTTGTTCGCGATCGCCTAACTTTGACCCTAATTTACGCTTTTTTCAGCAACCAGTACCTAGATGGCTGTTAACTACTAAAATGGAGAATATACCAGAAACACTGAAAACTAAATTTGACCGCATTTTAGTCTCTTCAACACCAGAAAGAGAAATTGATTTTATTCATGCTTTTAATCAGTTAGCTATCTTAGGATGGGAAAAATTAGTAATTTTGGGAGGAGGAAAACTGGTAGCATCTCTACTTAAGGCTGACTTAATTGATGAATTTTGGTTAACAATTTGTCCTTTAATTTTGGGAGGAGTGAATGCGCCAACACCAGTCGAAGGAGAAGGATTTTTAGCAAATTTAGCACCAAAATTAGAACTTTTAGCAGTTAATCAGGTTGCACAAGAAGTCTTCTTACATTATCGTCTAATTAGATAGGACTTACCCATTACCAATTGGTATTAACTTAACGCCGAACCTTTAGTCCGCCAGGGGTTAAAACCCCTGTCTCAAAAATTAAGTCCTCTGAAGAGGACTAAGCTGTTAAGCTGTTTTGCATCTAATAAACAGCTAATGCAGGACTTACGCAATGCCTCCAGATTTAGTAAGGGCGAATGGCATTCGCCACCATATATGGCTCTTTTAAATGTCGAACAGCTTAAAGAACTCATTAGTCCTCTTTAGAGGACTTAAACTATTAGACAGGGGTTTTAACCCCTGGCGGCCGCCCATTACCCATTAACTATTACCCAATTTTCAATATATGGTAGAACAACTTAAACCTCAATATTCTGTTACTTGGATTAGCAAAATTGCGGAAATTCCCCAAACTGCCTGGGATGCTTTAGCCAAACCATTGAAAACACCTTTTTTAGAATGGCATTGGTTAAATAATTTAGAAATTTCTGGCAGTACCACCGCCAATACAGGTTGGTTGCCCTATCATTTAACAGTATGGCGTAATCGCCAATTAATTGCGGCCGCCCCCCTTTATGTTAAAAGTCATAGTTACGGTGAATTTGTTTTTGATAACCAATGGGCCGATTTAGCTAACCGTTTAGGTGTTCAATATTATCCCAAATTAATGGGGATGACTCCCTTCACTCCCGCCGAAGGTTATAGATTTTTAATTGCCCCTGGTGAAGATGAAGATTTATTGACAGGATTGATGATTAATACGATCGATCATTTTTGCGATCGCAACGGCATTTCTGGCTGTAATTTCCTCTATGTTGACCCCGAATGGCGGCCAATTATGGAAAGAAATGGTTTTAGCACTTGGTTACACCATAGTTACATTTGGCAAAATCAAGGCTATCAAACTTTTGATGATTATTTGGGCGCTTTTAATGCTAATCAAAGACGTAATATTAAACGAGAACGTAAGGCGGTAGAAAAAGCAGGTTTACAAGTTAAAACTTTTACAGGTGATGCAATTCCCCAAGCTTTATTTACCAGAATGTACACCTTTTATGAGAATACCTGCGACAAATTTGGTTGGTGGGGAAGCAAATATTTAACTAAGCGATTTTTTGAAGAATTACATCATAATTATCGCGATCGCGTCCTATTTGTCGCCGCCTACAATCAGCAAGACGATCGCGAACCCGCAGGAATGTCTTTTTGTCTCTATAAAGGCGATCGGCTTTATGGGCGTTACTGGGGAAGTTTGCAAGACATAGAATGCTTACACTTTGATGCTTGTTATTATACACCCATTGAGTGGGCGATCGCTAATAACATTCAAACCTTTGACCCAGGGGCTGGTGGTAGACACAAAAAAAGGCGCGGCTTTCCCGCCACACCTAATTATAGTTTACATCGGTTTTATAACCCCCGCCTCTCCCAAATTCTCAAGTCTTATATCAGTCAAATTAATGAAAGAGAACAGGAAGAAATTAACTTAGTAAACGAAGATTTACCTTTTAGTAAAAGCAATGAAAATTAAATAACTTGATGATTTGGTTTGTAGTAAGCGCTTTAGCGCGCTTGGCGCTTACTACAAACAAGCTAATTATTTAATTTCTATTCCTTTTCCTTAGTTCAGAAATACAATACCATCTGCTTGAATATTCATCGATTTTGTATCAGCACTAAAGTTATCTGTAGCGCTAAAACTTACTTCTAAAAGTTGAGGATTAGTTGCTTTCGGACTGGCCATCAACAACCCCCCATCTTGACGTTGATAAGTAATATTAAGTGGAGTTTTCAGATTGGTAAGTTGAATTTCTGCACCTTTCTCCAGCGATCGCTCTTGCATTTGCCCAACTATTTGATAATTAATCACAACATTTGTATTATTCACCAGTTTAATCGTTAACGCACCCTCTGAAGGTGCAACTCTAGCACTAGGAAGAGGAAATTTTGGCGGTATAGTTGTCTGCGGTGCCGCAGGTGTAGAATTAGGCTGCGCTACAGGCTTTCCTTGAGGCGGCGGACCACCGGCGAGGGAAATTGTACTGAGACTAACTAATAGGCTACCGCTGAGGGCGGCTACCCAAGCGAGATTTATTTTAAGGGACTGATTGCGTGAAATCATCAATATATCTCCTAATCTTTGCCAACTCTTATAAGTTAAGACATTTTACCAATTACCAGTTACCAATTACCAAATTCTGTTGATTTGTGTGCGGGTAGAGTCACCGTCACCATAGTACCTTGGTTGAGTTGACTTTCGATATGAATGCCACCATAATGATTTTCTACAATTGTCTGAGCGATCGCTAATCCCAATCCCGAACCTGCAACAGTATGATGAGTACGAGCCGGATCTACACGATAGAAGCGATCGAACAGATGCGGGATCGCCTCTGGTGAAATACCAATACCATTATCTTTGATTTTAACCTGTATATCGCCGCCAAGTAGTGAAGAACTTTTCTTACCTTTGACCACAAATTGCAACTCAATATCAACTTTACCACCAGCCGGAGTATAATGCAGTGCATTACTAATAAGATTCGTAAATAAACGCGCTAATTGTTCCCAATCTCCGCAAACAGTAAAACCATTTTCAGCCACAACAGAATCAACTATTTCTAATGATAGTTTAATATCGGCAGCAGTAGCAATTACCTGTTGTTCTTCGATTACCTCTATTAACAAAGCATCTAAGGGAATTTCCACCAATTGCGGCACTATTCCACTATCTTGTCTTGCTAAAAATAGTAAATCATCAACTAATTTTCCTAACCTCCGAGTCAACCTTTCTATTAATTGTAACTGCTGTTGTTGTTGCGGGTCAATATCTGGTTCTGACAAAGCCACTTGTACGTTAGTTTGAATAGTAGCAATGGGATTTCTCAGTTCATGGGACGCATCAGCCGTAAATTGCTTAAGATGTTGGTAAGATTCTCGCACAGGTGCGATCGCTAATCCTGATAATAACCAACCAATAGCACCAACGGATATTACAGTTAAAATAGTCCCAATCCCTAAATCTAACATCAATTGACGAATCGGTTTAGTAACTTCAAACCAAGGATGACTAACCCGTAGATATCCTAACACTTGACGACCGATTTCTACACGATCTGTCACCTGTCGCAGAATATAAGAAGAATCTTTAGTTTTTTGAGCAACTGTCTCACCATTCAGATTAAAATTAAGGCGAATATTCAAAGGTTCAGCCAGGGTAGACCAGATTAATTTACCTGTGGGACTAAACCATTCTAAGTCAATATGATCGTCTTCTAAGACATAATTATTATCGTGAAAGCTGGCAAGTACATTCACTTGAAATTGACCGTTAAGGACAGCGGGAGAAGACGGAGGATTTTCTACCGGTTCAATGACTAGCGATCTTTCTACTACTTCTACTACGTGGTTAAGAGTATCATCAATGCGTTCAATTAAAGTGCTACGGACATAGATATAAAAGCCTGTGGCAAATAGTAGTAAAAGTACAGCAGTAACCGCTGTGTACCAAATAGCAAGGCGGCGGCGAGTAGCTTGAAACATAAATAATTGGTAAAGCGATCGCCCCACCAAACAGGCGATCGTCTTAAGTTATAATCAAACGGACATGATATCAATCATTACTCACTTCCTGACGCAACTCTTCAATTGCTTTAAGACTTAATCCTGTAGCTGAGGCGATCGCCTCATCATCAAGTTGAGCCAGTAATTTGCGAGCAATGACACGCTTTTCTTCTTCACGTCCCTCTTCACGTCCCTCTTCACGTCCCTCTTCACGTCCCTCTTCACGTCCCTCTTCACGTCCCTCTTCACGTCCCTCTTCACGTCCCTCTTCACGTCCTAATTCGCGCCCTAATTCGCGCCCCCGTTCTATTCCGAGATTAATCGCACCTTGTTGATCGTAGATAAACATTTCTCGGCGTTCCAAATCTTCTAGTTCAGAGGGAGTTAAATCAGCTTGATTGGCGATTTCAAAGGCTCGGTGTAGTTCGGAGATATCGTCCATATTTTCAGGAATGGAAGTAAGCGATCGCGCATATTTGATAAAGTAAATCCATTTATCCGTAATGGTTTCAAGCTGGTCGAGTTCTTTGGTAAACTTGGGCAACTCAACGAATACCAAATCAATCTCATTATCAGGATAACGCCAACCTTCAGAGTTCTCTCGATAAACAAAGCGGGAAATAAGTTTATCGCGATCGGGGAACATCTCAAAATCAGTAATAGTTAAAGCAATAACTGGTTTGAGCATTCGGTAGCCTTCTCCTGCTTGGAGTTGAAAAGCGTATGTTTTCGCCGCATTAAACAAAACCCTCTTGCCAAAAGACTGCACGTTTAAAACCTGCATTTCAATAATCACAAGCGTACCGTCATTCAGTGTAGCTCTGACATCGAGATAGGTATCTTTTAAACCTTGGATTTTGGGCGGCAAGTTGGGATTAATGATTTCTAAATCTTCAATCGTAGAATTGCCTTCATAAACCAAAGCATTGAGAAAGCTAATCAGAATGTCTTTGCTTTCCGTAGAACCAAATATCTTTTTAAAGGCGTAGTCAGTTTTGGGGTTGATAAATCTCATCGTTTTAGTTAAATCTGAGTTTCTTCAATAGATTATAGCGCTACCCATGTCTTTTGTAGTTCCGCATTACAAATTGTTTAAATCAGAAATTACTTGTTCCGATAATCTAATAGCTATTGGTGTAATTCCAGATAATCCTGGGACAAAATCATCATAATCTACTTTGCGGCGATAACTCAATAAATACCTTAAATTATCTGCTATCTTTTGACGATTTCGCTCCGAACTAATAGCAAATTGTTCCCTCACATATTGATGCGCTTCACCCGTGTCTGGGATATCAATACCCTCATTATCCCGCAAATAGTTTCGCGCTTTAATAAATGCTGCATAGTAACAGATACTAATAGCAGCACGTAATTTAGCTTCCTGATTTGCGGAAGTTGTCACCTTCCCAGCAAGTTCCTTTGCTAGATTCAAATATTCTGACCATTCAAAAATCATCAGGGTATTCTAAAATTAGGCACAGTGGCTTTCGCATCTGATAAGATATATTTAACCACCAATTATCTTGAAACAGGTTCAGTCTGTCAATAGCTTGATCTGGATCGAGATTAATACAAATAGCTAATTCTAGCATGGCATCGTCAAATCCTTCTGGATCGGCGATCGCTTCAATGAATAGCTGAGAGTCAGGGAAATAATGGCGGATCTTATCTGGTGCTTTTAGTAATAAAGGCACTAAAAAGGGATATTGTTCAAGAAACTGTAGCACTTCGGTTTTACCTCGGAATTTGTACAATTTCTTGAGGGAGTCAATATCAACTTGCGCAATTACTGAAAGCGTTCGACACTGTTTAGTTAAGCTGTCATTCTGTGATATTTTTTCATAGACTGTTGATGCAGAAATAAATACATCTTCTGATGGGGAGGGAGTTTGTAATGTCTCATAAAATGTAGAAAATTCTAATTTAGCTAGATTTTCTTGTCGCTGTTTTTTGTGTGAGGAATTAGCATTACCGCCCGCCAATAATGAGTTAGGAATCCTTATAGTATCTGGGCTAAAAGTCAATTCTGGATGATATTTAATAAACTCTTTATTGACGCTATCATTCCACAATTTTTGATTGAGAGTAGGTAGGGATTTAATCGGTTGGACTTGGGGAATTGCCGAAAATACCGAATTCATTTTAGTTAAGCTGTTGTGTAGTAATTTTTGGGCTAGGGTGGTAGGATCTGTTTGATGGCGTTTGGCTTCGAGTGTCAGGCGATCGCAGTCTTCTGGAGATAGTTCGATCGCCAGGATTCTAGTATTAGTCATATTTTGATCTTAACTGGTTTAGTTGGATTCTGTAAATATGCGATCGCATTAGTTTTACACCTAAGTCTAGTATAGTCTGCTTAAGTCCCATTGAAGATAACATTGCCAAATCAACTGTATACTATCAATTCCTGCATGGATGTTAACTTATTTAAAGTCAAACTCATCTATTTAAACCCGATCGAAACAGCAAAATAGCTCTTTTCTTTGTGTCAATAATCAATTATGCTATTACCTAGATCGCTGCTCCTACGATCCTTGTTATCTACAACATCCAGATTATGGCTACATATCAAGACCGTGAAGCTTTCATTCCCTATCGTCGCTCCGATTTGATCGAACTTTGCCTTGAGGATGGCAAATTAGCCCCCGCAGAAGTCAAAAAGTTTCGGGATTTTTGCGAAATATTGTCATCTTATTATCATTTTCAGTTGCATCAAACTTTGGAGATGTTAAAGGATAACTTTGTTCCTTTTAACCCAGATAATGATACCAAATTAAAATCCCAACCTACCTTAGAGCAGCAGGCTGAGATGGAAGCCAAACTAATTGCAACTTTTAAGGTTGTCCTAGAAAGAGCTAATTATATCCCTCTATCTCAAGAAATGTTACAAAACGCTTTGAGAGAAAACTCGTTGCTCCAACTCAAAACCAAAATAGATTTTAATGATTTTGAACAGATTGTTTTTTACTATCGTGGTGATACTCAAAAAATAGCTTCAGTTAAAAAACTTTTGAAGAATGTAGAAAAAACGATCGATACTCTGGAGCGGGTAGTATTGTTGCTCAAATTTAAAGATGCTGACTATTTTGCCTCGAAAAAAGCCAAGCCAGAAAAACTGCATTTCACGCCAGGAAAAATATATCTATACTTTTACAAAAATATCCCGAAATTTGACCTGGAGTTCCTATTTCCTAATATTAAAATCAGCATGACCTTAAAAGATCGTCTTTTGTTGGGCATTCCGGCTATTGGGGCGAGTGCTTCGGTGCTGCTGAAAATCGCTCCTCAATTGTTGCTGATTATTGGAGTTATTTGGTTTGTTTTCTTCGGAAAAACCAGTTTTCTCACTGCGAATATTAATGAGGAGAATGTCAGAAATATTATGCCTGTATTAGTTGCAGCATTATCTCTAGTGGTGGCGTTAGGTGGGGTGGGAGTGAGACAATATAACAATTACAATTACAAAAAGGTGAAATTTCAAAAAAGTGTGACTGATACTCTATTTTTTAGGAATTTAGCGAATAATGCTAGTGTTTTTGGGGCTTTAATTGATGCGGCGGAGGAGGAAGAATGTAAAGAGATTATTTTGGTATATTATCATTTGATAACTAGCCAGACACCGCTAACAACAGAAGAATTGGACGATCGAATTGAGGGATGGATGGAAAAGAAATTTGGGACGAAAATTGATTTCGATATTCACGATCCTCTCCGTAATTTGGCAGGTATGCGTGGCAAGATTTTTAAGGATGGTGGTGATGAATCAAATATTTCCGAAGTATCTATGTTGACTTACGATCGCCAGGGGTGTTGCCAAGTTCCATCTTTAGATGATGCTAAAACTATTATTGATTATCTTTGGGATCGTGCTTTTCTCTACGCCAAATGATGGGTTTGGTTATGAGAAACGCTATATGTACCAGTTGCATAAATCCTGATGGCGTAAATAATTTTTAGACGATCGCGTACTAAAATAATGGTAAGGTTATCCTAACTCTGTGCTTAATTAAGAACGTATCAGCCACTATACTAATTTGTGTAGATTGGCAAAGGACGATGCCAATGCCAAAACCCAAACGAAATGTTGTTAGTACCTATTCAGAGAGTAAAGTCAAAGTCGGAGTCTCGCTGACACCGACTGGGGCTAATCGTCTGATGGCGATCGCAGAAAAGCTTGGTCTATCAAGATCGGAGCTATTAGAGCGGATCGCTCGTAGTGATTTGCTCAGGTCCGAGAATGGGGTAGAATTAAGTTTTACCTTACAAAATAATTCGGCAGTTATCAAAGATATTGCAGTTTTAGAAGACGAACAAACGATTGCTGAAGTTCACGAAGGCGATCCTACTACTCGATCGCCGCATTTATCAGTTGAAGGCTCAAATGAATTGCTGGAAAGTTACGAAGCTTTACAAAGGCAATCTCAAGAACAAATCGCCGCGATCGCAACTTTGCAAGTTCAATTAGCACAGTTGCAAAATTCGGAAAAGCCCGCAAAAGATAGCGTATCTTTGGAAAGTTATGAGGCTTTACAAAGACAATCTCAAGAACAAATTGCCACTTTGCAAACTCAATTAACAGAATTGCAAACTTTGGCAAATCAAGCAAGAGATAGCGTGTCTTTGGAAAGTTATGAAGCCTTACAAAAGCAATCTCAAGAACAAATTGCCGCTTTGCAAACTGAATTAACAGAGTGGCAAAATTTAATAACTCAATCAGAAGAGAATGTATCTTTGGAGAGTTATGAAGCTTTACAAAGGCAATCCGAACAACAAATAGCCGCGATCGCGAATTTGCAAAATCAATTAACAGAATTGCAACATCTGAAAAACCAGATAACAAATAGCGTCTCACTGACAACTTACCAAGAATTACAAAAGCAGTTACTAGAACAAGCCAATGTAATTAAAACCTTGCAAGAACAGTTAGCGCAATCTCAAACCCTAGCAAGAATTGGCGAAGCAAAGTTAAATAAGTGGCGCAACCACACATTTTCACTTTAAGAATAGAAATTAAATAATTAGCTGGTTTGTAGTAAGCGCTTTAGCGCTCTTTGCGCTAAAGCGCTTACTACAAACCAAATCAAGTTATTTAATAAACATTAATGACCCACAGGCTGAATTATCCTGTGGGTCATTCTTCCGATCGCAACCTAAAACTTCTTAGATCGCCCAGAATCGCGCCGCTTCTTCAACCAATCCTGACCCAACTTAATCGTCACATCCGATCGCAAACTCCCCGTACTCTCAACCACCACCTCCCCAAAACCCAAAGACTTACGAATCGCCTCCGCACCCTTCACATTCCCATCCTGAGCCACAATCCGAGTCACAGCCAAAGGCTCAGGCCAAGACTTCCCAATCCGCACATCCCGATAACCAGCCTCAGACAACATATCTACAAACCCATCAGTAGCCGCATCATCCCTCGTACTATCTAAAACCGCCACCTTCAGAAACCGAGGATCGAAAGTCTCCACACCCCAAGAATTAGTACCAAAATCAAAATGTTGAGCCATCAAAGCATCAATCCCACTTTGATTCGGCAACCAATAACTAGCCTTAAACTCCTTCGGATCGCTAAACTCCCCCGGAACCAGTAACATCTGTATCCCAGAGCGATCGGTTTGAGTCCCAAAACCCACCAAAGCCACCAACTCCTCAATACTCAAATTCGTATCAATATGAGACTGAATTACCGATAAAATCTTCGGCAATTTTGCCGCCAAACCAATATTTAACTCCTGTTCCATAAAAGCCCGCATCAACAGTTGTTGCCGCTGCACCCGTCCAATATCTCCCAAATCATCATGGCGGTAAAGTAAATACTGAACAATTTGTTCCCCATTCAAACGTTGCTTACCCGCCTTTAAATTGATATATAAATGTTGGCTCTCATCTATATAATTCATATCCTTCGGGACATAAATAGTCAAACCACCCAGAGCATCCACCAAACTTTTAATCCCTTGAATATTCACAATCACATATCTATCAATTCCCACACCGCCTAACAACGAACTTACCGACTTCGCCGCCCCAGCCGGACCACCATAATAATTCGCTTCATTAATCTTAGTCAGACCTTTCCCCTCAACATTAGTCCGAGTATCTCTGGGAATTGAAAGCACAGTTAACTTTTTATTCTGAGGATCGAACCTCACCAACAGCATCGTATCTGTCAGTCCCTTAAAAGAATTAACCCAAGTAAAATATCCCGGATCGTCCTTCGGTTTCTCATCAAGATCGGAACTCAAAACCTTCAGCCCCAAAACCAAAATATTCACCGGGCGAGTTAATTCTGGCATCCTCATATTCATCTTTGCCAGATCCCCTTGAGAAAACACCGCTGCCTCTTCAGGGCTTAATTGTTGCTGCTGAAGCGGAGTAGTCGAAAGAGATACTGCTAACAAAGCTCCCGCTGTGGCAGACAGCATCGCCACTCCCGCCAAGCCAAAACCAAATCCCAGCCAACGCCCTCGGTTAGAGCGAGGAGATTTTTTCGGGAAAGGTTGACCATTTGTTTGTCTTCTAGGGTCTGGATTCTGCATTTTCTGAACTGACACTGGCTTCCTCACACACAAAAAGAATTAGTAAAAAAAATATTGGCACTCTGTAGTATCAACTTGGAGACTGCATTAAGGCAATAGGCTCAGGTTTTGAGTCTTCCTCAATTATGATAGATGCTTGCCTAAAATTTCCTCCGCTACGCGGCTAATTCCTGGTAGCCAAAGGGGTTGGCGTTTCCAAATCCGCACCATCAGCCCCATAGTAACTATGAAATAGGTGGTTGTAAATACACTACTGGTTATTAACAAGGGCAGTGTCCAAGATTCCGCAGAAATGGCTCCCGCTTCTAGGAGAATATGGCCGGCCAGCCAACCTAGAGCTAGGAGTACGGCTAATCGGCTTGCGGCTTTGTGTTCGGGGCTGCCTTGGCGACGGTAAAGCAGCCATAATGCGGGGAAAAAGCCTGCAAAGGGGGTCATTATCACAAATAGTTGCAGGCGGGTGAGTGCGTAGTTTTCTAAGGGATCGATGTTTTTCATTTCGAGATATTGTTCATCTAAAATCTAAGAAAGGAGTGTCAATTTGAATTAATACAACCCAAAACACAAAGCCTAATTAATGGATTATATTAAGTAGCCAACGCGATCGTTTCTGAGATTTGCCCAACTGGAAAATTACCCGCTGTTAAACAAAAATAGCGCCTGGTAGATTCTGGCATTTTTGCTCCCGCTAACTGAGCACCGTCAAAGTTGGTTCCAATTAAAGTTGCTTCGCTTAAGTCTGCTTCGCTTAAGTCTGCTTGAGATAGTCTAGCCCAATTCAGGTTTGCTTGTGTTAAGGAAGCTTGAATTAAATTTGCTCTGGTTAAGTCTGCTCCCATTAACTTGACGCTACGTAATTGAGCACCGCAAAAGTTTGCTCCGATTAAGTTTGAACCTTCTAGGTTGACTCCATTAAGTTTTGCTTCGCTGAGGTTGACACCATTGAGATCCGCACCGCCTAAATCAATGCCGTTGAGGTGGGCTTTCTTGAGGCTGATGCCTGTGAGTTGCGCGCCAAAAAGTTTTGCACCGCTGAGTCTGGCTGATTGAAGGTTTGCCCAGTTGAGGTTGGCTCCCATCAGGTTGGCGCTGCGTAGGTTGATTGAGTCGAGGTCGGTACTGCTTAAATTGGCGTTCCAGAGGATGGCATTCCGTAGGTTTGCGCCGATGAGTTTTGCGCCGCTGAGTTTGGCTCTGGGCAGTTTTGACTTGACGAGGAAAGCGCCGCTGAGGTTGCTTTTGGTGAGGTCGGCATCCGCTAGTCTAATTTCGCCCATTTTGGCAAAACTCAAATTGGCTCTGTGGAGACAAGCTTCGCTGAGTTCGGCTTTGGTGAGAAATGCCCGACTTAAATTAGCGGCTGATAGGTTGGCTCCTGATAGGTTGACTCCGATTAAGATTGCTCCGCTAAGGTTGACTCCGCTAAGGTCAACGCCTTTAAAGTTCCTTTCTCCGTTTTCGTAATGTGTGAGTAGTTCGCTTGCTTTCATAGGGGTCGGCTCCGCATATCACTAATTTAGCTATTGATTTAAACTCTTTATAAATATTTTATATTTATTTTGAACGTTTGGGATCGCGGTTGCTAAAATTTAACGGTAATCTAGGAATGGGTCAGACCCCTTACGATAAGATGTGGAAATGGTTGACAAAAATCCACATCTAACCTTATAAAATTACTTTTTTCTCGCGATCGACTCCTATAATGGGTAAGTTAGCGGGCAAGCAAGTTTTTACCAAACATCTTTACCTGATGTGTCAAAATAGCTAAAAACCTGATTTCAACAATGATAAAAGGGGACTTCTAGCAAGATGGAGCGATCGGAAAGTCAAAGCCGAATTATTGAATATTTACGGATTAAGCCAATTAGTCACAGTCAGATTCAAACTTTTCAAATAGCTATTCCAGAGTCAGAGCGGGAAGAAATTTCTCAAGAAAGACGAGATGCTATTAGGAGAAGTCTGATTGAGCAAGGTAGTAACTTAATTCCGTTAATAGTTCGTCGTACTGAAGCTTACAGTAATGAAGAAGAGTATGAAGTTGTGTTTGGTGTAGATTGGTGTGTTGTGGCTAAGGAACTTAGTATAAAATGTTTATGGGCATGGGTTTTTGAGTTAAGTGATGAAGAAGTTGTTATTGCTAAAACTCAAATGGAACAATTAGCTACTATTCCTGGGGATGAAACAATACAGATTAAAACTTGGTGGCAACAACTCGATCGCTCCTTTCAGGAGAAGTTAGAAATTCTGACCAAGAAAATTGAGCAATCAGTTAAGAAAAATGAAGATTTACTCAAGAAGCAAATTAAGGCTCTCACAGAGAAAAATTCTGCTAATGATGAAATAGAACAGATTAAAAACTTGCTGCTCGATCTGGAATTAAATTTTCACAATAAGGTGGATAAATTGGCTAAAAAATTTGAAGAACCGGGGAATAAGACTGTGGCTTTATCTAGGGTTTCTGAAGTAAATCAGGAAGGTGCGATGCCTGGGGTTAGCTATGCCTACGGATTTTTGGGAGAACTAGAAAATTTAATTTCCCAAAAGCTCGATCTGACTGTTAAAGGGATTAATCAATATGTGGCAGAATCAATAAATGGGATAGAAAACGATCTGAAAAATCAAATCGCAGTGATGCGTTACGAATTCCAAAATAGTGCAAAATCAGTATCAAAAAAGGAGGTAAAACTAGAGTTAGATGGTGATTCGGAGGGGGATAAAAAACCCAAAGCTAAAGCTAAATCAAAGTCAAAATCGCCGTTACAAGAGGAAGATTATGATAATCTTTCTTTGAGGAAATTAAAGGCGATCGGTAAGGAGCAAAAGTTACGCGGCTACGCCAGGATGAAAAGACCGGAAATTTTGGCGGCTCTTAAGAAAGAAAGGTGAAGGTAAATAGTTAAATGATCAATCCTATTAATGTCGGCATTATTCTTAGTAACCGCTACCGCATTATGCAAGAATTAGGGCATGGCGGTTTTGGGCGTACTTATTTGGCTGAAGATATTTACAGATTCAATGAACTTTGTGTGTTAAAAGAATTTGCTCCCCAAGTTCAAGGTAGTTACGCTTTACAAAAAGCTCAGGAGTTATTTGAGCGGGAAGCTGGGGTTCTTTATAAACTGCAACATTCTCAAATTCCGAGTTTTCGAGAGTTATTTCATGTCATTCTTAATGACCAGGGATATATTTTTTTAGTGCAAGATTATGTGAATGGAAAAAATTACCGTGAATTGCTAGAGGAGCGTAAGCGTCAGGGGTTGCTGTTTAGCGAACAAGAGTGTAAAATGCTGCTGATTAAATTGTTGCCAGTAATTGATTATATTCACTCTTTAGGCGTAATTCATCGCGATATTTCTCCTGATAATTTGATTTTGCGAACGGCGGATCAATTGCCAGTTTTGATTGATTTTGGTGGTGTTAAACAAGTGGCGGCAACAGTAGAATCTCAGTATGGTCAACAAAATGGTGCGTCGATCGCGGCGACACGATTAGGTAAAGTTGGTTATGCTCCTGATGAACAAATGCAGATGGGAATTGTGTTTCCTCACAGTGATTTATACGCTCTGGCGGCGACAGTTTTGGTGTTGTTGACGGGTAAAGAACCGCAACAATTAATTGATGGTTATACTCTTACTTGGAATTGGCGATCGCATTGTTCTTTATCGGGTAATTTTGGGGAAATTTTAGATAAAATGTTAGCGTATCGTCCAGGCGATCGCTATCAGGTAGCTGGGGAAGTATTACAAGTTCTTCAGAATCCGATCGCGCCTAATCTTCAGATCCCGGCAACTATTCCACCACCGGAGTTTAACACTCAACCAGTTCCGCCAATATCTCCGCTGCCAGTTACTCAAACTCCTAATAAGTTTGCCCCTTTACTATCAGTAATGTTAGTATTAATAGTGATGGTGGGAATGGGGGGAGTTGGTTGGTTTGCGGGTAATTATTGGTTGAAAAATTTTTCGTCTTCTAATTCTAAGAAAATTGAACAGGGAAAACCATCGGAGCAAGAAAAGCAAGATGCTTTGCGCGATCGCCTACAAAAATTAAGCATAGATGGTAATTTTTTTGTGAAGCTAGTGGATGAAATTTTCTATGCGAAATATCCCGAATTAGGAGGAAAAGCTTTAACTAAAGAGCCAGCCGATCGAGATTGGCGCGATCGTTGGTATCAAGTAGCTAACAATTTACTGAATAGATTGGAAAACATCAGCGAAGAGTCTCGCAAAAGATTAGGAAATTATGATATTTCCGACATCAATCGGTGGAAAGTTGAAGTTAATAAGTTAAATTTGAGCAGTCGAGCGCTTTACGATCTGGCTGATGCTGAGTTCTTTTATTTATTTCCAGATCAACCGCGCGATCTCAATTTAATTGATTTAGAAATTGGTCAAATTTGGCAAGCAATTACTACAGATAAACTCAAAGCATTACAAACTGGTGAGAAATTAGAGACGATTAAATTTAGCGCCAAGTCTTCTAGTAAAAAAGTTAGCGAAAAGTTACAACCTGGAGAGGGAAAAGCTTATATTGCTCGGCTAAAAAAAGGTCAAACTCTCCAATTAAGTCTTGACAATCAAGGGAAAGAAACTTGGTTATCGATTTATACTCCCGGTAACACCCAAAAGTCAAAAGCCTTATTAGAAGATTCGCCAAAAGTCAATTTTTCTGCACAGCTAGATGATACTGGTTACTATGAATTTATTGTAGTTTCACGGGCAACATCACCCATTGCTTATGAGTTGACTTTAAATATAGAATAAATATTTTTGTTAACTCGATCGCAAACACACTATAATCTAAACCCAAACAACCATGACTCAATTCACCCCCATAGCAGTTACCTGAATTTTTCTGGAGAGAACAAAAAGAATTAGTAGAATTGGCCGATCGGGTTCGGTTAAATTTAGACAAAACCAATTAAAATTTAGGCTCAAATGGAATTTATTCAGATTTTATTGGTAACAAAATTTCAAATTCTACTCCCTGTTCAGAATCAGAAATTACCCGAATTTTCCCAGAATGTTTAGCTATAATTTGATAAGCGATCGCCAACCCTAAACCAGTACCTTTTCCTGGTGGCTTCGTCGTAAAAAATGGGTCAAATAATTTACGTTGAATCTCAGGAGGAATCCCAGGACCGTTATTCCAAATTCCTACTCGAATATAATTAGTATCTACAATTTCCGTCCGAATTACAATAGTAGGAGAAAAACTAGAATTGACAGTCAATAAATTATTTGTATCTATTGATTTATCAGAATCAACTTTAACTTCTTCTAGCGCATCAACTGCATTGGTAATAATATTGAGAAATACCTGATTCAATTGTGCCGGATAGCACTCAATTTCAGGTAAATCCCCATACTTATTAATGATTTTAATTCGGGAACTTAAACGATAA
Organism: Oscillatoriales cyanobacterium USR001; assembly: GCA_001698425.1. Lineage (GTDB taxonomy): Bacteria > Cyanobacteriota > Cyanobacteriia > Cyanobacteriales > Microcoleaceae > Kamptonema. Next base: position 17,862 of record MBRE01000051.1, on the reverse strand, counting down.
TTAAGAATTAATATAGCATTGTCAATTCCTTCGTGAATATTAACTCGTTTCATCTCAGATTCATCAAGGCGGGAAAAATTACGCAGCGAAATAACTATCTGTCTAATGCGTTCAGTACCATTCTGCATTGAGGCTAAAATTTGAGGTAAATCAATTAATAAAAAGTCAATTTCTATAGATTCAATTTTTTCTTGAATTGCGGCGATCGGTTCGGGATAATATGTTTGATAGAGTCTCACTAATTCCATCAAATCTTGGACATAATGATTGGTATAGTTAAGATTAGCGTAGATAAAGTTGATGGGATTATTGATTTCGTGGGCGACACCTGCTACCATACCACCTAAAGATGACATTTTTTCGGTTTGAATTAGTTGGGCTTGGGTTTCTTGTAATTCTTTTAACTGTTTTGCTATTCTTTCGATTAATTGATTGAGTGAAATTGCTAATAAGCCAATTTCATCTTTAGTGATGACAGGAGCCCGTAGATAATAATTAGATTGTTCTGCGGCTCTCTGGGCTACTTGAGTCACCCATTTAATAGGAAGGGCGATCGCACGGCTAGTAGAATATGCCAAAATTGCCGCCGCAGTAACCGACAGTATCATACTGGCAACTATAATTTTAATTCGCAGGGACTCTGCTTGATTAAAGGCGATTTTAGCTTGGCTTTCTTTAATTTTAGCTTTAACAATAATTTGAGTTAATTCTTGAGAAAGTTGTTCAAATTTAACCGATGCTACATTATCAATAAAAATGCGGAGTCGCTGCTGGGAAGATGCGATTTCTCCTGGGGGTAAATTCTGCGGATTAACTACTTGCAAAAGAGCATTTACTAGCTCAATATAAGAACTTAAAGTTTTTTCATAATTTTTTAATAAAGCTTTGAGATGGGTAGTATCTTGGGGGTAATTTTTTAAATTAAAATTAACTAAAGTTTTTAATTCGGAAATGAGTTTTTCAACACGAGATACACCTTCATAAAAGTTATTAATTTCTGATTCAATTACAACTGGATCGCCCAACAGTGACACTAGCTTCTCAGAGTTTAATCGAGCATTTAGGACTTCATTTTGTAGCTCGTTCAGAATAATTTGTTTTTGATAAATGAAATCGAGCTTTTCCTTAGCTTGTCGTTGGTAATAGTCTCCGATCGCGAGTCCCAATCCAGTCCCAAGTGTAGCAATTCCAATGGCGATCGCATAACCATAACAAATTTTTTGGTTGATCCTCAAGCTGCGGAGAAATTGAGTTTGCATAGCTGAATTAAAAATAATGATGCCGATCGATTAGATATTATGCTAACATATAATTTATAGTTCTAGTAAAAACTCATTTTTTAATCATGGCAAAAAACATAAAAAAAGCTAAAATGCTAGTTGGGCTGTTACTTCTGGCTTGTTTAATCTGCTTCTCTATTGTTAACTATCAACCCTTCAGCACGATCGCTCAAGAGGTAAGAATAGCTAATCGAGAAGTACCATTAAAATTAGATGTTTTTGTTGCCAGCGAGACAGGGGCTTTAGCAGTGTCAACATTAATTGAGGGCAAAAAAGACGCGATTCTAGTTGATGGACTGTATTTTCTGGCAGATGGTAAACAGTTAGCAGATTGGGTGGCGCGATCGGGCAAAAATCTGAAAGCTATTTGGATTACTCACGCTCATCCAGATCACTATTTTGCGGTTACTCAAGTGTTAGAAAGATTCCCGAATACCCCTGTTTACTCCATCCCTGAAGTTGTCGAAGATATTCGCAGAAAAAACGATGGTTATGTCAAGGAATTTAAAGCAATGTTTGGCGATCGAGTGACTGATAAACCGATTGTACCCCAGGTATTTACTCAAGATCATTTAGAACTGGAAGGTCAACGGATCGAGATTATTAAAGCTCCCCAAGGAGATACTCACCATACAACAATCTTGCACATTCCTAGTATTAAGAGTGCGATCGTTGCAGATATTGTTTACTCAGGAGTACATGGGTATTTTCTTGAAACTAATGTAGCCGATCGCCAAAAATGGATAGAAACTATTAACCAACTTAAGGCTCTAAATTTGAGGGAAGTTATTCCAGGACACAAAATCGCTACCTTAGATAATAGTCCAAGTTCTCTTGATGCAATGCAGCAGTACATCGAAACTTTTAACCGTATTGTAAAAGAGGAACCAACTGCCGAAGCAGCTTATCAGGCGATCGAAAAAGCTTATCCTAATCATAAACTGGCTGGTTTTATTTTGAAGTTGAGCACTGATGCTGTTTATCAAAATGGAAATGGATGGAGGTAGGAAATTAAGCAAGTTTAATTACAAGTTAAGAGGGTCTAGGTAGCTAGTTTATAGTTTACTTTAGACCCTTGAGAAGAGGGGGATCGACCTACTGCTGTATAACTTTGGAGAAGTGGTATTACTTAGTGTCTTAGTGTCTTTGTGTTTCCTTGCATAAGTCCATCTGTACTAGATATAATAGTAAAGAGTGCCATAACAACCCAACCACCATGAAAGCCGATCGAGTCACTTTATTTCGATTATTGGTGACATTTAGCCTCCTAAGTACATTTACCACTCCTACTAAAGCTCAATCTCAACCAATTACACCCGCACCGGATGGCACGGGTACTATCGTCACACCCCAAGGAAATCGCATCGATATTCAAGGCGGTTCCTTAAGTGGAGATAACTCCAATCTTTTCCATAGTTTTACTCAATTTGGCTTAAGTCAAGGTCAAATTGCCAACTTTTTAACTAATCCTAATATCCGTAATATTTTAGGTAGAGTTACCGGCGGCGATGCTTCAATAATTAACGGCTTAATTCAAGTCACAGGCGGTAATTCTAACCTATTCTTAATGAATCCCGCCGGGATAATTTTCGGTCCCAATGCGAGTCTAAATATTCCCGCATCTTTCACCGCTACCACCGCCACAGGAATCGGCTTTGGCAATAATAACTGGTTTAATGCTATAGGAAATAATAACTGGGCAAATTTAGTGGGAACTCCTAACACCTTTGCCTTTACTGCTATACAACCAGGAACAATTATTAATGCAGGTAATTTAGCCGTAACTACAGGCTCTAATTTAACTTTAATGGGGGGAACAGTTGTCAATACTGGACAACTTACGGCTCCCGATGGGAATATTTTAATTAACGCTGTACCCGGTCAAAATTTAGTTAAAATTAGCCAAGAAGGGCATCTACTGAGTTTAGAAGTTCAGCCGCTTAATAATGCCGGATTATTGCCGAATACTTGGACAGAATCAGCGCTATCTTTGCCACAATTGTTAACAGGTAAAGGCGGTGAAAGTGCCGCAGGTTTAACAGTAAATAGTCTAGGTCAAGTAGTCTTGACAAGTAATAATACTACTATCCCAGGAGATGCCGGAACAGCGATCGCATCTGGGAATATTAACACATCTGGAATTACGGGAGGAACCGTTAATGTTTTTGGGGATAAAGTAGGTGTAATTGGTGGGAATATTAACGCTTCAGGTATTTATGGTGGTGGGACTGTATTAATTGGTGGGGACTATCAAGGTAAGGGACTTGTACCTAATGCCAGTCGTACTTTTATCAGTAATAATTCTACGATTAATGTGGATGGAGTGAGTAATGGCAATGGCGGCCGCGTAATAGTTTGGGCGGATGATGCTACTCGCTTTTATGGGAATATTAGCGCTCGTGGTGGGGCATTTTCTGGGAATGGTGGATTTGTCGAAGTATCGGGTAAACAAACCTTAGATTTTGCGGGATTTGCAGATTTGCGATCGCCTTTTGGGATAGCCGGAACTTTGTTGCTAGATCCTACAGACATTACCATCAGTAGCGCTGCTGATGCTGGGGGGGGTTTAGGGGGAACATTTACTCCCTCCGCTGCTACTTCGACAATTAATAACGGGACACTACAAACGCAATTGGGACTAAGCAATGTCACAATTTCGACGGAATCATTGTTTGCTAGTGCAGGCAACATTATAGTTAATGCTCCTGTGGCGTGGAATAATAGCAACTCCCTGAAGCTGCAAGCGAATAACAATATTACTGTCAATTCCGCTATTACTAATTCTGGGAATGGGGCGATCTCCTTGAATGCTAGTAATGCCATATCAGTTAATGCTGGCATTAGCACTAAGGGTGGAAATATTACCCTCACCAGTACCAATGATATTAACATCACTGGGGCTACTCTTGATGCTTTTGCTTCAGGAAATGGGGGAGCGATCTCCCTTTCTACTGCTGGCGGTAACATTACCACTAACTATCTGAATACCTATGCGGGAACAGGGACAGGAGGTGACATTACCCTTACTACTGGAGGCACAGGTGCGATCGACACCACTGGAGGATGGCTGTCTTCCTATTCCTCGATCGGCAATGGAGGAGCGATCCTCCTTTCCACCGCTGGGGGTAACATTACCACTAGCTATGTGGTTTCCTATTCAGGAAATGCAGGGACAGCAGGTAACATCACCCTCACTGCTGGAGGTACAGGTGCGATCGACACCACTAGAGGAAGGCTGTATGCTGCTTCAAATTCTTTAGGAAATGGAGGAGCAATTTCCCTTTCCACTGCTGGGGGTAATATTACTACTCAGAACATATCGTCCTATTCTAATTCAGGAAATGGGGGAGCAATCTCTCTTTCCACTACTGGGGGTAACATTACCACTAACAATGTGAATTCCTATTCCTTTTCTGGTTTAGGAAATGGGGGAGCAGTCTCCTTTTCCACTGGTGGGGGTAACATTACCACTAACAATATTTCTTCCTATGCAATAGGTGTAGGGAATGGGGGTAATATTAGTCTTTCTATTACTGGAGGCACAGGTGAGATTAATACCACTAACAGTGGTCTGAATGCTAGGTCTTCAACAGGAAATGGAGGAGCGATCGTCCTTTCCACTGCTGGCGGTAATATTACATCTCGGAATTTGCTTTCATCAGCTACAGGTACAGGAAATGCAGGTAATATTACCCTCTCTATTAGTGGAGGCACAGGTGCAATTAATGTCCGTGATGGTATAAATAACAGTTCTTCTGGCACCGGAAATGGAGGAAATATCTACCTTTCTACTGTTAACGGTAATATTGCCACGAGTATTCTGTATTCCTATTCTAAATCAGGAAATGGAGGCGCGATTGCCATCACAACAACTGGGAATGTTACCACAGGTCAACTTGATTCTTCTACGACTTCCACTTCTAGCAGCAGCACCGCTGGCTCCATCGCCTTTAATTCTGGGACAAATAATACTACAATTAACGGTAATGTTAATACTTCTGGTGCCGCTGGTAGCGGTAATAATATTAGCTTCCAATCACCTGTTATCCTCACTCAACCAACGACTACCCTAACCACATCAGGAACTACCAGCAGCGGTCATGTCAATTTTAATAGCACTCTGAATGGTACTACAGCAAATAATCAAGATTTAACGATCAATGTAGGTGGAGGTAACGTTACATTTGCCGGGGCGATCGGTAGTGCCACACCGTTAGGAAACATCACCGTTAATAGTACAGGCACAACTACGTTTAATAACGTTAACTCTGTCAATGTCACCACTGATGCAGGTGGGACAACTCAACTTAATGGCAATGTGACTACTACGGGTTTTCAAACCTATAATGATGCCGTCACCATTGCCAATAACCCCACTTTAACTGGGAACGGCATTACCTTTAACAATACTTTAGATGGTAATAGCGATATTACCGCTAATGCCGGCACAGGAAATCTGACATTTAATGGGGCGATCGGCAGTACAGCATTAGGAAACATCATCGCCAATAGTACAGGTACAACCACGTTTAATGCTGTAAATTCTACCAGTCTCACCACTGATGCAGGTGGCACAACTCAACTCAATGCCAATGTCACTACTACGGGAGTTCAAACCTATAATGATGCCGTCACAATTGCCAATAACCCTACGTTAAATGGGAACGAAATTACTTTCAATAATACCTTAGATGGCAATAGCGATATTACTGCCAATGCAGGTGCAGGAAATCTGAGTTTTAATGGTGTGATCGGCAGTATCACAGCAGTAGGAAACATCATCGCCAATAGTACAGGTACAACCACGTTTAATGCTGTAAATTCTACCAGTCTCACCACTGATGCAGGTGGCACAACTCAACTCAATGCCAATGTCACTACTACGGGAGTTCAAACCTATAATGATGCCGTGACAATTGCGAATAATCCTACTTTAACTGGGAACGGCATTACCTTTGGCAACACCTTAGATGGCAATAGCGATATTACTGCCAATGTAGGCGCAGGAAATCTGAGTTTTAATGGTGCGATCGGCAGTATCACAGCAGTAGGAAACATCATCGCCAATAGTACAGGTACAACCACGTTTAATGCTGTAAATTCTACCAGTCTCACCACTGATGCAGGTGGCACAACTCAACTCAATGCCAACGTCACTACTACGGGTATTCAAACCTATAACGATGCCGTCACCATTGCCAATAACCCCACTTTAACTGGGAACGGCATTACCTTTAACAATACTTTAGATGGTAATAGCGATATTACCGCCAATGCTGCGTCAGGAAATCTGACATTTAATGGGGCGATCGGCAGTATCACAGCAGTAGGAAACATCATCGCCAATAGTACAGGTACAACCACGTTTAATGCTGTAAATTCTACCAGTCTCACCACTGATGCAGGTGGCACAACTCAACTCAATGGCAATGTCACAACTACGGGTATTCAAACCTATAACGATGCCGTGACTATTGCCAATAACCCTACGTTAAATGGGAACGAAATTACTTTCAATAATACCTTAGATGGGTCTGCTGATTTAAACTTAATAGCGGGTAGTAGTAACATTATATTTTCTCAGGCAGTAGGTGGAGTCAATCGACTTGGTAATTTAACTATCAATAGTGCCAAAAATGTAACAGCATTCAATGCTATCAACGCCGCAACAATCACTCAAATAGCAGGCAGTGGCACAACAGAATTTAATAGTACAATTGACACCAATGGCAGTGGTGGCATTAATCTTACAGGTACAAATTTTAACCTAAATGGTGCTGTCACTACCACAAACAGCGGCTCATTTACCATCAATAATAGTGGCAACTTGAACATCGCAGCAACAGCGCCACTGGTGTTAGATGGCGCATTCAATCAAACTGGAATAGGAACAGTTGCAATTTCAGCTAACATTACTACCAGCAACCAAAATATCACATTTAGCAGTCCAGTCACCTTAAATGCACCCGTAACTTTTACCCCTGGGAATGCGACAATTGCCTTTGGTTCAAGTTTAGCCGTAGGCAATAACCCCCTTACTTTGACAGCAGGTGAAATTGACTTTACTGGGCCAGTGTCCGGCACAAATACAATTACATTACAACCCGCCACGCCGGGACAAAATATCGTTATCGGTGATACTAACAACAATACCAGCGCCTTAGACTTGACAACAACTGAAATCAATGCTTTGCAAAATGGGTTTAGCTCAATTGCCATCAGGCGTACAGATAGCAATGGCAATGTTACTATTGCTAAGGATACAACATTTTTAGATCCAGTTACAATTCAAACCGGAACAGGTACAATTGCAGTTAACGGAAACATTATAGGAATAGACAATAGTGCGATCGCACTCACAGCGCCAACAATTAACCTCAACTCCGGCATTAACACCACTAATAACAGCATCACAGTTAATGGTAACATCAATCTCGGCAACGATACCGATCTAATTAGTGGCAATGGAAATATTAGCATAACATCCGCGATCGATGGCAGTCATAAATTGAACATCAATGCTGGAAATGGCAATTTATTACTACAAGGAAATATTGGCAATATTACGCCTTTGTCAAGCTTAGTTATTAACGCTTTCAATACTAGCTTGGGAGGAAATATTGCCACCGCTAACGGCGATATTATCTTTAATAGCGCACTCACTCTCACAAACAACGTCAGCTTAAATACAGGTACAACCGGAGCAAATATCACATTCGGCGGTACTGTGGATAGTCAGGTGCTAAAAGGTTACAATTTGAGTCTAACAGCAGGTAGCGGCAATGTTAGCTTCAACGGTGCAGTAGGTAATGCAAGCAATGGGCAATTAGGAAATCTTACTATTAATAATGCTAGTAATGTAACAGCCACATCTTCAATTTTAGTGGGCAGCTTACAATCAAATAGCAGCGGCAATGTTAACTTTGCTAATATTAGCTCTGGCAACGTTAATATCGTAACTAATAATAATTTAACTGTTGGCAATATTACCTCAACAGGTGGAAAAATTCAGCTTGATAGCAGTAGCGGTAACGTTACGACCCAAAATCTGAATAATTCTTTAACCTCTGGAAATGGAGGGGAAATCGTACTCAAAAGTCCTACGGGTTCTGTGACAACTGGCAATCTAAATACATCGGGAGTTAGCGGCGGCAATATTACTGTTGTTGCTAGAACTTCAATCACTGCGGGACAGATTAATTCTAGTGGGAGTGTCGGCAATGGCGGTAACGTTTTCTTAGATCCAATTGGCGATATTCAAGTTGAATTTATTAATGCTCAAGGTGGTAGTAGCGGTACGGGTGGTAATGTATTTATAGAATCAACGGGGGGATTTTTCCGGGCAACAAATTCTTTTTCTACGCCTTTTTCTGCGTCGGGAAATGCGAGTATTTCCACTGCTGGCGGTAGCGGTGGTGGTAATATTACAATTCGCCATGTAGGGGGAGATGGCGGGCCACCTTTACAATTATTTGAAGTAGGTAATGCGGCAATTAATGGCACTGCGGCGGCGATTACTAGCGGACAATCTACTATTACAATAGGGCAATCTTTTCCGGGTTCTTTTAGTATAGGAAATATTGCGTTACAGACTGATGATGCAGTACCAATACCTACGCCATCACCTGCACCTGCGATCGCGCCATCACCCGCTCCCACACCTACGCCATCACCTGCACCTGCGATCGCGCCATCACCCGCTCCCACACCTACGCCATCACCTGCGCCCGCGATCGCGCCGACACCCGATCCCACATTTACGCCATCAGTAACTCCCACAACTGCGATCGCGCCGACACCCGCTCCCACACCTACACCTGCGATCGCGCCATCACCCGCTCCCACACCTACACCTGCGATCGCGCCGACAACCGCTCCCACACCCACGCCATCAGTAACGCCATCACCTATAAATATTTTAGTACCAACGGCAACAAACACTCCTATTAGTAACCCAGAAACATCTGCAAATTTAACTATTTTAGTGCCAACAGCAACAAACACTCCTATTAGTAACCCAGAAACATCTGCAAATTTAACTATTTTAGTACCAACGGCAACAAATACTCCTATTAGTAACCCAGAAACATCGTCAAGCTTAACACTCTTAGTGCCAACAGCGGCAAATATTCCAATTACCAATACAACATCATCATCAGATATAACAGTATTAGTACCAACGGCAACATCAACAGGATTTTCAACTCAAGCAACACCTGTAATAGATTTCAGCCCCACAAACGCACCAGAATTTACCAGAATAATTGGACAAAAACTAACACAAACAAGCGAGTTAATACCATCAAAATCCGTCATTACGCCGGCCACAACTCGGATCGCAATTTCCACAATTATTCCCCAAATTTCAAGCTTTTATCGGGAAGAAGAAGAAGAGATTGGCATTACACCAATAGAAACTTCTAGTTTAACTCCCCAAAAACAAGCGCCACAAATTTTAACTATCGAATCAAGCATTTATGAAAAGTGGCCAGTTTCCCGTCAACCTGCACCCCCAACAGTTACCATTAACGAACCCTCTCCAACAACCTCCACAGGTGAGATTCCATCCAACAAGATTTCTAATTTAGTGATTGGCTACAATCCCCCTATTGATCAAATTTTTGAAAGAGAAGAAATTGAGAATACGGTGTTGGAAATTGAACAAATTAGAAAGGTAGAATTTGAGCAATATCTGGGAGTTAGCAAAAACCTACCGCGACAAGATATTTCATTTTCTGGTATCCAAGAAACCTTAAGGAAAATCGAGAAAGAAACTAGCAAAAAATCAGTAATTATTTATGTTGTATCGGGTATCGAACAGTTAGAACTAATTTTAGTTCCCGCTTTAGGCCGGCCAATTCGTTATAGCGTACCCGCCGCTAAAAGAGATATTCTTTTCCCAATAGTTAACGACTTTCGATCCGAAATGACAAATTCTCGTAAACGCAATACTGATAGTTATTTAGATTCAGCAAAACAACTATATCAATGGATGATATTACCCTTAGAAGCAGACTTAAAGAAGCTAGGAATTGATACGTTACTATTCTCTTTAGATCCGGGTTTGCGGAGTGTGCCGATCGCGGCTTTCCATGATGGCAATAAATTCTTAATTGAAAAATATAGTTTCAGTTTAATTCCCAGTTTTGGTTTAACTAATACTCGCTACAGATCGACGGCCGATGCTGCGGTATTAGCAATGGGAGCTTCAGAATTTACTGATAAAAGTCCTTTACCTGCTGTGCCGGTAGAGTTATCTGCGATCGCTAAACAATGGCAAGGAAAATCTTTTCTTAATTCTACCTTCACTCTCGAAAATTTGAATTTGGAGCGATCGCGCCAAGATTATCGAATTATTCATCTAGCTACTCATGCCGAATTTGTACCAGGAAAACCCGGTGATTCTTATATTCAAATGTGGAATTATCAGCTACCTCTGGATCAAATAAAAAACTTAAATTGGGATAATCCTAGTGTAGATTTGTTAGTATTAAGTGCTTGTAAAACCGCATTAGGCGATCGCGAATCTGAATTAGGTTTTGCGGGTTTAGCAATACAATCGGGAGCAAAATCAGCCTTAGCAAGTTTATGGTACGTTGACGATCGCGGTACTTTAGGATTAATGACAGAATTTTATCAGGAATTAGGTAAAGCCGCAATTAAGGCAGATGCTTTAAGATTAGCTCAGATTGCCATGTTAAAAGGGAATGTCCGAGTAGAAAATGGGCAATTATTTACATCTACCGGTGCATTTCCTTTACCGGCAGTTTTAACTCAGCAAGACAAAAGAGACTTTACTCATCCTTATTATTGGAGTGGCTTTACTCTGATCGGAAATCCTTGGTAAAAAACATTCCATTCTTCCATAAAATCAAATATAATATGAGTATTTTAATTAACCTTTTTGCTATGTTAAACTACGAATTACCCAAATATTGGCCATCCAGCGAAGAACTACCCGACTCAGACGAAACCCCTGTGGATAACGAACTACAAGATTTAATCCCCGGTTTACTCAAAGCAATCCTAGCAATGCTTTGGAAAGATAGAATGGATTGGTTTTTTGGCGTGGATATGGGGGTATACTATGACGGGGAAAAACCTCCCTTCGTACCAGATGGATTTCTCAGTATAGGAGTGGAAAGAATTATTGATGAAAATTTACGCCCAAGCTATGCTATTTGGGAAGAAAATCGTGTGCCAGTTTTAATGCTAGAAGTAGTTTCCCAAACTTATCGTGGAGAATACAGCACAAAGCTTCAAGACTATGCTGAATTGGGAGTATTATTTTACGTAATTTATAACTCTCACCGTCGTCGAAAGCCGCATTTGGAAGTACATCGTTTAGTAAATGGAAAATATGAGTTACAATCAGGAAATCCCATTTACTTAACTGAAGTTGGCTTAGGAATTGGCTGCGAAAAAGGAACTTATCAGGGAATAAATCGAGAGTGGCTTTATTGGTATGACGAAGAAGGAAAACGGATACTAACGCCGGAAGAAAGGGTTTTTCAAGCAGAAGAAAGGGTTTTTCAGGCAGAAGAAAGAGTTTTTCAGGCGGAAGAAAGGGCTTTTCAGGCGGAAGAAAGGGCTTATTTGCTAACAGAAAAACTGCGTTCTTTAGGAATAGATCCAAATACTCTTAGTTAATTAAAATTTAGATGGGGATTCTTTCTTAAAAGTGATTTGGATAGCAGATTTTGAAATAATACGGCTTTAAGTCAGCAAGACAAAAGAGACTTTACTCATCCTTATTATTGGAGTGGCTTTACCTTATCGGAAATCCTTGGTAAAAAACATTCCATTCTTCCATAAAATCAAATATAATATGAGTATTTTAATTAACCTTTTTGCTATGTTAAACTACGAATTACCCAAATATTGGCCATCCAGCGAAGAACTACCCGACTCAGACGAAACCCCTGTGGATAACGAACTACAAGATTTAATCCCCGGTTTACTCAAAGCGATCCTAGCAATGCTTTGGAAAGATAGAATGGATTGGTTTTTTGGCGTGGATATGGGGGTATACTATGACGGGGAAAAACCTCCCTTCGTACCAGATGGATTTCTCAGTATAGGAGTTGAAAGAATTATTGATGAAAATTTACGCCCAAGCTATGCTATTTGGGAAGAAAATCGTGTACCAGTTTTGATGCTAGAAGTAGTTTCCCAAACTTATCGTGGAGAATACAGCACAAAGCTTCAAGACTATGCTGGATTGGGAGTATTATTTTATGTAATTTATAATTCTCACCGTCGTCGAAAGCCGCATTTGGAAGTACATCGTTTAGTAAATGGAAAATATGAGTTACAATCAGGAAATCCCATTTACTTAACTGAAGTTGGCTTAGGAATTGGCTGCGAAAAAGGAACTTATCAGGGAATAAATCGAGAGTGGCTTTATTGGTATGACGAAGAAGGAAAACGGATACTAACGCCGGAAGAAAGGGTTTTTCAAGCAGAAGAAAGGGCTTTTCAGGCGGAAGAAAGGGCTTCTTTACTAACAGAAAAATTGCGTTCTTTAGGAATAGATCCAAATACTCTTAGTTAATTAAAATTTAGATGGGGATTCTTTCTTAAAAGTGATTTGGATAGCAGATTTTGAAATAATACTGCATAAGTCCATCTATGCTAGACATAATAGGGTGAACACAGAGATAAAAACCAAACTGGTCAACAAATTTTTCTGCTTCATAGCAATCTCATCTAAGCTCAAATCAACCAGGTAAAGCACTATGAAAACTAATGGATTCACCTTACTCCAATTATTAATCGCACTTAGCCTTCTAAGTATATTTACCTCCCCAGCCAAAGCTCAAACTCAACCAATTACAGCCGCACCAGACGGTACAGGTACTGTTGTCACTCCCCAAGGAAATCGCATCGACATTCAAGGGGGTTCCTTAAGTGGCGACAAAGCTAATCTCTTCCATAGTTTTACACGATTTGGATTGAGTGAAGGTCAAATTGCCAACTTTTTAACTAATCCGAATATCCGCAATATTCTCGGTAGAGTTACAGGCGGTGACGCTTCAATAATTAACGGCTTAATTCAAGTCACAGGCGGTAATTCTAACCTATTTTTAATGAATCCCGCCGGCATTGTCTTCGGCCCCAATGCCAGTTTAAATGTTCCCGCCTCTTTCACCGCTACCACCGCTACAGGAATCGGTTTTGGTAATAATAACTGGTTTAATGCTATAGGAAATAATAACTGGCAAACTTTAGTAGGTACGCCTAATACATTTGCCTTTACTGCTATTCAACCCGGAACAATTATTAATGCAGGTAATTTAGCTGTAACTACAGGCTCTAATTTAAGTTTAATCAGTGGCAGTGTTGTCAATACCGGACAACTTTCGGCTCCCAGTGGGAATATTTTAATTAATGCTGTTCCCGGTCAAAATTTAGTTAAAATTAGCCAAGAAGGACATTTACTGAGTTTAGAAGTTCAGCCTCTTAATAACGCCGGATTATTGCCGAACACTTGGACAGAATCAGCGCTATCTTTACCACAGTTATTAACAGGCAAAGGCAGTGAAAGTGCCGCAGGTTTAACAGTAAATAGTCTAGGTCAAGTAGTATTAACGAGTAATAATACTATCATCCCTGGAGAAGCGGGAACAGCGATCGCATCTGGGAATATTAACACATCTGGGATAACAGGAGGAACCGTTAATGTTTTTGGGGATAAAGTAGGTGTAATTGGTGGAAATATTAACGCTTCAGGTATTTATGGTGGTGGGACGGTATTAATTGGTGGAGACTATCAAGGTAAGGGAATTGTACCTAATGCTAGTCGCACTTTTATTAGTAATAATTCGACGATTAATGTGGATGGAGTGAGTAATGGCAATGGCGGCCGGGTAATAGTTTGGGCTGATGATGCTACTCGGTTTTATGGGAATATTTCGGCTCGTGGTGGGGCATTTTCTGGGAATGGTGGATTTGTCGAAGTTTCGGGTTATAATTTTTTAGATTTTCAGGGAAATGTTAATACTTTAGCTCCTAATGGTATTGCGGGATTATTATTACTAGATCCTACCGATATCACAATTGTCGGCCCTGGACCGGTAGATTTTCCTGCTCTCACAGCTGTCGATCAATTTGCTGACCCTGATATTGGGGGTAATACTCTTCAAGCTTCTCTAATTGATGCTGCTACTACTAATGTTACGTTACAAGCGACAGGAAATATTACTTTCGCTGCTGATGTTAATATCACAACTCCCGGAGTGGGATTAACGGCACAAGCTAATAATGATATTGTGATTAATAACAATATTGTTACTACTAATGGAGGCAATGTTAATTTTTTTGCTGATGCTGATAATTCAAATGATGGAGCAATTAATATTACTAATGGAACAATTACTACTAACGGGGGAAATTTTGTAGGTAGTGGCAATGGACGCGCTGGTTCGGCAGATGGTATAAGCCTTACTAACACTACAATTAATGTGGGAAATGGGAATATTAATTTAAGTGGAATTGGTCAATTAGGTATCGGAATTTCAATGGATAACTCGAACCTAAATTCAGTACAAGGCAATATTACTCTTAACGGTACGGGTGATTTTCTTTCTGGTATTGGAGTTGCCATTACTAATGGTTCTAAAATCAATTCGGCACAAGGAAATATCAATATTACTGGGACAATTAGCCCAGGTGCATTAGTAAATGGTATTGTCTTAAATTCTGGCGGTAACATTACTACAAGTGGTGGTGGTGCGATTACACTGACGATTCCCAATTCAAATATTGATACGACAGCCGGAACGATTGGTACAACAAATTCATTTGGAAATGCAGGAAATATTACCATTTTAGCTACTGGTGGGGGTAACATTACCACTAGCTATCTGGGTGCTGATGCTCCTGGTGTTATAGGTGATGGAGGGAACATTACCCTTTCTGTTACTGGAGGAACAGGTAACATTAATACCACTTTTGGTGGTGGATTAAATTCATCTTCTCAGGCAGGAAATGGAGGTGCGATCGCACTTTCTACTACTGGTGGAAATATTACTACTAATAATTTGACTTCAGCTTCATCAGGTGCAGGTAATGGAGGAAACATCACCCTATCTATTACTGCGGGAACAGGTGCGATCGACACCACTGCTGGAGATATAATATCCTATTCTTCCATTTCAGGAAATGGAGGTGCGATCGCCCTTTCTACTACTGGTGGAAATATTACTTCTGGTTTGACAAATTCCACTTCAAATACAGGTGCAGGAGGGAATATTACCCTTTCTGTTAATGGAGGAACAGGCGCGATCGACACCACTGCTGGATATCTGAATTCCTATTCCAATTCAGGAAATGGAGGCGCGATCGCTCTCTCAACAACTGGCGGTAACATTACTACTGGCAATCCAACAATAGATACCCGTTCCTTTGGTGCAGGTACGGGAGGGAATATCAGCCTATCTGTTAGTGGAGGTACGGGTTCCATTAACACAACTCCTGGAGTAGTTATTTCCTCTTCCACTTCAGGAAATGGAGGCGCGATCGCGCTTTCAACTACTGGTGGTAATATTACTACTAACGATTTTAATTCTACTACATCAGGTAATGGTAATGGAGGAGCGATCGCCATTTCTACTGCTGGCGGTAACATTACTACTGGTAATCTCAATTCCTTTTCAGTATTAGGTACAGGTACGGGGGGGAATATCACTCTCTCTGTTACCGGAGGAAATGGTCTGATCGCTACTGGAAATCTGTCTTCTAGTTCCGATTCAGGAAATGGAGGAGCGATCGCCCTCTCAACGACTGGTGGTAATATTTCCACTGTCAATCTATATTCTAATTCGTCCATTGCAGGAACAGGAGGTAACATTACCGTTTCTGTTACCGGAGGAAATGGTGTCATTAATACCACTGCTGGAGTTCTGGATTCCACTTCCTATTCAGGAAATGCAGGAGCAATCGCCCTCTCCACTGCTAGTGGTAACATTACTACTGGCAATTTGTATTCCTATTCATTCGTTACAGGTGCGGGAGGTAACATTACCGTTTCTGTTACCGGAGGAAATGGTGTCATTGACACCACTGCTGGAAATTTGAATTCCCATTCCAATTTAGGAACTGCTGGAGGGGGATCGATCGCACTCACGGCTCCCGGTAACATTACAACAGGTCAAATTGATTCTTATACCACTTCAACTTCTAACAGCAGCACCGCAGGTAATATCACCTTAAATTCTGGTACAAACAATACTAAAATTAGCGGCAATATAAATGCCTCAGCCGCCGCAGGTAGCGGTGGCAATATTACTCTCCAATCACCCGTTATCCTCACCCAACCAAGTATTACCTTAACAACATCAGGAACTACCAGCAGCGGTAATGTCACCTTTAATAATACCCTCAACGGCAATATAGCAAATACTGAAAGTTTATCAGTAAATGCAGGTGCAGGTAACGTCACATTTACAGGCGCGATCGGCAGTACCATTCCCCTTGGAAATATCGACATCAACACCACAGGAAATGTCAATATTATTCAGTCTGTCAACCTAAATAGGTTAGCTTCAAATAGCAATACAAATCTTTCCGGTAACATAACAGCAACCAGCAGCATAAACCTGAACGGCACGGCGACAATTACCAATAACGTTCTCCTCACAAGTAACGCAATTAACTGGACAGGAAATGTATCAGGACTCGGCAATTTAACCCTACAACCATTGACAGCCAGTGCCCCAATAGTCATCGGTGGAAACATTCCTGGTAGCGGCTTAAATTTAACACCAACACAATTAGGATTATTGCAATCCAGTTTAGGTCTAGTTACCATTCAAACTAATGGCGGTGGGAACATATCAGTTAATGGCCCCATTACCTTAAATCCTCCTACTACCCTGCAAACCTCACCCGGTACAATTACAATCAACAGTCCCATCACCGGAAACAATAACGCCTCAATTACCCTCTCTGCCGATACAAACAATCTAAATGCTGACATCAGCACCTCAAATGCAAATATTGCCATCAATGGCAATACTTTACTTGGTAGTAATGTTAATCTCAATACAGGCAGTAGTGGCAACATTCGTTTAAATGCGGCCGTCGATGGTAATAATAACCTCACCGCTAATGCTGGCACGGGAAACATCACCTTCGGCGGTGCAATTGGCAGTACCATACCATTACAAAATATCGTCGCCAATAGTACAGGTACAACCACATTTAATGCCGTAACTTCTACCAGCGTCACCACTAATGCCGGCGGCACAACTCAACTCAATGGAGCCGTCACAACTACAGGATCTCAAACCTATAATGATGCTGTCACAATTGCCAATAATCCCGTCTTAACTGGTAACGGAATTATCTTTAATTCCACCTTAGATGGCAATAGCGATTTAACGGCTAATGCAGGTAGTTCAAATTTAAGTTTTAATGGTGCGATCGGGGGTACAACTCCATTAGGAAATATCACCGCCAATAGCACAGGAATTACCACATTTAATAATGTCAATTCTGCCAGTGTCACCACCAACGCCGGCGGCACAACTCAACTTAATGGAGCCGTCACCACTACAGGCGCTCAGACTTATAATGATGC
>MBRE01000050.1 GCA_001698425.1 Oscillatoriales cyanobacterium USR001 | reverse complement strand
GGCCGGGTTGTCACCCCCCCAGGCAACAAACACCACAACAGCAAATTTTAGAAACTCAACAAGAAGCCGTGCAGAACCGCATCATAGCTGGGGCGATCGTTCCCATTGCAGGAGCAGCATTAGAGCACACACTACTTACAACTAAAACACCAGTACCATCAATAGATTGGAACCAGTATCGCATCTCCTGGAATCGTCAAGAGCTAGAACTTTCCATAACCGTTTCTGACGGTAGAGGCGAGATTCTTCGAGCCAGTTTTGAAGAAGACGGAACCTATCAATTACCAGCTTGCTCCCTTACACCAGAAGATGTGAAAAACTTTCAAACTTTGCGCCAAGAATTGCAGGAACAATTGCAATATAAAACACCTCAACCACAAAAAAGTTTCTCCAACCAGCTACAGCGACAACCGCCTAGCCGCAAACAAATTGAACTCGACTGAACTTATCCCCCAGGGCGGTTTCATTCTCCGGTGCGATCGCGCTTAAGTAAAAGCGATCGCGCAATCTGATAAGATTTTTAGCGATCACTTTTCCATAACATATATGCTAACTCTAATCTCTTTTTTGAAAAAAGTCAATGATCCACGCCAAGCCAGCGGAAAAAGACATCCCTTATGGCTAATATTGCTATTGGTTATTATGGGTTCATGTTGGGTTATTTGGGATATAGAGATATCGAAACTTTGGCTAAATGCAACCAAAAACTGATAGTTAAAACTTTTCATCTCACCATTGATAGAGTACCATCTTATTCTACTATTAGACGAGTAATGATGTTAGTCAATACCTCAGATTTAATAGACGCATTTAATCAATGGGCTAGTCAGCTAACTACCTCAATCGACTTGACTGATTGGGTATCAATTGATGGTAAATGTCTCAGAAGTACCTGCCAAAATCCTCAGAATAGCACTCACGATTTTGTCTCAATTGTGTCCTTATTTAGTCAGAACACTGGTTTGGTTCTCAGCGTTCAAAAATTTGAAAACAAAAAAAGTTCTGAAATCAGGCAGGCGCAAGAGCTAGTCAAGGGTTATCATCATCAAGGGAACGTATTTACATTGGATGCTTTGCACTGTCAAAAAGAGACAACTACTTTGATTACCGAGTCTAAAAATGATTATATTATCGCTCTTAAATGCAATCAAAAAAAATTGTTTAAACAGGTTGTGAATATTACCGAAAATCAACCACCTAAAAGTCAAGCAGAATCAGTAGATATTAGTCATGGTCGTCACCTGGTTAGAAAGGTATCTGTCTTTCTTTGATATTCCTCCCCAGAAACTCAAGGATTTTGAGAGCTTAAAATGGGGAAATATTACCAGTTTAATTAAGGTGGAAAGAATTGGCACTCGTTGCAAAAAAGATTATGAACATATTAGTTATTACATTCTTCTGCTTATCGGCATCAGCGCAAATATTTGCGTCAAAAATTCGAGGTCATTGGCTGATTGAAAATCAGTTACATTGGGTAAAAGATGTAGTTTTTAAGGAAGATATATGGCCTCGACATCACCACATAGCAGTCACTAATTTATCACTCCTAGCAACCGTCGCTCTTAATCTTTACCGATTTTTAGGCTTTTCATCATTAAAAATCGGTCAAAGATGGCTAAACTACAAGCTGGAAAAGCTGATTTTTTTACTTAATTAAAAAGGTATATTGGCTTAATTATTCGAGCATAATTTAAAAAATATAATCCCCAAACCTATTCACAGCAATGAAAATAGTTTATTCAACTATCAATTTTATTGATGGTTGAATAGAAGCGTGTTCGCGGATGAGTTTAATATTTTCATTCAGAATTTTAGCTCGGCTAAAATTCGAGAATGAAACCGCCCTGGGGGGAGAAGGGGAGAGGGGAAGAGGGGGAGAAGGGAATTGTTGCTAAACCCAGTCGAAGTAAGTCCTGATAAACGTTAACTTTTCTTTGTTCAATATAAAGATTGCAATAACCTGGGTTTTTCCGTTTCTTTACCTTCCCAAGTAATCAGCTTTTTCTACCCTTCCCCTTCGCCTTTCCCTTCCTTTTTTAGATGAATAGCGTATATACTTAAAATACAACTATCCAAGATATTAAACACAATGAGTCAGTACAGCCATGCCTGCTAAAGATGCCTTTCACGAAGTCGTTAAAATTGCTCTCCAGAAAGATGGATGGCAGATTACTCACGATCCTTACACTTTACAAGCAGGAACTCTCGAACTTTACATTGACTTAGGTGCAGAAAAGGTGGTTGCAGCCCAAAAAGATGGACAGAAAATTGCCGTTGAAATTAAAAGCTTTATTGGCCCATCCAAAATATCAGAATTTTACACAGCTTTAGGACAATTTATTAGTTATCGAGCCGCTTTGCAACAACAAGAAGCTGACCGTATTTTATACCTGGCAGTACCCAGCAATGTCTACGATAGTTTTTTCACAATGGGCTTTATTCAGTCTTTACTTAAACAAAATCAAGTCCATATAATTATTTATAATACAGCGGAGGAGGCGATCGCACAATGGCAAATGTAGACCTTTATAGGCAGCACATCCAAAATCTACTCTCTCAACACGCCAGTCTGGTTTGGGATGAGCGAATTCAGGCTCAAACTATCTTTGATACCAAACACGATCATTATCAATTAGTATATGTAGGCTGGCGCAATCAGCAGCGAATTTATGGTCCAGTTTTACACCTAGATATTATCGACAATAAAATTTGGATTCAGCAGGATGGAACCGAGGTAGGTATTGCCAATGAACTCGTAGAATTAGGAGTTCCTAAACAAGACATTATACTAGGTTTTGACCCCCCTAATATGCGACAATTCAGTGAATTTGCCATCGGATAAATTAGGTTTAATTTTTGCAATACTTAGCTTTTAAAAAAGCTACTTCTTTTAACATTCAATCTCTTTTATCAGTTGGCATAATTTTGGCAACTGGCTGTAGGGTACTTAGCCTCAGATAAGTAATCATCTAATATTTGAGTTTGATTACCTAATTCATCAGGATGTGAAATTGGTAGTAAGGGGAAATACTGCCGTCCACCCTGATAAGTAACTAGAGTAACTGTGTTCTCATTTAAGACATTCCGGCGAGTAGGTCTCAGCCCTCTACTTGGTAACGGTATTGACTCAATAGCTTGGTGTGTACTTTGGCATTGTTCACGGACTAAATTATCACTCGTATGAATATAAAAAAATCTTTCTGCTAAATGTTGTGGCAAGTAAATACGAATAGCAGGGATTTCATTTTGGCGATATCCATACATTCGAGCGTGTTGCAAGACTGTATCCATTTGAGGTTGATTAGCGTCCCTCCCATAGTAAGTTACAAGAAGATTCTTAACAGTAACGCCCCGTCCTATCTTTGTACCTCCAATATAAAGAGTATGCTTGCGTGAGGGATGTGTACTGATTCCTTGACCAGTGTTTGCATTGATTTCGATAACTTCTGTTGATGCTATCCTTCTATTTACCTCTGCGATTACTTCATCAAATGCTGGTAGGTCAGCGAAAGTTTCCCCTAAATCAGTATAAGCATTTTCTAACTTTAGCTTAAGCTGATTCGGTATATCATTGATTGAATTAGTAACTGCTATCCTTAATTGATTAGTCAACTCATTTTTGTACTGATCAACTAACTGTGTTGCCTGTGTATGATCCTCCTGCCTAAAGCTAGTGTGGAGGAGATATGTGTACTTCTTTTTACTTCCCTGTAACCTTAGAACTGCTGCACCTAAGAAGAAAACAATGAGAGAATCCTTTACCGTATCAGGAATTTGATTGCTATTTCTTAACCTAGTTAAGTCAATGGTAGGTACTATACGGATATGATTAGAGTTGGCAAAATCATTATTGCCGAAAAAGTAGTTGCCACCAACATAGCCTGTTCCTGGTTCAGTTATTACCACAAAGTCAGGTTTAAATGCACTTTGACTGTCTTGTAGAAGCAAGGCTTGGGGTGTAGCTGTAGTCTGTAAATAAGCAACAGAGTTTAAAAGGCTTCTCAAATTTACAATTGCTTGATTAACTGCACTGGTAGGTCTATCTTGCTCATTAATATTGGTGTCTAGGCTTGCTTGATCTGCCTCATCATCAATAATCATTACAGGCTGATTTTGCCAGTGCAGTTGCTGAATTATATTGGAGACATCACTCAGTCTCGTTTGATGTTTAGATGATACCAGGACTAAAGGCATCCCATGATTATCACCTGGGTTATTTCTGAACTCATTTTTTCCCCAAACCTGAAAACTATCTAATGAGGATTTGATCCTGTCGAGCGTCTGCTTATAAATGTCATTTAAATTAGCAGTCATAACAATAAAATTTGTGTATCCATTATCTGCCGCCAAAGCTATAGTAGTGAGAATAACAGATGTTTTGCCACTCTGAATATGACCATATATCAATCCTTTTACTGAACCCAGTTCGCCGGGAGATAAACAACGCTGAAATATCTCAATAGCAGTTTGAAGGATGTTCTGAAAATCCTCATAAGAAATATTTTCTTCATCGTGCAAATACTCACGAAGGTTCGTTATATTTTCACCTTGGGTACTATTGATATCAGCCATAAATCGCTTTTGGGCGTTGCTGAATTAGGGTATGATGAGTAAGGCGATCGCACGCCAAAAAATAACACTTCACAAAACGCAGAGCTTATGCAATGTCCTGAATGTCAGTCAACTCATGTTAATAAAAATGGTCATAAAAAAGGAAAACAGAATTATATTTGTGTTGGTTGTGGCAGACAATTTATAGATTGCTATCAACCTCATAAAGGTTACTCCGAAGATGTGAAACGTGAATGTCTCAAAATGTATGTCAATGGGATGGGATGAAAGAGCAATTGAAAGAGTCAAAAATGTGCATCATACGACCATCATTAATTGGGTCAAACAAGTAGGAAAACTCTTGCCAGATTTTTATCACCCAGAAACAACTCCACAAGTGGGAGAATTAGATGAATTAGAAACATTTGTCGGCTCAAAAAAAACAAGACCTGGTTATGGACAGCAGTAGACCATTTTAAACCAGGTATTCTAGGATGGGTTTTAGGCGACCATAGCGCAAAAACTTTTGCACCACTATGGGGCATTGTTAATAAATGGAAATGCCATTTTTATGTGACAGATGGGTGGAAAGTTTACCCTAAGTTTATTCCCGATGGAGATCAGATTATTAGTAAAACCTATATGACAAGAGTTGAGGGTGAAAATACAAGATTAAGACATTATTTGGCTCGCCTAAAACGAAAAAGTCTTTGTTATTCTAAATCTGAACAAATGCTCAGATATTCAATTCAGTTACTAATTCACTATCTAAAATTTGCAGATGTTCCAATTCCGTATCAAAATCAAAGAAATCATTCTCGCTTATCTGCGATCGCACTATAAGTTTATCATACCTTGATTAAGCAACGCCTTCTATTTTTGCCTTTACTCGCTTTTGGTGTCCAAAGAATACCTTGAACATTCTCTAAAAGAATAACCTTTGGAGCTAGTTCTACTGCACATTGAACAAAAATATCAACAAGTTTGTTATAGCTATTTTCAGGATGCCAAGAAGCTCGATTAGACTGAGAAAAACCTTGACATGGTGTTCCTCCAATCAATATATCCACTCCCCCTGCTTTTTTGACTGCTTCTTGCACCCTAATCCGACCTAAATCTTTCGTTAAATCTACAGGCTCAAGATCGGTAGGACAACAATTATCTAATTTAATAGATGAGTTTTTAATAAAAAATTTATAGTTATTGTTTAAGCTGTTTAAATAAATGGGATGAATTTCGGCAGCATGAATTATTCTAAATCCATAATCTTGATTGCCAGCCATCAAAAAACCTAGACCCATTCCGCCAGCGCCTGCAAATAGTTCGACCACCCTCAAATCACTTCTTGATTGTTTAAGTACACCACCTAGTTTAGGTATTTCTAGTATCGGGGTTAACGAGTTATTAAAATGTTGATCTTGTTCATCACCTAATTTTATATTGGATCTATAACGAACCCGTGAACCTGGATTGCAAGCTGGCTTACGCATGAAACAATTAAGGAATTAAAAATTTTACTTGTTTTACTTTGTTTTGCAGTTAAGGCGCTCAGAAAATGAGAATTGTTGGTAATTCGCATATAACTCTTGCTAAGCTGCTACTCAATGGTATCACAAGGTACGTCACTATAGCAAGTTTCAAAAACCCAAAAAGATTAATGACGACCCGGCTTTACAAAACAGTACCCCTACCCGCAGAAGACAACGCTGCTATCAGTTGCATCGCTCGCAGTGCGGTTAATCCTGAGTGGGAACCCACCCGCTTAACCAGCCGCCATCGCGACGAATTTCGCTACCTATTCCCCTCTCCTAAAGATTTAGATGAGAGAGAAGATTGGGAGAAATACTACGTGACATGGGCCAAAGAAACTAAAGAACGATATCGAGAAAGAATGGCAGAAATCTACGAGCAACAAGGCGATGATCTAAAAGCTATTAGAGAAGCTGTTGGCAAATTGTATGAGAGTTTAAGAACCGACGTAGCTGACGCATTTCCTCACCCCAAAGAGCGGATGTTAGCTGCTAGTGCATTGTGGCACGTAGAAACTACAAATCCCAATTTAGACGTGCCTCGCAAAGCTTGTCTTGAACTGTCGCGACAACTGAAAATTGAGTTCCACCTCGAATCTGACTATGAGCGGTTACATGAAGCATTGCCCAAGGATACTTACATTTTAAGCGTCCCCTTTCAAAAAGTAGTAAGAGATGGAAGCAGTCAAATTAAAAAGGATAGCAAGCGACAGCCAATTGCCATTGACTTAGCTGGTGAATGGAAAGAAAAGCTAGACAATAAAGGCATTAAATACGAAGCTACTTTACACCCCAGCTTGCCGATGGTTAACTTTGCCTTGCTCGACCCCAATGAGAAATTGGTAGAAGTCCTAGAGCGGGAATTTGGCAACAATGAAAATGACATCGACTCTCTCAATTTAACTTACCGAGATCGCTTGGGTCGAACCCAAATTGCCAGTTCGCGCATTGTAGCACCTGCCAGCTACAATTGGGTTGAATCTAAAGACAGCCAAACTCCCAAAGCTGCATTGGTTCTTAACTTGTTCTCCGATGAAATTTGCCAGCAATTGCAGACTTTTCAGTTTGAAACTGTTGAACTAATTGGTCAAAAGTACAACGATTTCAAAGATGTTGATTTTAGTAGCGAGAAGTGGAAAGGAAAAAGATTAACTTTTGAAGTCGATGCTTTTAAAAGCGACACTGGTAATTACCGAGATGGCAGCCCAATTGTCAAGCTTAACAACCGTCAACTAGCCATGTTTTCGCCTAATTCTCCTAAACTGCCTATTGGTGCAACCTTTGAAGCAACTATCGAATCTTCACCCAAAAGCAGCGCTCTCATTTTAAACATTGAGCCGGCATCGGTGAGGTTAATTGAAGAAGCGGCTGAAGTGGAAATCCTGTCAGTAAAAGGTAAATTTGCACCTAATAGAGAACGATTCAGTAAAGAGATTCGACCGGGGAAATCGCTATCTCAAACTTCCCAAGAGCAACAGTCCCAACCTCAACAAAAAAATTGCGATTCCGCAACTATTTCTGAATTAATGCAGGCTGCGATTGGCAATGCCTATCAGAAAACAGGCGCTATTGAATTTCCAGTTGGTTCTTGGGGTGTATTCATCAACAGCAAAACTCACAAATGTACCGTTGAGGATGAAAGTGGCGCTATTATTTTTGCTGCTGACTTGAAAAGTGAGCGAATTATCAAAGGATTATCTGAAGAGAATAGCGCTAAGTTTGTCGCAGAAATCTTAGAAAACCCTAGTCCTAAACGCCATTCTTCTGTTGCTGTCGAACTTTAAATGATGGGGAGTAGAGAAAGAGGTATAGCTGAGATTAACGTCAGTTGGATGCGATCGCGCTTGGTAAGAGTCCCAGTATACTACGTATGCTAGGATACTAAGAGAGCGATCGCGTCCAACTCACTTTGGAAGAGACAGTGAAACTGCCCAATGGTCATCTAGTAGATTTAGGCAATAAAATAGAAGAATATTCTCTAAATCTGAATCACCAAGCCGGAAAAAATAAAGCTATTTTGTTTGCCAGTAAGTTAGGCATTACCCTAGAAAATGCTGAACTGCTCAAACAGGCTTTAAAAGAAGCTGCGATCGAGGAAGAAGTTGTTATTCATAAAACCAATGAATACGGCACACATTACAACATGAAATTCTGGATTCAAACTGAAGTAGGTGAGTCTCTGATTCTAGCAGCTTGGATCGTCCGCGAGGGTGAAAATTTCCCCAGATTAACAAATTGTTATCCGGTCAAAAAGTGAGGCAAAAACAATGGAAACAATTAAAGACCTAGATATTGTTGCTTTAACAGAAGACGTAGAAGCAACCCATTTTGAAACTAAAGAAATCATTAAATTATTTAAAGGACAAGTAGGAACAGTGGTGATGGAATTTGATGGCAGTGCCTTTGAGGTAGAATTTTCTCATCCAGATGGCACAACTTATGCAATGGAGACGATTCCCGCTACAATGTTAATGCTTTTACATTATGAATTAGTAGAATCTGTAGGTGCGCGATCGCGATGAATTTTGCCACTCACCAATAATCTTGATCAACATGGATGGTCTTGATTTTATCATAAAATTGTTCGATTAAACAAGTTATTTGTTAATTTTTATAAATTGATAGAGTATTGTTTGTAGAGGAAAGAAAGAGCGATCGCCCACACCTCGTATCATTGGGGCGGGTTCACCCATATCTTCCTATCAAATGATGAATCCAGAAAACCCGCCTCTCCACTTTTACCCTAGATGTCATGCGCTGACTAACTCTCCACTTACAATATTTAAACAAGTCGGGCTTTCATCCATAAAATTAAGATATAATTTTTCTCCTTCAACAGCAGTCTGGGTAATCAAATCTTTTCCGTACCTCCAGAGTTCTTTGCCTGACTCGGTTATAGCAGTTACATCCACTTCTTGAACAATCAATATAATGCCCCGCTCTTTGAGGTGTAAAAAATAATAAAAAAGGGAATTTAAGGGAATTTTAAAAGCTATTTGGCGATTGTTAATGTTAACACCTGTTACTTCCTGGTTGTAACCGAATAGGATGAGATCCCGCTCTGGCTGGATTAATACATGGGGTTTCAATCCATGCCCTTCTGAGCATATACCAATGCAGAAAGGTTCACTATCAGAAGATTGAAATTGGACTTTTGCTAAATAAAACTCTAAGTTATGCTCGGCAATTTCTCCTAGTAATAAACTTTCTGGTTCGCCTTCGAGTATTTTTACCAGTTCGGCTTTATTTGCTAATGATTGAATAGAGATTTGGTTGCTTCCGAAGGTGATAAACATAGTTATGACTCTTTGCCAAATAAGATAATTGTAATCAGTTTGTTACTATCCCAAACGGTCTTCATTTTTAATGCACCTATTGGCCCCATCAGTAATGATTCTTTGATAATACGACCATTAACTTGAATTTCGGCAATATTGGTGCGATCGTGGAAGACACAGTACAAGTGAGCGCTCAGATAAGCTCTGGTATCTGAAGTGTCTGCCAAACCAATTGCGCCGAGTTGCCTCCTCATGGCTTGGCTTCTATCAATGGTAGCGCGATCGCCTGTTGCTTTGCCTAAAGGGTATAAAATCTTTCTACCTAGCTTAACAGTCCCAGTTAGGGTAAGAATAGTTAACACATTGGCAGTTAGATCGTTACTTAAAAAAGTTAATAAAAACTTAGGCTTATGAGGTTGCATCGATCGCTGCACTATGCTTGTAAGCGTATCCAAATATCTCGTAAATCTTCAGGGGTTAGACGTTCCATAATATAGTAAGTACGAAAGAAGCAAGTGCGATCGCCTTCTCTAAAAAATTTGCGCTCGCACCCCAACCCCAACCCACATCAGCTATTAAGCCACTGAAAAATCAGTAAATTGCCGCACATAAGGCGTTCTAAATCCCAAAACAATCTCTGTTTTTGGTACACCTAATTCTACCAATTCGTTAGCAATTCCTGCTTCAGTTAAATCGCGCTGAATCCAAATTTTTCCATCTTTGATATCTACATGAACTACACAACCATAAACCCTCTCTTGGTTTTCCCAACCTAAATGAACTAAAAGATAGCGATCGCTCTCTTTATCGAAAATTAACTCTTTTTCCGTATCTTCAGATAAATGATTGGCTGTATGTCTTTTTAAGACAGTCTGGACTAACTCTGAATAGTTTATTCCTTCCATAAAACAATCTCCTGTTGGCTTGGCTCAAAAACAAGTAACTTTAACCGATGTTCGGCAATGACTTCCTGAATAAATTGAATCATAAAAAATTCCCGATAAACTTCAGAGGGAACAGCTAAATATAAAAGGCGATCGGGTTGTTTTTTTCTCAACGCTGAACGATAGTTGAGTGATTGTCCTAAAGCTGTATGAAATTCACTTACCTCCGACTTACCTACAAAAGATTTAATCTCTACTGCTATCTTTTGCCCCTCCTTTTCTGCCGCTAAAAGTCTTTCTGCTGCCAAATCGATATAAAATTCAATTCCATCAACTGTAATTGACAGAGGATCGTGAGTAATCTTCCAACTATCTTTTTCTAAAGCTGAACGAACTGCACCGTGAAAAATATCTTTTGCTGGCATAGAAAACACAATGGAAAGCGAGCGCCTGGGTAATTCTATTTTACTAAATTTTTTAGACTTTTCGCCAAATTAACCAAGATGATAATACTCAGAAAGCCAGTGTTTCTAAGAAACCAGGTTTGTAAAGGCTGCGCGAACCCCCACTATCAACGGTTTTTCTGTGAAAGTGAGAAGTATACCCTCACACCCCCCAATTGGATCGATCCAATTGAACCAATAAAAAACACCTGTTATCAGGAAGTCGGAATTTATGAAAAGAATTTAGGTTTAAGGGGAGGGGAGTGGGGGAGTGGGGAGAATGGGAAAATTTGACACTTACTTTCTACGAATGCTTGTCTAACTGTACGGCAAAGCCTTCTCACTCACCCACTCCCTCTCCCCCACTCTCCCCTACTCCCCCTCTCCCCATTCCCCTTCCCTATCAAAGGAGAAATTCAATGGTTACTTACGCCCACAAAAAAAAGTCAAACCAATACATCACGGCTGACACAGAACAGGGAGAAAAAATACTAAAGTACCTTAAAAGTCGGTGTGAAAAAGCTTTAAATTACTGCCAAGAACAAGGCCTGAATGCTGTTGAAGATTTTGCCGAAGCGGTCGAAGAATTGACTGAAGCTGACGGCAAACCTGGTATCAGCGTTAAAGTCACGCAAGGTGGCTTCGTCCTCTCCCTCACAGACCGACCTGAATATGGTTCTACCACTGGCAAATACATGATGGAACACCTGGGAGAACCAGATGACAACCGATTCACCGCCGTCGGCATTAAAGCCACCCTCACCCCAGAAAAGAGTAAATCTCAGAGGAAAAATAAGCCTTCAGACTTAGACGAACTACTCTCTGAAATTGAGGAAACTGATTCAGTACCCAAGCAAGCGTCAAAAGCTAGTTCCAACGCTCAGAAAAAACTAGAAGTAGACGAATTCGATCTATTAGATGAAGACACTGACCTTCTCGATGAAATTAGTAGTAGCGAACCAAAAATCAAAACTAAAGCTAAAGCTCAAACCAAAAACAACAGCGATTGGGAAATAGCGGACAGCCGTCATTCTAAGTCCCAGGCTAAATCTAAAATCACTGAAGTCGAAGTTGACGAAGAATTTGTGGTAGATGACCTTAAGGGAGAGGATAAAGAACCTACACCCAAAACTAAATCTCAGGCTAAGCCTAAAACTAAAAATGTAGAAAAACTTGTCACTTCTGAAATTGAAGAAGACGAAGAAATTGCCCTCCCGCAACAAGTTAAACCAAAATCCCGCCAAGATGAAGAAGAATTTGCAGGCGAAACTGAATCCCAGAAGCAATTTCGTAGTAAAAAACTTAATCAAAACCAGTTTGAGACAGTTGATAGCATCGACGACCTACTTGAGGACACCCTAACCAAAAGTCCTACAACACAATCCTTGCCATCCGATGGCAATCCCAGAACCCAACAC
This sequence comes from Oscillatoriales cyanobacterium USR001, assembly GCA_001698425.1. Lineage (GTDB taxonomy): Bacteria > Cyanobacteriota > Cyanobacteriia > Cyanobacteriales > Microcoleaceae > Kamptonema. The sequence goes on along the minus strand of MBRE01000050.1, from coordinate 2,031 downwards.
CGCAAGAAATCAAACGAATTGGATATTGATAGCCTGCTCAAAACAGGCGCACAAACCAGCGAGAGAATAGCCACTTTAGGAAATGAAATAAACGGTACGACTCTCTCTGGACTGAGTGCTCAAACTGCAAAAGCGATCGCGTTTTTATAGAGAACCGAAAAATGCGACCGCGCAACTCCAACTCCCAAATAAATTTTGGTCAAGATTTTGACAGGGCTTGAATTAAAACGGAAGCGGCACTATATTCACCGATAGCAATGGCATTAAGAATTGCCTTCATTAGCGTTGGTTCCACTTCACAAGGGGGCATCCAGATATTGTTGTTTTTGCCAAATATCATCAACTGGTCTAAAGAATCTGACCATTTTGGCCAAAGAGACGAGTTAAAAGGAAGGGGATTGCCTCGCAGATAGGCATCTGTTGTTAGATTTGCCATCAATAAATTGCCAAAAACTCGCTGTTGCTTTACTGGATTTTGACCGGCTGGAAAAGCATTGAGTAATTGGCCTCCTAGATCGCACCACAATTTGTAGAAGTTCTCGATGTAAACTTCTTCATTGTAGCTACCGGCTTGTTGCAAGGTATGGAGCAAGCTTAAGGTATGAACTGCTAAAAAGTCACTCGCTAAGTCGTACTTGCCCATTTCCTCTGAAACTGTAATAGCTTTCATTTTGCGAACATCGGAATATTCCCTGAATCCTTGCCAAACATGAGAGCTTTCATGCCAGCCAAAGATAGTTAAGGCATCAATGACATATTCAGGGGAAATCGTATTAACGATGCTCTGGCATGACTCTAAACCAAAGATTAAGATTTTGCTCCGATGGCAAGGCTGACAGCCAGCATTTCCCAAAGGTTCAATGCGAAAACCGTTGGAGAAAACACGCACAGGTTTAATGACTGCTTCAGTACGTTGGTCGATAGTGGATATGGCAGAATCAAGTTTCAGCAGTTGTTGTCTTTTCTCGTTGAGGCTGTTTGTTGTGTTTTGCCAAAAGGAGTTATTGATTATGATGAGCGGGTTGGGCTTAGTCTGAGCTTTCATATCGTTACCTCTGAACTGATACCCTGAAGGTATCCTTTGGGTATTACCCCAAGTCAAATTCACCCCAAGGTTGCGCTCAATGCTAAGTAAAGTAAGGCTTGCAACCTTGGGGTACAGTAGGTTAAGCTTGGGGTATGCCCTACGGTTTCTTTAAAAAATCATTGGTTGGAGTGAGATGGTTGCTAGAAAACAAAAGGATGATCTCAATTGGGGAGAGGAGGCAAAGCTTCAGACACGGTTATTGCTAGAGAATTTACTAGCTGCGGCTGAGGGTCAATTGCCGGAAAAATTGGATCGTCCCAAACCGAAATGGGAGGGAGAAACCAACAATTTGGCAGTAAAAACAACTATGCTTGAGCTAAAACGGTTAATGGAACATAGGGGATACTATTTTTCTACAATAAAAAACTTCCAGACACCAGCAGAGAAGGAAACTTACATTCCACAGGCACTTCGAGATACAATAGAGCGTTTAAAATTATTGAGAATTTTAATAGCCCCCGATCAGTCTGGGCAAAGGACTTTAAACTATAGATTAGAGTTTTTGTCAAGAGATAGAAAGGAAAATTTAGAACATTTTGATAAATGTTGGAAAGAATATAAAGAAGCAAAGTCAGTTAAGACTCAAGTGGGTAAGTCTGATAGATTTATACCTACTAAAAAGGCTATAATTTCTGAAATATGCCCATATAAAGGCTTATCTGCTTTCACAACAGAGGATGCTCCCTTTTCTATGGAATATCGATCCTGATGATTTAATCTTAGACTTAGATGTTAAACTGAATAACTTACTCAAAAAAGGTTGTAATTGGATTAGGGATTATCTCAAAACTAATCCGAATGTTAGTGAAAGCGATCGCCATCTCTGTGATGAGATTTTTCCTTAAACTTATTGATGGTGTAATGACTCGATAGTTACCATCAAAAAGAATCAATTAAATCTATTTCTCACCGCTCAAAATGTAGTTAGGGTTTGCTGAATAAAT
>MBRE01000049.1 GCA_001698425.1 Oscillatoriales cyanobacterium USR001 | reverse complement strand
GGGTGCGGAATGTGGGTTTAAAATAACTCGATCGTTCTGTGTCACCTGTAGTCGATGGCGGTTAATCGAGTAGGTGATATTATTGTTGGTTGCGTAGTAAGTTCCGTCGTCCCCACTGGTGACATTCATCACATTGACTTGGCTGCCATCTTTTCCTAAACCTCGGTAAAAAAAGGCTCCATTTTGTGTCTGACAAATGTACACAAAAAAGTTATTTGTTTCGTAGGATTCTACGACTGTGGCCCTGGGACAACCTTTGACTTGTGCAACTTGGAAGGGCGGGGTGACTGCGATCGCGGCGAGTGAGGGAGTTAATAATCCAAAAGTTATCGCACAAATTAGAGGTAATTTGAGTCCATTGAGAGGCTTAAATTGAGATTTTTTCAGCATGGAATTACTACCAAGTATTGAACTAATACAAGCCTAAACTATTTTTGTCGAATGTCAAGACAAATGACAAAATAAAACTTATTGCAATATATTAAGGACGTGACATTGCCGCGTCCCTACTTGATTAAGCATACTCTCGTAAAACATAGCCCACTCCCCGAACAGTATGCAGTAGTCGTTTTGAGTTACTTGCTTCTAATTTAATCCGTAGGGCGCGAATATAGACTTCAATGATATTTGATTCCCCCATAAAATCATAACCCCAAACTTTTTCTAAGATGCGATCGCGAGTAATAACTTGTCGAGGATTTCTGAGCATAAATTCTAATAAATCAAACTCTTTGGCGGTTAATTCAATTAATTTATTTCCCCGATAAACTTCACGGGTTAAACGATTTAAAGTCAAGTCTTCAAATTGTAAAGTATCTGGGTCATCGGGTTGGGTGCGACGCAGACGTGCTTTGACTCTGGCTAATAATTCTTCCATACTAAAAGGTTTAGTAACATAATCATCAGCACCGGCATTTAATCCAGTTACGCGATCGGGAACTTCATCTCTAGCAGTTAACATAATTATTGGTACTTGAACGCCGGTCGATCGCAGTCTTAAACAAAGGTCTAATCCTGAAATTCCGGGTAACATCCAATCTAAAATTAATAAATCTGGTTTAACATCCCGAACCATCATTAATCCATCTAATCCATTAGCGGCGACGGTGATTTCATATCCTTCGAGACTGAGTTCGATTTCGATGAATTTTGCCAGTTTCGGGTCATCTTCAACTAAGAGAATGCGATCGCTCATATTGGCGGATTCCAAATTGGTAAAGTGATAGTAAAAATACTACCTTCTCCTGGCTTAGATCGTAACGTAATTCGTCCCTCCATGCCTTCAATCAGACTTTTCGCGATCGCCAACCCCAACCCCGTACCATCCCTCGATCTTGTCATCGACTCATCCACCCGATAAAAGCGCTCAAAAATGCGGTTTTGGTGAGCAAGAGAAATCCCAATTCCGCGATCGCATACATGAATCAAAGCCTGATTTTCCATCTTTTCCAACACTAAATCAACAGATCGATCCGCCGCAGAATATTTAATCGCATTATCCACCAAATTAATTAAAACTTGTTGTAAACGTTCCTGATCCGCACAAGCTACCACATCCTCATTTTTTGAAACAAAAGTAATTTCTCGATTGGTAACTTTTTGACTCATAGCTGTCACCTCAGCCACCAAAGTATTCAAAATGACCGGATTTAACCTAAAGTGTAAATTACCACTATCAGCCCTTGCCAAATCCAGCAAATCTTCTAACATTCTAATCGTGCGCTCTGCTTCCCCAGCCGCTGTTTCTAAAGCTTGTTGTTGATAATCACTTAAATTTTTACTGCGCCTTAACAGACTTTGTAAATAACCAACAACCACCGTCAGTGGCGTGCGTAATTCGTGGGAAACATTGCCCACAAATTGACGTTGTTGCTCCCAAGAACTGGACAATCTAAATAACATTTCATTAAAAGCTTGTGCTAGTCCTAAAATTTCATCTGGTGCTTGATGTAGTTCCAGTTTAGCCGCATTCAAATTATCAGCAGACAACGTACTCGCCACTTGACTCATCTGTTCCAAAGGACGCAGAGCTTGACGAATGCGACTAACAATTGCTAACATTAATACTAAAATCACCAAAACACTAACAATAATTAAACTTTTAATTCCATCATTTAATTGATGTTGTTCATCAGTAATATCTTGAGAAAAATATACCGTACCCAGTAACTCACCTTTAATCTTAAGAACTTTGCTACAAATCACCATATAGCGATCGCTTACTTCAAGAAAAGTTGGTTCAGCCGGAACTTTCGTCAAAGAGATCATTTTAGTAATCTTAGAAGACTGCATATCCATATCAGGTGAATTTACCAAAAGCATCCCATCATTGCGTTTTACCCACACCATAATTCCCCCCGTAGAAGCCTTATTGACGCTGCGGACTAAGCCAATTTCTATTGAACCCATTTCACTATAAAGTTCAACTTCTTCTGGAAAACGCACGCTAATATATTCCAAAGTCTTTTTATGAGCAATTACTAAATTTTGCGATCTTTGCCAACCCGCCCAAAATGCCACGCTACTAAGTCCAAAAATTGATATCAGCACCAATTCTAGCGTAAGGCGAAACTGAAGCGAAGAAGTAGAAAATCGCTTGCCTTTGATGTGATTAATAGCATCTCTAAATTGTTGAATTAGTTTCATCTAAAAAATTTTAGCCGTATTTTTAATTTTGTCAAACTCAAAACGTCGATCGTAATTAGTTTCACCATAAAGATTAAAACTAATTGTCGGTTCATCTCCCATTGCTTCTACATGATGAATAGCATCGGACATCAAACAAATAATATCCGCAGGATTTAACAAAATATCACCCACATTTTCAATTTTATCAGGAAATTTAGAAGTGGGAGAACGTCGCCAAAAAGTATTTTTTTCCTGTCCATTAAGTAACGCCACCAGTCCCCAACTACCATGATTATGAATTGGTGAAACCGTGCCAGGAATCCAAGTAACTAACTGCACAGTTAAAGGAAAAAACGGTTCATCATACAACATTTGTACAGCCCAACCTGTCTCTAAATCCGGTTCAAGAAACGGAATTTGCAGCCACGAAGAACTATCTAATAACCTGCGGACAAGAGGACAAATTGCCTGAAGTCGTAAATAATCATCGCTAATTTTATCTAATATATCTTCCAAGTCAGTTAAAAAACGGTAAAGGCGATAGGGACGAGTTAAATCTTCAGCTTTACCGACAACCTCAGAAAAATTGTACTCTCCACTATTATTCACAAACCAATTTTTGGGAGTCATAATTGCTTAACTATAATGCTTAATCTCCAATGTATAAGACATTCTCCCTCAATAGATGATAGATAGCTAATGACTAGATGAATTTTTGATGAAGAAACTGAGAAATACGTTTAATGATTTTATCCAATATCTAGGCAATCTTCATCTCAGACTCATATTTCTCAAATTTAAAACAGTTAACCTCTAAGCAAAGAAGCAAAGGTCTGGATGAAAACCACAATAGTTTTTCTGCTAGTCCTTTTCCACATCAACCCAATTCTTTTAGAGGTTAAATATGCGTAAATCAGCATTATGGCTTACTTTGTGTCTAAGTAGCTTACTTGTTACAGTGTCATTAGTAACAGCAACCACAGTCAAAACTTCGGCTATTTCTAATACAGCGATCGCCCAAGCAAACCCTTGTGCTGGCAAAAATCCCTGCGCCTCAAAAAAAGCAAATATTGGCAGACCACTAGCCAAAGAATTGCAAGGAAAACCAGTTGTCGTAGATATCTATGCTACCTGGTGTTCCAAGTGTAAAAATATTGCTCCTACTTTATCACAACTCAAACAGCAATATGCGGGAAAAGTACATTTTGTAGTCCTAGATGTTAGCGATAAATCGACATCAACTCAAGCAGAAGCTAAAGCAAAAAAATTAGGGCTTAGTGAATTTTTTGCCACTAATAAAACTCAAACGGGAATGCTAACTATCATCGATCCTGCAACTGGCAATATTCTGGCACAGCATCGCAATAATGCTGACAAATCAGCCTATACAACGGTATTAGATCAAGCAATTGCCAAAAAATAGTGTGCCAAAATAATGTTTTCAAAAATCGCTAACCGATGACAAATCCAGTGATAAATTCAGGAAAAACATAATGACACATCTGCAAAAACCTGAGCAGCAAACAAAAATCGCTAAACCTTTCAAATTTTCCCAAAAATGGTTACTTTGGTGTGGATTAGTAATGCTAGGTTTAGTGGTTGCACTGAGCGTCAGTAGCCCTATTTCTCAGGGAATTGAACATTTAATTTCAGCGATCGAAAACCGCTATCAGCAATGGTTTAGTCAGCAGAATACCACAAATCCAATGGTATTGTTTTTCCTGGCATTTGTTGGTGGTTTAATCGCCAGTGTTTCCCCATGTATTTTAGCCATGTTGCCAGTTAACCTGAGTTATATTGGGACTCGTAACATCACATCTGGACGCGATGCTTTAGTAAAAGCCAGTCTATTTGTATTCGGAGTGATCACAATTCTGAGTTTATTTGGACTTGTATCTTCCTTTGCTGGTGCGGTGATGATAGACTACCGAGGTTACATTAATATTGCTGTCGGAACAATCATTTTTGTCATGGGTTTAAGCCTGCTAGGAATTGTGAAACTTTCCTTACCAGGAGTTAATATCAATGCCTCAAATTTGGGTCCGTATGGAGTAGGATTAACCTTTGGTTTAGTGAGTTCTCCCTGTGCCAGTCCAGTTTTATTTGCTGTACTAGCTGCGGCCGCAGGAACTGGCTCCCAAATACTCGGAACTTTGACAATGATTAGCTATGCTTTAGGATATACAATTATCATCTTTCTGGCTAGTTTATTAGCTGGATTTGCCAAGCAAGCTAAAAATTTAATGCAGCATTCTGAGCTAATTATCCGTATTGGTAGTTTCGCTCTCATTCTAGCAGGTTTATATTACCTGATTAACGGTATTACCTGGTTTTTCTAGTTTTTGAATTGAGTTCGATATATTGAGCGACAAAGCCGCTGCAATTTTCCATAGTTTTATGTTCTATCCATCTTTTCTTCATCTAGCACTCATTTTCTTGAGTATTAATGTAATTCAGATGGTCAAGAAGCACTAACCACTAATAACTTACCTGGAGATTAGACAACATGAAAGTAAAATACATTGCCACAATCGCTATTGCTAGTATTCTAGGACTTGTAACTGCTAATTTTAGCTATGCTAATTCGCAGACTTCAACAAAGTTAAACTCTACGATCGTTTCATCTGAAATAGCAGGATCTAATCCTTGCGCGGGTAAAGCCAATCCTTGCGCGGGTAAAGCCAATCCTTGCGCTGGAAAAGCCAATCCTTGCGCTGGAAAAGCCAATCCTTGCGCTGGAAAAGCCAATCCTTGCGCGGGTAAAGCCAATCCTTGTGCTGGAAAAGCCAATCCTTGCGCTGGAAAAGCTAATCCTTGTGCGGGTAAATCTAGTGCTGCAACCACTCATCCTAAATATTACACAGAAAAAGGTGTCGCTCTTGATGGTCAGGACGTTGTAGCCTATTTTACCCAAAGTAAATTAGTCATGGGAGTTAACGCATTTAAACATACTTGGGGTGGTACAACTTGGCTATTTTCTAGTGCAGCAAACCGCGATATGTTTGCCAAAAATCCTGAAAAATACGCTCCTCAATACGGTGGATATTGCGCTCAAGGTGCTAGTGAAAACCATCTTGTGGCAACTCAAGCTGATGCCTGGAAAATCGTTAATGGGAAACTGTATTTGAACTACGATAAGACAGTGCAAAAACAGTGGATGAGCGATATTCCTGGTCATATTGCAGCGGCTAATAAAAATTGGCCTGGCATCCTCAATAATAAAGAACTCTTCCGTTAATCTCAAGCTGATGTAAATAAATAATAAGGTAGGCATTTTATACTATGCCTACCTTATTATCTACTGAATTATCTACCGATCTACTGAAGCTTAAATCCTTTAGCAGCTAATTGTTGGCGGAGACTTTGAATTATTACATAATCAAGAGTATTTTCTCCCTTATTGGCATTTGTTTGACGTTGTTTAGCAACATATTCATCACGTTTTTGAGATAACTCGCGGATGCTGGCTTTAATTTTCTCTCTCTCAGCTTTTTTTGCTGCTATATATTCGCGTTTTTGACCTAAACTCATACCGCGCATAATTGGTGGTAAATCGTCATTTGATAACTGTTCGAGTTTAACGATCCCTTGGTCGAGAGCATCAATTAAATCCCAAGAAGCATTACTATAATAGTCAGAAGCTTTTGAGCTACCGCGCAGTGCTAAATTGGGGCCGGCATTACTATCTTCGATCGCCTGACGTTGTTGGCCAACTGTTCCTTTTGCACCATAAGGAATGTAAGTTTGATTGAGTTGATTATTGAAATTAGTAATTCGATCGTCGTAAGGGGATTTAATAAATTCAATCTTTTTGTCTTGGTTAATATTGAAGTGGCTACCCTGCGCTAAACTAGCTCCTGAAGCCCAAAGTTGTCGTTCTTGACTTTCTGTTGAACCACAATAAATAGTGTTAACTAAGACATTTTGGCCACTAGCAAGAGTCACAGATTCTCGCCAAGGAATAGGGCCTTGATCGAAGGGTTCATTACCTGCAATAAAAATGGCATGAAAATCTCCTCTATCTTTGCTCCAGTTTAATTCTTTAACAGCGGAACGAATCACCCAACCAGCATATTCTTGACCGCCATTAGTTTTGATACTAAATAGCTTTTCGGAAACTAAATCTAATTCAGGGGTAAATCCTGTTAAGAGTCTGACAAAACCTTCTTGGGAAGGCAAACTATCATTACCATAATGATAAAGAGCAACTTCTAATTCTGGTACTTCCCCATCTTTAGTTACTTTGGTTAAAGCGTTAACAACTTGCCAAATTTGCGTGCGTGTTTGGTCAATTAGCCCATCCATGCTATTGCTAGAATCTAACAAGATAGCAATCTGAATTTTAGCTTTGGCAAAAGCTTGGCTGGGAAAACAGATGAGGCTCAAGGTGAGGGCTGTAGAGAATAAAATTTTAGTGAGTTTCTGCATATTTTTGTGATTTCCTCGATCGCACAGTATTTTCTGCTAATCTAGCTTAAGTTTAGCCTAGTTGATTTTTCTGTTACAATAAATGTAACAATAATAAAACTTACGCAGGTAGGGCAAAAAATCCGGTTGCTGCATCAATATCTTGCGGAGAGCCAAGATTTTTCAAAGAAACCATTTATATTTATCGTGGAGATTAAAGAGCATGGTTGCTAATCAAAGCCTAAATTACATTTCCCCTGAAGAATATCTAAAAGCTGAAGAATTAAGTCCCGTTAAGCATGAGTATAAAGATGGAGAAGTTTATGCAATGGCAGGTGCAAGTGACGCTCATGTAACAATTTGTGTAAACTTAGTCGGATTATTGAGAAATCATGTTCGAGGTAATGGCTGCCGCCTCTATACTGGAGATATGAAAGCCAGGATAGAAACGGCGAATATCTATTACTATCCTGATGTTATGGTGACTTGTGATGAACGGGATAAAACTTTTCAATCTTTTAAGAAATATCCTAGTTTAATTATTGAAGTTTTATCTAAAACAACTGAGGCTTTCGATCGCGGGGATAAGTTCGCTGACTACCGGGAATTAGAAACGCTTCAGGAGTATGTATTAATTAGCCAAAAACGGCAACGGGTAGAGTGTTTTCGCCGCAATACTGAGGGAATATGGATATTTTCTTCTTACAGCCAAGGTGCGGAAATTCATCTCGCGAGTGTTGGTTTTACCACTACTATTCATGCTATATATGAAGACGTGCTATTTTTCGATAATAATTTAGAGGGAAATTGATATTTTACCTATTAAAATATGCAAAGATATCTTCACGTAATTATATTATTTTGGAGTACCGCGATCGCGGCTGAACTAGAATATCGCATTAACTTCTTAATCGCTAGTCTTACCAGCATCGGCAACCTCATTGGTAGCCTATTTGGGCTATTCCTATTTTACCGCACTGGCTACACTTTTGAAGGCTGGAAATGGGAAGAAGCTTTAGTTGTACTCGGCATATTTACCATGCTCCAAGGTTTATCCGAAATCTTCTTAGTTCCCAATCTTAATCGAATTGTCGATCAAGTAGAACAAGGCACTTTAGACTTTGTATTGCTTAAACCGATTAGTTCTCAGTTTTGGTTATCAACTCGCACAATTTCTCCTTGGGGACTACCAGATTTAATATTTGGAATTTCCATCGTAATTTACGCAGCAAATAAACTGGAAATTGGGCTAGTAAACTATGTTTTGAGTATCATACCTTTAGGATTTGGTTTTGTCAGTCTTTATAGTGTATGGTTTATGTTAGGGGCAACTAGCATTTGGTTTGTAAAAATCTACAACGTTACTGAAGTTTTGCGAGGTTTATTAGAAGCAGGTAGATATCCAATGGCAGCTTATCCCACAGCTTATCGCTTCTTTTTTACTTTTGTTATTCCAGTGGCTTTTCTCACTACTGTGCCGGCGAATACTCTACTTGGTAGAGGAGAAATAATTTGGGTTTTAGGTGGTGGATTTTTAGCGATCGCGCTTTTTTTCGCTTCTTATCTTTTCTGGAAATTTGCCCTCCGTTTCTACACCAGTGCTTCTAGTTAATATTCTAGTTAATAATTTAAGAAATTAATCTGACTAGGGTGTTAACTGGCTTAAGCGTTTTAATATTTGCAAAACGCTGTACAATTCATTACCGGGATTGCGAGTTACAAATTCCTTAGATGTCGTATAATGCGGGACTTCTCCTTTGAGTAACTTGACAAAGGTAAAGTTAGCACCAGTAGTAATTAAGCCAAAAGTAGGATTTTCTGGGTGGGGATTTGCCAGCATATAAGCCAAGAGTTGTGCTAGTCCTTCATCAACTGAGAATGAAAGTTGTTTGGATTCTATAACTGTCACCCAAAAGTTGTTTTTCAAGATTAAGATATCTATTCTCCCCTCGATGATTTTCCCTTCATCTTCTTCTTGAATTTGAATGGGTTTTTCGGCTTTTATGTGAAAAGGAGAGACATAAAAACCAGCCAGAAATAAAATGGGGCTGACTATAGTTAGTTTAACTACACTTTCTAGTAAAGGGGGATATTCCAGTAAGTTAAAATATCCCTCTTTGACTCGATCTAGCAGTTGTTTTTCTGTGTCGGTGATTTCTGGTAAATTTTCTTGCCATTCTCGGAAAAATTCTGGATTCCGAACTTGCTGAAGTCCAAAGTTATCAATCAAATAGCGGATGTCGATTTCTTTTGCTTGGAGTTTTTGAATCATAACTATTGTGATATTTATTGGAAATTGGACAAAATAGATTTCGGGTCAATGGAAAAGCTTAGGTTGTCATGGCTAAGTTACTTTCACTTTCACTTTCTTTTGTGACTGTTTCTGCTGTAATAGTTCAGCAAAGTCTCTCACTTCTGCTAATAAATCATCAGATAGCTCGTCTATTATAGCTAACAAATGTGCTTTGATTCCTACTGTTTCTCGCGCTGGTTTCACCAATTGTAACTGGTGAGGATACGCTGTCTCAACTCCGATAGTTTCCATAAACGATTCTTTTTCATCCCGCGTAGCTGGGATAAAATCACCTTGCTCGTCGTATTTAACCCAACCTCCAAATAATTCTACAATATAAGCTTCACCGTCTCCTAGAACTTCGACAATTGTTCCCACATTTCCTATTGGTGCGACTCCGCCATCAAACAAGGGGATTTCTTCTATAGTTTTGACTGAATCAAATAACTGAAACTGCATGATTATAACCCTCCCAATTAAAAGCTCTTTCTGCTACCTGAGAATCAGCGACAATTGAATTACCTACCTTAATATTATCATCCAAATAAGTTAAAGTTTTACCCGATTCTGCTGTCTTCAACCACAGAGAAAGCTTAGTAATTTCCACCGACTCCGACAGCAAATCTACACCATAAAGATTATTACTTAAAATTGCCCTGTCAAACTCCATTGAGTTTCCCTGACTTGGCCTATTACCCAAAGCAATTAAGTTTTGATTAACTCGTTCATATTGCCTAATTAAATAATCAAAAGCAGCGATTAAAAATGCTCCCGAACCACAGGCGGGATCGATAACTCGCGTTTTTTGCAATACTCGATCGCGATAGGCTTCCCAAAACTTAATTTCATTATCTCTTGTTGTTTCAAGTTGATTAAACAGTCAAACGTTCATCAAGAATTGGATCTAATTGAAATAAACCACCATTATAACCAGGAATCGGCGGGTCATCATTTCCCACATCTACCCAGCGAAAAACTGCTTTATATCTTTCCCAAATTGGTCTAGGATTGTAAGGGTCTTGATGGTCGTGGGCGTTGCTGATTGTTTTCGGTGGAAGTAAGCCTTTATCTTCACAGAAAGCCACAAATAAAAATCGGTCTAAAGTTTTCTGTGCTTTCTCGATTAACACTTGGTCACGGTTGGGGATATCCTGGGGACCCGCGAAGCGAAAATGCTTAACTAAATTAAGACGAATTGCTTTATATTCTTCATAGAGAACTTTAGTAATTTCTTCTTGAGCTTCGTCAGAACTTTTTAAGAGTACATCAATAACAGAAACAGCTTGAGGTTTGTTTTGGGAAGGTAGGAAGTTTTGACGGCAAAGTAGGAAATAAAAGCGTTTAAAAGCCTCTAAATCTGCCAAGTCTGTCAGCAAAAAGCGTTCGTAGTAAGCAGGAGTTTTGCTAGTTTGATATAGCCGTAACTCACGATAATTTGAGACAATAATCCAGCGGCAATCTGGTGTATAATTGGCATAGCGCCAACCTTGATCTACGGCTGATTCCTTACGTCCAGGTGCGGCGCGATCGAGATCATTTTTCGACCCTTTTAGTTCAATGGGAGCAATAATTTTGCTCTCAATTTTACCTTTACCTTTATTATTTTTATTGGACGTAAAAAATCCTAATGCTGCATCGGCGGAACCGCCGCCATTTGCAATAGTTTGTTCGGCGTGAATTTCCCAAACTTTGCCGGCACTTTGAATAATTGAGCGATAACCTAAGACATCTTGAAAGATATCATTAAGAAAATTTCCGTGTAGAGAAACTTCTTTGATTTCATCAAGAGTACCAGCATTGAGGCGATCGATCCAATTTTCTAGTTTTTGGTGGCGTGTTTCTAAGTCTGTGGGAAAACTAAAAGCATGGAGGGCCGTGTTTAGAGTTTTTCTGTGGAAAAGGTCGCGGGTAGATCGATTAGTCATAAACTATTATCAGCAATACTCTTACATCTTACAAGAACGGCGAGCGCGATCGTCCTGCGGTTCTTGCCAAGAATAAGAAAAATGACTAATAGCATTAATTTGTGGTGCAGCATTATGAATTGCCTGCATTTGTACCTCCAACGAAGGTCGATTCTTCACAGACTGACCCCAACCACCCGCGATCGCAGGTATAATTAAACTACCCTTCGGCGCTAAATTCACCACCCTTTCTAACTGTGGCAAAATACAACTCATATTCCCACAAGAACCATAAATCATCGAATGAAATTCCATCGAACTAGGAAACATATCCCAAGGTTGCAATCGCGAATCAAAACCCCCTGTATTTATCCTTCTATTCCCATCAGGAAAAAATACCGCACCTACAGGTAATCCCATTCTTTGCGCCGGTTGAATTGCTAATCCTAAAAAATCTAAAATCCCTTGCACCGCATGACCTACAGTTAACAACCACAAATCTCTTTGTAAAACTTCTGGGTCAACAAGTTTGGGTGGCGGTGAAACTTCTGGTTTCCCAGGAGTCGGTTTTTTTGGCGGTGTAGTGGGAGAATTTGGTTTACGAGAAACTGGAGTTACTGTTGGTTTTACTTCCGGTAAAGGAATCCTACCGGGCCAAAGTGGTTCCTTCTCTTGCGGATAAAGTTTATTAGCAGCTTCCACATCATTAAAATTAACAAATCCTCTCGCTAAATAGCGCTGAATTATATCTCTTCCTTGCTGATTTTGAGCGCGTTGTAAAAGTGCTTGTTGCGACGCTTCGCCATAAATCCATAAGTCTTGAACTTTGGTAATAACTGAAGCGGAACCTACTCCCCGTAAGTAGCGAACATAGTCAAATAGCATTCCATTTGGTCGCCGTTTTAGTAATTGATTTACCATTACAGCATAGTCTTGTCGTGCCTGCATATTGTAAGGATCGATGAAGGCATAATTTTCGTGATTTTCTGCTGATTGATCTGCAATAGTTGCCTCTTGAGCTATGGTTAAAGTTGTCTGATTTTGGCCGTTACGAGCGAGAGTTTGCTGTTTCTCTGGACGTTGGGCATAAGTATAGCCAAAGTTCATAGTAAACAACCAGGAATAAACTTTTAAACCGCGCTGTTTACCTTTCGCGATCGCCTTTGCCAACATATCGAATTTCTCATAGCCAGGAGTTCTTAAAACCGATGGCCAAGCTGTTGGATTATCTGCCTTCGGTAATAGCACTTGACCATCATAAAATGCTTCTAAATATACTTGATTGTAGCCTTGATTAACAATCTTATCTAAAACTCGATCGATTTCCCCCGGCCTCGCATCGCAGGGGTATAAACGCAACCAAATCGCTTGAGTTTGCGGCCAAGTTTTAGTGCGACATTCTGTTACTTCCCGTGCGTGTTCGTTGAGGATATTAAAATAGGCTTGTTGAGCTTCTGGTTTTCCTGTTAATGCTGCTTGACGTAAGTTTTCTTTTTGCTGAATTTGCTCTGATGATAACTTGCAATAGCTTGAATTTTGGGCTTGAGCGGGTTGATTTAATGCTAAAGGACTGAAGAGGCTACTAATAAAAATAGCCGCAGCTACATTGAATATTTGTCGCTGGGGTTGATTGATGGCGTTGGGAGTGAGGGAGAATTTCATAAGGCAATAGAAGATTGATTGGGAACCAAAAAAGATGTAATTTAAAGATTATTCAGCACCCTTCAAAACTTTTCCGTATCATTAGCAGATTGAAAAAAACGCCCTAGTAGCATGGGCGTGAATACCATTATGAATTTCGGAGGAAAATCCTTGCATTCCGGGATAATTTATCGGTTAAAAACAGAGATTTACCGCCGGAATGCTTCGCCCCTACAGATAAATTAAGCTTCTCTTTTTAGTGCATTTTCTACCTGTTTAAATTCCTGATCTAGCCGCTTTTTCAATTTTTCCGGTATTGGGCGGTTGGGATAGGAATTATAATGTCCTGCTAAGGAGTTCAATGCTGTTCGCATTGTGGTAAATGAGGCAAGTTTGGTGAGGGAAGTATCCCGGCGGTAGTTAGCGGCGAAATCATTGATTCTTTGACGAGCATCTGCTTGAGCGGCTTTCTTGTCTGGGGAATCCTCTGGCAAGGCGATCGCATTTCTCAAACTATTCACCAATGCTAATGTATCTTGGCGATAATCTCCTGTCAATGTAGATGGGACATTGGAACAACCCACTAAACCGATGACAACAACCAAAACTAGGGCTAACAGGCGGGAAATATAGTGCTTCATAAGTCTGATTAGAAATTGAACAAAAATTCACAATTAAAGTGAAATTTTATCGTATCTTGATTTGGCGATCTTAGCACCAATTTAGGAACAATTTTTTACTGATAGCATTAAGGCTCTCATCTGTCAATCACAAAGATTAAAATATTTTCTTCCCTCTTCCCTCTTCTTTCTTCCTTCTTCCTTTGCTTAAATAATTTTTCCAGCTTGCACGGATAAAATTTGGGTGCGCTGCAACCATTGGGAATCAAAAGCACCTAAGTGGGTAGTAGTAATTAACGTTTGAAATCGCTCTTGAATAGCATCTAAAAGTTGATTTTGACGATTTAAGTCAAGTTCTGCTAAAACATCGTCGAGCAGCAACAGGGGTGGCTCTCTGACAATTTCTTCAATCAGTTGTAATTCAGCTAATTTTAAGGCTAATACTAGAGTGCGTTGTTGACCTTGGGAGCCGTATTGTCGAGCGGGAGTATGATTAATTGTAAAGGCAATATCGTCTCGGTGAGGACCAACTAAGCTAGTTCCTTGGTGATATTCTGCGATCGCTTTTTCGTTAATTTTCTCTAAAAAAGCTTGACGCACGCCTTCTAAATTATCACTAGCAATTAATTCTTGCGTTACTTCGACATTAGCAATATATTTAATATCTAATACTTCTGTGCTGCCACTAATTGATTGATGCCAAGTTTGAGCGAAGGGAATTAATCTTTCTAATATGCGATCGCGTCTGCGAATCACGCGAGATCCTGCTGTTGCTAATTGTGCATCCCATAAACTTAATTCTGAATTAGGAATTGGGAATTGAGAATTGGTAGTTTGGGATTGGCGATGGGAAATTGGCATTTCTGTCTTGAATATTTGCTCTCTACCTCGCTTCAATAGAGCATTTCTTTGGCGTAAAATTTGGTTATATTGCTGTAAAATATGAGCATAAATTGGTTCTAATTGGGTAACTAGGCGATCGATCCAATCACGGCGATATTCTGGTCCACCGCGAACTAAATCTAAGTCTAAGCTGGAAAATTGTACGGCATTTAAGACGCTCAAAAAATCTAAGTGACGGCGCAATGATTCCCCATTAATTCCTACAGTGCGTCTTCCCTGCGATCGCAGAGTTAAAGTTAAATCAATTATCCCAGTTTGGCGTTCTAAAGTTCCATCAATTTGACCAATGGGTTTAGCATCAAGAATCAAGTCGCGATCGCGTGGTGCGCGATGACTTTTCAAGGTAGAAAGTAATTCCACCGCTTCTAACAAGTTCGATTTTCCCTGAGCATTATTGCCCACTAAAATTGTTTTAGGAGCATCAAATATTACTTTCTGATCTCGGTAATTACGAAATTGTCGGAGATGAATACTTTTCAAATACATTATTGGTTATTGGTTATTGGTTATTGGTTATTGGTTATTGGTTATTGGTTATTGGTTATTGGTTATTGGTTATTGGTTAACAGCCTCACAATTGCGATCGCTTTTGACTGCTAATTCTAAAATCATATCATCTTTGGGGTCTTTTAAGAAAGGTCGCCTTTGAAGTATGATATCACAGCGCTCCGTTCCCAGATCCTCTCGCGATCGCCTTTTTTGGGGAAACACAAAGTCATGAAGACACGAAGAAAGAGATGGATTATATTTCTATTTTACAAACTCACAATTTGTCGCTCCAAAACTTTACTAAGAAGTTGGCAGTCGATCGTACCATTCAGGCTCAATATCTGGCACTTTAGCCATAATCGCATCATACTTTTCTCGATTACCTCTTTTCGCTCGTTCCTGAAGATAAGAATCACCCATCAAAACTGATATTTTTTCAGCAATTGCAGAAGCGACTAATTGCTCAACTGATACACTCTCTCTTTGAGCTATTTCTTGTAAGCTATTATATAGTGAATCAGCAATGTTTATATTTAATGTATTCATGGTAAAACTCCTATTGATTGTAAAAAACTAGCTGGTTGGACAACTTGCAATCCGAACTGTTCAACACCAGCAAAATCACGGATATTGTAAGTGATAATACGATCGCAATCGCTTTTGACTGCTAATTCTAAAATCATATCATCTTTAGGATCGTTTAAGAAAGGTCGCCATAGAAAAAATATTTCATGCACTTTGGCTACAGAGCAGTAAAAATCAAGTAAATCTTGAACTTCTGTCTGAGTGATTGGTAAATTTATTGCTTCTCTTAATAATACATCTTCATATTCTAACACAACTGGCACAGATAGATTGATATTAAATAATCCTATTCCTACCATTGTTAGTAACCGAGATGCACTACCTCGACGGGATCTTAAACCCGCCACAATCACATTAGTATCAATTACAATTTCTGGGATAGGCATGGGGAAGTTTTGAAGTATGATATCACAGTCTTCCGTTCCCAGATCCCCTCGCGATCGCCTTTTTTGGGGAAACACAAAGTCACGAAGACACGAAGAAAGAGGTGGATTATATTTCTATTTGGAAATAGCATCCATACCATTACGCTTCTTGTTAAGTCAGTGGCCCAAAATAAAAGGTGTCTGTAGAGGGATTAACTGCGAAAGTAATTCTTTCGAGAAAACCGATTTGACCGATAAATGAGGGGAAATTTCCCCAGTATTCCTCTACATCGGGAATAAAAGCTGTAGCATCTATATCCTCTTCTTCACCCCGATCGGCAGGCAATGTTATAGTCAAACGAATTATACTACCCTCAAGCCGCATTCCTCTAACCATCATGGTTATTCTTTCCAGGGGAGAGAGGCGATCTAAACCAGCTTGTCTAGCAATTCTGGGCGCGATAATTGGATAGGGAGCGCCGGTATCTAGGATTGCTTCTGTCTTGATATTTTCAACTTTTACGGGCAGTATAATCCGATTGGTAGTTTCGCCGGGAGTTGCGGGAGCATAGTCATAATGAATCGCACCTGTGGCAAAAGTTTCACCGCCGGGAAATAGTAGCAAAGCCATTAATAAATCACCGTTAATAATACATCTTTTGTATCACCTATCTGATCGACTACTTCATCAAGAGAACTGCCAGTTGCTAATAATTCACCGTCTCGCACTCCTACCCATTGGTTGAGATAATGCCGCTCGCGCCGTTGTTTACTTATCCATTCTCGACTTTTTTTCCAACCTACGCGATCGATGTCGTCTCTTTTCACGGATGTCACTTTAGCGGGTGCAAGAATGTAGGCACATTTTTTGATATCTTCATTGTCTGGGTAATGTTCAAGTGCTTCGACGGAAAGCTGCTGTGCTTTGTTAAAGTCACCGCTGCTTAAGGCGGTTCGCATCGCCTCGATGTATGTTTCTGGGGTGTGGGTGTTCATGTTAAATTATTAGAGTCTATTTTCTTAACTTCATCTAATCCTAACCCTAGCAATTCTGCAATTTGCTCATCGCTCAAGCCAAATTGCCTTAACTTACCAATCGTTTCAATCTTAGCTTGATACTTGCCTTGCTGGAAGTCAGGAGTCGCAGGCTGACTTTTATCTGGGGTAGCACTACGCTGATCGAAGCAAACATTAATGTATCCAATACTATTGCTATTAATATTGTTATCACCCAAACTAATATTCAAATTTCCCTGCCGTTCTAGGACAGATTTAAGATTATGTTTATCAACGGGTTCATCAAAGACATCTGATAACATTTGTAAAAGTTCGTAACCAATATCCTTAACATGACCTTCCGAAAGACGATAAGTATCGGCAATGTCAGCATACTTCTGTCGCTTCAGTGTTCCCTCGATAATTCCACGCTGCAAGTCATTTAGATGTTGACCTGTCTTAGCGTAAACAACTTCCTCTACAAATTGCAATACTTCGTGAATGTCCATCAGCCGGGTATGTGAGAGAACTGAGGTTATTATATCCGATTTTATCCGTCTTTTTCCTTCACAATCCGACTTGTAACTAAAAGTTAGAAATATCCGTCTTTTTCCGCTTTTCACTCTTGGAGCAATCATTTAGGATATGGAGAGGAAAGCGATCAAAAGTAGCTTGGCAGGAGGAGGTAGCTGTGAGTGGAGGACTATTTGGTTGGATTGGCGACGGCTTGGCTGAAATAGCCTCTGAGGTTATTGGAGTCTTCAAATCTGATGATGCTAGTGGCAGTAACCCAGGGGCGACACAGGGAACAACTACTAGCAGAAATCAAGAAAGGGGTAGAGCTAGTTATCTACAGGGGCAAGATTTGGAGAGGTATACAGAGCAACAACTCGATGAATTTGGATTGAATGCTCTTTGGGATAAAAATAACTTAGTTTACGATGAAACATTGGAACAATATGGGAAAACTACTCAAGTTGATGTCCTTATTCGTGATGGTAATGACAACGAAGTAGCCATAATAGAGTGTAAAGCTTATACATCAAAATGGAATGATGATGATGCGGTCGATCAAGCTAGACGGTTAGTTTCCTTAGCAAATGAGAGAGGAATTCCCCTGATTTTTTCTACTTATGATGGCACTACCGATTGCTTCGGCTCTCGTGTCAAGGAAGTCTTGAATCAAACTCAATATTTCGTAATCTCTTCTGATAATATCTTCTTTGCCGATCCATCTGATGTCAAAGAGAATGGCGTTACACAAGGACTTCCTCCTGAACTTCGATCTCATTGGGATTGGTGGTTTGGTCAGAACTATGAACCAAAATCAAGCTGTCGTTCTGATTACAGTAGTAATGATCCTAATGGATTTGATAGTAGTTATGAAACTGAGTCAAGCAGCAGTCCTGATTATGAAAGGAGCGATTCTGCCGATAGTGGTGGCTCTTGGGATTTATTCAGTAATTGGTTCGGTGATAGCTCTGAAGCAGAATCTAGTAATAACTCTAATTCCAGTAGCATTAATTCTCGCGACAGTGGCAATTCTTGGTTCAGTAATTGGTTCGATGATAGCTCTGAATCAGAATCTAGTAATGCTTCTGATAGCAGTAGCATTAACTCAAACTCAAGAGACAGTAGCGACTATGGAAGTAGTGATTATGGAAGTGGAGATTATGGAAATAGTGGCGACTCAGACTATGGAAGTAGTCATTATGGAAGTGGGGATTATGGGGATAGTGGCGATTCTGACAGTGGCTCTAGCAGTAGCGATAGTGGCGACTCAGACTATGGAAGTAGTGATTATGGAAGTGGGGATTATGGGGATAGTAGCGGCTCTGACAGTAGCTCTAGCAGTAGCGATAGTTGGTGGTAATATCTACTTTTTTGAGGAATGGAGCAATGGATAAAGATATTTGGCTACAAATTGAGGAAGATTCAAAGTCCTTCGAGGAAGCTTTACTTTTGACCTCAAAGCTAATCTCGATTCCTCTGAGATACTTAAGGGATGCCAGGTTAATAGATCGAGCTTATGAAGTTCGTAAGACTTTCACATTGAAGGATTGGAGAAAATTGCATAACATTGCAGTTTCACTATGGTACAGGCAGTATTATAGTTCATCTAATTCATTTAATTATGATGACTTTTCAAGCAATTTTTTGCCTAAATATCAGAAACTCATAAGTTTTTTACTCCAAAAAAGCACTGAAGTAAGTCAATTGCAAAATGTTGACTCTCTTAAATCTGAAAGCTTTAAAATTTGGCAGGAGTTCATGGCTAAACTTGCTTACCTAAGCAATATGGAGCAAAAATCTGGAAAAAAGCAGAAGAAACGAGGATTAGACCAGGATTCACAATTTACCATTGTAACAGTAATTACTCTGATCCTTGGTTTATCGTTGGCAATTTTCGTTATTTTGATTAATCGTTAGTTAATTTTAATTGGAGAACAAAATGCAGGGATTTGTAATGGTATTATTTGGCATAGGTATGATGGGTGATGTATACACTACCTTTATTGGAATAGTGGGAGTTTTGGGAGTAAAGCTCGCCAGTCATAACGATCCATTATTAACTTTGGGAAGGCTATCAACCAGTTTTAATGATTTTCCACAATTGGCATTAGCTATCATCGCAACTTCCATAATAATAGGTCTTAATGCAACTACTTTAGAGATTATTGAAAGAAAGCAAAAAATAATTTTTCCGATTTGGGCACTAGCAGTCTTCGCTGATTTTATAGCTTCTTTGCTTGGGAGCCTCGCGCTGATCAAGCCGGGAGCTAACCCATTCTTGTCCTACGGATTAGTTTTTATCATTACAATTTTCATAACAGCTAGTCCTTGTTTATTCCGTTACTTTCAAAAAAACCCTATTTACTAAAATGGTTTTGGTAAGGTTAATCGATCGCACTTCCCAAAGCATTTTACAAACTCCCAATCTGTTTGAGCGCAGCGAAACATCACAAGCCTTTAACCTGACGGGGTGAAAACCCCGTCAGCGCCCGTAGTTAACACTAAAGGATAATTCTGTAAATACACCGGAATCCCAATAATAATATTAAAGGGAAAAGTTAATGCGAGTGCCATTGATATGTATAAGCTGGGATTTGCTTCAGGTACACTCATCCGCATTGCCGCAGGAACCGCAATATAGGATGCACTTGCACATAGTACGGCAAACAGTAAAGCATTACCCACAGATAGACCTAAAAGCTTTGCTAATCCAATGCCAATCAACGAATTTAACAAAGGCATTCCAATGGCAAAGCCAATTACAAACGATCCAGCTTTTTTCAAGTCACTAATCCGGCGGGCAGCAATTAATCCCATATCCAACAGGAAAAAGCACAAGACTCCGTAAAACAAGTCATCAGCAAATAGCTTAATTTTTAGCCAACCAGTGTTGCCAGTAATTAATCCGATAATTAGGCTACTTACTAACAAAAATACTGAGCCATTCAGACAGGCTTCTCGCAATACTTCAACCCAAGATATTTGATCGACGGTTTCAGTGTTGCTATTTTGCTTATCCGCAAATAGCCGTACTAAAAAGAACAACACTGGAGGGTTGAGAATATTGGAAAGAATTAGGCTAAATTCCATAGATGCCTTATTAAAAAATTAAATCTGAACGGTACTCAAAATCTTGTCGTGAGACTTAAAAATTACCTCCATGAAGTGAAATTTGGGTATAATTTTAACACTTGGTGTATCTAACTCTAATTTTTTTAATAAAACGAAACAAATTAATCCTTCTTGGCGATCGCTGTGGAAAAATCAGATATCTAGCTTTTTGATGTAGATCGTCATCAGGATTGCGTTGATGCGCTAGATTTGTTAATTTTTCTAGTACAGTGGGTTCTGGTTTCTAGGTGAATGTAGATTCCACAAAGTAGTTTCTCCAAGTTGGTGACTGGAGAAGAGGCGCGATCGCGTGATTTAATGATACTTGTATGCTTAACAATAGTATAAAATGTGAATAGCGATCGCCAAGATAAAATTCCTCAAACTAAAAATGGAAACTCTGTTATTGCGGAAATGATACAACCTGAACTTTTTGATATTAGAGTAGCTATAGGCTACCTCTCATCTTACAATCCTGATTGCCTATGTTAAAATTATGGAAGTTCAACCACGAGAATTACAGAACTACCTAAAAGCTGATGGGACAAGTCCCTTTGAAGGATGGCTTGATTCCCTTCAAGATACTAAAACTGTATCTAAAATCAAGAAGCGACTAAGGCGAGTTGAGCTTGGCAATCTGGGAGATTATCGCTCAGTGGGAGAGGCAGTTTATGAACTTAAAATTGATTATGGCCCTGGCTATCGAGTTTATTTTGGACAAATCGGATTAACAATAGTTTTGCTGCTATGTGGCGGCGATAAAAGCACTCAAGAGCAAGATATTAGCCAAGCTAAAAAATACTGGAGAGATTATGAAAGAACTCAAAGTGCCAACAAGTAGAAGCTACCATGAATACTTAATTTCTTCTTTGAAAAACCCCGAAAGTGCTGCTGGTTATATCGAGGTTATGTTGGAATTGGAGTCAGAAGGGCCTGAACCTGAATTGCTGCGAGCAGGACTTAAAGATGTGGTGGATGCTTATTTAAAGATGAATAAGTTATCGGTGGAAGGTAAACTGATTTATGAGAAACTAGATCGAATGTTGTCTGAAAGTGGGGGTGAGGAAATTTATACTTTGATCGCTTTACTAGATAAACTGGGGTTACAGTTAGCTGTCACTGTAAAATAGGTTAACTAATAAAGGATGTAGGCGCGATGCCTGCGGCTGGCGTAGCTGCGGCGCTTAGAGATGAGGTGAAATGTAGTATTTCCCAATTCTTATCATACAATACCCTCCTATTAGGCGATTTAGAATCCCTATTACAGCAACATTTTCATCGTTTATCCGACTCAGAAAAACAAGTAATATTCTGCTTAACTAATCAAGGCGAACCGATAGAACTCTCAAAAATTGCAACCCATCTGGAATTATCCCCACCAGTATTATTACAAACTATCGAATCCTTGGGACGGCGATTACTAATTGAAAAAGTAAAACAAGGCGAGCAAACACTTTTCACACTTAAACCTGTATTTAGGGAGTATAGCAACCGCCAAGGCGATTAGGACATTCTGAGTCGCTGAAACCCTTGATGCTATTCCCTTCTTCCCTTAGTCCGACAGGGGTTTTAACCTGTCGGACTAACGCAATCGGCATCGTTTAAACCCCCCTAAAAATTGCCGAAATTCACGATCGCCCCCTTCATTCTCTCAATCACCTCACTAACAGAAATTACCCCCAATTCCCCAGAAGCACGAGTGCGAATACTCACACTATTCGACTCAACTTCCTGAGCACCAACAATACCCATGACAGGTATTTTATCCTTCTCAGCATTGCGAATTAACTTAGCTAAACGCTCGTTACTCGTATCAGCTTCCGCCCGAATGCCTAACATTCGCATCTCGGCAG
>MBRE01000048.1 GCA_001698425.1 Oscillatoriales cyanobacterium USR001 | reverse complement strand
TTTTTGGCTTCTGTGCTGTGTTGCGATCGCGACCCTATTTGAAAACTGTCCGGAGTATTGAAGACTGGTTGACGATTGATGAAATTAAGAATCATCTCAAAAAAGCTATAAATAATGGTTTAAAGTTAGCAATTTTTAATGCTTGCGATGGGTTAGGAATTGCCTATCAATTAGCAGAAGGAGAAGATTTATATTTACCGCAAATTATTGTGATGCGGGAGATTTTACCGATAGCTTTAGCACCTAAATTTCTCCGTTTTTTCCTGGAAGCTTATACTCACGGTTTATCCCTATCTGCCGCTATCCGTGACAGTCGAAAACGGTTACAAATTGAAGAAAAAGATTTTCCTTGTGTCAGTTGGTTGCCTGTTTTATGCCAAAATCCTGCGGAAATTCCGCTACGTTGGCACGATTTAGTAATTCCCCCTAATCCTTATCAGGGTTTATCGGCTTTTCAGGAGAAAGATGCAGCCTTATTTTTTGGGCGAGAAACTTTTACTAATCAGCTTGTCAAAGTTGTAGAAACTAAAAAACTGGTAGCTGTTATTGGTGCTTCTGGAAGTGGGAAATCTTCGGTAGTATTGGCAGGTTTAATTCCTAGTTTACGTCAGCAAGGAAATTGGTTAATTGCTAATTTGCGCCCAGAATCTACTCCTTTTGAGAATTTGGCGAAAGCAATTTTGTCACCTGTAGTGCAATTAGAAACGGGTAAAAATGAGGGAGTTACTGAGGTTAATGCCGATGAAATTAACCAACTAGCGATAGATTTGCAAGAAGGGAATCGCACTTTATCTGATGTGGTAAAAAGCATCGGTAGCAGTCGGCGTTTTCTGTTAGTAATTGACCAGTTTGAGGAAATTTACACTTACCCTAATCAGAAAAGTCGGCAATTTTTAGATTGTTTATTGGATGCAGTGCAAAATTTTTCTGCCTTCAGGTTGGTGATTACTCTGCGGGCTGATTTTTTGGGGCAGGCAATAGAATATAATCCTTTTCGGGAACAGTTAGACCGATGGAAACCGGAATTTATCGGTGGGATGGTGAGAACCGAATTGCGAGCAGTAATTGAGGAACCTGCTAAGAAACGAAATGTCTATCTGGAAGCGGGATTGACAGAACATATTCTCAATCAAGTTGGCGAGGAACCGGGTAATTTGCCATTGTTGGAATTTGCGCTTACCGAACTTTGGAAACAGCAGGAAAATGGTTTGCTGACTCGTCTGAAATATGATGAAATTGGTGGGGTAGAAAAGGCTCTTTGCCGACACGCGGAAGGGGTATATGATGCGCTGAAAGAGGGGGATAAGGAACGGACAAAGCAGATTTTTATGAAGTTGGTGTCGCCCGGAGAAGGGACGGAATACACGCGCCAATTGGCGACTCGCGCTGAGGTGGGGGAAGAAAATTGGGATTTGGTAACGCATTTGGCGACAGCGCGTTTGGTGGTGAGTAATCGAAATGAAACGACTGAGATAGAAACGGTGGAAATTGTGCATGAGGCTTTGATTAAAGCATGGCCGGATTTGAGGAAATGGATTGAGGAAAATGATGCTTTTTTGAGATGGAAAAAACGGTTAAAGGTAGCGTTTCTGGAATGGGAAAGGAATGAGAATAAGCAGGGTTATTTGTTGCAAGGCGCACCCTTGGGAGAGGCGGAGGGGTATTTGCTACAACGGTTGGAGGATATCATTCCGGCGCAACGGAAGTTTATTCAGTTGGGGTTGGGGTTGCGCGATCGCAATCGTCGCCGTACTATTTTAGGTCTAACGAGTGGTTTATTAGCTGTTTCTATTTTTGCTGTGGGGGCGGTGTGGTAATGGCAACGGGCTGAACGACAAAGCCTAATTAGTGAAACTGATAGTTTAGGTAATTTAGCTTTGAGTCAATTTCAGTCGGGAGAAGGGGAAATCAATGCTTTAAAGATTGCACTGGAAGGCGGAAATAAGCTGAAAAAATTAGTCAAAGATGGTGAACCATTAGCCAATTATCCTACTACTAGCCCTTTATTAGCTTTACAAACTATTACGAGCAATATTCGAGAAAAAAATGAGTTTAAAAGTGATAATGTCATTAGTAAAGTGATTATTACTCCAGACGGTCAGCAAATTGTTTCCTTGAGCGCCAAGAGGGGTAAAGTGATAATTTGGAATTTATCAGGTCAGAAAGTCACTGAATGGGATGAACCAGAGAATCAAGGCATTCAGGATTTAGCGATGAGTCCTAATGGTAAATATATTGTTACTATTAATGACGAAGGAAATTTATATATTTGGGATTTTACTGGCAAACAAATAGCTAAAATACAATCTTTAATAGGGGCTAATATTGTTAAGTTTAGTCCAGATAGTCAATATATTGCTGTATCAGCATTTGCTACTAAAATAATATTTTTTGACTTGGCTGGCCGAAAACTTAGGGAATTAGAACCCAACGGAGGTGGGACTATACAAAGTTTAGGATTTACTGCTAATGGTGAAAAAGTTGTGATAGGAAATGCTGTTGGGATGGTGCAATTTTGGAACTTAAAAACTATGCAAAAAATCCGATCATTTAAAGCTAATACTAATCAAGTTACCAAAATAGTGATGAGTCAAGATGGACAGCGAGTTTTGACTTTAGGGGCAGATGTTGATTCATCTCAAAGAACTGTCCTCATAGCTAGACTTTGGGATTTATCAGGCAAAAAAATTGCAGATTTCAATTTTTCAGGACTTCTTGTTTCTAATGGTGATGTTAGTTTTAGTCCTGATGGTCAAAAAATTGCTACAGTCATGCCAGGTGAAGGAGCCGTCAAATTATATGATGCTAGATCGGGAAAACTGATTAACCAACTGACAATAAGTTCACTTTTTGGTTCTGGCTTAAGCTATAGTCCTGATGGTAAAACAATTTTTATCTCAGGGACTGACGGACTCAAATTATTGAGTATAGCCCAACCTTATGTTACAGAATTACCTAAGAATTATGAAAAAGAAGGAGTAAATGGTGTAAAGTATTATCCAATACTGACGAATTTACAGTATAGTGCAGATGGTCAAAAGCTTTTAATTCAAGATGTCTATAATGGAGTATTAGATGTTTGGGATTGGCAAAAAACAAAAGTTAAAAGTATTAATATGGTGGACAATTTTAGTTTTGCAAATGTATCTCCTGACGGTAAATTTATCATATTTGTTACTAAAGAAACTGTGAAAAAATATGATTTAACAGAAAACTTGATTTCAGAAGTTAAAACTACTGTAAGCAATGGAGAAAGAGTCTTACAGGCGTTTTCTTTTGGAAATTATTTAGGTGATAAAACTTATAGTTCTAGTTCTGATGGAAGCAAGATAGCCACAAAGGGATTTAATAGCGATAACTTGGATAAATCAGGTATAGAATCGTCTCTTCCTCTGCGTTTATGGGATTTGTCAACTCAGCAAGTCAAGCAATTAAAACATGATTCCATTTCTAATATATTTCATCGAGTGGTAGTTAGTCCAGATGGCAAGTATATTTTTACTATTCAATCAGGAATAGGCAAAATTTGGGATGCTTCAGGAAATTTGATTGCTGGGTTAATAGATGTCAATGCCAAGCCATCTGGAAAGGGTAACGAAATTTCAAGGATAGCTATTTTCTTAGATACATCTACAACAGAGAAATTTATTTTTGACGAAAACCAGAAAAGATTATTGAAGTTTTATGGGATGAAAATTAGAGAGGTTTGGCAAAATTCTACAGCCATGAAAGCAGGATTAAAAGGTGGTGATATTATTGTTGAAATAGATGATCGTAATGTTTCTGAAATGACGGTGAATAAAGATGACTTTCTTAAGGGAAAACCTGGTACAAATGTCAAAATAAAATTCATAACTACTAATGATAAGATTGAAGAAAAAACTATTACTCGTGAAAAATTTATTTTCGATCAAACAATTATGATTCTAGGAAACACCGCAAAATTTAGTCCTGATAGTCAATATCTGGCAACATGGGATGGCACAGGAAAAGAATTACACTTAAGGAATATAAAGAGCCACAAACTTATTGACTTAGATAATAAAGCAGGTATTATGGATGCCTATTTTAGTCCAGACAATAAATTAATAGTAACAACTGGCACAGATTATTCAATCAGAATATGGGACTTTTCTGGCAAATTGATTAATCAAATTAAATTACAACAACCTCCTAATGGCTTGACTTTTAGCCCTGATAGTCAGCAAATTGGTTTTTTAGGTTATCCCAATGAATTAAGCATCTGGAGTATAGCCGGAAAACTAATTGCTAAATATACAGTTCCCGAATCAGGTCATTGGTTAATCCAATTTAGTCCAGATGGTAAACATATAGCCACTGGCGGTAGAAAAGTGATGATTTGGCGCAATCAGAACTTAGATGAACTATTAGCGACAGGGTGCGACTGGTTAAAGGATTATTTCGTTACTCGTCCAGAGGAAAAACAAAAGTTAAAAGTGTGTCAAGATTATCCCAAGTCTAAATAAATTACAGCTATTTGCAATCAAAT
>MBRE01000047.1 GCA_001698425.1 Oscillatoriales cyanobacterium USR001 | reverse complement strand
ACAATTCCGGTTGAAATTCGTGAAATTCATCAGGCAAACCAGGTTCCTCCGGGTCTTCACTGGGTAAATCGTACATCGTCGGCAACAATTCTGTGGCCATTGGTTGCGAATTTGGTATGTACATGATGGTTATTAAATACCTACTATTTTTAGTTTACCTTTATAATTAAAAATTAGATATAATTAAAAATTAGAAAGCTAGAAAAAATATCGCCATGAGCGTAATTGCAGCTAAGTGGACGATCGCAGAATACCACCTGATGATATCTTCGGGTATTTTGGAAAATCGCCGTGTGGAGTTACTAAAGGGAGAAATTGTAGAAATGTCGCCAGAAGGGGAACCCCATGCCTATTTTAGCAGTGAGGCAGGAGCATACTTGATTCGACTGTTGGGCGATCGCGCAACAATTCGTTCGGCAAAACCAATTACTCTTCCTAATAACTCGGAACCCGAACCAGATATTGCGATCGTACAGCCATTAGGTCGCACATATTTAGAACATCACCCCTACCCAGAAAATATTTTCTGGTTGATTGAATACTCTGATTCTACTCTCATTAAAGATTTAGAGGTGAAAACAAAAATCTATGCTGAAGTTGGTATTTTTGAATATTGGGTAGTCAACCTCAAAAAGAGACAGCTTATCGTATTTCGAGATCCTCAAGATGGCGACTACGCATCCAAATTCACGCTAACAGAAGGAATAGTTAACCCGTTAGCATTTCCAGATGTTGCTATATCTGTAAGTGCGATCGTTAGTAACTAATCATTAAGGAATGAAAATTAAATAACTTGATGATTTGGTTTGTAGTAAGCGCTTTAGCGCTCTTGGGGCTTACTACAAACAAGCTAATTATTTAATTTCTATTCCTTACTTAACAAAGGCTCTAACCCAGACTCTTTATCTAACTTAAAAATATCATCACAACCACCAACGTGCTGATTATTAATAAAGATTTGTGGTACTGTGCGGCGGCCATTGGCACGTTCAGCCATTTTAGCTCTCGCGGCCTCATCACCATCAATTTTATATTCAGTATAATTTACACCTTTCCACCACAGCAACAACTTAGCTCTGATACAATAAGGACAAGTTTGCCAAGTGTAAATTTCCACATTAGCTTTCATGCGTTCGGGATGGCGGTTCAAAATTTGGTTTAAGAAATCAAGCATTTTCAGCACCTCAGTAAACGTAAATTTATCAAATAATTATAGCTTACTTTTCCACTCTCTGTCTATTCCTATTTCTAAAATTCAACTCTTTTGACATTGCTGTATAATAATGTACCGCAAACAATAAATTTATCGCCAAAAACAACAAGGCTAAAAAGAATCTAAAAAAACTCATAAATGAGAAATTAGAAGTCATCGTAAATAGGGAAAAAATCACAGAGCAAAGACCAAACCCCGAAGCAAAAGAACTGAGAAAAAGCGATCTAATTTTAGACATAGTTGATAGCCAAAAGAAGTAGTAAAAACTCAGAAAATGACTTAAAAAGGTTTAAACTCTATCGAAAAGTATAGCCCTTGTTCTTGCCATGTTCTGTTGGTAGAATTTGCATCAATTAAAGGAATACCCCATTCAAAACGAGCAGTCAAGCGATCGCTATAGGACCATCGCAAACCCAACCCCGCAGATAACAAAGTATTTGGATCGGGATCGGCTTTCGAGCCATGATTCCAACCTGCGCCAAAATCAATAAACGGCGTTACCTGCAAAACTCCTTTCTTGTCCCGCGTGCGGTAAATTGGATACCGCAATTCCGCAGAAGCAAAAATTCCATTATCTGTAAGTAAGAGATCCTGACGATAACCTCGCACTGAATCCAAGCCACCTAAACCGATTTGTTCCAGAGGTAAAAGTTCTCCAGTTGCTAACTGTACATCCGATCGCAATAATAATAGCGTATCAGCACCAAGCAAGCGTAAATACTGCGCCTGACCTCGCCAAGCAAAAAAACGCCCATCAGGTTCCGAACTATTGACAGTTGCATCAAAAGCCCCCAATCCTAGACTAAACTGGGATCGCGCCGCAAACACCTGTCTAGCCCCCCTTTGAGTATATTCCTGAAAAGCCCTTAATGCTAAAATCCGCGTTCTCCCGCGATCGTCCGAACCCGGCGACAAAGGATATTCTACCCCCAAAAGAGATGTATCGCTCTCCCGTCTTGCCGCAGTAATACCTAAAGAAATTTCTTCTGTAGGAGTTTGTACAATTGGTTGGCGATAAGTCAACTCATAATCACGACTTTTCGCCTCAATATCTAATTCCTCAAAAGGAGATTCAGTAATCCTACTCCGACTTCTACTAAGTTGTAAACTTACAGTACCATTACGAGGATTTACTGGCAGCGTGTAATTAAAATCTACACTATTACTACCATCTGTATTCGTATAAATTAAACTAGCACTATCACCCCATCCCAATAAATTGATCGAGCCAATTTCTGCGCCTCTGCGGAAAGATCCCACGCTTGGAGAACGACGATTATCTGCAAAAATACGAGAGCTTAAAGTTTTAGATTCCTTAATTCGTACTTCCAACAAATTTAAACCTGGATGGGAACCGGCTTGTAATTCCGCTGAAATATTTTGAATTAGTGGATTAAGTTGTAAGAGTTGTAAAGCTTCTAAAAGGCGATTTTGATTTAAAGGAGTTTGAGTTGCGATCGCCAATCGACTCCGCACATAATTAGAACTTAGCCGCTTATTTCCCGTAACACTAATACTTTCTAAACTACCTTCTATCACTTGAATTTTAATCACACCTCCCGTCAAACTTTGAGGAGGAATTATTGCCCCTGAAGTAATATATCCCTTACTAATATAAAATTCTGTTACAGCAGAACGGGCTTGTAGTAATTCAGCAAAAGACAGCGGGCGACCAATAAAACCTGCCAGTAACTTGTCAAATTCTTCTTTACTAAAAACCGTACTACCAACTACATCAAAACCCTCAACATTAATAGTTCCCGGAACATTAGAGCCAGGCAAATTATTTAATTCTTCAGGTTTTATTGGTGTTGACTCTGAAGGCTGTAGGAGTTTTTCTGGAGGCGGTAAAGGCGAAGGAATCGGTAATTCTGGCGGTAATTGTGGTGGAATTGGAATTGTCGGATTAGGAATTTGAGCTTTTGGATTACCATCAAACAGAGATCCCTCAACTGTTTGAGCTATTAATGGCGTAGGGTAAAAAAAATAAACTAAAAAATTAGAAAGGATGGCAACTGCAAAATTTATGCGAATCATGTCTATAGAAAATTTTAATTGCTTGTATTGATTTTCTTTCTTCCTTCTGACTTCCGATCCTGAATCCGCCAAATCATTAATCTTTTATTCTAAAATTTTCTTTTTTTCCCTTCTTTTCGGAGTGTTTTCAAAATGAAAACCACCTGCGCGGGTTAAATGCTATAGCTGACGCAGGCGGAATGAGTTTCTGTTAACGGTTAACGGTTAACAGTTAACCGTATTACCAGTATTAATCACCTAATGGATATGAATGTTATTACATTTTATTAAGTTGCGATCGCAACTCTTCAAGCTCAGGGTCAATCGCCGCATTAGTCGTAGTGCTAGAAGTTTGACCCGCCGCAGGTAAAGAACCAGTTGCACCAGAACCCAAACTCATCTGCGCCTTCAGCGCCGCCAAATCATCATCAACACCACCGCCAGCTTCCAACTTCAGAAACTCCTGCTCCAAACCAGAGCCAGCAGACAACTCCGCCGCCGCCCCAGCGCGAGCCTCCATCTGCAAAACTTTTTCTTCCATTCGCTCAAAAGTACCGATCGAGCTACTTGTATTCAGGGAACCGATCGTATTGTTCAGTTGCTCCTGAGCCTTCGCAGCCGTGATCCGGGCTTTTAGCATATCCTTCTTAGTTCTCGCTTCCGCAATCTTAGTTTCCAGAGCAGTCAAATTGCGTTTAATCGTTTCCACTTGAGCCGTTTGCTGATCCACACTCGCCTTCAGCGTCGCCGCCGTTTCCGCATAAGACTTTTTCCGTGTCAAGGCTTCGCGGGCTAAATTTTCATCACCTTTTTGCAGAGCTAACTTAGCCCGTGCTTCCCACTGATTAGCTTGAGATTCAGCTTGTGTATACTGCGTCTGAGTCCGTTTTTGACTGGCGATCGAACTCGCTACAGCTTGGCGCAACTGCACCAAGTCTTCCTGCATATCAAGAATAGACTGATCTAAAATTTTTTCCGGGTCTTCAGCCTTGTTAACCAAATCATTAATATTGGCTCTAACAACTCGGGTAATACGATCGAATAATCCCATAATGCTCTTTTTCCTTTATTGGGGTTTACAAAGTAGTTGCGAATCCAGGTTTAACTCTGGCTTCTCAAGTACAAAATTTAATCTGTCAGAGTTTTAATGGTATTTAGCCCGAAGCAAATTTCCCAAAAGCATAAATCCATCTTTTTACAATTGTTACTCAATTATCGGCTATTTGTCATTGGGGGGCATCGCTAGGAGGTAATTTCGGTGAATTGTTACCAGGGAGGATTTGCGCCTTCATCGCCGCTAACTCAGCGTCAATATCGCCAGCACCTTCCAGAGAGAGAAATTTCTTTTCTAAGTCGCTAGTTCCCAGTTCCGCGATCGCCTCTGAGCGAGCTTCCATTATCAAGATTTTCTCCTCCATGCTGTCAAAAGCCTTCAAAGCACTTCCCGTATTCAGATTACCCATCATCTCGTTTAACCTTTCCGAAGCTTTAGCCGATCGCGCGCGGGCAATATACATATCTTTTTTAGCCCTCGCTTCAACAATTTTGCCTTCTAAGAGCCGCATATTATCCTTAAGCTTCGTCACAATCACGCTTTGTTGATCTAATTGCGCCTTAATCGCCCCGGCTGTCTCTTGGTAAGATTTCCGCCGCGTTAAAGCTTCCCGTGCCAAATTTTCTTCACCTTTTTGTAAAGCTAATTGTGCTCTTTGATACCATTCTTGAGCCGCAGATTCAGATTGGGCGCACTGTCGCTCGCTACGTTTTTGACTAGCGATCGCCTGTGCTACCGCCTGTCGCAGTTGCACCAAATCTTCCTGCATATCCATCACACTTTGTTCCAGAATTTTTTCTGGATCTTCAGCCGCGCCAACCAAACTATTAACATTGGCACGAATTACTCGCCAAATACGGTCAAATAATCCCATAGAGATTCTCCTAATGAAGGAAGAAGGAAGAAGGAAGAAGGAAGAAGGAAGAGGGAAGAAGGAAGAAGGAAGAAGGAAGAAGGAAGAGGGAAGAGGGAAGAGGGAACAACTAACAATTACCAATTACCAATTACCCATTACCAATTACCCATTACCCATTACCAATTACCCATTACCAATTACCCATTACCAATTACCCATTACCAATTACCCAACTCACGGCTGATAGTATTTAGCCGTAATACCTTTTTCTTGCAGTTCTTTGACTAACTGTTCAGCCGATTTAGCATCAGCTAAAGCACCCATCTGGATCTTCACACCATTTGGGAATTCTCGGACATAAGCATCTGGAACCACTGTTTGTGCCTGAGCTAACGATTGCTCATTGCTGTAATCTAGCACCACATAGTAATAACCATCTTGAGCTTTGATCGGAATACCAGGACTTACTGGCGATGGTTTCGGTGTCGCGGCGGCTCCCGTGTCTGGTTTGGGATTACCAGGCTTAACGGCTGATGGTATTGGAGCTAAAGGTTTTGGAGCCACTGGGCTTGGGGGTATTTTGGGAAGTAAAGCTTTTTGTAAATTATCTAACCCCTCATTGTTTGTGCCACCGACATTGGGAGATTGTTGGGTTTTCAGACTCGGTAAACTTACTCCAGTTATTCCCTGTGGTAAGGGCGGTACAGAAGGTTTGATCGATGGTACTGGAATGGGGCTGGGAGTTGGTTTAACATTGCTGAGAGTGCTCAAATCTAGCTCAAAAAACTCTTTGGAGGCGAGATTGGGAGCTTTCGGGAGTTCCCCTTGATTGCTGTTTGCTACCTTATTGGTGGGGCTTGTCGCGGGTTTAGGATTTTGCTTACCCCAAGGGTTGAAGCCAAGATTTGCCCAAATAGAAGGGTTGATGGTTGTGTAGCTGAGGGCTGTACAAGAAAGCAGGAACAATAGCATAGAAATTAGTCCCAAGGGCGTGAATAAACTGGAGACTAAATTTCTTTCTGTTTTTGGCTGTGATTTTTCTTCTTCTAAGCTTCTCAAAAGTTCTTCACTGGATTCTAGGTAATTATTGGGTGATTTTTGATTGTTACCTGGATGTGTTGAGGAGCGATCGCCATTGGCTGATGTGGTTTTTGATTCTAGGGTTTGGGAAGAAATGGCTAATTGAGCATCTGGCGATCGCGTCTCAAAATCTATAGTTGGTCGAGTTTTTGCCTCTAATGATGGAGGTAAGGAGCCCGCCTGGGGTCGATCGTTACCCTCTGGAGAAATTAAATCTATTGACTGACGAGGGGACTGACTCACACTTGATGGCGCTACCCATTGTTGCGATCGCTGTCGCTGTCGCCTATATTGATTCATTTCTGCTTCTAGGTTTACGTCTAAACAGCCTAGCACTGCCTGTAGAACCGGCTTGATTTGATTGGGGGATTTAACCGAGGAACGCTGACTCATGGGAAAACTCCTACCACATCTTAATTGATTTTAGAACTTTAGACTATTGGGTGTCTCTGGGAATGCCAGAGCGATTGTGATTTTCCTAACTTTTGTGTTTATTAATACTTTTTTTTGCTGGTTTTAGCTTGATCGAACTTGACCTGCGCTTAATGTTTGGCTTGATCCCCAATTATTTTTTGTCCTTCAACCTCCATTTTTTACCTGTTGACTGTCCAGCAATTGCTTAATTGTTTCCATATATAACAGAATTATAAATAAATCCTTAAGACGGTTATACCAGGAAAATAGCTATAAACTTTATAGCATAAGGCTTTGGACACTTTCAGGATCGAAGAAGGAAGGTTGCAAAATTAGAGAATCAAGATTAAGCGTTTTAAGGAAAAGTTTTATGAAAACCTCATTTGCGTCAACTTGCCGCTACTGTCGGCATTATACCCCAGAAGGACGACGTGGTGGTCTTTGTCAACAACTAAGTGCCCCAGTTCAAGGTGGATGGGCTGCCTGTTCTTTGGCACTCCCTCCCTTTGCTCCTTGTTGGGAAGAAATGGAAGAACTTGTACTGTTAAAACAGGCGGCACTTTTGGAAAGTGCGATCGCGGCTAAAATTTCTGATTTGAATCCGATCGAAGGTCCTTGGTCAGCTTTAGCTGAAATCTCAGCTTAAGTTAGGATGATTTTTATTCCATCTCAAAAGACCAATTTAGACAACTAAATGCCAACTGAAGGGCGATCGTTTAATTCAATTTTAACAACTCAGAACATTAAGAAAACTTGCTTGAATTGACAAAATTTAAAAAAATAACAGCATTTAAGCTGAATTTCAAAGCTCGATCGCAAAAAATCTCAATCCCAAGGAGTTTTCTCTCTACTATTCCATAATTTCTGCTATGGCAGCCAAGGAAACTGTCGAAAATCAGGTTGCCGTTTTTCTAAAAAGGCTTGTTTACCTTCTGCTCCCTCTTGAGTCATATAGTATAACAAGGTGGCATTCCCGGCGAGTTCTTGCAGTCCAGCTTGTCCGTCGCAGTCGGCATTAAAAGCCGCTTTGAGACAACGAATGGCGATCGGACTTTTATCTAAGATTTCATTCGCCCACTGAATACCCTCTTCTTCTAATTGTTCTACGGGTACGACGCAGTTAACTAAGCCCATTGCTTCGGCTTGTTGTGCGGTGTATTGACGACATAGAAACCATATTTCCCGCGCTTTTTTCTGTCCTACAATTCTGGCAAGATAACTTGCGCCAAAACCACCGTCAAAACTGCCAACTTTTGGGCCAGTTTGTCCAAAAATGGCATTATCGGCGGCGATGGTAAGGTCACAAATTAAGTGTAAAACGTGACCGCCCCCGATCGCGTATCCCGCAACTAGGGCAATTACTATTTTGGGCATGGAACGGATTAGCCGTTGCAAGTCGAGGACGTTTAGGCGGGGAATGCCGGCATCATCTATATATCCTGCGGACCCGCGCACGCTTTGGTCGCCGCCTGAACAAAAGGCGTATTTGCCATCGGTGTGAGGACCTGCGCCTGTAAATAAAACAACGCCAATGTTAGTATCTTCGCGGGCGTTGGCAAAGGCTTCGCAGAGTTCAAAAACGGTTTGAGGACGGAAGGCGTTACGTTTATGAGGACGATTAATGGTAATTTTAGCTATGCCGCCGCTTTTGTGATAAAGGATGTCTTCATAGGTTTTTACGGTTTGCCATTCAATTTGCATAATTTTGTTATTGGTTATTGGTTATTTGTTATTGGTTATTGGTTATTGGTTATTGGTTATTTGTTAACAGTTAACAGTTAACAGTTAACAAATAACAAATAACAGTTAACTGTTAACTGTTTCGCTAAATTCCAGAAATCGAGCGTGCCAAAGTAGTCCGCTTTCTGTGAGGCCTTGCGATCGCACTTTGATTTTAACACCATGAGGATTCGCTGCATAGCGTTGAGCAATTTCTTCCATTTCTTCCATATTAAACCCCGTTCCCACTGTTCCCATTGGGACTAATTTACCATTTTTTTCCTGGGCTACTTCAATGGCACTAAAAGGTCTGCCAACAACTTTTGTCTTAGTTAATCCTACAATTAATAAATCAAATTCAATACAATATTTTGTTCTTACCATTGGGAAAGTACGGACATTTTTACCGCCAATATATTGACAATTATGCTGTATCCAAACTTCTCCCTCGCGGTTTTCTGTTTGCTGCTTATTAGCTAATAAAAGTTTCTCCTCTAAGGTTCGGGCTGTTGGCACAATTTCAAATTCTTGGGAATTGGCAATGAGTAATTTACCAATAGTTATTCCGGCTTCAATTCGGGCTGATTCGGTAGCGGTAGTTAAGTCATTGCCATTAAAGAAAAGACATTTAAAAATAGCATAGACTACCTGGGGCTGGGTAGTAGGAAAACCATTTTCAATATTGACTGTGGCGGCTTGGGAACCTGTACGGTGTTCGCTACCATTAAAGCTTTTGTAATATAATTCACCATCTAAGATAAATGTTCCCAATTGATTTACTGCGTCAACTGAAGACCCCTCCCCAACCCTCCCCTTGGTAAGGGGAGGGAGTTCGATTGTTGTTGTGGTTAACTGAGTTAAAATCTGCTGTAATGTCTGTTCAATTTCTATTGATGGTTGTTGGCGTAGGTTAGTCGATCGCGATTGGTAGTAAATTTTATCTTTAGTCGCAATGATAATTACACGATTGCCGTCCCGTTTTGGTTGTCCCCAATATTCAGGATTTTCGATATAGTAAGAACGTTCGCTAGGGGCATCTACCGGTTGCATTGTCACAATTCTTCCCGGTTGTAAATGCGGCGGTAATTCTGGTACAATCTCAAGATTATTAACAGTTTTTTGGGAATTTGGCGTGGATTTAGGTGTTGTAGAAATTGTTGTAGAAGTATTTTTTACATCAGTAACTGTTGCTTTTTCTCCGGTTTCTAATTCAAAGGCTTTTTGCCAAAATCCAGCCGCTATTTCTGGGTAGCCTTCGGCTTCGGCGCAGAGGGCAAAACTGATGACTTTTGCTGTACCAATGCCGCGCCCGTAGTCGGATAAATATTGGATTGCGCCTTGTTCTCCTAGTAGGTGTAATCCTCTGGTGACGATGCGATTGTTCCACCTTTCTCGGATGTCGGCACTGATTTTTTTGGCGGCTTTTCGTTTGGATTCGATGTATTCGGTGTAGTTCATATTGCCCTCCAGTTTGGATATTTAGCAATGAGAGAAATATTTATGGTAGCTGTACTTTATACTACATATCTAAACTATTTTTACCTTCTTGAATTGGCTTAAATTCATCAAAGTTTTCACCAACAGTTAGATCGCTGACAGTGTTGGTTTGAGTTTGAGTAATGATTTCCTGTCCGCCTGGTTCTTCTTTAAGTTTACTAAGTAATTCTTCAGCTAATTTAACCATCTGAGGATCGTTGTAAATTTTGGCATTTTCAATTTCTTCTTGTAGTATAGATTTCCGGCCTTCAGAATCCGGTTTTTTCTCTAATTGCTCAACTGCATTTACTACATCACTTTCTTCCCCAAATTTCTTTTTTAAGGCTGCTTTCAGAGCTTCGTAACCATCTTTAATCACATCTTTAGCTACAGGAATAGCAAGAGCCGTCACAAATGCTGTAGTAATTGGGTCCATAGGTTATAAAGGTTAAGTATTCAATAGTTTTACAAATGATACCAGATTCAAGAACTATTGCTTAAGATACAAGAAGGACACAGCATTGCTCATTGGTTTCAACGTAACACCAAACCGTTAGTCCGACAGGGGTTAAAACCCCTGTCTCAAAGATCAAGTCCTCTGAAGAGGACTAATTAAGTTTAAAAGTCTTCTTAGTCCTCTTCAGAGGACTTAATTTATTAGACAGGGACTTAAGTCCCTGGCGGGTTTGAGGTTAAGTTGACACTAATGAGCATTGCTGTGTCCCTACCTGTGACTAAATGTGAATCCCACACTCGGTTTTACCTGTCCCACGCCAACGGCCGGCACGTTCGTCTTCGCCTTCGTTTACAGGTGTGGTAATTGGTTCATCTCCAATGCTTAAATATCCTCGATCGTGCAAAGGATTATAGATTACTCCGTGTTCCATGACGTAAGCCCAAGTTTCTTTCCGGGTCCAAGTAGCGATCGGATTAACTTTGAGACGATTCAAGGAATCAAGTTCAAATATTGGCATATTAGCGCGAGTTACTGCTTGATCGCGCCGACGACCGGTAATCCAAGCTACTGTATTTAATTCATCAAGTCCTCGTTGTAAAGGTTCAATTTTAGTGAGATGATGGAATTGGGCAATGTCGCTGTCCCATAGGGCTTCGCCGTATTTTGTAGCAAAAGCTTCGCGGGAATTTACTTCTAAATTTTGGTAAATTTGCAGGTCTAGGTTATAAACTGCTTTGGCTTTGGCAACTAATTCTAAGGTTTGGGGGAAGTGATGTAATGTCTCTAAAAACATTACTGGAACTGGAGTCTGTGGTTTGAGTTCGCGATAGAGAATGTCGGTGATTACCATATCATCGACGTTGAAGGCGCTAGTTTGTACTAATCCTGTGGGGATGTTGTTGACGCACCAAGCGAGAATTTCTCTGGGATGGGCTGAGTTAAACTTTTGGTTCAGTTCGTCTAGGTCGATGTTGGCAACTGAAATTGGAGATAGTGTGGAATTAGTCATTATGTTGAAATTTGATCGGTCTATGTTTATACAATATACGAATAATGACCCATTAGTTTGCTAGAAGATCGAACTAATGTTTGGGGCTTTTGATTCGCGATCGCGCAGTTTTTAAGTACAATTTAGGGATTGACAAATTTAATAATTTGTGTTTTCCCTTAATTTACATATTATTTATGCGATCGCTGGCTGAAGAATGAGATTATTGATGAGAAATCTGGTCGATCTTTGTTTATAATTTAAGATTGGCTGGATGCTGAAAGCTATTACTTAGAGCGAGGCAATCGAGATTGGACGATACCTATCAAGCTTACGTGAATCGGGTGGCGCGACTGACGCTGCTGGATACCTACAAATCCCAAGTGGAACACATTCAGGAATCTCCTAAGTTTAGGCCTGAACCGGATGGCGGGAGATCGCCTGTAGCTTTTCCCGGCTATACGGTGATCACGCCGCCTTCGGGGGAAGAGTCGGAAAATGCTGCTTTTTATGCGAGTTTGGACGAGTGCCAAGAAGCGTTGCAAGTGGGCTTGGAAACGGGGGCTTTTGTACCTGTACCTAAAGAGAGTTTCCATTTTACTTTGGCTGATTTAATTTGGGATAGTGCTTACCTTGATGCGATTAAAAATCCTGAATTTGAGGGGCAATTGCGATCGCGTATTGGTGAGTGTTTTGCTGACTGTAAATCAACGTTAATTGGCGATTTTCCTATTCGCTGGATGGTGTTGGGTTTGATGGTTCGCACTAGAGCGCTTGGGGTTTGTTTGGCTCCCAAAGATGAAAGTTCTTACAAACAGATTTGGGAACTTCGCCGCTCTATTTATCAAAATTCTGATTTAATGGCTTTGGGAATTGAACAGCAATATCATTTCACGGCGCACATTACTTTAGGATATTTTGGCGATTTAGGTTCTGGTTTAGATCGCGATCGCTTTTCTACTCTTTTGTCTCAGTTAAACGATCGATGGCTAGATGCTCCCCAAGAAATTTGGATTCATCGCGCTGAGCTCCGAAAGTTTGACGATATGACTCGCTATTATCGCGAATCAGATTGGCCAAGTTTGGAATTTATTGGTGGTTAGTTGTTAGTGGTTAGTTGTTGGTAGTAAGAGCGCAAAAGTTACGCCACAACTAACAACTAACGATTAACAAATAACAAATAACAATTAACAAATAACAATTAACGATTAATAATTCTATTGATAATACATATTGTAGGCATTGGTTTGGACGGGGCTGCTGGACTAACTAAATCGTTACAGCAGATAGTGGATAAGGCGACGCTGTTGGTGGGAAGCGATCGCCACTTAAGCTATTTTCCGAAATATCGCGGGGAACGTTTGCTGTTAGGAGATTTGATGGGTGCGATCGCGGAAATTCGGCAACGGTTAAGTAATAAATCTTCAGGTACGATCGCGATTTTAGTTTCTGGCGATCCTCTATTTTTTGGTTGGGGACGACTATTTGTGGCGGAATTACCACCGGATAAATTGGTATTTCATCCCCATTTAAGCTCTGTTCAACTAGCTTTTAATCGTCTCAAAATTACCTGGCAAGATGCCTATTTTATCAGCGCTCATAGTCGCTGTTTTGAAGAATTAACTGGGAAGTTACAACAAGGAATAAATAAGATTGCTGTATTGACTGATGAAACTCATTCTCCGGGGGCGATCGCCAATTTAATTAAAGCCTTAGATTTACCCATTCATTATGAATTTTGGGTATGTGAAAACTTGGGTAGCCCAGATGAAAAAGTAGAAAAATGGGAATTAGATAATTTACAGAATGATACTTTTTCACCATTAAATATTGTGGTATTATTACGACAATCTAAGATCGCAACAGAACCCCTAGATTTAGCAAATTTGCCGATGTTAGGCATACCGGATAGCAATTTTCTCTCTTTTAGCGATCGCCCTAATTTAATCACTAAAAAAGAAGTACGAGTATTAGTTTTAGGCGAGTTATCCCTACAACCCGGACAAGTAATTTGGGATGTAGGCGCGGGTACGGGTACTGTTTCTATTGAAATTGCCCGATTGTTCCCAGATTCTCAAGTTTATGCGATCGAGAATACTCCCACAGGAACATCTTTAATTGAGCAAAATTGCCGACGTTTTCAACTACAAAACGTCATCTCAATTCATGGTAACGCTCCAGAAATTTTACACCGTTTACGGCAACCTAATCGAATTTTTATCAGTGACAGTAGCGGCGAAATCAGTAAAATTTTGGGTGTTTGCGCTTTGCGTATCTTACCGGGAGGCGTGATTGTTTTAGCAATAGCTACTTTAGAGAATTTAGCCGCTGTTTTGAGTTGGAAAGAGGAAAGAATTCGCCGGGAACCTAACTGGAATTGTCGAATTATGCAAGTACAATTATCGCGATCGATCCCAGAGGGCAACTTAACAAGATTTGACTCATTAAATCCCATAACCATTGTCACAATGAAACGCTAAAAATATGAGTCGGCGTAGCCGCGATTTCAATCGCCAGGATATTTTCTTCCTTCTTCCCATTGGTGTCAACTTAAGCTGAAACCCGCCAGGGACTTAAGTCCCTGTCTAATAACTTAAGTCCTCTGAAGAGGACTAATTAAATTTCAAACTCTTCTTAGTCCTCTTCAGAGGACTTTAGCTTTGAGACAGGGGGTTTTAACCCCTGTCGGACTAAGGGTTTGACCTTAAGTTGACACCAATACCCTCTTCCTTCTTCCTTCTTCCCTCTTCCCTCTTCCCTCTTCCCTCTTCCTTCTTCCTTCTTCCTTCTTCCTTCTTCCTTCTTCCTTCTTCCTTCTTCCTTCATTACAAACGATGGCCACAACTCGCACAAAAGCGATCGTTTTCTCCCACACTTGCGCCACATTGGGTACAAAAACGTTTCCCAGAAATTGCCGAAGTTCCTATCTGCATTGACATATTTCCCATCTGCATTTGCATAGGATTCATCTTCATAGGTTCCATTGGCTTCATAGGTTCCATTGGTTTCATAGGTTCCATTGGTTTCATCGTATAATCATTATCACCTGATTCCATAGTTACCGACACAACTGCGATCGCCTCCGCATTACTTAAATCAGGTATCCCATTTAAAAGCGCCATCCCATTAGCTTGTACAAACACAAACTGCGAACCAGACTGAGATTCTATCCGCAAAAAAATCCCCGTAGCAGTGCGAAAAACCGTTGGCGGAATCACCCATCTACCCGTCTGAAAACTGCTACTAGCTTGTTGCTGTTGGCCGGGACTGCTATTCGACAAAGTAAGAACAGTCTGCATTCCCTGATTTTCAATATAAAGTCTTTGACCTCTACCCAAGTCGCAAAGATAAGCCATAAATTTAAAGAGTCATTATTTAATTAACATTATACGCGATCGCGCAATCCTGATAAATTTAGAGAACCACCATTAATTTATCACAAATTCGGGTTAGCCGTCATAAGTAGTTTAAGCTACAAAAACGTCCCATCCCTTAATTGCCAATACCACAATAAACAAATAGGATAACTAACCATGCGATTTGATGCTTACGATCCCGGTGACTTTTATGATGAACTCTTCACCGCTATTGGACAACCACGCCCAGAAGCCAACCTTTTAATCGAAAGAATCCACTCCTTAATCGAAGGAGAACTTCAGCGACGACAACAAGCCGCCCAAAATGCCTTACTCAAATTAGGAGCAACTTTTAACGTTTATGGCAACAATAAAGGTACAGAACAAATTTTCCCCTTCGATGTCATTCCCCGCATCGTTTCCGCCTCCGAATGGACTTGGCTAGAACAAGGATTAAAACAGCGAATCCATGCCTTAAACCTATTTCTCACAGATATTTACAGCGAACAGAAAATCATCAAAGATGGCATCATTCCCGCCGACTTAATCGCATCAGCAAAAGGCTATCTAAAACCTTGCATCGGCCTAACTCCACCTAGCGGCATTTGGTGTCACATTACCGGCACCGATTTAGTCCGAGATAAAGATGGAAAATGGTATGTTTTGGAAGATAATATGCGCTGTCCTTCCGGCATTTCCTACGTCTTAGAAAATCGCCGCGTAATGAAAAGCACTTTCCCTCAAGTTTTTGCTAGTTTAGAAATTCAACCAGTAGATGATTATCCCAGTCATCTATTAGAAACCCTCTTGAATCTAGCACCATCAAATATTCAGAATCCCACCGTAGTCGTTCTCACCCCAGGTAGTTACAACTCTGCCTATTTTG
Organism: Oscillatoriales cyanobacterium USR001; assembly: GCA_001698425.1. Lineage (GTDB taxonomy): Bacteria > Cyanobacteriota > Cyanobacteriia > Cyanobacteriales > Microcoleaceae > Kamptonema. Next base: position 52,061 of record MBRE01000047.1, on the reverse strand, counting down.
AACATTCATTTCTCGCACAACAGATGGGAGTTGAGTTAGTAGAAGGACGAGATTTAGTAGTAGCTGATGGTTACGTACAAATGCGAACTACCAAAGGCTTACAGCGAGTAGATGTGATTTATCGGCGCATTGACGATGACTTTATCGATCCTCTAGTTTTTCGTTCTGATTCCATGTTAGGAGTTCCCGGATTAATGGAAGTTTATCGCAATGGCCGCGTCGCCTTGGCTAATGCTTTGGGTACAGGAGTTGCTGATGATAAGGTAATTTATGCTTATGTTCCCCAGATAATTAAGTATTATTTGGGAGAAGAACAAATTTTGTCAAATGTCCCCACTTATATTTGTTGGGAAGAGAAACAATTAGAGTATGTGGTGGCAAATCTGGACAAACTTGTGGTGAAAGCGGCCAATGAATCTGGCGGTTATGGAATGTTAATCGGGACGCATTCAACAGCGGAAGAAAGGGCAGATTTTGCCCAAAAAATTCGGGAAAATCCCCGGAATTATATTGCCCAACCAACTCTTTGTTTATCGCGAGTTCCCACAATTATCGGTGATAATTTTGAAGGTTGTCATGTAGATTTACGGCCTTATATTCTCTATGGTCAAGATATTTATGTGCATCCAGGTGGCTTAACTCGCGTTGCTTTAAAGCGCGGTTCTCTTGTGGTAAACTCTTCTCAGGGTGGCGGAAGTAAGGATACTTGGGTTTTGTGCCAATAGCTATATATGGTGGGCGAATGCCATTCGCCCCTACTAAGGAATGAAAATTAAATAACTTAATGATTTAGTTTGTAGTAAGCGCTTTAGCGCTAAAGCGCTTACTACAAACAGGCTAATTATTTAATTTCTATTCCTAAATATAGAGGCACTGTGTAAGTCCTGTCCACTTAAGTATCTAGGTGTAAATAATGACAAATATCGACTGGAATCGAGTTTTAGATAGCATTTCACAGAATGCAAAGGAGTCTGATGTCGAAGATAGATTTGTTAAACCCCTGCTGGAAACATTAGGATTTAGCTTTTATGAGTCAGTTCGACAATTTAATACAGGTAATGGTATTGTTGATTTTGCGGCTCGGAAAAATCACTCTGATGATAATTTTTCACTTTCTAAGATTAACCCATACTTACTTATTGAAGTTAAAGGTAGAGTATCAGGAAGGTCGCCTATTAACCTAGCAGAAGGAACTCCCAAATACAAGGAAGCTAAAAAACAAATTACAGATTATCTCCTTGGTCTTAAGTGTAGAACATCTCAATGGGGAATTATTACTAACGCAACAGATATTCAAGTATTCCGTAAACATGGTAAAATTGTATTACCTGCTACTGACTGCATGAGAATAAATAAAAATAATATTATTGAGGTTATTACTAAAATCAAGAACTTGCTCGAAAATCCACCTAAAGCTTTAAGTGTTTGCATTTATAATGATAAGGGAGGTGTGGGAAAAACGACAACTACAATTAATTTAGCGGCGATTCTTAGACAACAACAGAAAAAAGTGCTTGTAGTTGACTTCGATCCACAACAAGGGGATTTAACAGATTCATTAGGTTTGGGGGAGGGAAAAGTAAAACTATCTGATTGTCTAGTTGATAGAAAATTGAATATTAAAGAGACAATTCAACCATTTAATGTGAAGAATAAAGCCGGTCAATTAGTTAAAGTATTTGATGTGATCCCATCTGATTCAGGATTATCGAAGTTTATGGGTTATGAATATGAAGCACGGATTGAGAAAGGATCGGCAAGACTGCGAGATTTGCTTAAGATTTTTGTTTCTGAGTATGATTATATCTTAGTTGATGCACCGACAAACTGGACTTTTTTTAGTAAAAGCTGTGTAGTTGCTTCTGATGTAATTCTGATGCCAACAGAGCACAATAATTTTTCATCGTTAAAAAATGCTGCTAAAGTGATTAAACAGTTCCTTCCTGAAGTTAAGAAACTTAGAAATGATGGTGGTCCAATTGCTTTGCCGATATTTTTCAATAAGCATAAAGAAACAGAGCCTTCTAAGAAAAGAGCGCTCTCTGAAATTAAAGCAATTCTTACGGTTAAAAAAGGCGATGATGATTGTCTCGATCCTGATTTGTTACCCTATTATTGGCCTAAAGCTACAAAATCGGAGCTTGATAAAACTATATTCGCTATTCCAGAATATGAAGTTGTTTCAAGTGCTGCTTTTTCTCGAAAACCAGCGGTTTTTCAACATAAAAAAGCCGCTGAATATTATTTAAAATTAGCAAAGGAGTATTTTTTGTATGAGTAATTCAGAGAATATCGGTAAGTTAATGCACTTGGAGTTAACTAAGATTGAATCAACGGAACCATGCTCTGATTCAGAGTTTATCATTGCGGGAGCCGCCGAAGCTATCTTACAAGCAGGCGATCGCAATTGGATTCCGATTATCGTTAAAGAAATAGGCGATTATCAGTATCAAGTTGTGAGCAATAACTTTGTTTATGCTGTAGCTCAACAAGCTAAATTAGAGCGAGTATGGTGTATTGTCATCGATCCAAAACCATCAAATGTTGAACAAGCCAAGATTTTAGCGCGAGAAGCAATTCCTACAGTCAATCTGAGTACGGCATCAAAGGATACGATTATTACTGTACTTAAATACTTAGTTGAAGAATATAATTGGAAGAATGTAAAACCTGTTGAAGCTGCCCAAAAGATTGTAGACTCTAACCGTAAGCAATGGTCAGATTTTATCCCTTTGACTAAGCTACAATGTGGTTTGACTAAGGCGAGATTGGATTGTATTACTAAAGTATTTTCTATATCCCCACCACCGCCACCGCCGGAAAAAGTCAGCGTGAAACGTGCGTCAAGGGATGAAATTTTCGATCGCCTGAATTATTTATCAACTAATAAAATAGGTGGATTTGAAAATATTGATGCCGAAAAAACCGCCGATGCTATCTTCAACGCGAGTAAAGGCAAATGGAAAAGCCTAACCGCAATTCCTAAACTAGCACCCGGCCTTGATACTGCCAAAATGAAAATCTTTAAAACCCTATTTACCCTGTAAATTATGTTAGCGCCGCAAGTAACCTGTAGGTTTGCTGAGTTAACCGCAAGAAATGGTTCGGTTAAACGACTATGCTAGATAGAGATAAACAGATACCCTAGAAGAGAAACAGAAGTTAGCATTCTTCCAAAAATATCAAACATAAATCTTGTAGGTGGGTGTTTTGTTGTGAACAGTTGCTTTTTACCGACCATTAGCGAAATTATAGCCGAAAGCCAGGCTAAAGATGCGATCGCCTCTTCAGGGGCGATCGGACTGCGAGAAAATTCAGCTTGTCCCCATGCTGCGCCTCGGCTCACTCTCCAACTCAGAGCTCAACAGGAATGGTATGCAGCGATCGCCACTCTTAATCAACTATTAGAACACCAAAGGGCAACCGGAAATTCAGAAAAATTGCCCAGTCAAAATTCAACAATTAACAATCAAAACTCCCATCAAGGACTAATATTATCTGGCCCTTCTTCAGTATTAACTAACCCCGATTTAGTCAGCAAATTTGCCGCCTGGATTTTTACCAGTATCTCCCAAGAATATGACGCTTACTTATCTTCCCAAACTAGACATAGTTTCCCTCTACTTCCCGCACCCCAAGGGACAATTTCAGTTTCTCCTCTCACTTCTGCATTACCTATTTCCAGTGACGATCCTTTGGCTAACGAACAATTTTGTTTAGTTTTAACAGCCACATTTAGTCTAGTCATGGTATTAGGAGAAAATGCTTCAGGACATCCCGTATTTTTATTTTCCTTCGATCCAGAAGTAGTGACGCAAGCGTGGGTAGCCCTGCGGTTGCGCGTGCAGGATAGCGCCGAATTATTAGCCAGTTTTCCTGAATGTAAAAACTTTACTTTAAACCCCTTAGTTGTCAACAATGCTAAGTTAGATGAACTGTTTGATAAATTTGCTCCCATCGCCCCTGACTACAAAATTGTCATGGATTTTAGTCGCCTAATATTGCAAAATTTACCATTCGCAGAAAATTTAGCAAGACAACAGGAAAAATCCAAAACTAGAGAATTTTTAGCCAATTCTAAATCTAAAATCACCAATTCCAAATCGCTAGAAGTAGAATTATTACAAGCGATCGCCCATGAAGTTCGTACTCCTTTAGCCACCATTCGGACACTAACTCGGCTCTTACTCAAACGTCCTAATCTCGATTCAGTAGTAGTTAAGCGTTTAGAAACCATAGATTCGGAATGTACTGCCCAAATTGACCGTTTTAGTCTAATTTTTCGGGCGGTAGAATTAGAAATGTCTCAAGCCAAACAATCACTTATTCAACTAACAGCAATTTCCCTAACTCAAGTCTTCCAAAGTAATCTTCCTCGCTGGCAAAAACAAGCTAGTCAACGGCATCATACCCTGGAAGTTACGCTCCCACAAAACTTACCAACAGTGGTCAGCGATCGAGCCATGCTAGATCAAGTATTAACTAATTTAATTGAAGATTTTACTCGCACTCTGCCAGCGGGAAGTCATATTCAAGTTGGAGTAATGTTAGCGGGAAATCAATTAAAATTACAGTTAGAATCTCAACTGCAATCAAGCAACACAAACGAATCTAATTCTCCTCTCAAATCTATTGGTCCGCTATTAATGTTTCAGCCAGAAACAGGTAATTTAAGCCTGAACTTGAGTGTAACAAAGAATTTATTTCGAGCCGCTGGAGGTAAATTAGTTGTGCGACAAAGACCGCAGAAAGGCGAAGTAATGACAATTTTCTTGCCATTGCAATAATATAATATTGCCAAAATAACTAAAGCATTCTTCCTTCTGGTATAATCGAGCCTAAATTAACAAAACTTAATGCACCCAGCAACGGCAACATTATGATCATGGGACTAATTGCAAATGGATCTGGAATGATCCGGGATTTAGAAAAGTCAGGGTCCCTAGCCCTGTACGTTCCCCTAGAAGGTGGATTTGAGGGGCGCTATCAGCGGCGGCTGAGAATTGCAGGCTATGGTACTTATAATATTACGGCACGGGGACTCGGTGACTTGGCGGCTTATCTGACAGGGGTTCACGGTGTTAGACCCCCTCACCTTGGCAAAAAAACGACTGGCAATGAAGCTTGTGTCGGCTATGTTTATTATTTGCCACCGATTGTGAATACTCAATTGGATAATTTACCGCCGAAATCGAAAGGCTTGGTACTTTGGATTATGGAAGGATTTGTTTTGTCTCGTCAAGAAATCGAATATTTAACTATTTTGCCAACCTTAGAACCGCGAGTTAAAGTGGTGATAGAAATGGGAGGCGATCGCGCTTTTCGCTGGACTCCTTTAAAAGATGCTTTGATCGCCGCAGCTTAAACTCAATCTGAAGGCGATCGAGCAATTTTAAATATTGATTTAGCTTGTTTGTAGTAAGCGCAAAGAGCGCGCTTGGCGCTTACTACAAACCAAATCATCAAGTTATTTAATTTTCATTCCTTAGTGTCTTCGTGTCTTGGTGGTTCACAAATGTAGTTCACAAATTAAACTCATTTATCCTGTTCTGGATCGACAAATTTATGCTGAAAATTGCGACTTCCTTGATATCCAGATGCGTCCGCCAGTTCATCCAATAATTGAACACCTCGATAAAATGTTCCCTTAATCTCCCAAGTTGGATATCCTGTAATATTCGCCGCGCTACAAACTTTTGGTTGAGCATTTTTCCCATTGCGATCGCACTCAATATATTCAATCAAAGCAAATGCTTCTTTCCCAAATAACTCCTCTTGAGCGTGACAATAAGGACACCAATAAACTCCATACATTTTAACTTTTAGACTTTGTAAATGAGCCGCTAAAGCCATTTCATCCGGTCCCGAAGTAGTGGTAATCGGCGGCCCTTCTTCTGGTTCAGATGGTTTAGGTTTCGGGTAAACTTGCTTCACCATTTTGTCAGGGCGAAGCATTCCGGCAGATAATTTATGACTTGTAACCAAAGACTCTATGCCCGAATGCTTCGCCCTTACCGATATATTTGCTATAGCAGAGGCAGTAGCAAAAGTTACTAAACCGAGAACAATGCCACTCAAACATAACTGTAATTTAGTGAATTTCATCTGTCAGCTAATAAAAACTTACTAATTTGTTCAATTACATCTACCACATTATTTACCACAAAAACATCGAATTGTGACAAATTTTGAAAAAATTTTTTTACTTAATTTTTTACTGTTCGACTATAATGGTAAAATGCGTTAAACATTGATGAAGCTACCAAGGACAGATGCAGATGGTAACAATAACATCAACTCCCACAGAACAGCAAGTTCCCACAGAAACCAAACCCGCAGAAACTAAAGTCTTTTTAAGAAGTGTTAGCTGGCAAACTTATAAAGCTTTGATGGTAGATGTTGGGGAAGATCGTGCTTGGAGAATTGCTTATAACGGAGAAGTATTAGAAATCAGGATGCCATTACAAGAACATGAATTACCTAAAATTATGATTGCAAAATTTCTTGCGGCTTTATCAGAAGAGCTAGAAATTGAGATTATGGAACTTGGTTCTCTACTGCTAGAAAGGGAAGATTTAACTCGCGCGATCGAGCCAGATACTTGCTTCTATATTCAGAATGAATCTTTAGTTAGAGGTAGAAATATCCAACTGCCAAACGATCCGCCCCCTGACTTAGCATTGGAGTCAGATTACACCAATTCATCTCTCAATAAATTCGCAATTTATGCTGCTCTCGGAGTGCCAGAATTATGGAGATATCGCCATCAAACTCTAACAGTTTATCAACTTGTAGAAGGGCAATATCAAGAAGTCGATCGAAGTTTAGCTTTCCCCTTTTTACCCATTGCCGAAGTTCCTGGTTTCATGGAGCAAAGTATCATCATTGGTCAGCGTTCCGCTGTGCGCTTGTTTCGGCAAAGAATCCGAGAAATTTTAGGTAATTAATAGACCTCGATCGCGGGTATTTCTGTAGAACTTAAGTGAATAAAATTTTCCGAATTTGCTCGATCGCATCTACCACATTATTTACCACAAAAACATTCAATAGTGACAAATTTTGAAAAAAAACTTTACTTGATTCATCACCATTCAACAAAATCACTTTTTTATGAGCTTTAAGAGCTAAAGCAATTTCTGAAGCCGTACCCGCCCCCATACCACAAGCAATAACTACATCAGAAGAAAGAACATTAATATTATTGCGAGCATTCCCCATATCAGTTACAATTGCAATATCTACAGCGTCAGACATCCCATTTGTACTATTATTAGGAAGGATACCAACAGTTAAACCATTTGCTGATTTTGCCCCTTGATTTGCCGCCTCCATCACACCCGTATTGCGCCCACCGGTGAGCAGCACCCATCCAGATTGAGCAATGAGTTTTCCCAATTGATAAGCATTTTGCAAATCCATTGATGTTGCATCATTACCAGGCCCCATAACTCCAATAATTATTTTACTCATAAGTAGAACCAACCAGAAATTAATACAGATGACTAAAGTATCAGTAGCAGAAATTGAACAGATGCACGACTCTTTGCTCGAAGATTCTCATCTCAACCTCAATTATATGGTTTTGACAGTCAGTGCGTGCCTAATTGCTAGTTTTGGCCTACTGAGTAACAGTGCAGCCGTAATTATTGGCGCAATGATTATCGCTCCTTTAATGATGCCACTGCGCGGGTTAGCTTTTGCTGCTTTGGAGGGAAATACTCGATTATTTCGCCGCAGTTTAATCTCCCTATTTGTCGCTACTGCTGTCGGAATTTTGCTATCTTGCTTTTTAGGTGTTCTTGTTGATTTACCTGAATTTGGTTCCGAAGTTCTAGCTCGCACTCAACCTAATTTAATTGACTTAGGCATTGCGGTAGTTGCTGGTGGGATGAGTGGTTTTGCCAAAACACGACCAAAGGTAGGCGATGCAATGGCGGGAACTGCGATCGCAGTGGCTTTAATGCCTCCCCTTTGCGTTGTTGGTTTGAGTCTTTCCCAAGGATTTTGGCAGTTTAGCTGGGGAGCTTTTTTACTGTATTTAACTAACTTTTTAGGCATTATTTTGGCTTGTATGGTAGTTTTTATCTGGGCTGGATATGGCGGAAAAAGTAAAACTAAACGAGCCTTAGCTTCGACTTTGGCTTTGACTGCGGTGTTAGTTATTCCATTAGGCATTAGTTTCGCACAACTGGTTAGACAAGTTCAGTTACAAGCAAGTCTTAAAAAGATTTTAGTCAGTCGTACCGTAACAGTTGGTCAGCAAGTAGAGTTGATTAGAACTAATGTAGATTGGACTGCTAATCCTCCGGTTGTTCACTTAGATGTATTAGCTAATGAACCTTTGACTTCTAAGCAGGTAGATTTGGTAGAAAAATTTATTCAAAAAGAAATGAAAAGACCCTTTCGTTTAGTTTTTCGAGTCAGGGAAGTGCGTGAGGTGCGGTCAAAAGATTTGCCTTACAATCCAAATAGCGCTCCTTAAAAATCAAAAAATTGCCCCAGCAATCATCCCCGCAAGTAGAATAAATCCCACCCAAACATTTTGGCGAAATATCTGCCCATAAACTGGCTTAGGCAAGTCTTTTTGTCGCAATTGATTGTACTGACCCCCCCAAAAAATAGTCGCGATACAAATCGCTAACCAAAAGCCAAAATGCAGATGTAAATTAATCCCCGTTGCGGCTAAAAAAATTGAGGTTAAAACAAAGAAAATACCCACAGCATTAGCACTAAAATCTCCAAAAAATATCGCACTAGAATTTACTCCCAAGCGGAGATCGTCTTCTCGATCGCTCATCGCATAAACCGTATCAAATCCTAACGTCCAAAACACCGTTGCTGCCCACAGCAACCAAGTAGCTATTTCTAACCGAGAAAGTTCGGCACTCCAACTAATTAATACCGCAAAACCCCAAGCAATAGATAATACTAATTGCGGTATGGGAAACACTCTTTTCGCCAAGGGATAACAGATAATAATCGGCACGGCTGCCACACTTAACCAAAAGCTGAGAGGATTAAGATATAATGCCAGAATAGCGGCGCAAATAAAGCAAATAAAAGCTACTCCAATCGCCGTTTGAACTGTTAAACTACGGGAAGCTAGGGGGCGCGATCGCGTCCTTTCCACTTCAGGATCGATATCCCGATCCCAAAGGTCATTAACCACACATCCCGCCGCGCTAGTAGCCAAAGTACCCAGCACAATTACACCTACCAAGGGTGCGGGGGGCGTACCCCTTCCCGCTAAAAAGACAGCCCAAAGTGCCGGAATCATTAAAATTAGTCGTCCCGCTGGTTTATCCCATCTCAGCAGTCGCATAACAGTCAGTAATTTAGCTTCAGGTTTAGGCTCAGATGCAAACATTTTAAAATTTTCAGATCGAATTTATGGTAATTGTACAAAATATTTGCTTTAATTTATCCTGTTTGTCTAACTAAATTTGTGAGATAATTAGAATAACTGTCACACCCTCCCTAAATTCAATGGTTATTTCAGTTCCTTTGGCGAGGATTCCTACTCCTCTGACAACACAAAACCGGATTATTGCCGCTATTGATATGGGCACTAACTCTTTTCATATGGTGATAGTTCGGATTGATACAACATTACCTGCATTTACAATTATTGCTAGAGAGAAAGAAACTGTCAGATTGGGGGATTGCGAACCTAAAACTGGCAATTTGAAACGAGAAGTCATGGAAAAAGGCATTGTCACTCTCCGGCGGTTTCAAGATGTTGCTAAAAGTTTCAATGCGGAACAAACAATTGCTGTGGCGACAAGTGCTGTGCGAGAAGCACCAAATGGTCGCGATTTCCTGAAAAACGTTGCTGATGAATTAGACATTAATGTAAGTTTAATCTCAGGTCAAGAAGAAGCACGCAGAATTTATCTTGGCGTGTTATCAGCAATGGAATTTAACAACCAACCTCACATTATTATTGATATTGGTGGCGGCTCTACGGAGTTAATTTTAGGTGACTCTCTGGAACCTCGTTCTCTGAGCAGTACAAAAGTTGGGGCGGTACGTTTAAGTGGAGAATTTGTCAAGACTGACCCGATTAGTCGAGATGAATTTGCCTATTTGCAAGCTTATATTCGGGTCATGTTAGAACGACCAATTGATGAATTATCCGCTCACTTAAATGTTAATGAATTACCGCGTTTAATTGGGACTTCTGGGACAATAGAAACTCTAGCAACTATTAATGCTCGCGAAAAGTTGGGAATTGCGCCAAATACCTTGGCAGGTTATCAGTTAAATCTTAAAGATTTGCGAGAATTAGTTGGTCGTTTTCGGAAGCTTTCTAACTCAGAAAGATTGGCGATTCCTGGGATGTCTGACAGGCGTTCGGATATTATTTTAGCGGGGGCTTTGATTTTACAAGAAGCAATGGTATTGTTAGGAATAGAGTCTCTAACTGTGTGCGATCGCTCTCTGAGAGAAGGCGTAATAGTTGATTGGATGCTAACTCATGGCTTAATTGACAATCGCCTGCGATTTCAAAGTTCAATCCGCCAGCGTAGTGTCATCCAAATGGCCAAAAAATATGATGTTAATTCTGAGTACAGCGAACGAGTTGCCGCTTTTGCGTTAAACTTATTCGATCGAACTCAAGGCATTCTTCACAATTGGGGAACAGAAGAAAGAGAATTACTCTGGGCTGCTGCCATTTTACATAATAGTGGTTTGTATGTTAGCCATTCGGCTCATCACAAACATTCCTATTATTTAATTCGTAATGGCGAGTTATTAGGTTACAGTGAAATGGAAGTTGAGGTAATTGCCAATTTAGCTCGCTATCATCGTAAAAGCAGTCCTAAAAAGAAGCATGAAAATTATCAGTGTTTGCCCAAAAAACACCGAGAATTAGTCAATCAATTGCATCCTTTGTTACGGTTAGCAGTAGCATTAGATCGGCGACAAATTGGCGCGATCGCAGATTTTAAATGCGAATACCTGCCAGAATCTCAAGAGTTTCACTTGCGGCTAAAACCCACAAATTCAGACGATGATTGCGCTCTGGAATTGTGGAGTATAAATTATAAAAAGCCCGCCTTTGAAGCCGAATACAATCTCAAATTAGTAGCAACACTGGAACCAGTTATTGCTAGTCCTGATAGTTGCGTTAAACAATGACTTTATATTCTTTAAGTCGTCTGTTTCTCGCGATCGCACAAATCGAACTCACGTTAAATAAGTTCTCAGTTGAAAATTTCCATATCCAAACCCAATGCTTGCCCAGTTACTGCATCTAGGGTGGGATCTATTTCAGTAGCTTTCCTAATATAAACATCCGACTGGGTGCGATTTCCTAGAGCCTTCTCGATCGCCCCCACTCGGTAAAACATTACCGCATCTCGAACACCCCAACGCAATGCCTCCGCCATCACCTTACCAGCTTCTTGCCAGCGACCAGAATTTGACAGCGCCCAAGCCAAAGTATCCAAAGTTTGAGCATCCCGCCGAATCTTTACCTCCGCCTGCATTAAAGCTAAAGCTTCCGCCACATCTTCTTTGCGCCCTCTCTCCAGCAACAAGCGAGCGAGTTCCCGGCGATGCCCAAAACCGCCATTCACATTTCCCACAGCAGTTTGCTGACGTAACAGAGCTTCTGCTTTGTCGTACCATTCCTTTGCCCCTTGAGCATCCCCTTGTAAATGCTTGATCCGAGCCTTCCCGCGATCGACGATATGATCGAAAACCGTAGCCGCCCCTTGAGAATAAACGCTCACCTGATTGTAAGAATCTTCCGCCGCCTGGTAATTTTTTTGCCTCGTCTCCAACTCAGCCAGATAGACCAAAGCTAAGGGATATCGGGGTACTAGCCGCAGAGCTTCCTGATAGAGAGCCTTTGCTTGAACCAATTGCCCCCGACGAGCGTAGAATCTGCCCAAATAGGTGCGAGTTTTAGCAGAACTACCAACCTCTCCAGGCTCCTCAGCAGCTAAAGCTTTCTGATAATCTTGCAGCGCTTCTGCATCTCTACCTTGAGCCTCCCGCACCATTGCCCGCAAAGTTAAAGAGCCTAATGTGGGAATGCGGTTAACTAGAGCTTCGGCGGCTTGATTTGCCTCTTTCACTTTGCCCAGGGCTAAATTTGATGTTACTTTAATCGCGATCGCATCATCCCCAGTTGCCTGTTTCGCTCTTGCTAGTGCCGTAGTAAAATCGTGCCGAGCTTCCGCAATCCGAGCTAGGACGATGAGAGCAGCATTATTATTAAATGGTAAATCTGCCAGCGATCGCGATGCCGCCTGTTCCGCCATTAAATACCAACTCCCGGCTCCTGTAGCCCGTGCCATTTTTAAATAAGCCACCGCTAAAGAAGCTCGATCTAAACTGCTTTGAGGAGAAAGACCGATCTTTTTTTGATAAAAAGCAATCTCTTGCTGTAAAGCCTGTTTTGGATTCAGAGCACCCTTTAAAGTTTCGGGAAAGCGATAGCGGTAAGCTGGGTTAAGTCCCGATGGAATTTCTTGAGACACGCTCCCTTTCCAAAAAGGCAGGCTAGGCAGCCAACTGGCTCCACTAATAGTTACAATCGGCAGCCCAATTAACAATACCCACCATAAAAAGTCATTTATTTGTTGCCTTTTGTCCGTTCTCATCGTGCTAATAGGGTGAGGTAAATACAGATAACGGTGTGTCCCTACTCTACTCAAGACTTAATCAGTTTGTAGGGCAGGGCTGTTTCATTCTTCCATAAAATCGTCAAAAGTAAAAGCGATCGCTTGTTTGATAAAATATGCAAGTAACCGCCTAATAACTAATATAGAACCCATTTGGAATCTTTTCCCTCATCAAGTTATAATAACGATCTGCGATCGCGATTCAACTGTTTATTGGCATTATCGCCCCATTTATCAAATCATCTTTAATGGCAAAACTCAGTTAATTGCTGTTACAGTAGGTAGTAACGGTTATATAGTCTGTGCTAATCCTCGCTCTACTTCACAATTGAACTGAAAGAAGGAAAAATCAAATGACAATCAACATCAAGTTAATGCCAGATTATTGCTCATACCCTTTGTGGGGAATCGATCCTGATAATATTGGAGATATTAATCCCGCATCATTACCCTTGAGTAAAAAGACAATCAAGCGTTTGGAAAAATGGGCAGCCACCTACGATGAAATTTTGAAGTGGGACGATCCAGCTTCATCAGGTTTTGCAACTGTTGAAGAAGCTGAAAAATTTGAACGAGAAGGACTTGATTTATGGCATCAATTACGAGAAGAATTGGCTCCTAATTATGAAGTGCGTTACTTTAGTCAAAAATTGCGAAAAGTTATAAATAACCCAGGTGAATTAATGGCTAAAGATTGTTTAACAGTTAACTTTAACAGTTAACTGTTAACTAAAATCTAATCCCAACTCATCACCGGTTCACCAGGGGATATTGCTTGCCATTCTTCAAAATCTTCCTCTTCATGTTTAACTTGAATAGGACATCTTTCGGCACTATAAACTACTACTCCGCCTGTTTCTATTTTATACACCCAGGCATAAATATTTAGTTGCCCGCTGTAAAGTTTAGCAGCCACTGATGGATAACTGCGTAAGTTCTCAATTTGAACTAGAACGTTTTCCTCGATCGCCAGGTTCAAAAGATTTTCACCTTCAATATTTGGGTAATTTTCCTTGATGATTCTCCTCGTAGCTTCTGCATACTTTAACCAGTCATAAACTAAAGGCATTTGTTCTTTCAAATTCCCGGCCAGTAGTCCTTCAATTGCTCCGCAGTGAGAATGTCCGCACACCACAATTTGTTTGATACTCAAAGCCTCGATCGCATACTCAATCGCCGCACCTTCTCCACCCTTAGTTGCACCGTAAGGAGGGATAATGTTACCAGGATTCCGAATGATAAATAACTCTCCCGGTTGTGTTTGAGTAATTAGATTTGGGTCAATGCGAGAATCGCAGCAAGTAATGAACAAAATTCTAGGGTGTTGTCCTTCACTAAGCCGCTCAAATAATTCGCGGTGGCTGCTAAAGTAGTTACACTGAAATTGATGCAGTCCTTTAATTAACTTTCGCATAATTGGCTCTAAGTAAATTGTTTGTGGTATGATATCACGACTGTTAATTGACACCAGTACGCCGTCGTAATACTTCTAAAAGAGTATTAAATTGATTGGGTAAAGGCGCGATCGCTTCGATCGATTCTCCCGAAACGGGATGCTGTAATTTCAACCGCCAAGCATGTAGCGCTTGTCCTGTCAAATTTACACCGATATCGTGGTTGGAACTGTAAACTGGATCACCAATTATCGGATGCCCAATTTGCGCCGCGTGAACGCGAATTTGATGGGTACGACCTGTTTGTAATTGGAAATGTATCAAGGTATAATTGCCCAATTTTTCTTTAATTTGCCAGTGAGTGACAGCCGCACGTCCACCTTTTTCTATGGTGACAACGGCCATTTTTTTGCGATCTATGGGATGTCGCCCAATGGGTAAATCTATTGTCCCATTTTGGGTTTTTAGCGTGCCATAAACTACTCCTAAATATTCTCTTCTAGCGGTTTTAGTTTTTAATTGAGCTTGTAAATGTTGGTGAGCAAAATCTGTTTTGGCTACTACTATTGCGCCACTGGTATCTTTATCTAATCTATGGACAATTCCCGGCCGTAAAACTCCCCCAATTTCTGCTAGGGGACAATGAGATAAAAGTGCATTTACCAGGGTTCCACTGGGATGGCCGGCGGCGGGATGGACGACTAAACCGGCGGGTTTGTTGATAATAATTAGGGAGTCATCTTCGTAGAGGATATGTAGGGGAATTGCTTCTGGTTTTAGGTTTAAGGGTTCAGCGTCGGGAATGGCGATTTGGATGCGATCGCCGTTTTTGATATTTTCTTTTTTAGATTTACAGATGATATTATTTACTGTTACATGACCTTCTAATATGAGATTTTGAATGCGCGATCGCGACAAGTCTGGTAACTCATTAGAAAGCCAAAGATCCAAACGCTGAGTAAGTTTTGATTCTGTAGATATTCCAATATCTTCCACTTCAATAAAAATCGATGATTCACTTTTCATATTTAATCCACTAATGAACAGTTAACAAATAACAGTTAACAAATAACAGTTAACAGTTAACAAATAACAGTTAACAAATAACAGTTAACAAATTTATTCTTCTATTTTAACCTGCCAAGTCTCCAAAGTAGTACCAATTATTTTATCAAGATTTGTCAAAGCATTAAAATAGTCAATTTTTGCATTAAGTTCGGTATTCCTAGCCTGTATTAAAGCATTCTGAAAATTTACAATATCTATAGTTCGAGAATTTCCTAAACCTAATCTTAGTTTTTCTTGTTCTATTTCTAATTGCTTCTCAGCTAACTCCCGTGATTTTTTAGCTAATTCCACTTGTTTAAGATTCAAACTAATATCTCTGATTGCATTTGTCACCTGTATTTCTAACTGTTGATTTCGCTCAGTTAAATTATTCTCAGCTTTTAATAGACTAACACGACTACTCTGAAAATCTCGCTCAATTCCTCTATTGCCAAATTCGCGAGTCAAAACCAGTCCGGCTCTCAAATCAGAGTTGCCATTTCCACTATTACTAGCATTGTTATTATAACTGGCATTTACGTTTAAATTCCAGCGTCGCCGATCTTCCGCTAATAATAAATTATATTTAGCAATTTCCCGATCCAACAATACCTGTAAATAATTAGGGCTATTAGACATAGCTAATTGTATCATATTCTTGAAATCCAAAGCGTGAGCTTCTACTGAGGAAGATTCTACGGCTATAATATTAAGATTGCGATCGATGTCTAAAATTTGTAATAATGCTAACCTGGCTCTCTTCAATTGATCCGCAGTAGCTAATACTGTTACTTCTTGATCGGCAACTGCTTTTTCACCGCTAAAAATCTCTACTTTTGCTAATCTTCCGGCCTGAATTAATACCTGATTAATCTCTAATTGCCGACGGGCAATTTCCAGAGAACTTTGGGAAATTTTCACTTGTTCTTGAGCCTTAATTAATTCTCTATAAGCCAAAATAGCTGAAGTAATTGTATCAATTAATGTTGATTTTAAATTCAGAATATTTCTTTTTTCAGCCAAACGAGCAATTTCAATTGACGCTTTATTCACGGCCGCTCCCGAACCCCTTAAAAGAGGTTGATTGAAACTTAATTGTAGATTTTGTCTCAAAGAATCTTGGGTTTGAGTACCAATCCAGGAAAAACTTATATCTCCTCCAGTGGGAATTTTGATGCTTACTTTAGCGGATAATTTAGCTTGCTCGTTAATGTTAGCGCTTCCCCCATTCCTTAAACGAATTGCTGATACTGATAATTCTGGTGTAAAACTAGGTGAAAATTTGCTTTCTGCGACTGCTAAATCTTGCTTTTGTACTATGCGATCGAGGTATTGATTCTTAATTTCCCGATTATTTTCTAAACCTAAAAATACTACTTCTGATAGTGTCAATTCAACCCCTGACTCATCCTGCATAGATTCTGGCTTAACCGTTGGTGGTGGGCTATTTTCAGAGTTTGGCTCTACTGTTTTTTCGGTTGGTGATGGAGTTGGAGAAATTGCGACTAATTCTAATTGTTCAGGAGATTTTTGAGTAACTGAATTTGTTATATCGCAGTTTTCAGTTGAGTGCATTACAGATAACGGGTAGGGACACGGCAATGCCGTTTCCCTACCGATCAATTTGGAATCTGCCGTAGTAGAATTTGTTAATTTTTGAGAATTGGGAATTGGGGGTTTATCCTTACGAATTGGTAACTGTTCAACTTTTAGTTGAGGATCTTTAGGCAAAGAATTAGTAATAATTATTCCTGAATTTACTGGAGGTTTTGACTGATTTTGCGTTAGATTTGGAAGAGATGGTAGATGTTTTTTAGTTAGATTTGGAATCACTTTAGGCGCGATCGCACTCTGAGAATTTACATCATTTTTAACATCCATTTTAACTGTGGAACTCGACTTAAAAGCCACAGCAATTATCGCCACTACCCCGCAAGTTGCCGCCAAAACTAGACTGAAACGAAATATCCAAGGAGTATCGGCTCTGGAAACGTCATTGCTATTTTGAATAGAATTTTCTTTTGGCTGTTCAGTCATACTAAATCAAATTAAGTTAATTAGCTTGTTTGTAGTAAGCGCTTTAGCGCTCTTTGCGCTTACTACGAACCAAATCATCAAGTTATTTAATTTTCATTCCTAAGTATTTAACCTGCATAGAAACTCACCAAATTAATGAAAGATTTAACACAAATCCTGGTAAAACATCTTCTCCTGATAACGTTGTTGGATTATCTAAAATTTCTTTTTCCCTTCCCTGACGATAAATTTCTACTTGGCGGTTTTTGCGGTTGATTAACCAACCTAAACGAGTGCCATTGTCCAAATATTCTTGCATTTTTTCTTGCAGGGGTTTTAAGGAATCGCTAGGAGAGCGCAATTCTATGACAAAATCAGGGCAAATTGGCGGAAATTTCTCTTGCTGTTCGGGGGTGAGTGATTCCCATTTTGCTAAAGGTATCCAGGCCGCATCTGGGGAACGATCTGCACCATTAGGGAGCTTAAATCCACCAGATGAATCAAAGATTATTCCTAATTTAGTTTGTCGGTTCCATAAACCCAAATCCAGGTTAACTTCTGAATTAAACTTACTCGTTTCGCCTCCGGTGGGTGGCATAATAATTAAGTCTCCTTTGGCTGTACGTTCTAATTTTAATTCGCGGTTGGTAATACAAAGTTGATGAAATTGATCTTCGGTGATGGGGGAGGTTTCTGGATTGTTTAAAATTAATGCTGTCATGTTTTTTATCTCCTTAAATTTTTCATCTTTGTAAGGGCGAAGCATTCCGGTAGTAAATCCTTTGTTTTAACCAATAATATTGTTTCCGGTTGCATCGGAATGATTTAACCACAGAAAACGCAGAGGGAGATCGGAGAGATGAATAATTCGGATGCTAAGGGATTTGAATAACTTATCTGCCGGAATGCTCCCATAGCTACCCTGCACGTAGCGCTTTAACCGGATCGAGTTGACTAGCTCGCAATGCTGGTAGAAAACCCGCTCCCACCCCCACAGCTAATGCTGCTCCTAAAGCTAAAGCTGCTGTATTACTATCAAATTTATAAGGCAATTTAAACACATCGGCAACAACAACTGTTAACCCATGTACCGTTACGATAGCAACAATTCCCCCTACTAAACTTAAAATAACTGCTTCTAAAATAAACTGTAACATAATATCACGTTGAGTCGCTCCGATCGCACGTCTTAAACCAATTTCTGGAGTGCGCTCCGTCACCGCCGCGATCGTAATATTGGCAATGCCAACCCCTCCCACCAGTAAAGAAATTACCCCCACCGCTAATAGTCCCCGCGAAGCAAGTTCTAAAGTTTCTTGCTGCTCCAAAATTGTTCTCACATTATTCCAAACATAAATATCCGCATTGGGAAAGCGCTGTTTCAAAACCTTTTTTGTCTGAACTTCCATCTCTTTAATATCTCTAAGATTGCGAGGTCGCACCCAAATTGAATGAATTATCTGACTACCTGTTAGCGATTTATAAACCGACATCGACACCAACATTTCACCTGTTGGCTTGCCAGAACGGACTTGTTTGCTCTCTATTACACCAACAACAATGTACGGTCTGCGATCGGCATAAATCCTCTGACCTACAGGTTCTATGCCACCTTTAAAAAGTTGTGTAGCCAGCACTTCATCAATTACTACTACAGGTCGATAGTCAGCAAAATCATTAGGAGAAAAAAAACGTCCCGCCATTAATCGCAACCCCGATGTTAGTAAATAATCTTGAGAAACAGCAGTAGGATAAGTTTCTGCTTCTTCACCCTGAAATATAACTTTACCGTCATTAAATCCAAACCAATTTGCAGCGCTAATCGCCTGAACTCCTTGTAAACGCTGCCGCAAAAATTCCATATCTTCTAGCTTTGAATTGACCTCACCCCACATACGGATGACAAGTTGAGGTGCTTCTCTTTCAGCCAATTGTTTGGCAATTACCTCACGACTAATATTACCGACTTGTAGGGTGGCACTTACCGCCGCTACACCCATAAAAACGCCAACTGTAGTTAGGCTCGATCGCAAAATATTGCCACTCAAAGAAAGGCAAGTTAGACGGAGAAGATCGACAGGAGAAAGACTCATTGATGATTTATTTACTAATTTCAGATTTCAACTTTTAAGTTAGGGATTATCTATGCTATTGTTGCGACCTTTTCTTTTATAAAAGCTCTTAAATTTTGCCATTGGTTCCCTTACCCACCCATACCATTTTCCGTATTTAAGTTTTAACTTAAACAGCCACCCTTGAGAACGATTTTGCATTTTTTTTAGATCGTCTTTGAACGGAGTTTGGGAAAATATCTTAACCCAATGCTGATTAGGAGTTGGACTTTCCCAGGGTTTTGGCTTATAGATAAAGTGCATAATTCTAGTTGAGATATCATCTGTATTTTCATTGTTCCAAATCCGATCCATATTTTTCCATCTCCCGATTAATACAGAATTAAACGCTCCCTGTTCGTGGTCGTTCCAAACATTATTTATCGCATTTTCTTTAATTTTTTCTGACAAATTTTCCTCGTTCCAAATCTGCATATCGTAAAGTAAAACCCCTGTATTGAGGTAAGGCTTTCGATCTTGAGAATTATTAGGATTTCCCCAGGGATTTGGAGTAGCGGCGATCGCCATTCCTTCCAGATCCATCGTCCACAGCGGTGCTAAATCTCCCAGTACAATTGTATCCGAGTCAATCCATATCAATCGATCGCCTGCATTTACATATTTTTCCGGCATCATTTTCACATAGCTCAATCTTGAGCCAAACATAGAAAGCAGTCCGCCATCAACAGAGATAAAATCTTTCCATTCTATCTGATAGTTGCAACAACTCTCTAACTGCTTCTTTTCCTTAGCATTAATATCCTTTGATACGATAGTAATTTCAACTTTCTTATAGTTATCTTTGTTGAGATTTAGTTCTAAGGATTTCAACATAGTTGCTAATCCCGGAATATAATTCTTATCGCCGGCTGTCAAAATTTTCATAAGTTTGAATTACTAAGTTTTAATGACTTCAACTAAGGAATAGAAATTAAATAATTAGGTTGTTTGTACTAAGTGCAAAGAGCGCTAAAGCGCTGACTACAAACTAAATCATTATTAAGTAGGTCGGGACACCAAGGAAAATATAACATAGGCACAGGGATTGTCAACTCTTTTTTAACTTTTTATTTTTGCTTCTTCTGTCAGGGGTGTTCCCGGCTCCAAAGGAGGTTCAGGAGGAGGAATTACCACTCGATCGCCCGCTCGCAAACCGGAAGTAATCTCTACCTGAGTTAACCCTTCTAGGCCTAGTGTAACAGGTTTTTTTTGAGCTTTGCCTTGACTGTCACGAATCCAAACAAAAGGTTTAGACTCCGATCGCACAACTACCTCCGTATTCAAAACTACTACCTTCTGACGCTGCTGCAAAATAATTTCAACATTCACTTGACTCCCTGGAATTAATGTGCGAGATGGCGTGTCTAATTTCACTGTTGCAGGTACTGTGGCTTGACCTCCTTGATTAGACTGGGAATTTCCACTACTCTCACCGCTACCTGCTAGAATAAACAAGCTTTCTACTCTTCCCAAAAATTGTTTAGACTTGGGGCCCATAATGCTGATACGGACGGCTTGGTTAGGTTTAACCTTAGCAGCATTCAGAGTAGAAAGTTGAAGTTTTACCAGTTCTTTTGTGGGATCTCCTAACGTCAAAAGTTCAGTTCCCCGCGTCACTCCGTCGCCATTTTTCACCTTGATATTCAGGATTTTTCCCTCAATAGATGCAGTCAAAATATTATTTTGCAGTTCCTGTTCTTTTTCTCGATACTCAAGCTGAGAGGTTTGCAAATCGCGGGTATTTGTGCTAACGTCTAATCGAGCTTGCCGCAGTTCAGCCTCAGCATTCATTACTTTTGCCTGAAGTTCTTGCTCTTTTTCTAGGAGCTTATTTTGCAAATTTTTAAATTCTAGCAAATCGCTTTTAATTTGAAACTCTGCGTCTCGTAAACTAACTTTAACACTGCGAACTTGGTCTTCTTGAGATTTCACTTCATTCTCAGCAATGTAACCCTTTTCAAATAAAGTTTTTAAATCTAACAATTTTTGTTCAGATGACGCTAAATTTTCCTTGGCTTCAACAACTTTCTGACGATTATTTGCCAAACTAAGTTCCTGTTTTTCAATTTCTGAGAAATCACTACTCGATCGAGATTGATAATTTTCCAGTATCTCTTGGGCAATACTCAGTTTTTCCTCAGCTTCGACAAGTTTTTGGCGTAAATTTTCGAGGGTAAGTTTTTTTCCCTGAATCGCCAACTCTTGCTTGGTGAGAATTGTTTGCCGTGTGGGGTCGCGAAGGGTAATTAAACTCTGACCAAAAGTGATATTTTGCCCAATTTTAACTAATACTCGATCGACAGTAGCATCAACTGGCGATTTCAGAGTTTGTTGATCGGCCAATTCAACAATACCGCTTTCATTAATCGTATCTTCAATATCCCCAAGTTTGACAGGAATTAATTGTACCGCTACAGGTTCAGGCGATCGATTTTGATATAATCCATAAGCAAATAAGCTACCGCCGATCCCTACCGCGATCGCACCGGACCACATTAACCATTTAATTCCAGTCTTAAAAGTATTTTTTTCTCGATCTTTCACCATTAACTCCTCCCACCGCGAACTTATAAACGACTGAAAAGCACTCCCCACCGCTGACATAACTTTTGAAAATTAAACTTTTTGCCGATCGATCCCAAACAGGTTATCCTCAAAATACCCGCGCCTTTAGAGCGGGAGCCTCAAAGTGCATAACTTTGAAACCAAATTCAAACGACGGCTCAAACTAGCCCCCATTATAAGGAGGAACGATCCTTGTCTCGCCGCTACCTATTTACTTCTGAATCTGTCACCGAAGGCCATCCCGATAAAATCTGCGATCAAATTTCAGATACTATCTTAGATGCCTTACTCGCTGAAGACCCGAAAAGCCGCGTTGCTGCCGAAGTTGTTGTCAACACAGGCTTAGTGCTGATTACAGGCGAAATTACTACAAAAGCCCAAGTCAACTATACAGAATTGGCTCGCCAGAAAATTGCTGATATTGGCTACGTCCACGCCGACAATGGCTTTTCTGCAAATAGCTGCTCGGTGCTAGTAGCCCTAGATACCCAATCTCCCGACATTGCTCAAGGTGTAAATACAGCCCACGAAAGTCGGGAGCAAGCCAGCGAAGAGGAACTAGATGCCATTGGAGCCGGCGATCAAGGTTTGATGTTTGGTTTTGCTTGCAACGAAACGCCGGAATTAATGCCTTTGCCGATTAGTTTAGCCCACCGGGTTTGTCGCCAATTGGCAGCGGTACGGAAAACTGGTCAGTTACCTTATTTGCGGCCAGACGGCAAAAGTCAAGTAACTGTGGTTTATGAAGATGGAAAGCCTGTAGGTATTGATACTATCTTGATTTCTACGCAACACACGGCGGAAATTGGCAATATTGTCGAGCCGGCGGCCGTACAAGCGAAAATTAAGGAAGACCTTTGGGCGTTGGTGGTGCAACCAATGTTTGCTGATATTAGTATTAAGCCTGATGCAAATACTCGTTTTTTGGTAAATCCGACTGGTAAGTTTGTGGTAGGGGGACCCCAAGGAGATTCTGGGTTGACTGGCCGCAAAATTATTGTGGATACTTACGGCGGTTATTCTCGTCACGGTGGTGGTGCTTTTTCGGGGAAAGATCCTACGAAGGTGGACCGCAGTGCGGCTTATGCGGCTCGTTATGTGGCAAAAAATATTGTGGCGGCGGGTTTTGCTGCTAAGTGTGAGGTGCAGTTGAGTTATGCGATCGGGGTGGCTCGTCCTGTGAGTATGATGATTGAAACTTTTGGCACTGGTACGGTAGATGACGATCGCTTATTGGAGGCGGTGAAAAAGTTATTTGAACTGCGGCCGGCGGGAATTATCCAAGCGTTTAATTTGCAGAAGTTACCTGGTGAAAGAGGTGGTCGTTTCTATCAAGATGTGGCGGCCTATGGTCATTTGGGACGTAATGATTTGGATTTGCCTTGGGAGCAAACTGATAAGGTGGTGCTGTTGAAAGAGGCTTTGAATCAGTTGTCTTCTGTGGCTGGTTAATTATAGCAACCGCCAGGGCGATTAGGACTGTAGGGGCGAATGGCCATTCGCCCCTACACCTAACGGTTAACTTCTTCCTTCTTCCTTCTTCCTTCTTCTAATAACTAATTTGCAAAGTTACTGATGCTTCAACTTGTTGTTCTCCTCCTACTACTGGAGTTGCAGCATCTTTAGCACCGCCGCGAATGGCTCCAAAATTAGGCGTAAAAGTGGGTTGGGGTGCGATCGCGCCATTCACCTGAATGCTAACAACGTCCCCGCGTTTGAGGTTTAGCGCCCCCAAAACGGCATCGGCTTGTTTTTGAGCGTCTTGCGTCGCTTCTCGTAATGCTTGTTGCTGGGCTTCTGCGATCGCATTATCATCGGCGATAAAACTTACTCCCTCAATCCGTGTCGCCCCTGCTTTTACTGCATCATCTAACAAAGTACCCGCAGATTGAGTATTAATCCGAAAACTAACAGTATTTGTAGCAACATATCCAATTAGTTTTTGCTGGTTATTTTCATAACTGTACATGGGATTGAGGGTAATACCAGTAGTTTCTAATTTTTGTACGTTGCGCGATCGCAACAAAGAAACCACCGCCGTCGATCGCTTCGCCGCTTCTTCCTGTACCTCCGTCGCCGTTTTTCCCTGTACCTCAACTCCCAAACGCACCATAGTTAAAGTAGTAGGAATTGTTTCCATTCCTCTACCTGTCACAGTCAATGTTCTGAGGCGTTGTTCTTGCGCCATTACAGGATCTAAACCAGTCAAACTCAGCAAACTTAGAGTCAAACATAAAGCTGTTAGGAGACTTCCAGATTTAACTTTGTAGGTGGATTTGCTAATTCGATTCATAATCTTAATTTACTGTAGATATTTTCAGGATGCAAAAAAACTATTCCTTTCCAACTAATAGGATAGCAGCCCACCATTTTTTTGGCAAATTGCGCCTAGGAACTTTAGTAAGGAATGAAAATTAAATAACTGGTTTGTAGTAAGCGCTTTAGCGCTAAAGCGCTTACTACAAACAAGCTAATTGAATTTGATAATGCTTCTTTAAGGATGAAAATAATCATAAATTTCCTGGGCCAAACGGGGGCCAATCCCAGGAACTTCAGCCAATTGTTCAACTGTAGCCAATCGAATGTAATCAACTGAGCGAAAATGTGCTAATAATTGTTTTTGTCGATAATGCCCTAATCCGGGAATTTCATCTAACCGCGATCGCTTCATTCTATTACTTCTTTGATCCCGATGAAAACTCACTGCAAATCTATGAGCTTCATCTCGCAAACGCCTCAATAACTGCACTCCTGGCTGTTCCGCATCAGTTGATAAAGGCAAAGATTCGCCGGGTAAAAAAATCTCTTCTCGCTGTTTAGCTAAACTTACAACCCGTAATTCTGATAACAAATTCATCTCTTGCAAAACTTCTACAACTGCGGAAAGTTGACCTTTTCCTCCATCAATCATAATCAAATCTGGGCGATCTTTTAACTCGCGCAATCCCGATTCATTCTTACTTTTAAATCTCCGCCCAATTACTTCAGCTAAACTGGCAAAGTCATCCGAATGACCGGATTTAATCTCAGGATTTTTAATTTTATAATGGCGGTAGTGTTGTTTGGCGGGCAAACCATCAATAAATACCACGCGAGAAGCGACTGCATCTGAACCTTGAATATGGGAAATATCATAACCTTCAATTCGGTGCGGTAAGTCTGGCAAATCGAGAATTTCTGCTAAATCTTGCATGGCTTGAGTATTGCGATCGCTTAATTTTTGCATCCTCATCAATTCATAGTTAGCATTCTTTTCTACCATCTCAATTAATTCTGCTTTACTTTGCCGCTGCGGGGCAAGAATATTTACTTTTCTGCCCTTATAACTACTCAACCAATCTGCTAATATTTCCCCTTCTGGTAAGTCATATTGTACTAAAATCTCGGCGGGAATTTCTACTGATTCAACATTGTGATAGTGTTCTTCTAAAACTCGCTGTAAAATTACACCTGCTTCTATTTCTCCTGTAGAAACACTCTTGATTTCGGCAACAAATCCCAATCTTCCCACTAATTGACCTGCCCTAATTTGGAATAATTGAATGCAAGCATATTCGCTACCCATAGCTAATGCGATCGCATCTCTGGAAACTGTATCATCCGGTAAAGAAACCTTTTGACCGATAGTTAAAAATTGTAACCCTTTAATCTGGTCGCGAATTTTAGCCGCAGTTTCAAAATTAAAATCCGCCGCCGCCTGTGACATTTGCGCTACCAAATTATCAATTAATTCCTGAGTCCTACCCTGAAAAATCATCGCCACTTTCTGCATCATTTTGTGGTATTCTTCTACAGTAATTAACCCTTGACAAACACCCACACAGCGACCAATATCATAATTAATACAAGGTCGATCTTTAAATAGGGGTTGCGGCCTTTGACGTAGGGGAAAAATCCGCTTAATTAGATCGAGAGTGCTTCGCAGAGATCCTGTATCCACATAAGGGCCATAATAGCGATCTTTGGGATTTCCAGCGATTCGTTTACGAGTAATAAAAATGCGGGGATATTCTTGGGACCAAGTGATACACAAATAGGGATATTTTTTATCATCTTTTAACAATACATTAAAGTATGGTTGATGCTGTTTGACCAGATTAGCTTCTAGTGCTAAAGATTCTGCCTCAGTATCAGTAACAATAAATTCAATTTCGCATACTTGTTGTATCATTATAGCAATGCGAGAACTAATATTTTTATTGTCGCGAAAGTAGGAACGAACGCGAGTTCTAAGTTTTTTAGATTTGCCGATATAGAGAATGCGATCGCTTTCATCTCGCATTAAATAAACACCTGGAACCGGCGGAATTTCTTTAAGTCTGTTTTCCAGGCGATCGGGATCTTTAATTAGTGGTAAATTTTGGGTGGATGGCATATATTTTATCAATTATATAGCAATACTAAGGTGTTAGTAAACAAATCTTTGGTAAGCGAAGCATATTACATTTTCCTTCCTCCTTCCTCCTTCCTCCTTCCTCCTTCCTCCTTCTTCCTTCTTCCTTCCTCCTTTTTCCTTCCTCCTTCTTCCTTCTTCCTTCTTCCTTCTTCCTTCTTCCTTCTTCCTTCTTCCTTCTGCTACAAAATCTGCGATAAAAACTTCCGAGTCCTTTCTTCTTGCGGATTTTGAAAAAAGTTTTCCGGCGTACCCTCCTCAACTAATAACCCATCAGCCATTAAGACAATTCTATCAGAAACTTCGCGGGCAAATCCAACTTCGTGAGTCACAATCACCATTGTCATTCCAGTCTTAGTTAAACTTCGCATTACCTCTAATACTTCTCGCACCATTTCGGGATCTAAGGCGGAAGTTGGTTCATCAAATAGCATGATTTTCGGCTGCATTGCCAGAGCTCGTGCGATCGCTACTCGTTGCTGTTGACCCCCAGAAAGTTGACCGGGATATTTACTCGCTTGTTCTAAAATCCCTACTCTTTCTAATAGTTGCATTGCTAATTCTTCCGCCTGTTTTTTCGGTCGCCGCCGCACCCATACAGGCGCTAACATAACATTTTGCAACACAGAAAGATGAGGAAAAAGATTAAATTGTTGAAAAACCATTCCCACTTCCCGGCGAATTGCTTCAATGTTACGCAAGTCATGGGAAAGTTCAATCCCATCTACTGTAATTTTACCCTGTTGGTATGTTTCCAAAGCATTAAAGGTACGGATAAAAGTAGATTTACCGGAACCTGAAGGTCCCATAATTACTACTACTTCGCCGCGATTTACTGTCATGCTAACACCGCGTATTGCATGAAAGCGATCGAACCATTTATGAACATTCTCGGCTATAATTACAGGCTCTTTATTTGTGATATTTTCTGTATTCATTTGGAGATTTAGAAACCGGGCTTCCCTGAGTATTATACGATATATTATCCGCGATTGTAGCATTATTGAGGACTAAGGTGGGTTCTGCATAAATTTTTTCTCGATAGCCGCATTTTCTATCTGGTTACGAAATATCTCAAGCATTCCTATAACTTCTATATGTAGCTCTATATATTCCTCGCGATCAAAAACCGAATAATTACCATGTGCAATTTCGTTCCTTGTCTTTAATAGCTTAGTATCAATTAATTGTGAGTTGATAGAATATAATGAAAAATCTATTCCCAGAATAGCAGTTATTTCTTTTAAAATTTCAGAAGAGAGATTTGATGCAGTAGATATTGCATCTTTAGGTAGGTTACATCTTTGATCTAATTCGGAAAGAAAGAAGTCACAAACAGGAATATACAATGATGGTTTATTTGTCTCCTTTGCCTCCTTCAGTTTTTCCTTCATCGCCAAAGCTAAAAAATTACTAGAAAGCTGCTTATAGGTAAGCTTTTTCAAGCTAACATATTCTAAATAAGAGTTGGCTGCTAACTTGACAAAACCTTCCCAATGAGCATATAGAATACATACTCCACTCCTAACTAATGCTTTATGTCTTTGGTCGGAAAAACTTTTTGATTCTACCAAAGATTTAATTTCT
The DNA here is from genome assembly GCA_001698425.1 of Oscillatoriales cyanobacterium USR001. Classification (GTDB taxonomy): domain Bacteria; phylum Cyanobacteriota; class Cyanobacteriia; order Cyanobacteriales; family Microcoleaceae; genus Kamptonema. Next base: position 24,313 of record MBRE01000047.1, on the reverse strand, counting down.
GAAAGTTCTTTCTTTCGCCAAGCAATATCGTTAGACAGCTTATCACTTAATTGTTCAGCAGTTCGGATGCTCATAAAGAGGAAAATACCTCTCTACCAAGATTAATAAGATGGGGTAAACGTCTGGCAGCATTTACCCCTGCGCCCGACCATTTTTGATAAGTTTTATCTAACCAAATACTTTTGATCCGATTAGATATTTGTTCGGTTGGAGGTGGATTTTGATAGTGGTATCCAATTCCTAATGCTACTACTTCATAGGCTGATAATAGAAAGCCTCCAAGAAATCTGTCACCTTCCGATTTATATCGCTTGAAGCTATTATCTCCCATAGCTTGATTAAGAATATTAAAGGTGACATCAAATGCTTCCTCTATATGACTGTAATTCAAATTTTTATTAAGCGCCATTTCACGCATTCTAGCCGTTAAGAACTCGCTCACATCACCACCCAATTTTTTAAGATTTTCATCATCTTGATCGAATAGAAGAATAAAACGCAATACTAATTCCATATCATACTGTTCTTCGTAGAGTCTATCACTCAAAGCAATACAGCTTTTAAATGAATCACGATCTGCAAGTGAACGCATCAAATTATATAAATCTTTATTCAACATTAAAAGAATGCAATTTCTTACTTCTTGTGGTGTCGCAATTGAGCCTCCTGTATTTAGTCGCTGAAATAGCTCATACTTAATCATTTGATCGCTTTCTTTTTCAACAATATTGACTGCTATTTTTGTTCGCTTAATCAATAAACGTTGTGTCTGAGTTAAAGAGTTATCTTTATCGTCTGGATCGTCCCACTTTTTCCCTTTTAAGGAAGGTAAGTATGTGGTTTCTTGTAAAGTGAAAAAAGATGTATCTTGCTCTTGATTATCGGATTTCAAAAGACCGACAAATTCATAGATAGTTGAGAGTCTCTGTAAACCATCGATCACATCCCAAATACCATCATCTCTTTGACTCACAAAAATTGGTGGAATTGGTATGCCTAAAAGAATTGATTCTATAAAAGTTGATTTTTGATGGTCTGACCAGCGAAAAAATCTTTGAAACTCAGGATGAATGTCAATCTCTTTGTCTTTATAAAGACTGATCCACTCGCCAATAGACATTGAGTATCCATCTGTCCGAATTTCTTGCCTTGTTTTGTCAATCTCTTCTTGTAAAGGCATGGCTTAAGCAGTCCTAAATGTTATTATCTATAGCTATTTTTGGAGAATAGCATTATTAAAATATTATATCACTAAAATAGTTCAGAACTTACACACGCGGGGGCAAAAATCCGGTTTCTGCGTCAATATCTCTCGAAAAAAGCGATGATTTTTCAAAGAAACCGGGTTTTTTTGCGTAAGCCCTGTAGTTGATATTTTTAGCAAGCTCAAAAATTGCCCACTCAAACACTATCCTCCAGAAAGCTCATTGGGACGTTTCTAGATCCGCTCGCGTGATGCCAACCGAGAGAGTTTTATCTATATTATCCCCCCCTTAAGCTCCTTCCTAATGAGATTTATCGCTTCCTTAAGTTCATCAGCATGAATCCAGACAAAGGCACCATACAGCATTTTACCATCAGGAGCAGCTAGAAAGACGTGATCGCCGCCAACGGCTCTATTCGTCCAAGTCCTTACTTGGCTTCCATCTCGCAATGAAAATTTGAGTGCTGAGTGTTTGAATAGGCTAGTGCGACAGGGAGTTATTCCAGGTACATTATCTAGGATCTCAATGGCTCTTTCTACAACTTGGGAATGATAGGTAGAAGTTGTTTCATAATCCGTCACATCATTAACAAAGCCACTAGCTGCTTTAGCTGCTACATTAAGAAGGTCCCACATTTTGAATTATTCCTGTTACTTCACTACATTTTTGTTAATCAAATTAATAAGTATAGCGCATTTGTTGGGGACGATCACGATCGTAGTACCTTGTCGATCTAACCTTATCATTAGATTCACGATCGCCTCAGAAGTTAACAAAATTCTCAATCTAAAACTGCGCCCTAATCGTAAACGAATAATCCCCCCCAGGCTCCAATTGATAATCCCACTTCTCCAAAAACCGATTCAATGGTTCCTGAATCAAAGCCCGCCCCTGAGAAGGCTCAATTACTAATGTCTTTTCCTCCCGAAACCGCCATTGAAACTGCCACTCAAAAGCACCAGCAGTCACCTCGCCTTCAATAGTGCCTTGTTGCCAAGACTGGCGAGTGACTCGAACATAAGCAGTCGTTTCAGGTAATCTCAAACTCACTCTATTGTTTCTGATACCGTGCGATTATTATAAAGACTCATGGCTTTTTCTACCCCCTCTTTTTGACTAACTTCTATTGCTTCAATCACCAGTTTTAACACCCGATCGATTAACTCGCTTTCCTCCCCAGAAAACTTCCCTAAAACATGAGAAATTGTATCTTTATCGTTAGCAGAAACCCCTTGAGGCTTACCAATTCCAATTCTTAAACGGGGAAATTTATCAGTACCTAAATGCGCGATCGCAGACTTCATCCCATTATGACCTCCCGCCGAACCAGATAACCTCAACCGCAACTTTCCTAATGGTAAATCCATATCATCATAAATTGTCAAAACTGACTCCGGCGGTAATTTATACCAATCGATCGCCGCACGCATCGCCTGACCTGATAAATTCATATAAGTCAGCGGCTTTAACAACCGAATTTTATGCCTTTGCGATCCCACGCCCTCACCAAATTCCGCCTGAAATTTACGATTTTCTACCAGAGAAATTTGCCACGCCTTTGCCAAAGCATCAACAGCCGCAAAACCTATATTATGCCGAGTTCTATTATATTTAGGTTCAGGATTCCCCAAGCCCACAATCAACTGGGGAATCACTAAAACCGCCTGTGGTGCAGCCTCTTTCATCACCTTAAAACTGCTCAATTACCAGTAATATCTTCTTTTTGAGTCGCGATCGCCACTTTCTCAGCATCCGGCTTAGTTTTCGCCACCGCCTCCTCTAACTGAGTTGCTTCCCGCTTAAACTCTGCCTCAAAATCCCGCGAAGCATCCTGAAAACCCCGCAGGGCTTTTCCCATACTCCGACCAATTTCGGGCAACTTTTTTGGGCCAAATACCAACAAGGCCACAACTAAAATTACCACAATCTCCGGTAAACCAAGACCAAAAATATTCACTTTGTCTCCTCCAATCTACTCTACTTAATTTTGGTGTCAAGTTTACAGCCAAAAGATTTGTAGGGGTAGTGCCCCCGTGCCATTGGTGTCAAATTAAGCCGAAAGCCAGCCAGGGACTAAAGTCCCTGTCTAATAGCTAAAGTCCTCGCTCAGAGGACTGAAGAAAATTCTTAAATTCATTAGTCCTCTTAAGAGGACTTGATCTTTGAGACAGGGGTTTTAACCCCTGTCGGACTAAGGATTTGAGCTTAAGTTTGCACCAATGTTCCCGTGCCTACCCCATCCATCAAGGCAACCACAGGGGGATTGCCCCTACCTTAATTGCACAACTAACAACTAATCACTAACCAGTCCCAACTACTTAGCTACCTAGACTTGACCAATCGACATTCAGATTCTCAAGGATCAGTGAGGAGTTGTAGATTTGGAGAATAATCAGCAAGAACACGAAAAACAGTCCCATGAAAAACCCCATCAGCAAAGTTGTACCCCAACCTGGAGCCACCTTGCCGTATTCAGAGTTTAGGGGTTTGAGTATATCTCCCAACAAAGTTCGTTGTGCCATAAGTCACCTGTGATGAATCTCTAAAGAAATCTTTAATGTTTTGTAATATTATAGGGGATAGCACTCATAATTTTTTGATCTTATGGAACCTGCAACAGTTCTTAGTATTTCTCTAGGCTTATGCCTAGTGGCAATGGCTGGATTCTCCATATACACTGCGTTTGGCCCTCCTTCCAAAGAATTGAGAGATCCCTTTGAAGAACACGAAGATTAAAGAATCTCAAGTCTCGGTTTCTTCCCTCTTCCTTCTTCCCTCTTCCTTCTTCCTTCTTCCTTCGCAATGTAATAATGGGCAACACTTTCGGTCATCTATTTCGGATCTCAACTTTTGGGGAATCTCACGGCGGCGGTGTGGGAGTGATTATTGACGGTTGCCCCCCTCGATTAGAAATCGATCGCACTGAAATTCAATTTGAACTCGATCGCCGCCGCCCCGGTCAGAGTAAAATTACCACACCTCGCAAAGAAGCCGATACCTGCGAAATTTTATCAGGCGTATTTGAAGGCAAAACATTAGGGACACCGATCGCCATCTTGGTACGAAATCAAGACACTCGCTCCCAAGACTACGACGAAATGGCAACCACATACCGCCCATCCCACGCCGATGCTACCTACGATGCCAAATATGGGATCAGAAATTGGCAAGGCGGCGGCCGATCTTCCGCCAGAGAAACTATTGGTAGAGTAGCAGCAGGCGCGATCGCCAAAAAAATTCTCAAACAAATCGCCGGAGTCGAAATCATCGGCTACGTCAAACGCATTCAAAACCTAGAAGCCCCAGTCGATCCCGATACCGTCACCCTAGAACAAGTAGAAAGTAACATCGTCCGTTGTCCTGACTCAGAATCAGCCGAGCGGATGATAGAACTGATAGAAAAAGTACGCCATAATGGGGATTCGATCGGCGGCGTTGTCGAATGCACCGCTCGAAACGTCCCAAAAGGTTTAGGGATGCCAGTATTCGATAAACTAGAAGCAGACCTTGCCAAAGCTGTCATGTCATTGCCAGCCAGCAAAGGATTTGAAATTGGCTCTGGCTTTGCAGGAACACTCCTGACAGGCAGCCAACATAACGATGAATACTATACTGATGAAAAGGGTGCTATCCGCACGGTGACAAATCGTTCCGGCGGAATTCAGGGTGGTATTAGTAACGGTGAAAATATCATAATTCGAGTAGCATTTAAACCAACTGCTACAATTCGTCAACAACAGCGCACAGTCACCAGCAGTGGTGAAGAAACACTGTTGGCAGCCAAAGGACGGCACGATCCTTGCGTTTTACCAAGAGCCGTGCCAATGGTAGAAGCAATGGTCGCTTTAGTGTTATGCGATCATCTCCTCCGCCATCATGGACAATGTGAAATCTTGAAGCCTGAAATTTAAAATGGAAATGAGTCCTTCCTCTGTCGCGGCAAATCCCCTTGATTGCCCTCACCCGTCTGAAGCAATGGAAAGAATAGACGATTTTGTTGTCCAATTCTGGGGTGTGAGAGGTAGCATTCCCACTCCTGGAAAGGATACTGTTCGTTATGGTGGTAATACCTCTTGTTTGGAAATGCGAGTAGGAGGAAAACGCCTAATTTTTGACGGCGGTACTGGCTTACGAATGCTGGGAGAACAATTACAGCAGGAAATGCCAGTGGAAGCTTATATGTTTTTCACTCACTATCATTGGGATCATATCCAAGGATTTCCCTTATTTGCACCAGCTTTTATTCCTGGTAATTGCTTTCACATTTATGGGTCAATTCCGCCAGATAGTGTTTCTATGAAAAAGCATTTTATTGAGCGAGTTTTACATCCTAATTCGCCGGTTCCTTTGCAGGGATTACAGGCGGATTTAAGGTTTTATGAACTGAAACGTCACGAGACGATGATGCTTGATGATATTGAAATAAAAACGGGTAGCCTCAATCATCCGAATACGGCGATGGGATATCGAATTACTTGGCAAGGGCGATCGGTTGTTTACTGTTCGGATACTGAGCATTTTCCCGATCGCTTGGATGAAAATGTCTATGAACTAGCCCGCGATGCTGACGCATTAATTTATGATGCGATGTACACCGATGAAGAATATCACAATCCGAAATCTCCGAAGGTGGGTTGGGGTCATTCAACTTGGCAGGAAGCGGTGAAAATGGCGCAAGCGGCTAATGTGAAACGGGTGGTAATTTTCCATCACGATCCGGCTCATAGTGACGATGTTCTGGACAAGATTGGTGAAGAAGTACAGGAGGTTTGTCCGAAGGCTGTAATGGCTCGTGAAGGGTTAATTTTGCCCATTGGTTTGTGATAGTTAGTCATGGTGAAGGTTAATGGTTAATGGCTAATTGCTGTGGTGATTGGCCATTAGTTGTTAGTAGAAAATCTATACTTTTTACTCGATTTCTAATTAATTATCTCTATGAAAGCCTACGAATTTCCAGCAAAAGTTACAGCAGAAGGGAAAATTGAATTGCCATATCCGATCGTTAAACAGTTGTTAGATAATCAAGAAGTCAGGGTGATAGTTTTAGTGAATGAATTGATAGATTTAGAGGAAGACGATGAAACACAGGAAAACGCTGCTTGGCATCGCCTAGCTGCCGAACAACTATTGGCTGGATATAGTGAGGAAGATGCTATTAGCGGTTGAAAGCCTACATATTTATAGTATGAGTAGTAACAAATGAAAGCAATCAAAATTATTGTAGAAAAGCATTCCGATGGTTATATCGCTTATCCTCTTGGCATTAAAGGTATAGTTGTCGGTGAAGGTGACACTTATGAGGAAGCATTAGCTGATGTTAAGTCAGCTATTCGTTGCCATATCGAAGTATTTGGCCAAGAAGTTGTGGAACAAGATTCACCTGTACTTGAAGCTTTTGTAACTGAAGCAGAGGTGATAGTCTAATGCCTAAATTTCCTGTGGATGTTCCTAAAGGGAGAGTGATTAGAACATTGGAATTGTTGGGATTTAGAATTGTGCGCGATCGCGAACATATTGTGATGGTAAGAGACAATGATGATGGAACACAGAATCCCTTGACAATGCCTAACCACGATCGAATTAAAGGCTCGACGCTGAGATCGATTTGTACTCAGTCTGGAATCTCGCGAGAAGAATTTTTAAGCGCTTATGAGGAAAGTTAAGTTAGTAAATTTTTATCAATAAAATTATGATCAAAACCTCAAAAAGAGTTCAACAATCTCAAGTAACTTATCTGACAATTTTAAATCAATATAAAGGTATTGCCTTAATTACTTTTACGGCAATTGTTACAGTTTCTAGTATAACTGCTTACTCTGTCGCTCCGCCACCGGGATACACTGCTCAAGGTACTTTAATTGCGAATACTCCACCTGTAAAATTTTCTACTATTGGTGGTGCGATTCTCAAGCAAGGGGAAAAATTAAGTCCTGATGTGTTGTTGGCTGATAATGTGGTGAAAGCGGTTGCTGATGCGGCAAAAATTGAGCCGCAACAAGTTCGCAAAAATACTATGATTAAGGTTTCTGAGCCGGAAAAACCTTTAGAGATTGTGGTTGAATATCGTACAGGCGATCGCGAACAAGCACTGACAACGATAGATGTGTTGATGAAGGCAATAATTGAAAAAAGTCGCCTAATTAATCTTGATAAATGGCAATTAATTAATCAATCTATTAATCAGCGTTTAGAACAGGTAAATGGAGAACTTAAACAAGCTGAGAAAAATCTTGACGAATTTTATGCTGGTGACGATCGAGAGAGGGTGCGTTTGGAAGAACAAGTTAAACTTCAACAGGAAATTTACGAAAAAACTCAGGCTGCTTTAAGTGATGCTAAGGCGGCGGAGAAAGAAATTAGTAGCAGTTTGGTAGTCGATCGCTCTCCTAAAATTATTGCTTATCCGGGTTCTAATCCAATTGTTTTTATTATTTTGGGAATGGGTTTGCTGGTGGGTTTAGTAGTTAGTATTGGTTTGATTCCTTTGGTTGCTATTTGGAAACAAAAGGTGGCGAGAGAAAAACAAGAGCGCGATCGCTTGCAAACAATTTTATACCGATTGATTCAGGAAGGTAGTGGAGAAATTAGTTTGATGAAATTTGCGATGGAAACTCAGTTATCTGCTGAGGATGCTCAAAAGTATTTGAATCGACAAGCGGACGCTTTTAATGCTACTTGTGAAGTTAAAGAAGAAGGTAGTATTTCCTATCACTTTCATCTTTAACAAATAACAAATAACAAATAACAGTTAACAAATAACAAATAACAAATAACAAATAACAAATAACAATTAACAAATAACAAATAACAAATAACAAATAACAAATAACAATTAACAAATAACAATTAACAAATAACAAATAACAATTAACAAATAACAATTAACAAATAACAATTAACAAATAACAATTAACATTTTTTAGTAGTGGCGATCGCAACGGTTCCATAAACCTTAATTCCTGCACGATTTAGTGTCTCAGTTGCGGATTTAATTGTAGTTCCGCTAGTATAGATATCATCCACCAATAATACAGCATTACTGGGATGTCGGCGGCGAAAATCTTTACCCAAAATTAAAGCTTCCTTCATTTCATTTTGCCGCTCTTTTACGGAAAGATCGAATAAAGCCTTAGTATTTTTCACCCTTTCTAAACCTTGTCTTTGTAATGGTAATCCAGTTAACTGACAAAAACTCTCGGCTAAAAGTTCGGCTTGATTAAAACCCCGTTTTTTTAACTTATCTGCGTGCAAAGGAATTGGTACAACTGTTAATTTGTCAATAGCTAATTCTGGATAATTTAACCAAGATTCTGCTAACCAGTAACCCAAAGGTTTAGCGATTTCTGGGTGATTTTCATATTTAAAAGCGGCGATCGCGCGTTTGAGAACTCCTTGATACTGGCCCCAGATAAAAACTGGTTTCTCAGAAAGCCAAAATTGGTTCTTGTTAGTAAATTGGCACTGCAAAAGTTGCTTCTGACAATATTGACAAAATTCTCCCTGTGCCGTGCGATCGCACAGAGAACAGCTAGACTTTAGAAATAAACTCAGAAAAGGCTTGAAATAAGAAAACCATCGGTGTTTGTCCATAATCCAAAATTTAATTATCTTTTTTGCAAAATTCAATCCCTTGTAATTTTGCTCACAAAATAGTATAAAATATAATTAATATTTTAATCAAGTTGTCAGGGCAGGAAAAGAGAGTGCAGAACCTCTACTGGCTCAATCAGGTTCAAACTTCAGACCGAGAAGCGGTGGGAGATCGCGCGTTTTACTTAAGCGAACTGATGCAGCGTGGCTACCCCGTTGTCGAGGGTTTTGTGGTGACAGCAAAAACTTTTTGGGAGTTTCTATCAGTAATTGACTGGCGGGAACCCCTATTTGCAGATTTGCCCCATTCTTCTCTATATTTTAATGCGGATAATCCTTGGCAATTACAAGCGATCGCCCAACGTATTCGCCAGCAACTTTTGACAGCAAAATTGCCAGAAGCCTTCGCCGCAAACCTACAATCAGCAGTACAAAAATTAAACACCAAAACGGTAATTTTTCGCCCTTCTCTAAACAATCCTAAAATTAAAACTTCGGGGTTGTTAGAATCTCAAATAGCTTGGACGGATTCAGATAGTATTGCAATCGCTATTAAACAAACGTGGGCAGAATTTTTTAGAGCAAAAAGCCTCTTTTACTGGCAACGCTGCGGTCAAAAATTGGAACAACTTGTGCCAATAATTTTAGTACAATCTATTTGGAATGCACCAGCTTCTGGGACTATCCGAACAGGCAATAAATCCCATCAAATTCAAGCAAATTGGGGGCTGGAAACTTCCTTAATCTGGGGGGAAGCTATGCCCGACTACTACCAAGTCGAAACACAAACTAGAAACATCCAAAGCCAACAATTAGGTAACAAAAGTATTGCCTATTACCTCGCTAATGACCCCAGCGATACAGAAACAAAGCCAAATTCTCATTTGATTTTTCCCCAAGCTCACAAAGCTTCTTTCATCTTTAAAAATACTACCAGTCCTTTGCAAATTCGCGTCCTTACTGAAATCGAGCAAAACCAATATGTTTTAGATAAACCTGAGATTGAAAAAGTAATAGAATTAGGAGAAAAAGCGCAAATAGACCTTAATTTTTCTGTGATTTTAGATTGGACTTTGTGCCAATTAAACCCCAATGCAGAACCAGAATTTTATATTACCGAAGTTGCTATTCTAAATAGTGAAATAAAAGACGATCGCGTGTCAACAAATCTTTCCTTCCCGGCTTCTTACTGTATCCAAGGACTAGCAGCAGCAGCGGGAACTACCATCGCGATCGCTCAAGTTATTACCAATCCTAACCCAAAACTATCGAACTTTTTAGCAGGTGGAATTTTGGTAGCACCAGCCATTAGTCCTGAGTGGTTACGTTGGCTAAAAGTTGCCAATGGAGTAGTTGCAGAACAAGGAGGAATGACAGGACACGGAGCTATTTTAGCCAGAGAACTTGGAATTCCGGCTGTTGTCGGAGTTACTAATGCTACTCGCTTGATTAAAACTGGCGATTTACTATTAGTAGATGGCAACAAAGGAGAAATTCGCTTGATAAACCAAGTTGCAATTAATGATATTCCATCGACTCAAATTTCCATCAATAAAGAACAATCTGCACAACTATCGAGTACCCAGTATAAATCCTTAAACATTGATAGCAATATCGATTTTTCTTATATGTCAAAATCTCAATTACCAATTGCTACTAAACTTTGTGTTAATGTTAGTCAAACTAGCTCAATTGAACAAATAAAAAATTTACCCATCGATGGAATTGGGCTGTTACGCTCAGAATTAATGGCGCTGGAAGCTTTGGAATATAAACATCCTAGCCTTTGGTTGCAAGAGGATCGCCAATCAGAATTTATAACACGCATGACTCGTCATTTAACTAAATTTGCTGTGGCTTTAGCTCCGCGCCCTGTATTTTATCGCTCATTTGATTTACGAGAATCGGGAGTTAAAAGCAGTTTTAGTTATGCCTTGGAACCAAATTTATTTGATTTAGAATTAACAGTAATTGAACAATTACATCGGTCAGGAAACACAAATGTTAACTTAATTTTACCTTTTGTCCGATCGGTTGCTGATATTACTTTTTGCGGCAAGCGTTTAGCAAAAGTTAGGGATAACTTACATTCTGATTTTCAACTTTGGATTATGGCTGAAGTACCATCGGTGTTATTTTTATTGTCAGATTATGTGAAAGCTGGAGTTCAAGGAATTGCGATCGGGACTAACGATTTAACTCAACTTCTGTTAGGTGTTGACCGCGATTCTGAGCAAATGACTTTAGCTTTTAATGAGCGAAATCCGGCGGTAATGAGAGCGCTAAAACAACTAATTGAAATGGCGAATGCTGCCGGAATTCCTTGTTCTATTTGTGGTGATGCTCCGGCTTTATATCCTGAGATAATTGATTCGTTGATCCGGTGGGGAATTACGTCAATTTCTGTGAATTTGGACGCTGTAGAACGAACTTTAATTGCGATCGCGCGTGCTGAACAAAGGTTGATTTTGGAGACAGCCCGCAATCAGTTGCAATTATTTAAAGGAGTATTGTAGGGGCAATCCCCCTGTGGTTGCCCCCTATATTTGGATGTGATGCTTAACTGAATCGTATTGAGATATAATCACAAATAATTGAATAACGAAGTCGAGCCATGATTCAAACAACATCAAATCGTCCTCGTCGCCGAGGTAGGTTATTTCCTGAATTTACGATACCGTCAGAGGAGTTAGCTAGGCGGAAAGTTGAACGAGACGATCGCTGTCAGCGCAGTCAAGCAATTTTTAACAAAATTTGTCCTAAACTGATGGATGAATACTATAACTGGTTTATGATTATTGAGCCGAATAGTGGGGATTATTTTATCGATCGCGATGAGGAAATAGCGGCACAAAAGGCTCGTGAAAAGTATCCTAGTGGTTGGCTAGTGACATTCCGGCTCAATGAGACGGGAGCTTGCGGTAATATATGATTAGTGGTAGGTTTGGTGAAGTTGGAGAACTAATTTTTGAGATTGATTTAATTGCATTGGATGGGGAGAGTTTCCCGATTGATGTGCTATTAGATACTGGGTTTACTACAGGTTTGTTGGGCCTTGATACTCAAGATGCTGAAAGTTTGGGTTGGGTTTTGGTTGAACGCAATCGAACGATGCAGACGGCGCGGGGTATTGACTTTTTTGATATTTATGAGGGTAAAGTTGTGCTGGATGGACAGGAGTATGTGATTCCTGTGTTAGTAGGTTCGGGGATTCCTGAGCCGATTTTGGGTTTACAATGGTTGAAACTGTTGCCTTTGGCTGTGAATTTTGGGGCGGGGATGTTGACTCTGGGGTAAAGTTGGAAATGCGATCGCGTCTTGCTAAAATCATTAAGCCGGAAGAGGACAGTATTCTATTTTTTCCTCTCTGTGTTTGCTGTCAGGGTAAGATTGAGCGGATTGGTGGGATTGCGCCGGCGGACAGGAGTATATTTTTTGCCTAATTTGCGGGAATCGGTGGGTGTAAATTTTGGGGTGTTAAATTTTTCGGCTGTAATACAACTTCTGTAAGGGTTTGATGCCCCTGACCTGAAAAAACGATTCCCGCAATGGCTGTAATCTTGACAGGATAAGGATTTGTTAAAAAAATCGCGGGAGAGTATTGACAAGTGGATGGCTGGAATGGTACTTTTAGATCAGGTTCCCGAAACCGCACCTTGAAAACTAAATATGGTAAGGCTTTCAGATGCCGGCGGCCACAATTACCCCAAATCCCTATTAGGGATTGAAACAAAAACCAACCTCAAAGCTAATCTACCGATAACAGTGCCACAATTACCCCAAATCCCTATTAGGGATTGAAACAAGATGGTCACAGACGCGGGTAATCGCAATAAAAGGCCACAATTACCCCAAATCCCTATTAGGGATTGAAACCTGGCTGGTTTTACGCTTAAATCAGCAGATAAATGCCACAATTACCCCAAATCCCTATTAGGGATTGAAACTGAAGACTATTTGCCGTCCAGTACAGAAATCGGCTGGAGCCACAATTACCCCAAATCCCTATTAGGGATTGAAACACTTCAGATTTTACGAGGTACTATAGAACTTACAAACTGCCACAATTACCCCAAATCCCTATTAGGGATTGAAACTAAGGTTCTCTGGCAACCATTCAGGAACGTGAATCATTCCAGCCACAATTACCCCAAATCCCTATTAGGGATTGAAACGAGTTGCGGGAGGAAACGACCATTATTGATTTGCCATGCCACAATTACCCCAAATCCCTATTAGGGATTGAAACCGTAATCTGTCTTTGCAGGAAGGGTACGAGCACTGCCACAATTACCCCAAATCCCTATTAGGGATTGAAACGCAGCCAGCATATTCTATTTGCCCCGCAATATTTGGAATAGCCACAATTACCCCAAATCCCTATTAGGGATTGAAACGATGATGAGCCAGGGCCTATTGGAATAAAGTCTCTTCTGCCACAATTACCCCAAATCCCTATTAGGGATTGAAACTCGTGTAGCCATTCCACGATCTGCCGTTCTACCCTTGCCACAATTACCCCAAATCCCTATTAGGGATTGAAACTCGCAGTCTAAAAATTTGACGGTTAATGTTTTCACTTCTAACTGCCACAATTACCCCAAATCCCTATTAGGGATTGAAACCGGAACCTCCCGCAATAGCAGAGAAATTTCCAGGAGCCACAATTACCCCAAATCCCTATTAGGGATTGAAACTACAGTGCTGTGCTGTATAATCATACACAGTCTAATAAAAAGCCACAATTACCCCAAATCCCTATTAGGGATTGAAACATTCCAAGATTTACCACCTGATAGTGTGGGGCAATTATTATGCCACAATTACCCCAAATCCCTATTAGGGATTGAAACTTCTTTCTCTATTCCTGTTTGTTAACAAACTTTGTAAGCAAAGCCACAATTACCCCAAATCCCTATTAGGGATTGAAACTTAGCAATTCTTCAAGCTTAGGGTACATTTTAAACCAGCCACAATTACCCCAAATCCCTATTAGGGATTGAAACAACATCAGCATTCAGGGTTAATCATCTCTACCATTGCCACAATTACCCCAAATCCCTATTAGGGATTGAAACATTTGATCCTACCTTCGCCAAATATGGAATCGGTGAGGCTAAATTCGCCACAATTACCCCAAATCCCTATTAGGGATTGAAACCACATCCAAAGCAATGATAAATTTGCTTGCTAGGACTGCCACAATTACCCCAAATCCCTATTAGGGATTGAAACCCGTAGCAGGGAGACAAACCGCTTGCAGCTAATGCCACAATTACCCCAAATCCCTATTAGGGATTGAAACCCAACTGGCGGAGGTGCAATCTAAACTAACTGCAATTGAGCGCCACAATTACCCCAAATCCCTATTAGGGATTGAAACAAGTGATAAAATAGTATTAGGCGTAAACATTGGAGTTGCCACAATTACCCCAAATCCCTATTAGGGATTGAAACGTAAGCAGCTAAACCAACAGCGGCCGCGCCTAATGGCCACAATTACCCCAAATCCCTATTAGGGATTGAAACAGATCCAAAAGATTTGACGCTACTAGCAGCATTGCCACAATTACCCCAAATCCCTATTAGGGATTGAAACGGTACAACTTTTTCTTTGACTGTTGTTGGTACAACTTCGCCACAATTACCCCAAATCCCTATTAGGGATTGAAACTATCGCACCATGCCGATTTTGAGTCTATTGTGATTTGCTATTGCAAATATACTCCTGTTACAACTCCTCTGGAACCATTGCCTAAAATTCTGGGTGTGGAACAATTACAAGAAGTTTAAAGCAGTCAATAATACAGCGTATTCCAGGTTTATGAAGTACAGTAGGGACACGGCAATGCCCATTGGTGTCAACTTAAGGTCAAATACTTAGTCCGTCAGGGGTTAAAACCCCTGCCTCAAAGCTAAAGTCCTCTTAAGAGGACTAATGAATTTAACAATTTTCTTCAGTCCTCTTCAGAGGACTTTAGCTATTAGACAGGGACTTAAGTCCCTGGCGGCTTTCGGCTTAAGTTGACACCAATAGGCAATGCCGTGTCCCTACGGGTATTGTTCGATCTAGTGTACTTCATAAGTGTGGAATCTGCTGTAACATCCGAGATTCGATCGCATCCCAAATTTCTAGGTTAACTTCCCCTGCGGCTTGATAACATTGTATCATTAAACAATTAGCGTATAAATAATTTCCTAATGCCGCTATTTCTGTCGATGATAAATTCACCAAATCAGGATTAATATTAAAAGTCTTTAACCAAGTTGTTTGCAAGCGATCGCGAAATTTCCGATGAACCGCCAAAGGTTCATTATTACCAGGCACGCATTCTTGCAGCGCTTCTAACTCAGCCACAAATTGAGTTGCCCCCTGAGAAATTTTGAGCTTTTCGTACTCGCGGGCAAGAATACAAACTAGAGCTAAATCCCGCGTTCGATCGAGAGCTAAATCCCGGTTACAATCAAGAGCAAAATTAAAATCCAAGTCCAGAAAACGACCGCGAACTTTAATCGCAGTCCCCGCCAACTCACGAGTAGTTTCATCGGCAAAAATCTGAGTTCTAGCCAATCCAATAGTATCAGTTATACTACTAGCAAGAATCCGAGAACGAGCTAAAATTAAACCAAGATCAAGCCCCAAAAAATAGGCTAAATAAGTAGCAAAAATGCGATCGCGACTCATAGTCAGCATGAAATCCTGGCTAAAAGCAAAATCCTCCTCAGTGGCTAAAGATAATTCATCAGCTTCTTCTATATCCTCACCCGCCTCCTGTATAGACGCAAAATCACCCCGACTAATTAAAATTGCCGTCGCCCGTTTAGCCGCAGGTTTAATGTTTCCCTCCGAATCAGCAGTAATCTGATTTGCCCAACTTAATAAAGCTTGTAATTTAGGGCTGACAATATATTTTTGTGCTGTCATCTCTATTTGCAATAATAGCTTATCTGCCTCACTACCCATTTTTTCAGCTAACAATAGAAACACTGTTTGCCAGCGAAGTTCGTTAAGATGATTCGCCACTAATTCGCCTATTTTTTCATGCTTATAAATATATTCAGCCGTCAAATACTCCGTCAAAACTGGATGGAAAAACACCAACATATTAGACAATTGATTGACAAAAATCCCCGACTCAATGGCGATCGCATCCACAACTAAATCAACATCTAAATTTAAGTTTTTTGCTGATTTTAAGCTCATAAATTTTCTCAAAGAATTGAGAATAAACTGCTTTTCCAGTAAAGGTTTATCTGTCTCAAAGCTGATAAAAGCAATCTCAGACAGAAAATTAGTAAATTTATCAGCAATTAGTAATTTTTCTCGATCGTTTAGTTGCAGACGAGGATCGGATAATCCTGATTCTAGTAAAATTTGCCAAACTTTCTGATACAAAGCTTTCAAACTTTGAGGAAGGCTTTTTTCTCGCTCATAAACCAAACAAAGAAAAGATAAATGTAAAGTATTTTTAGCTAATTCTTTTGCCTGATAATTTTCCGCTTTTTGGAGCAGTTCCCAACAAGCTAACGCGGTAAAATTTAATTCTTCCGAGTCAGAATAAAACCAGTTACAAAGAAAACGTTCTATCTGACTTTCTTCAAAAGGTGAAACTAAAACATTAGTAAATTTAGTTAAGTTATAACGGTAGGAAGCAGTGCGACAGGAGACAATTAAACGATTTTTGGGATATTTGTTAATTAAATGTTTAATTTGCAAAATTACATTTTTAATCTGGTTTTCGGGAAGTTCGTTAAGACTATCAAATAAAATCAGTAATTTACCTTTTATTAACAACTTTTTTGTCAGCTTTTCTGGGAAAGGAAATTTGCTATTCGTAAATTCGTCGGAGATAATTTTTTCGATATCTACTTTAAAATTACCAACTTCTTTAAGATCGATAAAAACCGGAATATATGTATAATTGCCGATTCCCCCAAAGTTTTGCCCCTGCAATACTTCTAATGCGATATGCTGTAAAAAAGTAGATTTCCCAGTTCCAGGTTCACCTAAAACCATGAGATATTGATGTTGATTTGCGGCTTGGATACCCGGAAGTCGATCGTTATAAATAAACTGCCAGTGGCGCACTTCACTTTGATTGCAGGTATTTACCAAATTTTCTAATGAGGTGCATTGGTGGATATTTGATTCGCGCCAAACATGAATGGGAATATAAAGTGATTTTAAGGGAATTGGTTGTGCCTTTCCTAACACTCTCTTGATGCCGTAGCGTTGAAAATATTGATGAGCGTAAGCTTGGGCGGCACGATTTATAGATGTTTCATTTCTAGCTTTCAAGGTTTTGCCGAGAATGGCTAAATTATTTAAGATATTACCTCTGGGATCTAACAGCATTTCGCGGGCGATGTTGGCGATGTTGTTGGTGGCACTAGCAATTAAGGCTTCAAATCCGAGCATAGGGTTGCCAAAATATCGTTAAATCTATCTATAGTTTAGCGTTTCTTTTAGGAAATGCACAGACACAGGTTAAAATGGACAGTTAACAACTAACAGTTAACGGTTAACAGTTAACGGTTAACAGTTAACAGTTAACAGTTAACAAACAACTAACAATATGTTTGACAAAGAATGTACTTTAGCTGGTGAGTTTAAAATGTCGGGGGTTGGTTTACATAGTGGGGTAGAGGTAAATGTCCGGGTTTTACCTGCGATCGCGAATTCAGGCCGCTATTTTGTCCGTATCGATCTCCCGAATACTCCCATCATTCCAGCGCGAGTAGAGTCTGTCAGTCAAACAACTCTCTCTACTGAATTAACTTCATCAGGAGCCGCCATTCGCACTGTAGAGCACCTCTTAGCCGCTTTAACTGGGATGGGAGTAAACAACGCCCGGATTGAAATTGATGGCCCAGAAGTGCCATTACTGGATGGCTCGGCGCAAAATTGGGTAGAGGCGATCGCCTCCGTAGGATTAATTTCTATTGATACAGAAGAAACAAATAAACTCCCCGCCCCCCTGTTAAAAAGTCCCATTTCCATTCACCAAGGCGATACTTTTGTCACCGCCATCCCCGCACCCGAAACTCGCTTTAGTTATGGAATTGATTTTAATACTCCCGCTATAGGCAATCAATGGTACAGTTGGTCGCCAGAGGTAGAAAATTTTAAAGATGCGATCGCCCCCGCCCGCACTTTTGCCCTCGCCCATCAAATTGACCAATTACGGCAAGCAGGATTAATTAAAGGTGGTAGCCTGGATAATGCCCTCGTCTGCGATCGCTCTGGATGGATAAATCCACCCTTGAGATTTGCAAATGAGCCAGTCCGTCATAAAATCTTAGATTTAGTAGGGGATCTGAGTTTGCTAGGCATTTTACCTCAAGCTCATTACTTGGCCTACAAAGCCAGTCACAACCTGCACGTCCAACTCGCCAAAGCTATTAGTTCTCACCTATTAGCACAATCGGAGCAAGTTTAGACCAAATCACCTAACCCGTGTTCAAGTTCATCACGCCCAACACTTCACAATTCCCCAAGCAATGTCCACGCTGACTGACGCAAACACCACCAATACTGCTAACGCCGAAACTGTCCAAACCCCAAATGGTCAGATTTCTGCGGTTAAACCAATTCTCACTGTTGAACAAATCCAGCAACTACTACCCCACCGTTACCCCTTTGCACTGGTAGACCGAATCGTAGAATATATACCAGGGGAAAAGGCAGTGGGAATTAAAAATGTAACTTTTAACGAGCCGCATTTTCAGGGACATTTTCCCAATCGCCCAATTATGCCTGGGGTTTTAATTGTCGAAGCAATGGCTCAAGTTGGCGGCGTGGTATTATCTCAACTACCCGACGTTGAACAAGGGTTATTTATGTTTGCTGGTATTGATAAAGTTCGGTTTCGCCGTCCCGTTGTACCAGGCGATCGGCTCATAATGACAGTAGAATTACTCTGCGTCAAACGTCGTCGCTTTGGCAAAGTTCAAGCCCGCGCTGAAGTTGACAGTCAAAGAGTTTGTGAAGGAGAACTAATGTTCTCGATCGTTGATTAAAAATGGTAATTAGTTATTGGTTATTAGTTATTGGTTATTGGTTATTGGTTATTTGATAACAGTTAACAAATAACAAATAACAAATAACAAATAACAACTAACAACTAACAATTAACAATTAACAACTGACAAATGCCTACCCTGATTCACCCAACGGCTGTGATTCATCCCGCCGCTCAACTACATCCGACTGTACAGGTGGGACCATATTCCGTAATTGGGGAAAAAGTTAAAATCGGCCAAGATACTACAATTGGTGCTCATGCGGTACTAGAAGGTCCGCTAGAAATTGGCGATCGCAATCAAATTTTCCCAGGAGCAGCTATCGGTTTACAACCTCAAGATTTAAAATATAATGGCGATCCCAGTTGGGTGAAAATTGGCAACGACAACCGCATTCGGGAATATGTTACAGTTAATCGTGCTACTCAAGCAGGAGAAAGCACAGAGATTGGGAATGGAAACTTATTAATGGCTTACGTTCATGTTGCTCATAACTGCGCGATCGAAGATCATGTAGTAATTTCTAATTCTGTGAATTTAGCCGGTCACGTTTATATTGAATCTAAAGCTGTAATTGGTGGTATGGTAGGGATTCACCAATTTGTCCGCATCGGCAAAATGGCAATGGTGGGAGGCATGAGTCGCATATCTCAAGATGTGCCACCATTTATGTTAGTTGAGGGAAATCCTGCAACTGTGCGATCGATTAATTCAGTTGGCATCAAACGCGCAGGTTTAACTGAAGAAGATTACCAGATTTTGAAAAAAGTCTTTCGCATTCTTTATCGTTCTGAAAATACCCTTAATCAAGCCTTAGCTGAGTTAAATTTATTGCCAGAAAATGAGCATAAGCAACATTTACACCATTTTTTCCAAGAATCAATTACCCCTGGAAGACGCGGCCCCACTCCCGGCAGTAAAAAGAAGCATGAATAGGAATAGGAATAGGTAATGGGTAATGGGTAATGGGTAATTGGTAATTGGTAATTGGTAATTAGTTAACTGTTAACTATCAACTGTTAACTGTCAACTCTCAACTTCTTCCCTCTTCCTTCTTCCTTCTTCCTTCTTCCTTCTTCCTTCATTATGCGGATATTTATTAGCACAGGCGAAGCTTCAGGTGATTTACAAGGGTCTTTGTTAACTCAAAGCCTCAAACGCCAAGCTACCGCAAAAAACATAGAATTAGAAATAGTAGGATTAGGTGGTTCCCGCATGGCAAATGCCGGCGCTAACATCATCGGAGACACAGCAGGTATTGGTTCTGTCGGTATTTTAGAATCCATACCTTACATTTTACCAACCCTGCAAATTCAACATCAAACTAAAAAATACCTACAAATAAACCCGCCAGATTTAGTTGTATTAATTGATTACCTTGGACCTAATATTAGCATAGGTAACTATATCCGCCATTCCTGGCCAAAAATACCGATTATTTGGTATATTGCGCCTCAAGTTTGGGTTTGGGCTCCCCCTTGGGAAAATATCGCTAATATTGTATCAATCACAGATAAAATACTAGCTATTTTTCCAGAGGAAGCCAATTATTTTGAACAACAAGGGGCAAATGTAACATGGGTTGGACATCCGTTAATTGATCGAATGCAAGGTGCGCCTAGTCGCGAAAATGCGCGGATTAGCTTAGGAATTGAACTAGATAAAATCGCGATCGCGCTAATTCCCGCCTCTCGCCAACAAGAAATTAAATACTTAATGCCCGCAATTTTTGAGGCTGCTCAAATTATCCAAAATAAACTACCAAAAATACATTTTTGGATTCCCCTATCTAGGCCAGCGCTACGTCACCCTATCCAAAAAGCTATTGAGGACTATAAGTTACAAGCTACACTATTAGAAAATCAAAATTTAGAAATCATCGCCGCCGCTGACTTAGCGATCGCTAAATCTGGTACTGTTAACTTAGAAATAGCACTCCTTAATGTTCCTCAAATAGCCATCTACCGCGTTAATCCTATCACCTATTGGCTGGCTCGTAAACTACTTAAATTTTCTATTCCCTTTATCTCACCCGTTAATTTAGTTCTTCAACGAGAAATTGTCCCAGAATTATTACAAGAACAAGCAACTGCGGAAAATATAGCATTTCAAGCAATGGAACTGTTGCTAAATCAAGACAAAATAAGGCTAATAAAAGCAAATTATCAACAAATGCGAGAAACTTTAGGAGGAATAGGAGCCAGCGATCGCGCCGCCTCAGAAATTATCCAAATGCTACTCAATGCGATAAGATAAAATAATCTGCTAAAATAATCTGCTAAAATAATCTGCTAAAATAATCTGCGATCGCATTATGGCTGTTGAATAAACCATTCAACTTGCTTATAATCTGGAGAAATAAAAACTGTGAGAATAGCAAATTCACCTAATTCCATATAAAAAGGATAGAAATTAGGTTTCCATTTAGTACCCCAATATCCTGCCGTCGGAGCTAATTGTAAAAGTAGCAGCCATTCTTCAGAGTTAAATGGCTCTGGTGGATTACTTAGACCTTCAATATATAGAGGTTGACCACCTATTTTATTTCCGGCTAGTTCAGGTTGGGAAAACTGAAATCCCGTATCAATATCAAAATCGTTTGCTGTATATCTTTCATTTAGAGGAATCCAATCTTCATTCCCTATAGGATTTAATATTACTTGATATTCTTTGTAAAGAATCTGACGATTTTCATCTAATTCGTAGATAACAGGACCAATAGCTTCAGATACAAACTCTATTTGAGAATCGGCACTTTTATATACGTTTTCCGTGCTTTGAATTACTGCTGCTATAGCTTCTTTATAAATTGGCTCGCTCTCCCCGCTAAAGAATAAATAAACCATTATGCCATTGCTATTAGGGAATAATTCTTGATTCAGAGAAATTTGTCCCAGAAACATCATTTGCTTGCCTGTTTCGGGACAGAGAGGCCAATAGGGTTGAGAAATCCATACAGGTTGTCCACCAAATTTAGTAATTTGCTGCTCAATTTTAGTAGGACTCTCGACAATTTGGAATGGTATTTTTAGGGGCATTTGATTAACTTTTAATTAAATTGTCAGGAGTTTCACAATGGGAAAACATTTTATTAAACCTTGTGAACTTTCTTTATCTTGACAATTCCTGCTGTTTTTTTCTAGCAAATTGCAGCAGTTTTTGAGATTCTGCATAACTGGTTGTCCCAGTTTTAACTTTTTCTAAGCTGTTAATTATTTCCCGTAGTTGACCAACTAAATAACTACGATTTGGACTTTCTGCGAGAGCTAATCTTTGCCAATCAGCGATCGCATTTTTAGCCCTTTCCAGAGCATTCGCTGAATCCTTTTCAACTTGCGCTCTTAACTGTGCAGTCCCTAAATTTGTTTTGTATTGAGCCAATTTATTTTGAGCGTCGAGATAACCGGGATTATCAGGTCTAACTTGATCGAGTCGCTGTATAGATTCTTGCCACAAATTGGCTATTTGTTCCCACTTTTCAGATGAATGGGGTGGATTTTGAGAATTGACTGCGGCAGACATGGCAAATTCTTTGGCGGCTTCAATTAAATTATCAGTAAGCTGACTACCAGTAGCGACACCGCCAACTTCCTGAAAATCTCTATTAGCCGTTTGTAGTTTTTTCTGTGCGATTTTTCCGGCTAAAGTTTCGTTAGGAATTTGACCTAATTGATCGATCGCGCTTTGCCAATTTGCACTGGCTTTTTGCCTTTCCGGGGCAGTTTTTGCTTGCTGATATTGCTGTTTGGCTGTGTTTAGTGCTACTTCTGTTTGATTTAGCTGAGTTAGGGCATTTTTCTGCTGAAAAATTTGAGCTTCCATGCGCCCAATATTTTTGCGTGCGGCTTCAAATTCATCGACAGTAAATCGCCAAGTGCAGCCAAAGAAAGTGCAGTAAGCTTGAGGATAATAACCTAAAAACCAAACTGGCAAAGCATTAAGATGTTCTTGCGCTTCTTTGGCTTTGATTTCCCCTAAATCGAAATCTGCACTAGCCGTAGCTCTGTTAATTAGTTGGTCTGCTTGTTCAACTTTGGCGATCGCTTGCCGATAATTATAATCCATGCTAATATAGCTAGGTAATAACAATATCGGCGCTGTTTTTGCCACTGGCCAACGAATCATGGGGAAAGGTAAATTAATTACCCAAATAAAGCCAGTTGCGCCAATCGCAAAAGCACTAAGCAAAGTTATTTTACCTAATATTCCTGCCGGACGGTTAGCTTTAGCAGCGGCTTGAATAGCGCTCTCGCTAAAATTAGGAAAAAAATCTTTAACTGTTTCGCGTAATTCTTCGGCTGAGGCAAAAGTACCTTGCTGTAAGCGCAGTTTCTCTAACCGTTTCATTACAATTTGTTTCTGTACTTGACCGCCACCAATTTCAGCAGCGGCACATTTATTAACTTCTGCTTGTAGAATGTCAAAAGCGCGATTGGTAAGACGGCCCATAATTATTACCTGTTAAGTAATTTCATTATACACAAATTACGGTCCAGAGAAAACTGCGGCTTCAATATCGCGGCGACTGAGGGAGTATTTAAAGGAGCGTTGAATATCTTTGCCGTCGGCTCCAGCGTGAAGATAGCGAACAGTTATTTGGTCAATTTCTAGGGATATTTCAGCTTCCCAGGTGTGGAGATCGATGTGCCAGCAATGAAGTTCCCGTCTATCTTGTTGGCAACCTCGATTTTTGAGCCATTGCTCTATTTCTGGGAGAGGATGGCTATATAAAGGTGTATCAGGGGAAGGGATAGTCATTGGTAGTTAGTAATTGTTAATTGTTAATTTGAAAGTGACATGGCGATCGCAATTCCCAGACAACCGAGTAGAGTAGTTCCCAAAATTAGAAGAATAAAGATTTCTCCAGGTGAGAGGGGACGCTCAGTGGGGTCTAAGTAAGCGGAATCAAAATTTTGGGAGACATTGGAGGAGTTGTTTAGGTTTGGTGGGGATTGAATTATGTTTAAGCGTGAATAGGCTAATTTGCGATCGTAGGCAAGACGGCTTTCTGGGTTGTTGAGAGTAGCATAAGCTTCGTTAACTTGTTGAAATTTAGCAGTCGCGATCGCTGTTGGTAAATCGGTAGTATCGGGATGGTAGCGTTTGCTAAGTTCCCGGTAAGCTTGCCGAATTTCTATGTTTGATGCTGAAGGGTGAAGCCCTAGTAAGCCATAATAAGTTAAGGCCAAGGGGGTTTGTCCTCGCATCTTTTGGTGTTTGTTTTTTGCCGTTGCCTCATCCGCTGTCACCGCAGCCTCTTTTTGCCTAGTTCTAAATTTTTAATTATTGTAACCGGCATTTGACACTTTTAATTGTGATTTTTTATGATTTTTTATGATTTGGATCTTGCGATCGCAAATTCAGCACATCTTCAAGGCTAAGTCCCGTAATTTGACTAATACTTTCATCGTCTAATTTTGAGAGTAATTGTCTCGCGATCGCCATAGCTTTTTCTCGCATACCTTCCTCTCTTCCCTCTTGTCTTCCCTCCTCTC